>DASREQ010000034.1:0-6416 GCA_035651975.1 Candidatus Udaeobacter sp.
GAGTGCGGTCCTCGCGGTGTTGATCGAGGTCAGCGCAGTCTGAATCAAACCGTTAATGACGCTGAGAACAGCTTGAATGGCGCTAAGGATCCCCGTCGGCGCCTGGGAGTGTGCTGGTTGTGGCGCTCCCACCAGCGTCAATACCATTGCGCCAGTAAGCGTCACCGCTACGAGTTTCCTCCGGCTTTTCGAAATCGTCACTAACCACACAAGCCCCGTGAAGAAAACCGCGTACCATATGATCTGCATTGCTTCCTCCTACCCACAGCCGTTAAGCGGAGACCCTCTCCGCCGTCGAAGTCGCTTCAAATGCTGAATTCACTGCGCCCGAAATCTCCTCCGGAAGCGGGTCGATTTCCGCGAGACCGTGCGGAAATTTGGCCGCCAACTCCTGATATCTCTCTAGCAGTGGGCGACCTGCCGGTCTCTGCAAAAACCAAGCCCGGTATTTGCGTTCGCGTGGAAACGTTGTGCAAACCCAATAGGAGAGTGCCGTCGGGCTAATTCGAATGGTCTGCGTCGTCTCAGCCTTCTCGCCGATAACCAGCAGGGCCTCCGCACCTTTGCCTTTTCTCGGTGCGCCGAAGCCTTTCACCTCGTGGATCGCGGCAGGATTAAGATTCAAGTGGTTGACCAGCGGCGCGACCTCGCCGGGCTGTTGTCCCACAATCTTGGTCGTGGCATTTTTGAGAATTCCCGGCCCGTGAACGCGAGGATTCGATTCTGTGCCAACGAAATCTTCAACGGTCTGACTGATCCCCCAGACGCTGGAATTGCGTTTTCGCGCGGTCCGATACAACTGGACAACCTCGGGAGCTAGCGAAGTCGAATCGAGCAGAAACCAGCATTCGTCAAGCACTGAAACACTGGGTCGGCCCGTCTTACCCGCGGCACGCGAAGCCATCGCCGCGGCAATCAACATGCTCATCGCCGTCTCAAGCCTGGGATCCGCACTGAGACCTTCGATGTTAAAGAACAGCCAGTCACTATCAAGACGCATGTTCGTTGGGCGATCGAAGAGCTTCGCGTAAATGCCGCCTTCAGTCCATTGGCGTAGTTTGATAGCGGCCAAGTGCGCTTCATCAATCGTGCGCTGCATTTTCTCCGCATCGCGCCAGTTCGCCAGCTCTTCACGCAGGTCGTTGAACGTGGGAATCGGGCTTGAGTACCGGATCGAGCAGCGCTTATAAACACGCGTGATCGCTTCCGTCAGCACGTTGTCTAACAGAGAGGTATCCGAGCCGTGGCTCTCCCCAAGCATGTGCCGAGTCAAATTCTTCAGGAAAGCTGTCTTTTCGTTGCTCGGCACGGTTTCGCCATCTGGCAAATCCCAGGGGTTAAGCGTTTCTCGGCCGTCTAATTGGACATTAATGACGCGACCACCCATGAGCTCCACCAAAGGCGAATAGGAATCACCACGCTCCAGAATCGAGACCAGTGGCCGCGATCGGGCCATCATCAACAGCATCAGTTGCGCCAGGAATGTCTTCCCACCGCCAGTTTTCGCCATGATCAGTAAATTGGCATCACCCAGGCTTGAGTCGAAGGGCGAAAAAGGGATGAGCTGTCGGTAAGGCGTCTCAAACAAAATCAAAGGAGAATTCGGGGTTCCTTTCCAGGGCGTTTCGATTGGGAGAAGGTCGGCAGCATGCAACGTCAACACATCGAGTTCGCGCTTGTTGACCTCGCCGAGCCCCGGCAAGCTGGAAAAGAAGAATCGCTTTTGCGCTAGGGTCTCGGGAATTCCCCGCGCGCCGTTCATGCGAGCGATTGCATGCAATACCCGCTGGCGACGATCTGCAAGGATTCGCTCGGCCTCCATCAATTCGAAGCGGTTACGAGCTGGCTGTGAGGTGCGAACGGACACTGTCAAGCTGAGCTCGCAGGACTTCAGCGAACTGGCGATCAGTTCTTGTAGGACTTTGATGAGCTGGTGTTCCGCCACCTGGGCATCGACATTGAGGCGAAACCCGCCGTGGATATCCTTTTGCGCGGCCGTCATTTTCCGCAGCCGGCTCTTGTACTGTTTGACGGCTTTTGCCTGATCGGGCAGAACGATTTCCGCGTTCACGACGAGCGGGAAATCCATCACCAATAGCTCGCGCAATAGACCCGGAAAAGTGGCGTCAGGCAGGTCTTTCAGGCTGATGAACGAGTACAGTAGCCCGCCAATCTTGAGGTGATCGTCCAATTCATCCTCAATATTGACGTTGGCCATCTGGCTACGCGCGCTCTCGTAGATCAGGGAATTTTCGGGCGGACGGTACGCCCTGACATCGCTCGCTAGTGGATTCAGAGCGCGTTTGACTTCAAGAAAGAGGTCCTGGTGCGACATCCGGTCGATCTTCATGCCGGTTGCTTGCAGACTGGCTTCTACTCCGGACATGAGGCTGTTGAACTCGGCGACTAATTCTTCGTGTTCCCGCCGGCTGCGCTCGATACATTTCTTCGCAGACATGCTGACGCTACCGCCACGCGTTTTCTTTTTCCATTCGAAATCGGATGATTGGTGATGAATGCGAGGGTCCCAAATGAAATAGAAATGAAGGGATTGGTCGAGGTAGTAGCCCGCGGCGTTCTTCCTCAACCAGGAATTCGACTGTTCGCGATCAAGCGTCTGCAGAACCTGACTAGTACTTTGCTGCTCACGGTTGTATCTAGCGATCAGTTCGCCCGCGCCTTCAGAGATCTCAAACCGCGCCTGCAGTCGCATTGACCGCTCGGGGAGTGAGCGAATCAGAGCTTCGAATAGGAGCTTTGTCCGGTTCCGTTCCTCGTCGCTGTAGTAATAGGAGCAGATCCCGCTCACTAGATATCCAGCGACGAAGGATCCATTGAGCTGGATCAATAGATTGTCGACGAGATCTCGAACCTTCAGCTGTTCGCAAATCGGAGGCTGCGCTAACGATCTGTCGTACTGCTCTCCTGTCAGCGGCATTTCTTTTCTCAGTCCTTGAAGTATTCGCTTCGCAGTTCCCGATCTCGCTCAAGACCGGAGTAAACGTGAGGTTTGGTGTGAAAGAACACCCAATCCAGCAGATACCCGCGTTGCTTGCCGTATTTGAAGGCCATCAGAGCCGGCACGCTCAGGATCGGGACGAAATATTGCAGCACCATGTTCATCGGTAAACCGAACATCTCCCGGTTTAAAAAGCGTCCGAAGATGTTCATCACCACAGCAATTCCGAGGATCGCAAAGAGGTCCTCCGTTTCGAGTCCGAAAAAAGTGACCCTTGTGCGTAAATTCCGGTAAATGGGTGTGACATCCAGTGCCATATCCTCTCCTAGGTAATCCCGCCAGTGCCTTGGGCCACGAAAAACTCCGCCAATCGCAGTACGCCTGACACCATTAAGCAAAGAGCGGCGGTCACGAAATGTCGCAGCCAGCCGCTGGTAGGATGAACCAGCGAAAAGACGCCCAATCTCAATGCCATCGCCGCGACCTGGGATGCTGCGTAAACCGGCAAGATTACGTTTGCGACCCAATTGATCAGAGTCACAATGGAAAGCCAGTAGAGATCAGGGTTGTTCCACGTCGCTTGTGACGCGAAGGTCTCAAATGCGCGTGTCAGCCCTGAGATCATCAGGGCCGCCAGTGCCCCATACATGCTGTGCGCAAAATCCTGCCCTTTCGAGAACTGCAGAATGGCGTTGATGATGAAGACTGCCGCCAGCGTCGGCATGATGACATTGCCCACCCAATTCGCCAGGTTCAGTATTCCGTGATCGAAAGACATGCCGCTCAAATTCATCCACGCACCTACATCATCGAAGTCACAAGCTTCCAGATGGCTGAAGTGGTCAACATCGCAAGCGATACTGCGACGAGCCTCAAGAAGGGCTTGCGCGTCGCGAAATTCAAAATTGCGCCGACCAAGGCGAGAACGGCTGCGATCGGCATGATCGTTCCCGCGAGATGGTTCCAAAGACTGTCGAGGACATCGACCGTGGCGTATTGCGTTCCGGTGTTATAGCCCTGAAGCAAGCTGTACGTCGTCTGGGTTCCAAGTAAGAACATCGCTGCCAAGATCGACGCCAACGGGTGCTGGCCAGACGCCGCATCCAGGACCGCTCGTAACACGAAAAAAGCAGCTAAAGTCGGGACCAGACGCTGGAGGACGAAATGAGAGATGAACTGTGAAAGATCGGCCTGAACATTAGAGAGCCAGCCTGTCGCGATGCCTCCGGACGGCAGCTGCGTCGAAACTCCAAACGAACTAAACCAGCTTAGTATTGGCTGGAGAGTCAGAAAAATCACAGCCCAGAACATCCATTTCGTGAAGCCGCCGCCGATGGCGAAGGTCAGCGTTCCTTCCCGCCGGAGGCTCACACCTGCCAGCACTAAGGACAGAACTGCGGCCGAGGGAGCTAGTAGCAGCAGCAGTGAGATGACGTCATTGAGCAATTGCGGAGCTGGCATTGGATTCCTAATTCGAGTGTGAATTCGTTCTCTGAAATCGGTCTGCAGATTGGCAGCCTGCGGCTTTCTTCGACTGCAGGCTGCCGAAGCCTTCACGACGGCCAAGCCTAGGTCACTCCTCCACTGCCATTCGTGACCCAGAACTCAATGAGCCTGGTAACACCGGAAACTGCCAATAGTGCGGCGGCAGCAAATAGCCATCGGCCGAAGCCGCGGCCGGTTAGCCAGGAAACGATTGCGCCGACAATCGCTCCACCAGCGCCTACCGGCGAAATCACGTTTCCAACCCAGTTGATGAAATTGAGAAATGCTCCTTCCGGTTGAGCCCCAGTTTGTCCCTGGACCGCCACGTTCAGCTGTGGACTTGATCCAAGGTTCTGCGCTGCCGCGATCTCTGCGATGAGTAGCAGGGTCAGCGCAACCACAACCAAACGCTTCCTCCACCACTGATCTTCCTGATATCTCATTTGCGTGCTCCCTTCGCCAATTGCATTTTGTTCTTCCGACTGAGAAAAACTCAGTCCAGAAAAGCCATGAATGTGCGAGGGAAAGTAAGACGGAAATGAAATGCTGTCAAACGGAGACGAATTGCTGGTTCAGAGGAGGTCAGAGTGCGGGGCGGAACGTGTTATCGTCTTCGGCATCACTACCGAGAACACGTTGTGCTGCACGATCGAAATCCGAGTGATTCAACGGCGGTAGCTGATCGCCATCAGTTAACCGGTTGAATGCCATTCGCTTTGCAGCAATGCAGATGGCCTGGAGATCGGCAGCCGAAGCGCCATCCAAATTAGCAGCAATCTCGTCGATCCCAAGTCCGGTATCGAGGCGAGTGCCGTTGAGAAAAATCTTCAACAGTTGCACACGCTGCTCCACTCGCGGCAGAGGGATCGCGATCTTCTCCGAGAACCGCCCACCGCGGAGCACACGAGAATCAATATTTTCTGGATGGTTTGTTGTGCCAATGAGAAAAACTTCATTTTGCGATTTCAGTTCGCTAATTTCCGTTAAGAACTGCTCCACAACCTGGATGTCATGTTGTGAGAGATTTCGGTTGTTTGCAGGAAGGAGTCCATCCATCTCATCGAAAAAGATGATCGCTGGAGAGTGTTCCTTTGCTCGGGAAAATAGGGTCGCTATGCGCTTCACGGAGTCACCGACTCCGCTACTGAGAACGCTTGCCGCGCTGATCGGATAAAAGCTTCGCTTTGTCTGGCTCGCGATTAAGCGGGAAATTAGGCTTTTGCCGGTTCCTGGCGGACCTATCAGGAGCAACCCGCTCGGCACTTCCAAACCCATTTGTCGGTTTTTTGCTCCGTTTTCTAACAAGCGTATCAGTGATTGGATGTCCTGTTTCACCGATTTATCGATCACGACCTGTTCCCACTCGACACGTTCAAGCTGTGGACGATCTCTGCCGCCGCCTTCGTTCAGTGCCCGATGCAAGTCCGCGGACGTGATTTTGCGATTGTCCGCGAATGCATATGTTGCCGCCTGATCTATGAGTGCAGCGAGTTTAGCTGGACTGGCGTTAGGCGTAAGCCGCGCGAATTCTCGTAAGTCAAATCGCAAGGATGGCTTTTTACGCAACTGGGCCTCCAGAATCCTTAGCCGCTCGGATTCGTCGGGCAGGTCTATGCGAATCTTCAAGTCAAATCTGCCTTCCCGAAGCAGTGCGTCGTCTAAGCCGTCCAGACGGTTAGTCGCGGCCATTAGAAGAAGACCGCCTGCTTCGCGGTACTGGTCTATAGCGCTCATCAACGCCATGGTGACGTTGTTGAATTCCCGCCCGGCGCCGCCTGGATCGCCCACAGCATCCTGCCGCCCTGCACCAAGCGCGTCGATCTCGTCGATGAAAAGGAGAGCGGGTTTCCGGGCGGCCGCATCTGCAAATGCCGCGTGAATGTTCTCGCCTGTCGCCCCGATCCAGCGATTCAGCAGCTTCGGCGCGGAAACGTAGACGAGGTCAAGACCAAATTCTCCCGCCGCAGCTCTT
>DASREQ010000035.1:0-83875 GCA_035651975.1 Candidatus Udaeobacter sp.
ACGTACGTCGAAGCTTTCGAGCGATCTCCAGTTGAGAAGCGCGATCAAGGACAGTTCTGGGAATCCCGTTCCTGCCCCGTCCATTCCTGCCGGTTTAATCCCGACGCGAGACACCACGCAGCTCAAGGTTGAACGAGAACGAAAAATACAAGAGCGACTCGCTCAAAGGCAGCAGAGACTGGACGCGTTACGCAAGATGAGACAAATGCGTGCGCCGGCGTCTCCCGCGCAGGCCTCTCCTGGTGCCCAACCCTCTAGCGATGCTGGGGCTTATGGCGGTACCGAGATGAGTTCACCATCTCCTTCGCCTACGCCCTAGTAAATAGCGGCCGCGTTGATCATGCCTGTCGCCGAAAACTGGCGGGCGAATTGGCTCGTTGCGTTGCCAGTTCTTGGGCATGTTGCAGTGTGTCGATTGAATCGATGGTCTTGTCGCGCCGGATGGTTTTAATTCTCGGGAAGCGCAGCGCCAGTCCACTGGCATGACGTGAGCTGGGTTGAATTGAATTGAAAGCGACTTCGAGGATCACGTCCGGTTTCACCTCACGATACCGGCCATGGTCTGCGATTGTGTTCTGCTTGAAGTGCGCCGTCAGTTCCGCAATTTCCGTGTCGGTTAATCCGCTGTAAGCCTTACCGATCGGCAGGAGCTTACCGGTCGTTTCATCGCGCACGGCAAACGTGTAATCGCTCAGCACATTATTGCGTTTGCCATGCCCAAGCTCGACCCCCACAACGACGACATCCAGCGTCGCCAGTTCTTTCTTTAGCTTGAACCAAAACATGCCGCGGTTCCCGGGCAGATAAAAGCTCCCTGGATCTTTGATCATCAGCCCTTCATTCAAACGTCGCCGCGCCTGTTGAAATGTTTGTTCGATCTGGGCAGCAGAATGGGCAGGCATGACCCTGGCGATTTGAAAATGCGAAGGCAATCGCACGCTGCTCAGATGCCTTCGCCGCTCACGCAGCGGAGTCTTCAGCATTGACCGGCCGTTCAGCCAAAGAAGATCGAAGATTACAAACGCGACTGGCACGTCCGCCGCCGCACGTGCAAATAAATCGGCACCGTCGCTCCGTCGCCCCAGCCGCTTTTGAAGATCGAAAAAAGTGAGTTCGCGGCCCTTCTCGAAAGCAATAATTTCGCCGTCGACGATCAGCTCCTCCTGGAAATTCCTGGCTTGGTCCGCCAGCTCCGGGAATTGATCTGTAATGCGCCGCAGGTCGCGAGAGAAAATCTCGACCCGTTGCGCAGTGCGGTGCAGCTGTGCTCGAATCCCGTCGAATTTATCCTCTAAATAAACGGTGGCGGGCGCGTAAGAGGGCGGTTCCCGATCAGTAGCTGCAGCTTTAGCAAAGCGTTCCCATACGGCTTCGGCTGTCGGTTCAGGAGTCGCAAGCATGCATTTGATGGGACGGAACAGCGCCAGCTCTGCGCGTGCCAGCTCGTTTCGCGAAGCAAGTACAGCTGTTTGACCAATATCGCCTAACAACATGTTGGCCCCCCTTACCTGCTCAAGCGGAACACCGAACGCCTTCGCGATTGCCTCCTCGACCAAACCCTCACGTAATCCGATACGCAGATCGCCCGTCAAAATTTTCACGACGTACAGACCTTCGCGCGCAGACAATTTCGAGAATCGATTTCTCAACAGCTCGGTTTTGGCAATGGGACCGCGCGCACGGTGGAGATTTTCAAAGAATTCGCCCGATTCACGGATGCTGAGGGGTTGAGGCGTCGTTCTTGCGTCGAGAACTTCGAACGCTGTTTTGCCCGCGTCGCCGTGGGTACTGGCGATTTGATGACATTCCGTGTCGCTGAGTTTGGCGGCGGCTTGCAGAGCATGGAAGATTACGGCCCAGCCAACCTGCAGGGTACGCGAATCGGTCTGGGCAAACGCCTTCCCTGTGAAATAGGGCGTTACCACCGGGAGCTGGTCGCTCGTTAGGCCCCGCAGATAATCGGCAAGCAGCCGAATTTTTTCCAGTTTGGCCGAAGTTGCAGCGATCGCTTCACCAACATTTGCGAATACGAGGAATTCAGATGCCTTAGTAGCAGCTGGGTCAGCCGCAACCTTGGCGGATGTGGGCGACACGCTTGCCGCTACAGATTTCGCCAGCGTAAACTCCAGTTGGTTTTCTTCGCTTAACGCCCATGCTTCGATGCCGCGTTCGCGCAAGTCACGCGCGAACGAAGCAGCGAAACCGTGGAGCGTGAGTACGCGTCGCGGCTGAACAAGTTCGACACAGCGAAGCAGGTCGCTGTAGTCAGCGTGATCCGAAAGCGCAAACGCCGCATCCACCTGATAGCGATGGATTGCATTTGGATCGACCGCCCAACCGCTGATCATCGCGACGCGCTTGCGCGTAATTTTTTCCAGCATGTGTGAATGACTCGCGCTGGGTGGGCAGATCAGAACTTTTCCAGCAACATTGCTTGGGTTGTAGCGAAGATATTTGCAGAACGATTGGCCAAACTGTTCGTAGATGCGCGTCATCCGATAAACGGAACCGTGCAGCATCGGCGTTAACCCAGCTCCATCGAGCGAACAGAGGATCTCCTGCGCTTTGCCTAACGAATATCCAAGTAGCACGGGTACTCCACCGTCATCAATTGTTTCCCGGCAGAAGGCAATTATTTGATCGATGACCTGTTTCGTCGGCGGGAACCGATAACGTGGCAGACCGAATGTCGTCTCCATGATCAGTGTGTCCGCTTTGCGCCACTCCGCCGGCTCGGCGGATTTCCCGGGGCGCAGCTTGAAATCGCCGGTGTAAAGCAGTGTCTCGTTTCCGGCAAAAACGAAACATTGAGCCGACCCAAAGATATGTCCGGCCGGCAATAGCATAAGATGGGCGCCGTGCACCATTCGCTTTTGACCGAACGGCAGAATGTGTTCTGTGCGGGAGCCCGGCAGCCGGGTTTGCATCAGGCGCGCTGTGCGCTCGGAAACAATGATTTCTTCGTGTGGCGCAATGTGATCGCCATGCGCGTGCGAAACGAAAGCGAATCGCTTTGCGTCCCATGGGTCGAGCCATAAGTCCTGGCGCGGCAGATACACCCCGCGATCGTAACGAACCTCAATCATAAAACCGAAACGTACTTTCAGATCCGCGTAACTTCCATTGTACATCGAGAAAGTGGAATCTGTGGGTTGCCCGTTGACACCTGATTCAAAAACCGGCTTTATTAGGGCAATGAGGTTTGTTGCTGCTCTCTTCGCTTTGAGCGCGTTGGTTGTTGCCGCCTCCAGTCAGGCTGCACGTGAGCGCGTAGAACCAAGAATCGTGGAAAAAGTCTCACCGCTACCGGTGGCGTTAAGTAACGATTTCGAGTTTCGAAAGACGAAGCTCACCTTTTTGAGTGAGAAAGCGCCAAAAGCTAGCGAACGCGCGCGGCAGACGAGTAGCACCACCTCCTTGGGTGGAAAGTCCGGCTCGCCGAACCAGAAAGTGGCGACGCTTCAGGACGCTCCCATTACGTTTGAACGACAGTATCGACTCTTCGGGGCGGTAACCGGACTCGATCAACGTCAGCGGTTCGGTAATTACTTTGATTTCTTCTGGCGGGCCAAGCACCCTTCCGATGTCACAGTGCGTTTGGAATATCGTCAGGAGAAACTGCACGAGCACGTCCAGGCGCAGGAAATTTCATATCGAAATGTGCGCGGCACTCACAAGACGGAATTCAAGGTCGTTGGAGACGATTATTTTGACGATGGTCGCGTGATCGCATGGCGGTGTCTGTTAATCGAAAACGGGCGGATCGTTGCGGAAAATCGCTCCTTTATGTGGGAGTGAGATCCAATAAGCGCATCTCATCTTCCGGGCAAGTGATACGTAATGAGGCCTTTGGCGCTCCAGATTCCGAATCATTTCCTGAGGCTTCGTCGAGTCCGGTGAGCATTGACAGCATGCCTTCCGGGCTGGTATCTTTCCGGTAGTAACTGTGGACTCATCTATTCAAGTAGGGGTGAGCGGCCCAACCGTGTGGGTGAAAGTGGAGGGGAAAGGCAGTTTCCTCAACAGCGGAAATCTCAAAGAGTTCGCGCGCGAAATGTTGGACCGCGGCTATCGTGAATTTGTGGTTGATCTGGCCGATTGCGCCATGATGGATTCCACATTCATGGGGACGATGGCCAGCGTGGCACTTCGATTGAAGGAATTAGGACATGGACATCTTCACATCGTCCATTGTGGGAACCGCAGCCAGGAGCTTCTCTCAGGGCTGGGTCTGGACCAGATATTCGATATTCGCGCTAATGGTGCCAGTCCTCCCGAATGCGGCGCGCTTGAACGGACCCCGGCGGTCCGATCTTCTGCGGACCGAAAAAAGAAACAAACGGAGACGATGCTGGAAGCGCATGAGGCGCTTTGCGAGGCCGCGCCAGAAAATATTCTTCGGTTTAAAGACGTTCTCGATTTCCTAAGACAAGACCTTCATCACGAGACGCCTTTGAAGTAAGCTGGCCCTTGCATGATGTGGCCGCCTCTTCTTCTGGGACTGCTTGTCGCGTCTGTTGCCGGATGGATTATCACCGTTTGGTTTCAAATCCGGCGGATTCGACAGTTGGAACGCTCTCATGAAGAAATTCAAGTCGAGGAAACGCTCGTCTTCGATTTTTTGCACGGCCTGGGTGAGGCTTTCCGGGAGACCATTCGGCCTCAGGAGCTGCACCGGCTCATCGTCGAGGGGGCTACGCGTGTTCTAGACGCGCACGGCGGCGCGCTTTATGTGACCGATCGAACGGGCGGGAAACTTACCCCTGCGTTTATTTCCAAAGATTGTCCGCCGTTGGTCGATGTTCCCCAAAACATCTTGCAACAAGCGGCGGCTGCTCCGATCGCGCTGGATAGCTTTGTACGGCTGCACACAGTCGGCCCGGGTGAGGGACTAATTGGACGGGTTTGGCAAACAGGACAATCTGTGTGCTTGGTTGAGTTCTCCGAGACGCCGGAACTGGCGAAGTTGCGTGGAAGCGCTTTTGGCAGCGCGTCAGTCATGGCGGCGTCGCTCCGGTATGGAGACCAGGACCTTGGCGTGCTTGCGCTAGCCCAGGGCCCTACCGGTCAAGCCTTCTCGCAGGGGGACTTTGTCGTTTTTAAGTCGATCGCCGAGCAGTCCGCTTTCGCGCTCTATAACGCCATCATTTACTCCATGGCGAACGAAAAGAAGCGGCTGGATCACGATCTCGAAATCGCGCGCGACATCCAGCGCATCTTGCTTCCGTCGGAAGCGCCGGCCATTGACGGATTTCAGATCAGCGGCATCAACGCGCCTGCCAGACAAGTGAGCGGCGACTATTTCGATTACATCCAAGTCGATGAAGAACGGCTCGGCGTAGCGATTGCGGACGTGTCAGGCAAAGGCGTACCGGCATCACTTATCATGGCGATTTGTCGCAGTGTCTTACGCGCGGAGGCTGCGCGCAACCCCTCTCCAGCTGATGTTTTGCGAAAGGTGAACCGCCAGCTCTACCCCGATATCAAGGAAGACATGTTCATCAGCATGGCCTATCTGATTCTAAACCACCAACGCGACAGCGTCACGCTCGCGCGCGCCGGACACGACGCGCCATTGCTTTACAAGCGCCAGTTGCAGACGGTTACGCCAATAAAATCTCCGGGAATGGTCGTGGGAATTGACAGTGGAAACGTGTTCGATAGGCTTACCGTCGACTTCGCCGTCCCGCTGGAACGCGATGATTGCCTCGTTCTCTATACCGACGGCGTGACCGAAACGCTTAATGCCGAGGGAGAGGAGTTCGGCCTCGACCGCATGATGCAATCGGTGCGCGCCGGTGCGAACGACGGGGCTCAGGCAATTGTAAGGAAAATCATCGAGGACGTTCGCGATTTTACCGGCTCGATTCCTCAAAACGACGACATCACTTTAATTGCCATTCGTAAAACATGAAAAAAATGCCTGTGACTGAACAAAACAAAGAAATGAAACAATCCGCTTCGGCAAGTTCGATCCCGTCATCTGCAGCACGTGGGAGCGATGCTGCGCAAAACGAAGCAGAAGATCCGACGGCCGGCCTGCAGGCAGATCTCGACCGTTTCCGCGATCTCGCATTGCGAAGTCAGGCCGATTTCGAGAATTACAAGAAACGTTCGGCGCGCGAAAAGGAAGAGGCGATCAAATACGCCAACAGCGCTTTGCTAGAGCGTTTGGTGGGAATTATTGACAATTTTGAGCTCGGCCTGGCAGCGGCAAAAGAACAGGGCGCAGATTCTCCAATTTATTCCGGAATGGTTCTCGTACAGAAACAACTCAACGATTTGCTGACTGAAAACGGATTGCAATCGATCGAGGCGGAGGGGAAAACGTTCGATCCAAACATGCACGAAGCAATTGGCCACGAGCCCAGCAATGAAATCCCCGAAGGGATCGTGGTGCGCCAGGCCCGTCGCGGTTATCGATTCAAAGACCGATTACTGCGACCCGCGAAAGTGGTTGTTTCCAGCGGGCCTGCAAAGTAAAGGCGTCGGTCTCATGCAGATGCTCTTAATCGAGATTGCGCTCGCGGTTTGAGCAAGAGCAGGAGCAGGAGCAGGAGCACGAGTAAGAGTAAGATTGGCTCACATGGCTACTGAAAAACGCGATTACTATGAGGTCCTGGGCGTTGAACGAAACGCGACCGAGGAAGAGGTCAAACGCGCTTATCGCAAGCTCGCGGTCAAGTTTCATCCTGATAAAAATCCGGACGACCCGCACGCCGAAGAAAAGTTCAAGGAATTAGGCGAAGCGTACGATGTCTTAATCGACCCTGAAAAGCGCGCCGCTTATGATCGGTTTGGCCACGCAGCATTCGCGCAGGGCGGCGCTGGTTTTGGAGGAGGCGTTTTTCACGATCCGTTTGAGATTTTCCGGGAAGTTTTCGGCGGTGGCGGCTTCGGCGGGGGAATTTTCGAGACATTCTTCGGTGGCGGCGACCGATCAGAAGATCGGCGGCGCGGATCCGATTTGCGCTACGACATGCAGATCAAGCTCGAAGAGGCTGCGTTTGGCGCCGAAAAAGAGATCGAGATCGCGAAACTCGCCACCTGCGACAAATGCAACGGCAGCGGAGCTGAACCCGGCTCACGCACGATCACTTGCTCTACCTGTGGTGGCCGTGGGCAGGTGATTAGTTCCCGCGGATTTTTTCACGTTTCACAGACCTGTCCCCGCTGCCGCGGCGCTGGTGAAGTCGTTGAGAAACCGTGTCTGAAATGCCGGGGCGAAGGGCGCGGTGAAAAACTGAGCCGGGTTAAGCTGAAAATACCTGCCGGAATTAGAGAGGGTTCACGATTGCGCTCGTTGGGCAATGGCGAGGCCGGGACTCGCGGCGGACCTCCGGGCGATCTTTATGTGGTCATACACGTGAAGGAGCACAAGATCTTTCAGCGCGAAGGCGATGATCTGTACTGCGATGTGCCAATTCCTTTTTCCGTTGCGGCCCTGGGGGGCGAGATTGATCTGCCGACGCTTGAAGGCAGGGCGCATCTGAAGGTACCTGCCGGCACGCAAAGCGGGCAGATGTTTAAACTGCGCGGCAAAGGAATTGCAAACGTCAACGGACGTGGGCGTGGCGATTTGTTCGCCCGTTTAATTGTCGAAGTGCCGTCGAGCCTGAACGCGCAACAACGTCGCAAGCTCGAGGAATTCGCAGCGCTTTGCGGTGAGGAAAACACCCCCTTGCGCAAGAGCTTTTTTGAACGCGCGAAGGAATTTTTCAAATAGAACTCTGCAGCCTCTTGTGGTTCACGATGCCGTCAAACTGATTGAATGCCCGCGTGACGCCTGGCAGGGTCTCAAGCGACAAATCCCAACAGAACTCAAGGCGCGTTACCTCCGTGCGTTAATCGCGGCACGGTTCAAGCACATCGATGCGGTTAGCTTTGTTTCTCCCAAAGCCGTACCTCAGATGGCCGATAGCGAAAAGGTGCTGGAACAGCTCGACGTACCGGGTGACGTCGAAATTATTGGCATCGTGGTAAACGAGAAGGGGGCCGACCGCGCCATTGCGACCAAAGCGGTTAAGACTTTGGGCTATCCTTGTTCTGTTTCCGAGACGTTCCTGCGCAAAAACCAAAACCAGACACTCCAAGAGTCTTACAAAACGTTGGAATCAATTAAGACAAAAGCCGACGCAGCCGGGCTCGACGTGGTCGCTTATATCTCGATGGCGTTCGGAAATCCGTACGGCGATCCTTGGGATGAGAACGAGCTGCGCCAGGCAGTAGGGAAACTGGCGGCGCTTGGTATCCGATCAATCTCGCTGGCTGACACCGTGGGAGTTGCCGGCGCTCATTTGATTCGCCATATGGTCCGATCGATCACCAACAATTACACCGGATACGATATTGGCGTGCATCTCCACAGCGCTCCTGGCGAAGCGATAACTAAAGTGCTCGCTGCTTACGATGCAGGGTGTCGACGCTTTGATTCCGCTCTGGGTGGCCTTGGTGGGTGTCCCTTCGCGCAGGACGCGTTGGTTGGAAACATTCCCACGGAGAGCGTAATCGCAGCGCTTCAACAGCGTGGCGTAGAGCTGCCGACAGACAGATCGTTGGCAGATGTGCTGGCAATGACCTCGCTTATCGCGTCCGACTACCAATAGGAAGACAAGTTGAGCGCCTCGAAGCTCCTATTGGTCTAGTCCTTCAGATCACATGCATCGCTTCTTTGTCTCTCCCGAGAACTGGAACCCTGGCACGCTCACATTAGCCGGCTCGGAAGCACACCACGCGCGCGACGTCCTGCGAATGAGGGTGGGGGAGAAACTTGTTCTCTTTAACGGACGCGGGCGCGAAATCACCGCGGAGATCGTCGATCTTGGCACGGATGAAATTCGATTGCGAAGATTGCACGAAGCGGAAACTCCACCGCTGCAATGCCGGATCGTTCTCGGACAGGCAATCCCGAAGGGAAAGAACATGGACTTGATTGTGCAAAAGGCGGTCGAGATTGGCGCTGCCGAAATTGTGCCGATCGTTTCTGATCGCACCATTGTGCAGGTGGATTCCGAAAGCGCCGCGCAAAAACAGTCGAAATGGCAACAGATTGCAATTGAGGCGGCCAAACAATGCGGCCAGAACTGGCTGCCACACGTACGCGCGCCGAGGAAACTTTCAGAATTGTTTTCTGCGGTGGATGAATCATTCGATCTAGGACTGATCGGATCGCTCCAGCCAGGTGCTCGACACTTAAAGAAGGTCCTTACAGATTATTCGAGCGAGCATCAAGATCCTCCTCGCCGTGTCTTGATGCTTGTTGGGCCGGAGGGCGACTTCACGCCTGCGGAACTCGCCCTCGCGCGCCGTCACGGATGCCACCCAATTACGCTCGGCCCAATCATCCTGCGAGTGGAAACCGCGGCAATTTATTGCCTGAGCGTTCTCTCGTACGAACTACTGATCTAGCGGATTCCGAACGCCGCGCCGCGACGTCTGGGTAGCGGACGCGTCTCGCGTGTTGGTTTCGGCGTCGCGCCGAACAGGCTTTCCTTTGAATTTCGCTGCTTCCAGAAGGTACGAAGTTACAAGAAAAGTTCGCGATCGTGAACACGCGCTCGCCACCACGCGAGACCCGTGCGCTACCCAGTTATCGCGGTTTCGACAGTAGATTCGCTGGGGAGATCCTGTGCGTGCCCAGTCTGATCTGGCGGCGCGGCTTGGATCGAAACGATTGTAAATTGAGCGGTGCTGTGCTCGGTGTTTAGCGAGACAGTCGCGCCTATTTCGTGACCAAGCAGCGCTTGCCCAATCGCGGTTTGGTATGAAATGATGTGACGATCAGGATTGCCGTCCCACGCACCTAAGATCGTGAACGTTTCATCCTTGTTGTTCTCCGTGTTACGCAGCGTGACGATTGTGCCGATGGACACCCGCGAGGTATCCGCATTCTCAAACGAAGTTCCGCGCGCATTGTGCAGCATTCGTTCCAGCTCGGTTTTGCGTCGCATCAGGACGCTTTGCATTTGCTTGGCCGCCTTAAATTCAAAATTCTCGCTCAAGTCGCCATACGATCTGGCGAGCGCGATTTCTTTGGTGTTCGCCGGAATCTTTACTTTTACGAGCTCTTCGTATTCAGCCTTGCGTTTTTCCAGGCTGCTCCACGAAACAATTAGGGACGCGGTTTTCTCCTGCGTTTGCGCCCCGGTGATCATGCTTTCCAGCTCTGGATAAACTTTGACGATCCGGGCAAGAAGCGAGCGTTTCGTCAACTCGTCGAAGAGCGGGCTAAGTTGCAGCCGCCGGATGGCGTCACGCGCATTAGCGATATCGCACTTCTTAAAGATGTCCCCAAGCAATTGCCGATCGTCCATCAGGACGCGGTGTAACTTGCTGCCGCGACTGAGAGCACTGTGTTGCTCGCGTTCCAACGCCGCCAAAATCGCGCCAAGCAATTCAGGGGTGACCAATTCGCTCCAGCTTTCTCGTTCGCCACAAAGCCATGCGAGCATCTCGCTGGTGGCTGAGTGTTCGCGAATGCTTCGCTCCAGCGTTATCCGAAGCTCTTCGTGCTTCCCAGCCTCGCTCAAGATGCGGGGGATTTGCGCAACCATGCGACCATGGCTTTCCTGCATCAAATACAAGGCGCGGTCTGTCCACGAAGAACCGAGCGCGGAAGGCAACGCTTGCAGAATTTTTTTCTCTTTCGCTGCTGGTAGTTTCGGCAGAATCGATATGAGGCGCTTCTCTTCTTCGAGAATCAGTTTGGAAAGGGTCAACCCGACATGGGTCGAGTGCAATGATGGGTTGCGTGCGAGCAAATCGTCGCGCGCGATGATGAGTTCAAATGCGAACTCAGGATGCATCTTTTGGTTGCGCACCGTCATGTTCTCGATCGTCGCGATGACCGGCTGAAGTTGGTCTTCCTTGAATTGCTGGTGCGATTTCGCGATCTGCTCGAGCACTGCGATTTGCTCCTTTGGCTGTCGTGCCTTGGTGAAAATGTCGAGCAGCTCGTCGGCCTGCGATACGCCTTCGCCGCGCATTTGAATTGGATCGTTCTTTTTCGCAGGAACGGAAAAAACGCTGCTTGCTTTAAGGGCCTTCTTCGTTGATTCCCACCAGCGTTTCCATTCTGTTTCGGTGAAAACATCGCCTATCAGCCATTCACCGATCTGCTGCGCCGTGGCTTTGCCGTCCAGACTTTCGAGAATATTTTGCACCAGCGCAGTCGGATTTTCTCTTGCCAATTTTTTGATCGACGCCAGGTCGGTCGCTTTGCGAGCGAGGAAATGCTCTGGCGCCAGCGGCGTGACATTCTCGGCCGCGTACTGGGCCTGCATCGGATGCGACTTTTTGCCTGCAAAATCAATTACGATCTGGTTGAGCAGCAGGTTCCATTCGCTCACGCGACCGAATCCCCAGCTTTTGTGCAAACAGAATGTGCCCGGTTTTAGTTTTTCCAGTTGCTCTGCGGCGTTTGGTGTGAGTTTGCCGGCTTCCACCAGTTTTTCTAATTCGGTATCCATCGATGAAGCAGAATGAGTCCTGTGTGACCTATAAGTCGCATGGGTCGGGCGCGCAATTTACGTTTGCCGTGTGCGCCGCTGCGTGAAAGTCTCCCCGCCGTGACGACGAGTATCTGGTTTTGGATCGCCTTTCACCTCGGCGTGTTCGTTGCGATTGGGATCGACCTCTTCACGTTCCACCGGCGCGACCGGGAATTAAGCATGACTGCGGCGGCTCGACGCAGCGTGCTATGGGTGCTGGTGTCACTTGGATTTAACGCGCTGGTGTGGCGCATCAAGGGACCGCATCACGGCCTGGATTTTTTCACTGCTTACCTGGTCGAGTATTCACTGAGCGCCGACAACATTTTCTTGTTCGTATTGATTTTTGCGCATTTTCGCGTTCCGCCAAAGGCGCAACATCGTGTTCTGGTCTGGGGAGTGCTGGGTGCGCTGATTATGCGCGGCACCATGATTATCTGCGGCATCGCATTAGTGCGCCGGTTTCATTTCGTCCTTTATCTCTTTGGCTTGTTCCTCGTGCTCACCGCAATACGAATGCTGTTTCGGAAACATCAGCCCCACGATTTTGCAGAAAGTTGGGTGATCCGCGCGTGCCGCCGGATCTTTCCCATTACCCGCGAATTTCATAACGAACATTTTAAGGTGCATTTGGACGGTCGCTGGATGTTGACTCCGCTCGCCTTGACCATGCTCGTGATAGAGCTGACGGACCTGCTCTTTGCCGTCGATTCGATTCCGGCAGTCTTCGCTATCACGCAGGATCCATTTATTGCGTATACGTCCAATATTTGCGCGATTCTCGGCTTACGGTCGCTTTACTTCCTGCTGGCTCGTTTGATGGACCGTTTTATTTACTTGCGAACCGGGCTTGCCTTCGTGCTCGGATTTGTCGGTATTAAAATGATCGTCGCTGACTATGTGCCGCTGCCGAGAGCCGTTTCGCTGGGAGTCATTGTACTCATTCTCGTTATTACGATCGCCGTTTCGATGGCTAAAACAAAGAAGGATTCCGCAGCCGGAGGTCGAAAATAAGTATTGCATTCGTTCCCCTGTATTTGTTTAACTGGCAACGAGCCATATGAAGCCCCTCATTCTCTTCTCATTGGTGTTTGGCCTTGCCGGAATTTGTCTCGGAGATATTCAGGACCCGCCCGCGAATGATTACGGGCCCACGCGCAAACTCGGCCGCGGTCTTTCGAATTTTTTCATCGCTCCGACTGAGTTTTTTGTGACTGTCAACCAGGTCAACCAAACCGAAGGTAATTCCGCCGGCGCTGGTTATGGCGTTTGGCGCGGGCTGGGACGTGCAGGCGCACGTCACGTGGCGGGTCTTATTGAGATCTTGACCTTTCCATTTCCAAGATGGCACGAAAGCTATTACCCCTTGCTGCCGCCGGACATTCCTTACATTCATGCCGGCTACCCGGAATTTCCGCCTGAGGTCGGTAACGAATCGAAATATCCCTACGTGCGCGATTCGCACCAGGATTTCAACTAGCACCATTGAGAAGACTTCTTGCGCGCGCGGACTATTGAGGTACGGCGCCATGCTCTGCTTGTTTCGCTATAGCCGCTTTCTGGGGCTGTTACTGACCTGGTCGGTTATTCAATCCTACGCCGGCGTCGAAAATGGTTGGCACACCTTACCGTTCGGGGGTGCCGGCGTGGGGGACATCGGTGCTTGGCCTCGCGAAACATACACAACCAAGGAAGGGATCGTATTCGTTCATGCGCCTGGTCCAAAGTATCCTCCTGGTGCGAACCACCTGAAAGGGCGCGGGGTTGTTCGGCTACAACTCGATCGAAAGACGGGACGCGTGGTTTCCGCTGCTCTGCGTCAAAGCACTGGACAGCCCGTCTTGGCTCGTGCTGCTCTTGATGCGCTTAAAGAATGGCGAACAAGACCGGATGTGAAAGTAGATTCGGTCGACATCCCGGTCGTGTTCGCAGAACCACGCCGCCACTGGCGGTATGGCGGCTGATTCCGTTAGCCGAAAGGCCGTGCCCCATGACGGAAGCGGAACGCACGCGCTACTTTTTGAGCAGCGCTGCGATCAGCGCGACCGCAGCTCCTTGATCAATTCCAACACCTCTTCGCGGATCGCAAAAAGCTCGCTCTGATAGTCAGCGAGCCGCTCTGCCGGAAGAAAGTCCTTTCCTCGCACAGAATCCGCGGCTGCGATCGTCTTGTTCAAAATCTCCAGGATACGTTTGAGCCACGCGATGACCATGCCCGCCTCAAAAAAGTCATCGCCGCGTGCAATTCCGCCTAAAGCGCCGGCAAGCTTTGCGCTGAGCGTCATAAAACCGCTGACGAAATCGGCGACCTGCTCGTCTTCCTCTTCGGGAAAACGTTCTGCTGCCTTTAACTCATCGAGCAGGGCGTGCAAAGCATCATGGGCGCGTTTCTCGATGGGATGCACAATGTGCCCGCGCTCATCCTTCACCCAATCAATTCCCTCGCGCATGGGGTCGGGCGGCGGCAATTCATAATCCTGAACATTGTCCTGGAACACATCCTTCCCTTCCTGGTCCGCCTTTGGTTCCAAATCCCCGGGTTCGTTCTCTCGTTTGTTCTCTTTTTCGTCTTCTTGATCGAGGGCCTCCTCTAGCCACGACCATCCCATCTCGCGGGCAATGATCCGCTCGCTGTCGGGATTATCCGCATATTTCTCCAGGAGCCGGCCGTATTTTTCTGTCAGCGCATCGCTTTCGCGGAGAAATTGCTCATAACGAACTTCGTCCCATTCTTGCGTCTCGCCGTCCTGGGTGATGGCAATAGCAAAGGGCGTTTCTTCTTCTGCCATGCGGCGGTCGCGCTCAATGACTTCTTCTTTTGTGTAACGCCACGCTGGCTCGGAGATTTGGAGGCGATAATCAGCGCTTTCAATCACCACCCGACCGCTGCGCTCGCTGAACCACTCCAGATACACCGAATTCGCCATGTGCTCGGGTGGCTTCTCCCCGCGTCTGGAGATGGCCAATGCTTCTTCAATGGGAACATCGAACACGCGCACTTTGCGCGCCGCCGTAATATCGCCGGCAGGACCACGCTGCTGAGGAGCAGGCGGTTTTGTTGTCAATGGAATCGGCGCCGGATTTTCAAAGCTCAACTCGCAGCCGGCGAGGTCGGGCGCACAATCGCCGGTTAGTTCCAACATCAGGGGCTGATCGATGCCGGCCAGCCAAATCTGACCGGTCACGCGACCGCGCGTGCGGTTATCGATTTTGCCACGCAAAAGGTGTTCCTGAAGTCGCCAGGCCATAATGAGAAGGACGAAGCACGAATGACGAATGACGAAGGAATGTCAAAACGATTTAGCGATTCAGCGATTTAACGGTTTATTCTTCCCGTGCGCGTTGTCGGTTTGAAAATCGAGGACATTGCCTTTGGTGGGAAAGGCGTCGGTCGGGAACAAGGGAAGGCTGTTTTTGTTCCTTATACGATAGAGGGTGAAACAGTCTCCGCCGAGATTTTGCGCGAGAAAAAACAATTCGCCGAGGCCGAGTTGGTAGAAGTTAAGGAAAGCTCCCCGCATCGGGTCACACCGGAGTGTCCGTATTTTGGCCATTGCGGCGGATGCGCATACCAGCACATCGACTACGAACATCAGCTGGCGATCAAATGGCGGCAGGTACGCAATGTTCTTCAGCGAATCGGCAAGCTCAAAGATATTCCTCTGCGACCGATTACCCCGTCACCGAAGCAATACGAATATCGCAATCGCATCACGGTTCATGTGGAGAATGGGGTAATCGGATTTTTTCGGCGCGATTCACATCGTCTAATCGACATCGAGCAGTGCCCGATTTCGTGCGACGAAGTAAACCGGGCGCTGACGGAATTGCGGAGCCGAAACCCGCGCGATGGACATTACACCTTGCGCACGTCCGCGAGCGGACGCGTCTTTTCTCAAACCAATGATGAGGTGGCGACTGCCCTGCGCGATTTGATTGTCGATCTTGTGCCGCCGGAACAGGATCTCCTTATCGATGCTTACTGTGGTGCCGGATTCTTCGCCAAAGCGTTGCTTACCAAGTTTAAACATGTTGTAGGAATCGATTGGGACAGGTTCGCAATCGCAGTCGCAAAAGAAAACGCGACCGAGAAAGAAACATACATCGCCGGTGATGTGGAAGAAGAACTAAATCGCGTGAACTTGACTGCTTTAAGCAGTGGAGTTTCGAGGCCTCGAGGCGTGCTAGTCGTCGATCCTCCGGCAACCGGGCTCAGCGCCAACGCTTGCAAAGCGATTGCTACTCTTGCTCCCACAACCCTGATTTACGTTTCCTGCAATCCCGCCACACTGGCTCGTGACTTAAAAGAGTTACAAGTGAGATTCACGATCAATTCGGTTACGCCGCTCGATATGTTTCCGCAGACTGCGGAAATCGAAGCCGTGGTACACCTGCACCACAAACAGGAGCGTCAATAACGTCCAAAAAATCAACTTAATGCGTGGCTCTTAACAGGTGCCAAATCATCAAGCCTCCAATTGGCAGACCGATCAGCGTCTTCGGATTGTGCCGGAGCAAGGCATTAAGCATCGCCAATCACGTTAATAATTAAAACCGCGAGCGTGAGTCCTCGCCCCCATCCTTCTCGAGATTTCACGGGTGGCTCGCGAGGCGATTTCGGTTGCGACCGGGTACGACGGACGTTAATGCGACTGCGTGATGTCTCTTTTGTCCAACGTCGCCAACTTTCCTGTGCCGATCGAGTTCGTACTTTTCGGGCTCACTTTAATCGGAGTTGCGGTTTTCAATCATCGCACACTTCGCGTTTCGCTCATTGGCCTCGGTGCGATCGTTCTCTACAAGCTTTTTTTTACGGGTTTTCCGTTTGGGCCGGGTCTAGGCGGGTTGGTCGTATTCTTCGCGCGTGAGTGGGTGATTCTGACGAATTTGCTCTGCTTACTCACGGGCTTCGCGTTATTGGCCGATTTTTTCGAGAGCAGCCATTTGCCGAGGGTGCTGCCTAAGTACTTGCCGCATAATTGGAAAGGTGGATTTATGTTGCTTGCGTTGGTTTGGGTTCTCTCAAGCTTTCTCGACAACATCGCCGGCGCATTGATCGGTGGCGCAATCGCACACCAAGTTTTCCGGGCCAAAGTCCACATTGCATTCATCGCCGCAATCGTGGCCGCATCCAATGCTGGCGGCGCATGGAGCGTGGTCGGGGATACGACGACGACAATGATGTGGGTTGCCGGCATTCCGCCGTCGCACGTTTTCCATGCGATCATTGCCGCCACGGTTTCGCTTTTCATTTTCGGGGTACCGGCAGCGATTGTGCAGCAAAAATATTCGCCACTGATGGCGCGAAGCGAGTCGCTTCATCGTGTTGATTGGGCTCGCGTGGGCGTCGTTGCGTTCATTTTGCTGTTTGCTGTCGCGACGAACGTTTTTGTGAATTTCAACTGTCCGGGAAAAGCACGCCATTTCCCGTTCATTGGCGCGGCTGTGTGGGTGGCGCTAACGCTATCCATGTTCGTGCGACCCCCAAAATGGAAGCTTTTGCCGCGTGCGTTTACGGGCTCACTGTTTTTGCTCGCTTTGGTAATGGCGGCGGCGCTGATGCCGGCGGAGCGACTGCCCCCCGCATCGTGGCAAACGGCGTTCGGCCTCGGCTTTTTGTCCGCCGTCTTTGACAATATCCCGCTGACTGCTCTGGCCCTGAAGCAGGATGGTTACGATTGGGGAATGCTGGCATTCACCGTGGGTTTCGGTGGATCCATGATCTGGTTTGGCTCTTCCTCGGGCGTGGCTGTTTGCAACATGTTCCCGGAAGCGCGCACGGTCGGTTTGTGGCTCCGGCACGGTTGGGCTGTCCCGGTGTCGTATCTCATCAGTTTTTTCATCATGCTTGCAGTCTGGGGCTGGCACCCGAAAACGCCACGGCCCGTACCCGAACCGGCGAATGTCGAAATGCAAACTCCCTGCAGTAGAACTCACGAGGCGCGGATGCGTTGTGCAATTGGATTCCCAGCGTCGTAGCGATGTACGTTCACGCGTAAACCAGCAGATCGATGTCTTCCGGCAATGAACAGGAAACTTCGCGAATGACGTTCCCTCGAAGGAGATTTATTAGGGCGCTACGTTGCGGCGCCCCGAGAATAACGCGTGAGGCGCCGAGCGTGGCAGCAACATCGACAATTGTTTCCGCTGCTGATGGACTGACGGCGTAGCAGAACAGAGGAGGCTGATCCTCGGCTTTTTGTTTCGCGTCGGCAAAAACCATGCTCGCCTCAGGATCTTCTTGCCATTTGCGTTTTGCGTCCTGCTCAGTCATGAATGGCTGTTCGCGCACGAAGAGCAGATATAGTCGCCTGCCAGTGTCGCGTGCTTCGTGCAAGGCGAAATCGAGTGTGCGGCCCGTCCCGCGGATCGCGCACAGAATTGACTCAGCGGCCATAACGTTTTGCGGAGCGGCTACCACCGGTTTCGTCGTCGCCGCCTCAATCGGCACTTCCTTAGGGATTGCTTCCTTTTTCATCCGGCGTTCCAAAACGAGCCCGCGCAGAATTAGTCCAACCGCCAGAATTGTGACCGCGAAGTAGCGCGCGCTCGGTTTGTCGATGAGCAACGACATCTCGATTGCGGCCATAACGACGAACGTCGAGAACATGAGCGTGCGTTCCCAAGACTTGATTGATAGTTTCCGGTCAGTCGCAGTTGCTCCGAGATTTGTAGCAATCGCGCCGACAACCCCGACTGCGTAAAGATCAGCGAGGCCAGCCATGTCTTTGACGAGCAACACAAGCAGCATCGGCACAATGGTGGCCAGCAACATGCCTGCGCTTGGCACGCCCCATTTGTTAAGCCGATGGAAAATGGCCGGCACCTCGCGATCACGCGACATAAGAAATTGAATCATGATTAGATCGACAATCGCTGTATTGACCGCTGACAATAAAAGCATCGCGAACACGATGCTCACAACGAAACCAAAGGCGTGCCCAAGGGCTGGGCCTAACGCTCCGCCGACAAAGACTTGGCCCATGTAACGCAGCATGTAATCGCGCACCCCGTCGCCCCCCGGGGCATTCACGTCTCCGCTTACAACCTGCAATCCGGTCAGGGCATGCATGGCGAGCCCCAGCAGTGCAGTAAAAACGCAGACTTCAATCATCACCATCAGGATCGCCGGCGTGGATGTCTTGACGACCGATGGGTGCTTGTCTGTGCTGCCGGGATCGAGCTTCATTACGCCGGTGGCGTTAGCTATTGCCTCGACCCCGGAAAGCGCGAGCACGATGCCGACGAAGCAGGCCCAGTTTTGCCCGAGTGTTCCGTGCAGCGGTTGCAAATTGGCGAATGCTTGACCGAGATGCGGCAGGCTAAACAGACCCAGAACGATCACGACGAACACGGTGGGAATCGATACAAGAAATGCGAGCCCGCCAGTTTGTTTTGGTCCGAGAAGGTTGAGTAATCCGATGACGAGGATCGATGCGGCGGCGAATTTTTCGGGGTGCGGCACGCCGAGATATTGAAAGGCAGAAAGCGCGCTGATAGCTGCGGTTACCAAATAATCGGCGATGAGCAAAAACGCGCCGACGATGGAGATCACCTCGCTGCGATGCCGCACACTGGCATAAACGCCGCCGCCATCTGGATAAAGACGGCAAATAATCATGTAGTTAATCCCGACAAGCGCCGTGAGCACGCACATCGCTGCAATCAGCCAGAACGATGAATAACCGGAGACAGCAAATGCGAGTCCGATGACGTACGCTTTGCTTGTGCCCCAGTCGCCGTACAAGATCGCGGCCGCACGCGGCACATCGACATTGCGCGGTCGCTTAATGTTAGTCGGGATCAATTTCTACTCCGAAACGAGACTGGCTCGCGCGACGAGCGGTCTCACTTCAGCAAGCACGGTTTTATACCGCAGCTCTTGCACTTTAATGATGCTGACGAGGTTAGCTGTCGGGCTGGAGCCATTAAATGCTCTCGATGCCGCGCATCGTTCGCCCCGATCCGCGTGCTTTCGCGTGCGGAATTCGGTTCCCCCGTTGGGCTGGCCACTCGCCGACCCATTGAGCGAAACAAAGAACTAGTGGAATGATCTGATCGAGTCGATTCAGAGTCAAGTCAGACGCGAATGAGAAACAACTTGCCAGCGAACAAGCCCGCAATGGAGAGTCACACGAACAGGCAATGGCACAGCTGATAGAGGATGTTGTTCTCGACGCGAGCGCGGGCGTGCATCGGCCGCGTAACCTGGACTGGAAACGCGCCGCCGCATTGCTCTATGGCGATTGGGGCACCAGCAAGGCATACGTCATCGGCCTGGCGTTTGTCGCGGCGGGATTCTCGTCGTTGCCGATCATTCTGGCCGTTTGCGCGCTGACCGGTTTGGTCGGCATCAATTACGCGGTCATCTGTCGTCATTTTCCCGATGGCGGCGGCGTTTATTCCGCAGCCCGATCGCAGGGTCGATTGCTCGCGGTGGTCGGCGCGCTGTTGTTGCTGGCTGATCTAACGGTTACCGCCGCGTTGAGCGGCTGGTCGGCTCTTACGTACATCACCTCGGGCGCGGAGAACATCGAATGGATCAGGATCGCACGCGACCATATCGCGCTTACGACGATTGG
Organism: Candidatus Udaeobacter sp.; assembly: GCA_035651975.1. GTDB lineage: Bacteria > Verrucomicrobiota > Verrucomicrobiia > Chthoniobacterales > UBA10450 > Udaeobacter. The sequence continues at coordinate 20,072 of DASREQ010000035.1, forward strand.
CGTGCTGCTGCTCATGGGTCTGATCAATTTTTTCGGGCCAAAACATTCAGGGAGTTTCGCTGTGGCGCTGGCGTTACCAACTGCGGTGATCGTGATTCTGTTGATCGCCCTCAGTGCGCCGCATTTCACCACCCACTTTCTGGAACCACGACACCAAAGCTTGGGCACAGTGTGGGTGCAATTCGTTGGTGTGATCCTGGCGTTGTCGGGCGCGGAATCGATCGCCAATCTCACTGGCGTGATGAAACTCGATCCAGGATCGACAATGGATCACCCCAGCGTCGCGCGGGAATCGGTCAAGGCAATTACCCCTGTGGCGATTGAGGTTGTCTTCGGCACAGCGCTGCTCGGCTGGGCGATGCTTTCATTACCGTCGATCCTCGGCAAAACGCTGCATTTGACCAATCGCGACGAAATCTCAACGGTTTTGGGACAACGCAGCGAAGACATGTTGCGTTTCATCGGCGAACAATTTGCAACCGCCGCATTTTCGCCTGCAGTCGGGCAGATTTTTGGCTGGATCGTTGGAATTGTTTTCTTCTTCCTTCTCCTGAGCGCCGCTAATACCGCCATCGTCGCGATGATTGGTCTGCTTTACATGATGGCGCGGGACCGGGAGATGCCGCGACAATTCAAACGCCTCAATCGCCATGGCGTTCCGACGTGGCCGCTCGCCATCGCCATTGGCCTGCCGGTCATCGTGCTGTTTTTCGCCGCTAACTTTACTGCCCTGGCTGGTCTTTACGCCATTGGTGTAGTCGGTGCCATCACGGTTAATCTCGGTTCTTGCACATTCAATCGCACCATGGGTTTCACCTGGTATGATCACGTGCTGTTTGGAATCACATTCGTGATTTTGGCGTTTGTCGAATTAACGCTGGCTCACACGAAACTCGATGCCCTTCAATTTGTGCTTGCGGTTTTGGTCGGCGGGCTGGCGCTGCGCGCTTACACATTAAAGCTTCAGGGCCTCACTACTCTGACCGTGTCGCGCGAAGTTGCCAGGATGGTCACGCCAGATCTGGTGGCCAACATGCGAACGCATTTAGAAGAAGGTCAAAAAATCATGGTGGCAGCGCGCGGGATCACCCCGGTGCTCAGCTTTGCGATGGACGAAGCGCAGTTGCGCAAGGCCACGCTGTTTGTGCTCTACGTGAAGGAGGTGGCTGTTTATTTCACCGCAGCCGGCACGCCGCTTGGCCGTTCCAAATGGCAGGATGACCCCGAAGCGAACGCCATCATGTGTTCGATGCTTAAACTCGGAAGCGAGCGCGGCGTCAACATCGTCCCGCTATATGCTGTCAGCCAGGACGCTTCGGCGACCATTGTTGATCTCGCCGCAACCATGGGAATGGATTTCCTTGTGATCGGCGCGTCGCAACGGCCAGCCATGGCCAAGTTGCTTCGCGGCAGCGTCGCGACCAACGTGGCCCAGCATCTGCCCGATTCGATTCAATTGCTCATCTTCGGATAACCGAATAGTTTTGCATTCATAGGGTGGTCGCTTGGGCAGGCGGGTTTATTTATGGACTCCCAAAAACGCTTCCAGCGCGCGGGTGCCCAGGGCCTTCCAAATCTTGATCACTTCATAGGTGATGAGGGTGGTAAAGGTCACGGCCAGCCAGACGCAGACAGCTTCGATTGGCAGGCGGGACCATGCTCCGATCTGCAGTCCGATCAGGATATTGTGGCGATATTCCCACCAGCCATATGGCAAAGCGAGCGTCACTTCCCAAAGCAGGCTGATCAGGAGAAGCAGAAAAAATGTGAAACTGAACGCGCGCCAATTAATTAACCGTTGTGCGGTGAAAAAAAAGCCGACTGACGGAATGAGCGAAGCGCAGACGAGATAAATAAAGTACAGCGGGAAGCCGTTCCGATGCGTGAGATTATCCGAACTGGCTTTCAAATGGCTAGATGAATAACGGTTCGCAACGCGATATCAGGCGGAATGATTAGCGCCGCCGCGATGGCGAATATGACGTAGAAAGATTTTTTGCGCTCCTGCATGATTACCAAGAGCGTAAACAGAACAGTTTTAAGTTTTAAGATTTAAGTTTTAAGCTTGGACTTGTCGTGACTCCGCCAAAGGTTCTAATCGCCGACAGCATTTCGCAGCGAGGAGTGAATGAGCTTTCTCGTGACCGCGCAATCGAGACGGTAGTCAAAACCGGGCTAAGTGAGAGGGAACTCGTCGATCTTATTCCACAATTCAGCGGACTTGTCGTACGCAGCCAGACGAAAGTCACAGCCGATGTTTTGAACGCAGGCGCGAGCTTGCGCGTTGTCGGGCGCGCCGGGGTGGGGGTGGACAACGTCGACGTTGAGGCGGCCACGCGTCGCGGCATCATTGTGTTAAATGCTCCCGGCGGAAATACGGTTTCCACGGCCGAGCATACGTTTTCGTTGTTGCTTTCCGCAGCGCGAAAGATCCCGCAGGCCGATGCAAACGTTCGGAGCAAGAAATGGGAGAAAAAGAATTTCGAAGGGGTTGAACTTTACAATAAAACACTGGGCGTAATTGGAATGGGCCGGATCGGCAGCGAATTGAGCCGGCGGGCGATTGCTTTTGGAATGCGCGTGATGGCTTACGATCCATATCTTTCTGCAACGCGCGCTCGCAGTCTGCAGGTGGAACTGGTGGACGAACTCGATGATCTGCTTGCGAGCGCGGATTTCATCTCACTGCACACGCCGCTTACCGCAGAAACGCGTCACATTCTCGATGCAGCGCGGTTACAGAAAACCAAACGCGGCGTCCGCATCATCAATTGCGCGCGAGGCGGGTTGATCGACGAAAACGCGCTCGTTAAAGCGTTGCAGGACGGGCGTGTCGCCGCTGCGGCGCTGGATGTTTTTGAGGTCGAACCGCTCCCGGCCGAATCGCCATTGCGTGACGCCCCCAATATTGTTCTTACGCCGCATCTCGGGGCGTCCACCGCGGAGGCACAGGAAAGCGTTGGGATTGAGATCGCGCATTCGATTCGTGCCGCGCTGCTCGAAGGGACCATTCGCAACGCAGTGAACATGCCCAGTCTCGACGCGAAAACCCTCGCAATCGTTGGGCCACATCTGCGTTTTGGTGAAAAATTGGGCCGGTTTCTATCGCAGCTTGCACCAAAGCGCGTGGAAACTCTCAACATTAATTACAGCGGCAAAGTCAACGAAGTCGATACGACGGCAATCACGCGTTCAATTTTGAAGGGCTTCCTGCAAATAGCCGGCGGCAGCGAAGTCAACGAAGTCAACGCGCCCAGTTTCGCAGAAGCTCTTGGTTTGAAAGTGAGCGAATCGCGTCTGAGCGCACCGGGAGATTATACTGACATGCTCGAATTATCCGCTGTCGGCGAAGGAAAGACCGTATCTGTCGGCGGCGCGTTTTTCGGTGCCACTCCACGAATCATAAGCATTAACAGTCGTCCGGTAGAAGCGCGTCCGCATGGAGTCGTACTGGTATTGGAAAACACAGACCGTCCTGGAATGGTTGGACGGATTGGCACGTTGCTCGGCGGTCATGGCGTGAACATCGCGACCATGTCGCTCAGTCGGAATCAGGCAGGCGGCACGGCGCTCACCGTTTTGAACCTGGACACTGCACCGGGCGAAGAGTTGCTGAAGGAAATTCGTGCGAGCGAAGACATTCTCTCCGCGCAAGTGATTCAGCTGTAGTCACGGCCCCTGCGGGCCGTTTCTCGCGAGCGCACAATCGGCGACGCGCCGCAGGCGCGTGGCTACTCCAAACCAATTTTCTTGCGTGCTGCTGATGAAGTCGATAGAACTCGGCTCATTATGGACTTTAGCGCTCATTCTATTCTTTGGGTTCTGGTGATCGGCCTTGTTGTCGGCGCCATTGCGAAATTGTTGATGCCAGGAAAAGACCCCGGTGGCTGCATCGTTACGATTCTGCTCGGCATTGCCGGCGCGTTCGTCGGCACGTGGATCGGTCGCATCTTTGCCGGAGAAAATTACATCGCGGGTTGGATCATGTCGGTCGTTGGCGCCATGATCCTGTTGTTGCTGTATCGATTCATTTTCAAGCGCGGCGCATAGCGACACACGCGTGCTGTAGCGGTTGCGTGTGTAAAGCAGCCAATCCACTGAACAGACATTTGACACGAACGCCTCTACAACGCTTCAACGATTGAGCGTGGCGCGTTTGCTCTGCCGTGTGATTGGCAGATTGTGCTCGCTTCGTGGCTGCGCCTACAAAGATCCGAATCATCATTGCCTTCGCCGCGCTCTATCTCGTGTGGGGCTCGACTTATCTCGGTATTCGCTTCGCCATCGAGAGTATTCCGCCGTTTCTAATGGCTGGGGCGCGGTTTCTGCTGGCAGGAGTGATTATGTTCGCAATCGCGTGGTCCCAAGGCGCGTATAAATCGAGCTGGGCGAACTGGCGAGTATCGCTGGTCGTTGGCGCGTGTCTGCTGCTTGCAGGCAATGGCGGTGTTACAATTTCTGAGCAATATATCGCAACAGGATTGGCGGCGCTGATTGTCGCGATTGTCCCGATCTACATTGTGATTCTCGGGTCGGCGACGGGCATCACGTCCAGACCGGCACCAATAATCTGGCTTGGTCTGGTGGGAGGTTTCATTGGCGTCGGCGTTTTGCTCGGGCCAGCTCTGCGTTTCCATTCAAACGATGGACGACATCCTGCAACCGGAATATTGATCCTGCTCGTCTCCTCCTTCATCTGGTCGGCAGGATCGCTTTATTCGCGCACAGCGAAACACGCTGCCTCGCCATTTCTCACTGCCGCCCAACAGATGCTTTGCGGCGGCCTGCTTCTTTTACTTGCCGGCGTTATGACCGGCGAGACGCGGCGTTTTCATCCTGGCTCAGTCTCGATCTTATCGCTCGCTTCGTTTATTTATTTGGTAATTATCGGAGCTGTGGTTGGGTACACCGCCTACATCTGGCTGTTGCGTCACTGTGATCCCGCGAAAGTCGCAACCTACGCGTATGTGAACCCGATTGTAGCGGTCCTGTTAGGCGCCGCTTTTGCAGGGGAGAAAATAACAGTGCGTGTCCTGGTTGCTGCCGCGCTGATTATTGGTTCAGTCGCGATTGTAATTACAGCCCAGCAACTAAAAGCCAGAGCAGAGACGGCAGTTGGCGCCGCGATGGAGCCGGCTGATTAAACGCAAATGAGCAGCGAAAATCCATCTCGTGACTCGAACGATCAGCCACTCCGATCTCCCGCAGGTGGATCGCGGCCGGAGCAAACGATCGAAGTCGTCAAGCGTAATTGGCGCGCAGAAGTCGAGACGGCACGAACTTATCGCGATCTGGCCGAACGCGAGCCGGACGAAAGACGCAAAGGCGTTCTTTTGCGCATGGCCGAAGCAGAAGAACGGCATGCACAACGCTGGGAAAAAAAACTCCGAGATCTCGGCGCAGAACCACCCGTTCTGAAAAACACAATCGGACGACGTCTTAGCCGCTGGTGGAACAAAATTGCTGGAGCCGAAATCGCCATTCGTCGGATGGAAGCAACCGAAGAACGGCAGGAAGCGGAATTTCACGAACAGGCCCAGCGCGCCTTGGCGGGTGAAGAAGATGTGCAGGAATTTCTGCGGAAAAGCGCGCTCGAGGAAAAAGCGCATGCGCGAGCGCTCAGCGCCATGGCGCCTCCGGTTAGCCCGCGTACCGCGCTGGACAAAATCCTGAAGCGCGAACGCTGGCATGGGCGAGGCGGCAGTTGGGTCGCTGACGCGATCTACGGCGCGAACGATGGATTGGGCGCGGTATTTGGAATCGTCTCAGGCGTAGCCGGCGCGACAAATAATCAGCAGCATTACATTTTAATCTCGGGACTTGCAGGCATGCTCGCGTCCACTCTCTCAATGGGCGCGGGCGCATATCTCGCCGCAAAGAGCGAAGCCGAAGTCTACGAGGCGGAGATTTCGCGCGAGCGGGCGGAGGTCGAAGAAAATCCCGAAGAAGAAATCGAAGAGATGTCGCTCTTCTATCAATTGCAGGGTTTCACTCCGGAAGAGTCACAGAAAATGGCGGAACGTCTCGCCGAGCAACCCGAACAGTTTGTGCAGGCCATGGCGCAGAGTGAGCTCGGCTTGTCCGAGCACCGGTTTCCCAATCAATGGACAGCTGCAACCTCCGCTGCGATCTCTACCGCGATCGGCGCTTTTGTTCCCATTGTTCCGTTCTTTTTCTCGGGCGGACTAACTGCGGTGATTATCTCTTTCGGCATCAGTTTGGTTGCTCATTTTCTCGTGGGGGCGTTGAAATCGCTGATCACCATCCGCTCGTGGTGGGCGTCGGGACTCGAGATGACATGGATTGGCATCATCGTTGCTGTAGTGACTTACGGGCTTGGGCTTGCGTTCGGTTCGTTAGGCTAATCTTCTCGATTTGTAGCTGCATTATCACAGTCGTGAACAGAGCGTGGAGTTGTCCCAAAAATGGAACGGATGGTTCCCAGTCCCGGAACGCCGACAGCGAATGTTTGAATGCATCGTGCCTTGTATCATTTTCATGATGAGTAGATTACGTGATAGCGAGTTTTGTGGCACGCCGCTTGCATTACCAAATTACATGAACCACGAAACGCTTATGAACGATCAATTCGAATCTACTTATGCTCTTTTGGTCCGCTCGGAAGAGAAAGGGCGCGGAGTTCTTGAAACAGTCCTTTACGTCGCTTTCATCTTGAGCGCCGTGCTGTTAATCTGGGAATTTGCACAGATCTCTGTCAGCATACCACCGGCCGGGCGTGAGCAAGGCATTGTTAGCCGAGCGGCAAAGACTCAGATTGTCTCACGAAGTTAATAGCGACGAAGTTATTGCTCTGCATCCACGAATAACCTTCGCGACGTGAAACAGGATATTCGATACGCTTTCCGTGTGCTGCAGAAGCAGCCGGGTTTCAGTGCGATCGCAATCCTAACGCTGGCGCTCGCCATTGGCGCGAACACGGCAATTTTCAGCGTCGTCAATGCAATTCTGCTGCGCCCCCTGCCTTATCCACAACCGGATCGTCTGGTGCTCCTTCGCGAGCGCGCAAATATCTTCGAATCCGGTTCGGTTAGCCTGCCGAATTATCTCGATTGGCGCGCCAGCCAGCGCGGATTCACTGATCTTGCCCTTTTCCGGCGCGAGGACGCGAATCTTTCCGGCGCCACCAGTGATGTCGAAGCAGAGCGCGTTGGTTCCGCGCGTGTTACTTACAATTTTCTTTCCGTCCTCGGCGTGCCACCGGAGATGGGACGGGATTTTCTGGAATCAGATGATGTGCCGCATTGTAAAAAGGTCGCGCTCATTTCCGATGGATTATGGAAGCGCCGTTTCGGTGGTTCGCGCGGCGTCATTGGCCAACCCATCATGCTCGATGGCGTGCAACACGAAATCGTCGGGGTGGTCCCAGCAAACGTTCAGTTGGCAAGAAAGGCGCAGGTTTATATTCCGCTGCAGGATTTGCGCGCGGACAAGGATTACCTGGATCGCGCGAATCATCCTGGATTCTCCGGGCTCGGGCGGCTGAAATCCGGTGTGACGCTCGCGCAGGCGACAGCCGATTTGAACAATATCGCGGCGGAGCTCGAACGCCGCTATCCGGATTCCAACGCTAAACGTCGTGTCACTGCGCTCATCCTGCTCGATTCCGCAGTGAAGGATTACAAACAGGGTGTTACTTTGCTTCTCGCCGCGGTCGGCTGCGTGCTTCTCATCGCCTGTGCTAATGTCGCAAACCTGCAACTTGCACGCGCGCTCGGGCGTGAGCGCGAACTGGCTGTGCGCGCCGCTCTTGGCGCAAGCCGCGGCCAACTCGCCAAGCAGATTTTCGTCGAAAGCGCAATCCTGGCTGTCTTCGGTGCCGTCGCTGGCGTTCTTCTCGCGCTTTGGGGACTCGATTTGATCAAGGCAATCGCGCCGGGCAGTTCCGCGAGTTTTGCTCCGTCTGATGCCACTCGTTTTCAGGAAGCGAATCTCGATTTCACAGTGCTCGCGTTTACAGCTGCAGTGGCGATCGGCACCGGCCTGTTGGTTGGCGTGTGGCCGGCGTTGCGAGTCTCGCGCATCGCCTCGCTCACGCTTTCTCTACACGAAGGTGGCCGCGGAACCAGCGATGGCGTACAACGTCAACGTGTGCGATCGGGATTGGTCGTCGCGCAAGTCGCTCTGGCCCTGCTTCTACTCGCCGGCGCGGGATTGACCCTGAAAAGTTTTCGCAACGCACAAAATGTACCGCTCGGATTCAATCCGGAAAACATTCTGGTGGCCGACGTTTTATTGCCAAAGGCGCGCTATGACACGGACGAAAAGGTCGCGCGCTTTAATGATCAGCTCGTCGAACGAATTCGGGCGCTTCCCGGCGTTGAAGCCGCCGCGCTCGGCTCGAACATTCCCTTTGATGACAACGAATGGGACAGTTCCTTTCATCTCACCGGCACGCCCCCTTATCCGCCCGGCGAAAGACCGGAGGCCGAAATAAACGTCGTTACACCCGATTATTTTCGTCTGATGGGAATGCCGCTACTGCATGGACGCACCTTTACCGCGGATGATCGCGCCGGACGTCCCCGATCGGTCATCATCGATGAAACGCTGGCGCAAAAATATTTTCCCGGCAAAGACCCGATTGGGCGGCAGATCGATGACAATCGATCGGACGAAAAAAACCCGCCTCCATTGACCATTGTGGGCGTGGTTCCGCGCACGCGCAACGAAGCGCCCGGCGAGGACAATGTTGAGCAATATCACTGGCCGCAAATGACCTTCGCCGCCGATCAGGTGCCGAACCGCGGCAATATGCTGCTGGTGCGGGTGAAATCTGGTAACCCGCTTGCGCTAGTCCCGGTAATCAAACGCGAGCTCCAGGCGCTCGATCCTGACCAAGCCTTTGCCCACATCTCGACGATGGAAGACAACATCGATAAAAGTCTCGGCTCGCGGCGGATGATGATGTCGCTTCTGGCTGCATTTGCCGGCATCGCGCTGCTGCTCGCCAGCGTAGGGTTGTATGGAGTGATGGCCCTCACGGTGACCCAGCGCACACGCGAACTTGGCATTCGGCTCGCCCTCGGCGCTCAACGCACCGATGTCTTTCGTCTCGTTCTCGGGCAGGGAATGCTTCTCGTTCTTGCCGGGCTGATCATCGGATTGCTCGGCTTCGTCGGGGCAGGTCGCGGATTGCAAAGTGTGCTCTATGGCGTGGGCGGGTTCGATGCGCCGGCCTTAAGCTTGGCTTTGTTCGCGTTGACGGTGGTCGCTCTCATCGCCTGTTGGCTACCAGCGCTCCGCGCTACTCGGGTCGATCCAATTACCGCGATACGTACAGAGTAGCGGTTACTTTGCCCTCACGCGATTGACATACCGCCGGAAACACGGTTGAGAGTTAGCTGGTGACAAGGAATTTCAATCATGGCTGGAATGGCCGCTTCGCTGTGAGGAAATGAGCCGGATTCTGATTGCGGATGATCAGCGCGACGTGCTGGAAGCACTCCGCATCTTGCTTAAGGGCGAAGGGTATCAGACGGAGGCGGCTACGTCTCTGGCCGGCATCTTCAACTCGCTGGAAAAGAAGGAGTATGCCCTGTTGCTGATGGATCTGAATTACGCTCGCGATACGACGTCCGGCCAGGAGGGCTTATCAGCTATTCCTAGAATCCGGCAGATCGATAACACCCTGCCGATTGTTGTGATGACTGCCTGGGCCACGGTTGAGTTGGCCGTTGAAGCGATGAAGCGCGGCGCGCGCGATTTTGTGACTAAACCATGGGACAACCAGCGGTTATTGACAATCGTGAGGACGCAGATTGAGCTCGCGTCGGCACTCCGTCGAGGACGAAAGCTCGAGGCAGAAAACGAACTTCTGCGTGGCACCATGCCAAATCTGATCGCGCAGTCTCCTTCGATGCGATCTGTCGTGACAATGATTTCACGCGTCGCGCCTTCTGATGCCAACATTCTGATCACCGGCGAAAACGGCACTGGGAAAAGCCTGCTTGCTCGGGCGATCCATGTTGTTTCCCCGCGAGCGTCGCATGCAATGATCACCGTAAATATGGGCGGCTTATCGGAGACGCTCTTCGAGAGCGAACTTTTCGGCCACGTCAAAGGGGCCTTCACCGATGCAAAGACGGATCGCACAGGGAGATTCGAACTTGCAGATGAGAGCACGCTTTTCATGGACGAAATCGCAAACATCCCGCTAGCTCAACAGGCGAAGTTGTTGCGAGTCATCGAAACGGGAGACTTTGAACGCGTCGGTTCGTCGAAAACTCTGCGCGCGAACGTGCGGATCATCTCGGCGACAAACTCAAATCTTGAGAACGAAGTGACGGCGGGCCGGTTCAGGCAGGATCTATTGTTTCGGCTGAATACGGTCCAGATAGCGTTGCCACCCTTGCGAGACCGGCGGGAAGACATCATGCCGCTGGCCAATAGTTTCCTTGCTCAACACGCGGAGCGTTATCGAAAACAAATAGCCGGTTTCGATGAGACAGCCCGGGAACGTCTGCTACGGCATCGCTTTCCGGGAAATGTTCGAGAGCTTGATCATATCGTCGAACGCGCCGTGCTTATGACGCAAGATCAACAAATCGGCGCGGGCGATCTGGGGTTGACGAATGGCGGCGGTGAATCGCGCAATCTCGAGGAAATGAGTCTTGAAGAAGTAGAGGCATCCCTCATCAAGAAAGCTCTGGCTCGAAATGATGGCAATGCGCGAAAGGCCGCGGAAGCGCTCGGCTTGAGTAGAAGTGCATTCTATCGTCGTCTGCAGCAATATGGACTCTGACAATCTCGAACCTCGAATCTCGAATTTCGAATTTTCTTCATCATGAGACGCGGGCCGAAAGATCGGCATCGATTTTCCTACGAAGGAAAAATTACCTGGCTCACATTTGCCGCAGCTGTTCCAGCAATTCTTGTTGCGCTCGCTCTTCTTTGGTTTGGTGATTACAGCGCTAAACTGCAGTGGACGCTGACGATTCTCATCGTTGGCTGGTTGCTGGCATTCATTTCCAGTACCCGCGAACACACCATCCGGCCCTTGCAAACCATGTCCAATTTGCTCGCGGCATTACGCGAGGGCGATTACTCGATCCGTGCGAGGGGAGCCCGCGCGGGCAATGCATTGGGCGAAGTCCTCCTCGAAATTAATTCGCTTGGTGAAACATTGCGCCTGCAACGTCTGGGCGCCTTTGAAGCGACGGCGCTGTTGCGCACGATCATGAGCGAAATTGACGTCGCAGTTTTCACCTTTGACCCCAACCGACGGTTGCGGCTTGTCAATCGCGCCGGCGAAACCTTACTGGGCCAACCGATGGACAAATTGTTAGGCAGAATGGCAGGCGAATTGTCTCTCAGCCCGTGTCTTGAAGCGAACCAGGACGAACCGCTTACATTGAATTTTCCCGGAGGATCAGGCCGTTGGGGTATCCGGCGAAGCACATTTCGTGAGGAGGGGTTACCCCATGAATTGCTGGTGTTGACTGACCTTAGTCGCACGCTGCGCGAAGAGGAGCGTCGTGCCTGGCAGCGGCTTGTGCGTGTCCTCGGTCATGAAATGAATAACTCGCTGGCGCCAATCAAATCACTCGCCGCCAGCTTGGAGTCGCTCCTGCGACGTGACCCTCTTCCACCGGATTGGAAAGATGATGCAGGTGCTGGATTGAACTCTATTGCGTCCCGTGCCGATTCACTCAGCCGTTTTCTGCAAGCCTATACGCGCCTGACAAAGCTTCCGCCGCCCCAAAAACAAGGTGTCGATCTTGGCAAGCTGGTGCAGCGGGTCGTGGACCTGGAACCGAGATTTAACGTGAAAGTGATGCCGGGCCCTCAAACAGCGATTTGTGCAGACGCAGCGCAGATTGAACAGGTATTAATCAACCTTGTGCACAACGCCGTTGATGCCGCGCTCGAAACGCACGGCGGAGTGATCATCGGTTGGCGCGAGAAAGAAGATGCAGTCGAGATCTTTGTTCAAGACGAAGGCCCCGGGATTATGAATCCAGCGAACCTTTTCGTGCCGTTTTTCACCACAAAACCCGAAGGCTCTGGAATTGGTCTGCCGCTAAGTCGTCAGATTGCCGAGGCCCATGGAGGATCGTTGGTGCTAATGAATCGGGAAGGCGGCAAAGGCGCGGAAGCCTTGCTGCGCCTGCCGCGTTAACAGATTGTCATCGCGAGTCGCGCAGACGATGAGGAACCTCACTATCGCAGCGCGGCGTTGCAAGGTAAGCACGTGTTACAAGCGCTCATATAACATCCTTGGCTTCGCTCATGATCATATGCGAACGGCGACAGCGTTTTGCCCACGTCTTTGCGCGCAGAATTTCCGCGATAGTGCTGGGCTTCTTCGAGGTTCCGAAGGACGGACTGCTCTATGCAATGGATCGATGCCAGCTGCCACCGGCGCGCTGCTCCACGTGCCGAAAACTAGCCAGGGCTGCAGTGTTCTCGGCTTGATTGGGAGCCAAATTGCTGGCGGTAGCGATTGGGACTTGTGCCGGCGACTAGCCGGAAATGGCGCCGGAAGGACTCCTCGGTGCCGAAGCCTGCGCTTTCGGCTACTTTCCACAACGGCGCGTTCGTGGTCTCAAGCGCGTCTTTTGCAAACGCCACGCGCTCGCGTACGAGCCACTGATGCGGTGAGAATCCAGTCGCCTCGCGAAAGTGGCGCTGAAGTGTGCGCGGGCTCATGCCAGCACGTCGTGCCAGGGAACACAAATCGTGAGCTGGCTTTAGATTTGTCCGCACATATTGCATAAGCTGCCCGAGCGGACTGGCCTCGTCGCGTGGCAGCGGGCGTGGCAGGAATTGCGCCTGTCCACCCTCGCGGTGTGGCGCGATTACGAGGCGTTGCGCGACCAGATTGGCCACGCGTGCGCCGTAGTCGCGCCGCACCAGGTGCAGCAACATATCAAGTCCCGCGGCGGAACCGGCGGAGGTGACGATTTGGCCTTCGTCGACATACAGTTCGTTCGACCGCACCTCGATTTTTGGGTAATGCCGACGGAGCTTTTCCGCATAGCGCCAGTGCGTTGTCGCGGCCTTCCCATCCAGCAGGCCGGTAGCGGCCAGGACGAACGCGCCAGAGCAAATCGAACTCAGGCATGCACCTCGCGCATAGGCATTGCGGAGCTTGCGCAGGAGAAGGGGCGGAGGCGGCTCGTCGGTGTCGCGCCAGCCTGGGATTACGATGATGTCGGCGCGATCAAGCAGATGCAAGGAGCGGCGCGGAATATTAATCGTAAATTCGCCCGTTGCCCGCAGCGGGCCGCGCTCGACGGAGCAAATCCCAAATCGATACCAATTCACCCCGAGTTCCGGACGTTGTAACGAGAAGAGCTCAACTACACAGCCGAACTCGAAAGTGCAAAGACCGTTGTAGGCAACGGCGGCAACGAATCGTGACATGGCGCGAATTTACCGATGATTGTCGTTTGTGACACTTCAAAAATCGACGTCGGCGACTAAATTCGCGGCGGAACTTTTAAGTATGTCCGTTATGGAAACCGTCATTAAACCCTCACTTGTTACTGAAATCCCGCCGGCGGATTCGGCTGCGGCGCTGGCACATTTCTCCGCCGCGTTGCGCTTCGAGACGGATTGCTGGGACGTTCACGCGGCGCTTACCACCAGGACGGCGGACTTCGTGCTGCTTGACGTGCGCAGTCCAGAGGCCTTCGCGCGTGCGCATGTAGATGGCGCCACCAATGTGCCGCACCGCAAGATCGTCGCTGGCTACATGAACGCACGATGGCCGCAGGACACGGTGTTTGTGGTTCATTGTGCAGGGCCGCACTGCAACGGCGCCCACCGCGCGGCTATACGGCTAGCAGGCTTAAATCGACCGGTGAAGATCATGATTGGCGGGATCACCGGTTGGCTCGATGAAGGTTTTTCACTCGTTGCGGGCCCAGGCGCAGCGTGAATACGACGACTACAAGCGTTCGGCCAGCATGCCCGGCAGATGTGCCTGAGTTGCTGCAGATGATGCGGAAACTGGCGGCCTTCGAGGGATACCTTGGCGACTTTGCGGTTACTGAGGCGGACTTACTGCAGCGCGGTTTCCCAGAGACAGGCTCGCCAGAGTTTTTCGCCTTTGTCGCGACCGATGCAACCGGGTCACTCTCCGGATATGCCGTGTGTTACACGATTCCGTTTACGTATGATTTAAGGCCGACGCTCGTCGTGAAGGAGCTGTTCGTACGAGAGGCGTACCGTGGAAAGGGGGTTGGGCGCAGATTGCTAGCGGAAGTCGAGCGCGCCGCGCGCGAGCGTGGCTGTGGGTTGATTAAATGGGCGGTGCTTCCCGGAAACGAGCGCGCAGAAAGGGTCTACCGCGCATGGGGCGGTGAGCCGGATATGCAGTGGCGTTATTGGCGGCGAGAAGTTGCCGGCGAGGAGCCAACGCTAAGTCGAAGATCCACTATGTCTAATGCACTTTGCACGCTTTTCCTTGGTTCGATCTTCGTCGTCATAGTGGCGTTGAATGAATCGGTGTTTGCGGATGAGGGAATGTGGCTTTTCAACGCGCCGCCGCTTAAGCAACTGAAAGAAAGATACCACTTCGAGCCGACCCAAAAAACTGTTTGGGTGTTACGGCAAACACGGGAGCCGTAACTGTTGTGAAAACATCCTTGGTTCTCTTGAAGAGATGGGAATGGAAAAACAAGGAAGGAAGCAACAAATTATGGAAAGCAAAATCATCACGCGAATTTGGCATGGCGTGACCAGACGGCAACACGCCGACGAATATCTGGAATATGTCATCAAAACGGGAGTCGCCGGATACAAAAAAACGCCCGGGAATTTAGGCGTGGAGATTCTTCGACGAATTGATGGAGATCGGTGCCATTTTTGGACTGTCACGAAGTGGGACAGTTACGAGAACATCAAGAAATTTGCGAGCGAAGACTACGAAAGAGCGCGCTACTACCCGAAAGACAAGAAATACCTGTTGGAGTTCGAGCCTAGTGTCATCCATTGCGAGACATTTGACTTTTAAGGCACGGCAAACCCATCAGCGATTGTGTTTGAAGAGGCATAAAATCACAAAACTCAGGCCATGAGGGAGCGCATTCATGATGTTGAAGCAAACAGATCAACGGTGCCTGGAATTGAAGTGATGACGTTAAATACGAATCATCATTTTCCGCGCCACTCTCACGACCAGTTCACTGTGGGTGTAATAGATTCCGGCGCTCAACGGTCATGGAGCCGCCTTGGAACTGTTTATGCCTCAGCCGGTGATGTGATCGCGGCGAATCCTGGTGAAATCCACGGTGGGGTCCCCATAGACCGCACACCGCGGCGATTGCGCATGATTTATCTCGATCCTTGGCTCGTGTATCGCGAGATGGAACAGGAGGGCATCAATGCAGTCGAGATCCTCCCCCCGGTAGTGCGCGATCCAATTTTGACCGGAACTTTTACGCGGCTGTTTACGTATCTCACAGACGTTAACTCGGACCATCTTGGGACAGAGGAAAGTTTGCTTCGTTGCTTGATCCGCCTTCTGCGAAAGCACAGAACAGCCCGCCCTTCAATGCATAGTTGCACACCGCGCATAGCCAAGGCCGTCCTTTGTTTGAATGCATCTCCCGAGAAGGCAATATCTCTCACCGAACTCGCTGCTCTGTGCGGTGTAAGCCGCTTCCAACTTTTACGGGCCTTCGCTCGCGAGATGGGGATAACGCCACATGCCTACCTTATACAGAGACGAGTGTTGCTTGCCCGGCGGCTCTTGGCTTGCGGGCAAACATCTGCAGAGGCAGCTACACAAGCTGGCTTCGCCGATCAGAGCCACATGACCCGCGCTTTTGTCCGCCAAATGGGTATAACACCGAGTCGCTATCGGGCCTTAACAGCGTGATCCCATCTACACTGCAATTTTGTTCAAGACGCAGCAGCTCTTGTCATACAATCTCTAACAATGAAAACATTGTTGCCAATGCTTCTTACTGTGATGCTGGCATGGGCCAGTTCGGCCGATGCACAAACTTCACAACCGATACACAAACCAAGCTCGGAACTGCAAAAGGAGGGCGATTATTACGTTGGGAATTGGAAGCTTACCGGAGAGACGAAAACAAGCCCATTTGGTCCCGGCGGACAGAAGTTCGAGTCTTCCGAGCGCCTGGAGTGGATGCCTGGCGGTTTCTTTCTCCTTGCACGCTCTTACGAGGGCGATAAGTGGACTCAACTCACCATCATCGGATACGACGAAAAAAAGAGAATCCTTACTCACACGGCCTACAACGCCAGGGGAGAGATTGAAGTCATGGAAGGGACGGAACAAGGCGACACCGAGATTTGGTCGGGGGAGAGCAAAGTCGGCAGTAAACCGGTCAAACAGCGACTGAGCATCAAGAGGGTCTCCTCGACGCTTTACACATTTAAGTTCCAGATGGCGCCTCGAGGCGGTGATTGGTCTTTGGTGTACGAAGGTCAGGGGACGAAAGAACGATGAGCGCTTATAAACGCATTGCTAACCTCGACCTAAGCCAGCCGATAGAACGAAGAATCAGTTATGAAAAAACAATTCACTGTCCGTTGCGTGATCTTGATTGCGGCTGCTCCCATTTGCTTCAGTCAAGCGAGCCCGGCGAAACCGACGAAGACCGCTGGAGATGAGGCGGTGATCACTAATTTGGAAAAGTCCGCTTGGGAAGCATACAAGAACAAACAGTCCGAGGAGCTCAAAAAGCTTCTCTCAAAGGAGTATGTGGGCGTTGACGCCGAGGGAATTAAGAACCTAGACGCGGAAGTTGGAGACATGATGAAGAATGATCTGCGCAGTTACTCATTGGCGGATGTAAAAGTCGTATTCCCGAGGGCGAAAATCGCGGTGATTACCTACAAAGCTACCACGCAAGGCACTTCTAGCGGGCATGAGTCTTCAGGGACGTACAACAGCGCAAGTCTATGGAGTAAGCAGAGCGGGAAATGGCGTGTCATTTTTCACGCGGAAATCCAGTCTCAGTAAAGTCAGCTACCTTCGCCAATCCAGCCTTCGCAAAGCTAAGAACCATGACTGACTGCATAACGCAGCAGAAGGACACCAGTATCACTCACGATGAGATGGCAGCGTTTGCTCCCTTCGCAATCGCGGACCTAAAGCAAGCTGCGGCGTCGGTTCTCGATGAATACAAGAATTTCGTCGCGCTTAGCGTAAATGATCACTGTGTTCGCCTGGCAGTGATGCAGAGAGAGTTTCGTTGGCATCGTCACCCGCAGTCTGACGAATGTGTCCTCGTTTTAGAAGGTGAGCTGGAGATCGATCTCGCGGTTGGGCAAACATTTCGATTGAGTCCGGGTGAGGCCTTCACCATCTCTGCAAGAGTGGTTCATCGGACACGCTCGCGCACGCGAGTGTGAACCTCTGCTTCGAACATCGCGGAGCATACACAGATGTTGTGTTCGATGATTAGTGAGCGAACTCAGGCCATCAACTCAGGGGACAGGCGTCAAGGCCGCAGGAACGGCCAAACAGCCACAGTTTTTTCCGGTGAAACCAAGATAGAGTCCACATCTCGAACCAACGACTCCCATCATCAGCTGCTAGCAGCTTGTTCTGCGTCGTCCCGTTCGGATTGGTGCAGTGCAATATTATGCCGGTGAAAATTTTGGGACAGACTAATCGCGCTTATTGCCACTCTCGTCATGCAGCCCTAAATCGTGTTAAAGGAGATAAAAAATGACCGAATACCGAACACAACCCGACGATAGCGTGGTGCACTGCGAAAAGGCGGAATTTCCGAGTCTCACGACTGTCAACCTGAGCCGCGAAGCAGCATCGGTAGCACAGGCATACAGGAATTCTGTGATATTCAATGTGAACGATCACTGTGTGCGCCTGGCTGTTATGGAAGGAGAATTCCGCTGGCATCAGCACCCACATTCCGATGAGTGCTTTTTGGTATTGGAAGGAGAACTAGAAATTGATCTCGCGGGGGGCAAGACCTTTCGGTTGAAGCCAGGTGAAGCATTCATAATTCCGGCAGGTGCCGTTCATCGCACTGGCTCGCGCACCCGCGCTGTTAGTTTGTGCTTCGAAAATCAAAAGGCTTATACGGACGTTATTTTTGAGGAATCGGTTCCAGCCAAATGCGAATGAGTGGGTTGAGTCGGCCGAGAGATCCAAAGGCGAGCACAAAGTAGCAATTGTTTTGAGGAACAATAGGTCTCCGTTTTGCTCGTTGCTTCCCTTGTACTTGCCCCATGCGCCGAGCATCGGGGACGTAGAAGCCGACGGTAAACCGGGTAAACAGCGACTGACGATCAAAAGGGTGTTCCCTACGCGTTACAAATTGAAGTTTGAGCTGGCGCTCGAGGTGGCAAATGCTCAGAAAAAAGGTGGCGGCTCGCGTAAACGCATTTCTGACTTGCGTCACTGGTGAGATTTGGAACAACTATCCTGTGCTTGCGGCGGGGTTCTGACAGCTGACCGTCTCACAAAGGAATTGCGTCCCGAAGTTGGGACGACGCAATCCCAAAAGCGGATCGAGAAGGCAGCGCTGCGAGTCGTCAATAAAGCCGTAAGCTACTGATGGAGCGTGCGATGTGACGTTGTTTCGGCGATTGGCACGAACATTGCGACAACTGCTGCCAGATAAACCGAAAGGAAATATGAAGCCGATCTCAAAAATCGCTGGCAAGAGCAACAGGTCCCCGCTGATTGATTGCAATTATCGCCCGATGACTCTTGACGGGTTTCGGGCACGATGCGTCAGACCCGGCGCGCCGCGTTTCTGGAACATCAGCGGTCAGTATTTTCAGAATGAAGCGCGACACGAATTTCTCCTGGAAGCGGTTTGCTTCGCAATCGTTATCATCACCGCAGCCGTGCCGTTGGTAAGCGCGGCAAATGCAGTGGTCCAACTTTGTCGAGCATCTGCTCAACTTTGATACAGCCGTGGTCCCTCAACGAAAATCAAAGGAAGAAACGATTGTGCGGCCGGCCGGATTCACGTCCAATCTTTCCTCGATGGACGTGCCGCGCGTGGGCATAGCAGCGAAGAAACGCAAGCGCCGCATCATGATTATCGCTGCCTCCGCGCTTGGTTTGATTCTGGCGACGGTCGCCATCTCGCGGTTAAAACCAGCAGTGCCCAGCATCGATCGTTCCACCGTCTGGATCGATACCGTTAAACGTGGCCCAATGACGCGACAGGTACGCGGGCTCGGCACACTTGTGCCGGAGGATATTCGCTGGATCCCGGCAAACACGGAAGGGCGGGTAGAAAAGATAAATATCTGGCCTGGCACACCCGTAGAGCCGAACTCGGTGATTTTGGAATTGAGCAGCCCTGAGTTAGAGCAAGCCGCTCATGACGCGGAATCAAAAGCGGCCGCAGCGGAGGCGGACCTGACGAGCGTTCGCGCAACTTTGCAACGCGAATTACTCGATCAGGAATCGAAAACAACCGCCGCGCACGCCGCGTACGAGCAGGCGACGATGGAGCGCCAAACGAACGATCGATTGGCAAAGAACGGTTTGATTGCCGAGCTCGATTACAAGAAGTCGAAGATTAAGGAAGAGGAATCCCAGAAAAGCGATGAGATCGAGCAAAAGCGCCTGGCATTTGAGCGCGATTCGATCGAGCCGCAACTCGCCTCGAAACAAGCCGCGGTCGATCAAGCGAAGCAACTGGCGAAACTGAAGCTCGATCAGGTCGAAGCGTTGCATGTGAAAGCCGGAATGTCTGGCGTGTTGCAGCAATTGCCGGTGCAAATCGGCCAGCGACTCAAGGTCGGCGACAATCTCGCCCGCGTCGCGGACCCAACGAAGCTGAAGGCGCAGGTCAAAATCGCTGAAACCCAGGCGAAGGATATTCAGACCAAACAGAAAGCGGTGATCGATACACGCAACGGCGTGGTGAACGGCCACGTCACCAGGGTCGATCCGGCGGTGGAGCAGGGAACTGTGACAGTGGATGTCGCGTTTGATGAGCCGCTGCCGAAGGGTGCGCGGCCCGATCTCAGCGTCGATGGTACCATCGAGCTCGAACACCTCGATGACGTGATTTATGTGGGACGGCCAGCATTCGGCCAGGAGAACAACACCGTCGGAATGTTCAAGCTCATCAAGGGCGGCTCGGAAGCTGTCCGAACGCCGGTCAAGCTCGGAAAGAGCTCGGTGAACACGATTGAGATTCTAAGCGGCCTTCAACCGGGAGATCAGGTGATTCTCTCCGATACCAGCGCCTGGGATGGGCACGACCACATCCGGCTCAACTAACCAGCAATCAGCAACCAGAAATCAGTAATTCGATCATGAACAACGGATCAGATCCTCTAATACGACTAAGCAGCGTCACGAAGGTCTTTCTCACTGACGAAGTAGAAACCCATGCGCTATCCGGAATCCACCTCGACATTCGACCGGGCGAATATGTTTCCATCGCTGGACCATCGGGCTGCGGCAAGACGACCTTGCTTTCAATTCTCGGTCTACTCGATACTCCTTCCGAGGGCAGCTACTCGCTAAAGGGACACGAAGTTGCCAATCTATCCTTCGCAGACCGCGCGCGCATTCGGAATCGCGAGATCGGTTTCATCTTTCAAAGTTTCAATCTCATAGGGGATCTCAGCGTTTTTGAGAACGTTGAGTTGCCGTTGACTTATCGCGGGATGGCCGCCAGCGAGCGCAAGTCGTTTGTCACCGGAGCTCTAGAACGTGTGGGGATGGCGCATCGCGCAAAACACTTGCCAAGTCAGCTCTCCGGCGGTCAACAACAGCGCGTGGCCGTCGCCCGGGCGCTCGCGGGAAGGCCGGCAATTCTGCTGGCAGACGAACCGACGGGCAATCTTGATTCACGTAATGGCGAAGCGGTGATGCACCTGCTCAAGGAATTGCACGAGAGCGGGGCCACCATTTGCATGGTCACACATGATGAGCGCTTCGCTCAGCATGCCGATCGCACCGTGCATTTGTTTGACGGACGCGTGGTCGAAGACCGCATGGCGGCGTAGGGAGAGAGGAATGAATGATCTAAGATTTGCGCTTCGCCAACTCCGCAAATCGCCCGCGTTCACGTCGATTGCTGTCGCCACATTGGCACTCGGGATCGGGCTAAACACCACGATCTTTAGCCTGGTCAACGATCTTTTTCTGCGCGGGCTGCCGTTCAAGGAGCCGTCGCGCGTGGTTCACCTTTATGGCGGCGACAAAGCGCGCGACCTTACGGAGATAGGCATCTCCGCTCCGCGGTTTATGCATTACCGCGAAGGACAGACTTTGTTCGACGGACTCGCGGCGGAAAACTTCTTCGCCTTCACACTTACTGGTCTTGGCGATCCGGTCCAGATTTTTGGGGGTAGATTGACCTCAAATTATTTTGATCTTCTTGGCGTCCGGCCGATTCGCGGACGCAACTTTTTACCGCAGGAAGAAGAAGGCGCCGATGTTGCCCTCGTAACGGAAAACTTCTGGCAAAAACGGCTGGGCGGCGATCCGAATGTGATCGGGCGCAGCATCACGCTTGACGGTACCGCCCACACCATTGTCGGAGTTTTGCCGGACATGCCGGTCACCTGGTTCGGGTCGAACCCGATCGCCGAAGTATGGACCACAAAGCCCTTCCAGCTTCCGGGATTCAGTTACGAACGGATGATGCGCGGTACAAGTTTTCTCCGCGTGATCGGACGAATGAAGCCGGGCGTGACTGTGACGCAGGCCGTGGCAGCGCTGCCTTCACTCGATCAAAGTTATCGTGCTCAGTATCCGAACAAGATCGACAGCGTATTGACCACAACGCTGCGCCCACTTACCCAGGACGTGACCCAAAACTTTCGTGCCGGTTTCGCGACTCTTTTTGCCGCGGTCGCTTTCGTTCTGTTGATCGCCTGCAGCAACGTGGCCAACCTGTTACTGGTACGTTTCACCGGCCGGCGACGCGAGATCGCATTGCGCATGGCGATCGGCGCTTCCCGCACCAGCATCGTGCGGTTGTTCGTTCTCGAAAGCTTTCTCGTGAGCGTCATTGCTGGCGCAGTGGGCGCTTTCGTTGCCTGGTGTTTGGTCCCGTTGGTTCCACGGATGGCGTCAAATTTTCTACCCCTGGAAGCTAATACTGCCACCAGCTTGTCGGTTCCAGTACTCATCTTCACCATAGGGTTGTCGATTTTGACCGGTCCGCTGATGGGGATTTATCCGGCGCTTCAAGGTTCACGCACCGATTTAATCGACGGTTTGAAGGAAGGTGGACGCGGAACCAGCGGTAGTGTGCGGCAACAGCGCTTGCGCAGAATTCTGGTCGGCGCGCAAGTCGCGTTGTCGGTGACCCTGCTGGCCGGCGCGGCACTGCTCATCACGAGCTTCATCCGTCTGAGTCAGCAGAGCATTGGTTTCCGTTCCCAGAATCTTTGGACAGGCGCGATTACATTGCCAGTATCGCAATATCCCGACACTGCTTCGCGTCAGCGGTTCGCCCAACAAACTCTCAACAATTTGCGCAATGTTCGCGGTCTCGAGAGCGTCACGATAAGCGGCGACATTCCTTTGAATGGCGGAAATCGGACTCTTTACGCTCGCGCCGATCGCGACGTTCCGCCCATCGAGAATCGTGCTAGCGCACCAAGTCACGACATTGCGCCAGATTACTTTAAGACTTGGGGTGTTCCGCTTTTGGCCGGACGCGAGTTGAACGAACATGACACGGCTGATGGACAAAAGGTTTGCCTGATCAGTCAGGCGGGCGCGAAAAAGGTTTATCCGAACGAGAATCCGATCGGCAAGACGCTATTCGTGTCGGGTCTGAGCGTGCCGTACGAAATCGTTGGAATTGTCGGTGACGTTCGCTCTGTCAGAGTGAACGAAGCTCCGGGCATGGAATTTTATCTGCCGTGGGCCCAGGAAAATTTTCCGTTCGTTAATATCGCTGTTCGCAGCAATCTCAACGTTGATGCGGTCACGAAGCTCGTGCAAAACGCGTTGAGCAAAGTTAATCCAGGCTTGGCGATCGCGGTGCCTCAAAGCATGGACGAGGTTGTGGCTCGGGCTTTGGGCCAGGCGCGGTTGATGACTTGGCTGCTCGGGATCTTTGCCGGAGTCGCGTTGTTGCTCGCAAGCATCGGAATTTACGGCGCCGTTGCTTACAGTGTTGAACAGCGCACAGGCGAAATCGGTGTGCGCATGGCGCTGGGGGCACAAGCTGCGGATGTGCTGCGGCTTGTTGTTCGTCAGGGAATGGCGCCTGTCTTATTGGGGCTCACCATCGGAATGGCGGCCGCCCTTGCGGTGGGTCGTTTACTCACTACGCAGCTTTATCAGGTTTCGCCACACAATCCGGCGCTTCTTGCGACTGCAGCGCTCACTCTCGGGGTCGTGGCATTGTTTGCATGTTTCCTGCCTGCACGGCGCGCGACTTTTGTAAATCCAATCGAAGCGCTTCGGACAGAATGACACTTATCACTTCGCGCAATGGTCAACGATTTTCGCTTCGCGATCCGACAACTTTTTAAAAATCCGGGGTTTACCCTGATTGCCGTCCTCGTGCTTGCACTGGGTATCGGTGCGAACACTGCGATTTTTAGCGTTGTTAACGCGGTGTTGTTGCGGCCGCTGCCTTATCCGCATTCAGAGCAGCTGGTTTTGCTGCGCGAGAGATTGCTCGGGCCGTCCGGTTTCGAATCAGGCTCGGTGAGTTACATGAATTATCTCGACTGGCGGGCCGCGCAGAAAAGCTTCACTGATCTCGCACTGGCAAGGACGGAGGGTGTGAGCCTTTCTGCTTCGGACGGGACATCGTCCCCGGAAGCTGTTCGAGCTGGTCGCATCACCGCGAATTATTTGTCGATCTTGCAGGTCCCTCCGCTGATCGGTCGTGACCTTGTAGAGAGCGATGATGTTCCTGGCGCGGCGAAAGTAACGCTCATCAGCGAACGAGTCTGGCGGAAACAATTCGGGGGGTCGCCGACTGTAACAGGGCAACGATTGAACGTCGATGGCGTGCCACGTGAGATTGTCGGCGTTGTTTCGGAGCGCGTTCGTTTTCCGCAAAACTGCGACGTCTTTCTGCCGCTGGCCGATTTGCGTGCCGATCATGATTTCCTGTCGCGTGGAAATCACGACGCTTTTTCGTGTCTGGGCCGCTTAAAGCCAGGAGCGACATTGAAGCAGGCAATCGCGGAGCTCGACACCATCGCGGCCGATCTTTCCCGGCGCTATCCGGATTCGAACACCGGCCGGCAGATCTCCGCAAAGTTGCTTCTCGAATTTTCGGTGGGCCACTATCGATATCTTCTTTGCGTGCTGCTTGCGGCGGTCGGCTGCGTCCTGTTAATCGCGTGTGCGAATGTAGCAAACCTTCAACTCGCACGCGGTATTGCGCGCCGCAAAGAACTCGCGGTGCGCGCAGCGCTTGGCGCCAGCCGCTGGGATCTGGCGCGTCAGGTACTCGTGGAGAGCGGAGTCGTCGCGTTGCTGGGCGGTGTTTGTGCGGTGTTGATTGCTGTATGGAGCCTCGACGCAATTCGCTCGCTTGTTCCGGCTAATGTGCCGCGATTTCAAGAAACGAATATCGACGGTTTTGTCCTGGTGACTACTACCATCATTTCAGTGCTCGCTGGACTTCTCGTTGGAATGTGGCCCGCGTTACGCGTCTCGAACACGGCTTCGATGGCAGCCGAGTTACACGAAGACGGTGCGCGCGGCAGTAGCGGCGCTCAACGACAGCGGACCCGCGCGATCCTGGTGATTGCGCAAGTTGCGCTCGCGGTCCTGCTGCTCGCCGCGGCGGGCCTGACGCTGAAGAGTTTTTGGCGTTCGCAGCAGGTGCCGCTTGGATTCAATCCACGTGGAGTTTTGACCATGAGCGTTGCTCTGCCGCCATCGCGCTACGATTCACCGGAAAAGATTGTCCGCTTTTACGATCAACTACTTGAAAAGGTGAGACAACTCCCAGGCGTGAGCGCGGCGGCGATTGGCAATAACATGCCGTTCGATCATCACGAATGGGATAGTTCGTTCCACATCACAGGCACGCCGCCTGATCCCCCGGGTCAGGAGCCGACTAGCGAGATGGCGATTGTCTCACCAGATTACTTTCACGCGCTCGGGATGTCGATCCTGCGCGGCAGAGATTTCGGACCGGAAGATGTGAAGGGCCGCCTGGGAACGGTTGTGATCGATGAGCTTGCCGCGCAAAAATTCTTTCCCGGGATCGATCCAATCGGCAAACAGATCGACGACCCGGTTACAATCGGTTTGCCGACAGCGAATGGAATCCCGCTCACGATCAGTGGAGTCGTGCCGCACACCCGGAACAATGCCCCGGGCGAAAAAGAGGACGCGCGGAACTTGCCAATGATGTATTTCAGCGCGTCGCAATTTGCGAATCGCGAGCAGAACCTCGTAGTCCGCGCGAAAGCAGGTTTTAATCCGCATTCCCTGGTCGTCCCGATCAAAGAGCAAATCGCGACGCTGGACAGCGAGCAGGCTGTTTCTGATATCGCGACGATGGAGGAAAACATCGACGACAGCCTCGCTTCGCAACGTCTGACCATGACGTTACTCAGTGTGTTTGCCGGACTCGCGCTCGTTCTCGCCAGTATCGGGCTTTACGGCGTAATGGCATTAATTGTGACCCAACGCACACGCGAGATGGGCATTCGGTTTGCCCTCGGTGCCAGTCGGAGTGATGTCCTGCGGCTTGTTCTTGGCCAAGCGGCTGTTCTGGTTGGGATCGGACTGGCTGCGGGGCTGGTTGGGGCCTTTGTTGCCAGTCGCGCCTTAAGAAGCGTCCTCTATAACGTCGCTCCGTTAGATCCGGCAGCCCTCATCAGCGCTCTGGTGACGCTTTCATTGGTGGCGCTGATCGCCTGTTTTTTGCCCGCGCGGCGCGCCAGCCTGGTCGATCCCATCGAAGCACTTCGGATGGAATGAATTTGGGCAAATGACGAAGCTGGAATGACGAATAACAGAACAATGACGAAGTCCGAAGCACATTTGGCAATCAGCAAACAATAATCAGAAATCCATTCATGAACGATTTCCGGTACGCACTCCGCCAGCTTGCAAAATCTCCGGGCTTCACGGTGGTGGCGGTGCTGACACTCGCCCTTGGGATTGGCGCAAATGCGGCGGTGTTCAGTTTAATCAATGCGCTTCTGGTCCGGCCGCTTCCATATCAAAAGTCTTCTCAGCTCGTGCTGATCTGGGAGCGCTTTGCGAACATGGGACTCGAACGAATTCCAGTCTCCCCACCTGAGTATCTCGACTTGGAAAAGGGGTTCCGAAGCAGCAGCGGCCTGGCGGCGTTTGCTTTTGACCGATTCAATCTCGGCGGCGGCGACATTCCGGAGCGCATTTCCGGCGCGATCGTCTCGCCGTCCTTATTTCCCTTGTTGGGAGTCGAGCCAATCAAAGGCCGCACCTTTGCGCGTGAGGAACAGGGGCCCGGTCACGACGATATCATCGTAATCAGTGAACGGCTGTGGAAACGGCGGTTTAACTCCGATCCGGGACTCGTTGGCAAATCACTTCTTTTAAACGGACGCAACTACACGGTGATCGGGGTGATGCCTGCGAAGTTCGAATTTCCGATCCCGCTTTTTGGCGTTCAGGGAAATCAATTCGCCGAACGTGTGGACATTTGGAAACCGATCGCGTTCACGCCGCTCGAATTAAAAGAGCGTTCCTCCCGCAGGTATGCTCTAATTGCGCGGTTACGTCCAGACGTGTCAGTGGCCAAAGCGCAGGCGGAGCTTGACTCGATTATTTCGAATTGGATTCGAGCGTATCCAGACTTTTACAGCGGCGGAGGTTTCGGCGCCCGGGTCTATCCATTTCAGGATCAAGTCGTCGGTGGAATGCGAAGCGGTCTGGTGATCTTGCTGGGCGCGGTGATCTTCGTGCTGCTGATCGCGTGCGCAAATCTGGCGACCATGCTGCTCGCCCGGGCCAGCGCGCGCGAACGCGAGCTGGCTATTCGAGTCGCGCTCGGCGCTGCACGCTGGCGATTAATGCGACAAATGCTGATCGAAAGCGTGCTACTGGCTTTTGCCGGCGCATTTGCTGGAATCATCCTTTCGATTTGGGGGCTTGAACTGCTCAGACAAATAGGAGCTCGCACTGTTCCGAGGCTTGCCGAAGTGAACGTCGATCTTGTCGTTCTGGTTGTGACGGCTGTTGTGGCGGCTCTAACGGGAATTTTATTCGGCTTGGTTCCGGCATTCGCCACTGCGAAGCCGGAGCTGACCGAAGCGCTCAAAGAAGGAAGTCGTTCTTCAACGACCAGTGCAGAGCATAACCAGGTACGGAATTTCCTCGTCATTGCCGAAATTGCGCTGGCGCTGGTGTTACTCGTTGGAGCAGGGCTTTTGCTGAAAAGTTATGCGCGCATGCAAAACATCGATCCGGGATTCGATCGTCGCAATGTTTTGACAGCAGAGGTGAATCTTCCGGACACGAAATATCCTCAGCGCGAAAGTGCCGACTACCGGCAGGGCGAGGCAATGGTCAATTTCTGGAACGAAGCGCTGCGGCGCCTGCAGCAATTGCCCGGAGCCGAAGCGGCCGGTTTCACCAACATTCTGCCACTGAGCGGCTCGAATTCGGATTCGTCTTTTTCGATCGAAGGCCGTGTGCTTGCGAAGGACGAACCGGGACCCGACGAAGAAATTCGCATTGTCACACCGGATTATTTCAAAGTCCTGAAAGCGCCGCTGCTTGCAGGACGTTTCTTTAGTGAATCCGACAATGTCAAAGCGCCGGGAGTTGTGATCGTTAATGAAGCGCTGGCAAAAAAATATTGGCCGAATAACGACGCGCTGGGTAAGCGCATCACCTTAAGCGATCCGCGCAAGCCGGAGGCGAAATGGCTGACCATTGTTGGAATTGTTCGAAGCGTTCGACATCGCGGGCTCGATATCGATCCGGCACCGGAGTATTATCTGCCGCTCGCGCAGCGGGCTGAAAGCAGCATGATTTTGACGGTGCGGAGTACGCAGGATCCCCGCACACTCACATCGGCCATTCGACGCGAAATCCAGTCGCTCGATCCCGATCAGCCGATCGCGAATGTTCGCACACTCGAGAGCGTCACCGCCGATTCAATTGCTCCACGCCGAATATCGATCGTTTTGCTTGGTGCTTTTGCCGGGATCGCGTTGTTGCTTGCGAGCGTCGGGATTTACGGAGTGATCTCGTATCTGGTAGTCCAACGGACCCATGAGATCGGCGTTCGTATCGCCCTGGGCGCGCAACGCAGCGATATTCTTCGGCTCGTTGTTGGACACGCAGCAAAGCTGATTGGAATGGGTACCGTCATTGGATTGGTTCTGGCTTTTCTGTCGACCCGGTTGCTTTCCGTCTTGCTGTACAACGTTGGCCCGTTCGACGCCGCGACGTTCATGTTTGTGACGATCGCGCTCGCCGTAGTCGCTTTGCTTGCCAGTTACATCCCCGCCCTTCGCGCAGCGCGCGCCGATCCAGTGGTGGCGCTAGGCCATGACGTTTAACCATGATTCGTGATTTTAAATTTGCGTTTCGGCAGCTGTTCAAGGCGCCGGCGTTTATGATTTCAGCGGTAACCGTACTCGCGCTGGGCATTGGCGTGAATACCGCCGTATTTACCTTGGTAAACAGGCTTTTCTTTGCCCCGCCGGCTTATGCCAAGCCGCATGAAATGGTGCAGGTCTTTTCTCAAGACGAGAAGGATCCGAAGAAATTTCGCGGTTTTTCTTATCCCACTTATCTCGACATCCGCGAGCAGAACACGGTGTTCAGCGACGTAATGGCCTTCAATCTCGCGTTGATCGGCCTTGGCCAGACAGGCGATACGCGGCGGGCATTCAGTGCCATCGTCACCTCGAACTATTTCTCGGTGCTTGGCGTTCCGTTGGCGCGAGGCCGTGCATTTTTGCCGGAAGAGGAAACGCCCGGCCACAACACGCCGGTCGCGATCGTCAGTTACAGTTACTGGCAGAAGCACGGCCTCGATCCAAACGTGCTCGGCTCGCAATTACTGATCAACGGTCGCTCGTTCACCATAGTGGGAGTTACGCCAAAGGGTTTCGTCGGCACGATGCAAATTCTGTCGCCGGAAGTTTGGTTGCCGATGAGTGTTTACGATCAGGTCGCGAACGATTTTGAGTCGGGAAATAAGACCACGATTGAGGATCGAAAGGGAACCCAACTGCGCATCATGGGCCGGCTTAAAGCCGGGATGACGGCTGGCGCAGCCAAACCTGCGCTCGAAGGGCTCGCGGCCAATTTGGAAAAGGCCTATCCAGTCGAGCAGAAGAATCAAACGTTCATAGCGGCGTCGGTGTCGCGTAATTCGGTAAGTAACAACCCGGTGGCCGAGAGCGGGATAAAAGTCATCGCGCCATTGCTGCTCGGAATGGCGGTAGTGGTGCTGCTAGTGGCATGCCTTAACCTCGCTAACATGCTGCTCGCGCGCGGTACCGCGCGCCGCAAAGAGATCGCAATCCGTCTCGCGCTCGGTGGCAGCCGTTGGCGTATCGTTCGCCAGCTTCTTACCGAAGGCTTTGCGCTGGCCGTGCTCGGGGGCGTGGGTGGACTCATTCTTGGACTTTGGTCGTCTGATTTGCTGGTTGGTTCCATGCGCAAGCTGATGCCGCTCGACATTGTATGGTTGGCCGGACCGAACCCCGCAATCTTGGCGGCAACGTTCGGATTTTGCCTACTCGGCACGCTCGTGTTTGCGCTTGGGCCAGCCTTGAAAATTTCGCGGAGCGCGGTGGTGGCCGATCTGAAGGAACACTCAGGGGAAGACGTGGTACGCCGGCGTTGGAAATTTTTACCGCGCAACCCCCTGGTCGTCGTGCAGATCGCCTTTTCGCTCGCGCTCATTACCGCTGCGGCCTTATTCATTCGTGGTGCAGGCAAAGCCGCGTCGGTCGATACCGGATTAAAACCCGGTGCAAGCTACATTCTCGAAATCGATGCGAGCCTGGCTGGTTATGGACCGAAACGAGCGCAGGACCTTTATCGCAACTTGAATGAGAGACTGGCGTCGCTGCCAGGCGTGGAGCATGCGAGCATCTCTTCAATAGTTCCGTTCGGAATGTTTGAGTTAAGCAGAAAAGTCCAACGTGCGGGCCTCCGTCCCGGTCCAGATGCCAAGCCGGCGACCGCCGCCGAAGGCCTTGCCTTCGAGGTGGCTTGGAACAGCGTTGGCGCGGATTATTTTTCAACCGTTGGATTGCCAGTGGTTCGGGGTCGCGCGTTCACCGAAGCCGAGGCGACCCAGCCTGGTCCGAAGGTCGCGATTATCGACGAAGTTCTGGCAAAGAAGCTCTGGCCGGATGGTGATGCGCTTGGACAACGCATTCAATATGCGGGTGGAAATGCACCGTCGGCCCAGGGCGGAGGTGCCCACGTCGGACGGAGCGCGGATGTGAGTGAAGAGGAGAAGCAGGGCGAGACGATCGAAGTAGTCGGCATCGTGCCAGCAACGCGCCACGCGCTCTTCGAAAAGGAGCCGATCGGCGGAATTTATTTGCCGTTCGCGCGTGGATTTCAAAGTGACGTTTCCTTTTTTGTTCGGTTCCGTTCGCTGCCTTCCGGAAACGAAGCGATCACGGCCGATTTGCTGCGACGCACCGTGCGCGACGTCGATCCTTCAATCCCGGTCATTTCGTTGAGAACATTCGCGCAACACCTTAATGCGAACTTGGATCTCTGGCTCGTTCGCGCGGGCGCGGCGTTGTTCTCCATCTTTGGGGCACTTGCGCTCGGTCTCGCTGTCGTTGGTCTTTACGGAGTCAAAGCTTATTCAGTCGCTCGACGCACCCGAGAGATTGGAATCCGGATGGCGCTCGGCGCTCAGGCCGGAGCGGTGTTGCGAATGATCATGCGTGAAGGTTCCATCATGCTGGTCAGTGGAGTCACCATTGGCCTGCTACTTGCGATCGCGACGGCAAAAATTCTGAGCGGACTTCTTTATGGAGTTCGTGCGCTTGATCCGATCGCATTCACCGCCGCTACACTAGTACTCACTATCGCCGCACTGATTGCCACATGGTTACCCGCGAGACGCGCCACTCGGGTCGACCCAGTCCAAGCATTACGCGCTGAGTAAATGTATGATCAAACTCAAAAATCTCGAACGTTCTTATCCCCTGGCGAAGGAGAAATTTTTTTACGTCTTGCGCGACATCAACTTGGAGGTCGAGGAAGGCGACTTCGTTTCAGTGATGGGACCTTCCGGAGCAGGTAAATCCACGCTTCTGCACATCCTGGGAATGCACGATCACGGCTGGCGCGGTGAATATTTTTTAGGCGAAACCGCAGTGCATCATCTAAAGCCGAAGGAACGCGCCACCCTGCGGAACGAACAGATCGGATTCGTGTTTCAGCAGTATCATTTGCTCGATGACCTCACGGTTTACGAGAACCTCGATATCCCCCTGTCCTATCGCCATTACAAGAAGAGCGAACGCGCCGCGCTGGTCGCTGACATGCTCGATCGCTTCCAAATCGTCGGCAAAAAGGATTTGTATCCGAGTCAGCTTTCCGGCGGACAACAACAATTGGTAGGCGTTGCGCGCGCGATCATTGCTCAACCAAAGCTTCTCCTAGCCGACGAACCGACTGGGAACCTGCACTCCAGCCAGGGCGAAGAGATCATGGAGCTCTTCTGCAAGCTGAATGAGCAAGGAATGACGATCGTGCAGGTGACGCACTCCGAGAAGAATGCGTCGTACGGCAAGCGAGTCATTCAACTGCGAGATGGCTGGATCCTTGACAAATAACCAAAGGAAATTCGTATGATTCTAGATTCTTTTCTCCAAGACGTTCGAGTTGGGCTCCGTGTTTTGTTCAAAGACAAAACGTTTTGCTTTCTAGCCGTGCTTGTCCTCGCCCTCGGCATCGGGGGCGCCACGACTCAATTTACAGTCGTCAATGCAGTCGTGTTGCGCGGATTTTCATTTCCGCATCCGGAGCAGTTGGTGACCGTTGGGCTGATCGATCCGAAAGCGAGCGATCAAAACAACAATTTCGGAAACGGCGTAATTCCTACAGCGCAGGATTATGAAGATTTGAGAGCGGCCCAAAAGTCGTTCTCGTTGATGGCCGGTTATCTCAGTGGATCTACAATAAACGTCACTTACAAGAACAAACCGCAACGTTACAACGGCGGTTACGTCACAGAAGATTTTTTCAAGATCACCGGAGTATCGCCGATTATTGGACGCGATTTCACCGCTGCGGACAACAAGCCGGGTGCGGAAAGGGTCGTGATTCTCGGTCACGAAATTTGGAAACGGGATTTCAACGGCGATCCCAATGTCGTCGGACAGAACGTTCGGGTTAATGGAAAAGCTGCGACCATCATTGGCGTTATGCCGCCGAATTTTAAGTTCCCAGGTTTCGAGGAGCTCTGGACGCCGCTTTACAATCAATTTCCGCCGATCCCGCGCGGCCAGCTCGTGATCGGCGCGAACAACGCCGCACCGGTGGTGATGGGTCGGCTTAAACCAGGGGTCACTCTCGATCAGGCGAATGCGGAATTTATCGGTCTTGCTCGCGGGTTGGCGCGAGACAATCCAAAGACCAACCAAAATTTTACCTCGGCGACCGTGCAACCGCTCGCGAAGGCGATCATCGGCGTTCAATTTCGGCAGACCGTTTGGGCGATGCTGGCTGCGGTCATTCTCGTTTTATTGATCGCGTGCGTGAATGTCATGAACATGCAGTTCGGCCGGGCCGCATTGCGAGGAAAAGAACTGGCCATTCGGGGCGCGCTAGGTGCGACACGTTGGCGACTCGTCAGGCAGATGTTGACTGAAAGTCTGGTGGTCTCGGTATTCGGAGCAGCCATGGGAGTTCTCCTGGCCTACTGGGGCGTCGATCTGCTGACCCGCGCCATGGACGCGCTGCCGTCTGGGTTCGCATTGCCTTACTGGGTTCGATTTACGATCGACGGTCGGGTGCTCGCCTTCACCGTTGGGATGACGTTGGTCGCGACGATTGTTTCCGGCCTCGTGCCGGCCCTGATCAGTGCTCACAGCAATGCGGCGGATATGATGAAAGAAGGCGGGCGCGGCAACAGCAGTCGGTTAGTCAATATCATCACGCGGGTTCTCGTGATTGCGCAGATCGCACTCACAGCGGCGCTGTTGATTGCGACAACCCTCGAGATCAGGTCGATCAGAAACCAGCTCAAGCTTGACTATGGTTACGACGAGAACGCGATTTACACCGCCCGGATGGCGTTGATGGAAGGCGCGTATACCGAAGATGGCCGCCGCGATTTTTTCAAACGCGCCGTTCGGGAATTGCGTGCTAATCCTCAGTTTGATTCGGCAGCGCTAACTGATCGCTTTAGAATGACGTTTGCTGGCGGCGGTCAGTATGAAGTTGACGGCCAAAATTATCTGACAGACCGCGATCGGCCCCGTGGAAACTTTGAATCCGTGTCGGACAATTATTTTTCGACGCTCAGGCTAAAGATTTTGGAAGGGCGCGATTTCACGATCGACGACAGTGACGCGAAACAGCCCGTAGCGATCGTGAACGCCGCCTTTGCGCGGAAGCATTGGGGTAATCAAAGCGCGCTCGGACATCAGGTGCGAATTTTCAACCCGGGTCAACCGGAACCGTGGCGCACGATCGTTGGCGTGGTTCCCGATACGTTGATGCAGGGACCGTTCGATCAGCAGACGGACGCTGCCGGCTTTTACATGCCACTGCTCGGCGCATCGCCGCCTACTCAATTTTGCACGATCGTCGTTCGACCGCGCGCAGGCCAGCGTGCGGAAATGCTCGGCCCTGCGCTGACAAAAGCGGTTGCTCAGCTTGATTCGGACGTGCCGATTTATTTTCCCGGCACAGCCGCTCGATTGCACGATGAAAGTCTTTCCGGCAATCGCATCATCGTCAGTTTGTTCGCGATTTTCGGTGGTCTCGCATTCGTTCTCTCCGCGGTGGGTCTCTACGGCGTGATGAGTTTTTCGGTGAGCCAGCGCACACAGGAATTTGGGATTCGAATGGCGCTTGGAGCGGACGCTCGTCGGATTTTCCGAATGGTCATGACGCAGGGGGCGTGGCAGTTGGTTATCGGGCTTGTGCTCGGCGCCGGGGCCGCGGCTTTATTACTGGGGGTCCTGGTTGCAGCTGCTTTGCGGAACATCCTCTTCAAAGTCAATGCGCTTGATCCTTCCACTTATTTGGCAGTCGCCGGTCTGCTGACAATTGTTGCCGCGCTTTCCTGCTTCGTTCCCGCGCGTCGCGCCACCCGCGTCAATCCCGTGGAGGCGCTGCGTTACGAGTGATTGGTCTCGATTGTGAAGGGAGACTAATGATCGCTGATTTCAAGTTTGCGCTACGCCAGCTCCGTAAATCGCCAGGGTTCACGTTTGTCGCGGTCCTGACGCTGGCGCTCGGAATAGGCGCCAACACTGCGATTTTCAGCATCGTGAATGCTGTTCTACTACAGCCTCTTCCGTACCCGGATGCGGATCGGATCATGGTCTTGAACGAATCTTCCGGACCGGGCCAGGATTACTCTGTCGCGCTGCCGGATTATTTCGACTGGCGAAACGACAACACGGTGTTCGAACATCTCGCAGCTACGCACAAGGAATCTCGAAACCTGAGCGGGATTCCCGGCCGCGATCCGGAACGCGTTTCGTGCGCATCGGTCACTCGAAATTTCTTCGACATTGTGGGCCTGCCGCCCGAAATCGGTCGCACCTTCAGCGAGGACGAGGACAAAGTCGGCGCGCCGCCGGTCGTTGTCATCAGCGATCGTCTGTGGCGACGCGCGCTCAATGCCGACCCGGCCGTGATTGGCCGCTCAGTCAACCTGCACGATCAGAACTACACCGTTATCGGCGTGATGCCGCCCCAGGTGACCTCGCCGCAGGACACCGACCTCTGGTTGTCAATGATGCGACGCAGCAACAACCCGGTATGGATGGACCGGTCCCATCACCCGATGATCTACGTTTGGGGCAAGCTCAAACCCGGCGTTACCGTCACTCAAGCGCGCGCGCAAATGAAAGCGATCGCCGCGCGTTTGGAAAAGGCCTATCCTGAAACCAATGGCCAGGAGACTGCAGTCGTTAGCTCGTTGCTGGAAGACCTGGTCGGCAAGTACCGCACGAATCTCGGTCTGCTTCTCGGGGCCGTCGCGCTCGTGTTGCTGATTGCGTGTGCAAATTTGGCCAATTTGTTTGCCGCGCGCGGAGCGACGCGCGTAAGAGAATTGGCGATTTATGCCGCAGTAGGAGCCACCCGAGGCCAAATCATCAGGAAACTTCTGATCGAAAGTTTCCTGGTCGCGATCCTCGGCGGAACGTTGGGATTCTTGCTTGCCGTCTGGGTTCGTGACGGGTTGATCGCGCTGAGTCCGGGAGGCGTTGCCCGGTTCCAACAAGTGTCGTTCGATTTCCGGGTCCTGGCTTTCACTTTCCTCATCGCGTCCCTTACGACAGGGTTCTTTGGGTTGTGGCCGGCATGGCAGGCCTCGCACGCGGATGTTCAGCTCGCATTGAAAGAGGGATCGTCCAGCAGCGGCGATCCGCCATCCGCCAGACGCGTGCGCGACTGGCTGGTCATTAGCGAAATTGCGCTCACGCTTACGTTGTTGGTGGCGACCGGCCTGGTCTTGAAAAGTTTTTCGCGCTTACAATCGCTCTCGTTAGGCTACGAACCCCGCGCCCTTTTCACGGTCCGGTTCGAATTGCCGTGGCAAAAATATAACGACCGCGACAAGATCGACGGGTTCGCAAAGGCACTGCTCGACAAAGTGCGCGCGTTGCCAGGTGTGCAAAGCGCTGCTCTTAGCTCCAACGGACCGCTTATGGGCGGCTGGCAAACTGGTTTTTGGCGCGAAGAGAACCCACGACCGCAGCCCTCGGCGATGTTGAACAGCGATCTCGAAGTCGTTGACGGCGATTATTTTTCAACGCTCAAAGTGCCGTTGTTGCGCGGTCGTCTGTTTAACGAACGCGACACGAAAGACTCGCCGCGAGTCATCATTATCGATCAGGCGATGGCCGAACAGTATTTTCCTGGCGAAAATCCGATAGGCAAGCGCATGGGAGTTGATGCAGGTAATGACGAGGAAGGCTGGGTGATGAGCGAAATCGTAGGCGTGGTTGGGCGGATGCGGTTTCATGCCATAGACGAGATGGCGCCTTTGCCCGTGATTTACTGTTCGTTAGGCCAGGCCCAGCGAACCAGTCTCACGTTGTTCGTCAGATCGACGATGGCGCCGGCAGCGCTTGAGCGCTCGATTCGCGACGCCATCATTTCCGTTGATTCTTCGCTGCCGGTTTTCGATGCAAAGCCGATGATGGATCGTGTGCAAGAGAGCTGGGGGAGTCAGCGCCTGCTCAGTTTTCTGTTCTCGGTGTTTGCCGTTCTGGCCCTCTTGCTCGCGACGATCGGACTGTACGGATTACTCGCTTACACAACAGTCAAACGTGTGCGCGAGATTGGAATCCGGCTCGCTCTCGGCGCGAGGCCGGCGCAAATCAGGGCGCTAATTCTTTCCCACGGAATGCATCTGCTGGTGATAGGCGCGGCTATTGGGCTACTGGGCGCGTTTGCGGTGTCGCGTGCTCTGCAAAGCCTGCTCTTCGAGGCCAAAGGTTTTGATCCGCAAATTTATCTGGCAGTTGGCGCGCTCATGTTTGCAGCCACGTTGCTTGCTTCCTGGATTCCAGCGCGTCGCGCGTCACGCGTCGATCCAATCATCGCATTGCGCACCGAATAACATGAATGATCTCAGGTTTGCACTGCGCCAGCTCCTGAAGTCCCCGGGATTTACTTTTGTCGTGGTGCTAACGCTTGCGCTCGGGATCGGCGCTAATACAGCCGTATTCAGCGTACTCAATGCTGTGTTATTACGGCCGCTGCCGTTCCGGCAACCGCAAAATCTCGTCGCTATCGGCGAATACGATACCCGCGAAAAAGCCGATCCCGGGACGGATATCAATTCGATCTCATACCTCGACTACGTCGGCTGGCGCGACCAAAACAAGGTTTTTGAGCGGGTCGCTGTTTACACGAATCAAGGGGTGAGCACACTCACAGACGGAAACGGAGCGCTGCATGTTCAAGGCGAATCGGTGTCGGCCGATTTGTTTCCGTTGCTCGGAGTTCAACCGTTGCTGGGGCGAACGTTTTTGCCTAACGAAGATAATCCGGGAAATCATGTGGTCATTTTGAGCCATGCGTTGTGGGAGCGCCGGTTTGGAGCGGATCGCACTGTGGTAGGCAAAACCGTTACCCTCGACGGTCAGCAGTTCGAGGTCGTCGGAGTGATGCCCCCACGATTTACTTTTCCGATTGCTGCGGTTCCGCCCGAACTTTGGATCTCGATGTCGAGTTTGCGCGAATCGAAAGATGGCGCGCCGGCGATGACGGAGCAGCGGGACAACGATTTTTTCGAGTGCCTCGCTCGATTGAAACCGAACGTGTCGATCCAACAGGCGCAGGCAAACATCGACAGCATTACCGCAAGCTGGCGTCAACAATATCCGGACTCGAAGCTGCACACCGGCGCGAAAGTCATTCCGGAGATTAGCGCCATGGTGGGCAGCACGCGGTCCGCATTGCTGATGTTGTGCGCGATGGCTGGCTGCGTGTTGCTCGTCGCCTGCGTCAACGTCGCGAATCTGTTGCTGGCGCGTTCGCTTTCGCGCAATCGGGAAATGAGCATCCGCTCCGCCCTCGGCGCCAGCCGCTGGCGTATTACTAAACAGTTGCTCGCCGAAAGTACTTTGCTCAGCGCGCTAGGCGGTCTCGCCGGACTGATACTTGCGGTTTGGAGTATTGATTCGCTGAAAGCATTTCTGCCGAGCATTCCGCGCATTGAGGAAATTTCACCGGACGCTCTTGTCCTTGTCGTTACCACTACCATCAGTCTTGGAGTGGGAATCATTTCGGGTTTGTTTCCAGCGTGGCGCGCATCGCGTTCAAATCTTACCGTATCACTCAATGAAGCTCCCCGCGGTTCGAGCGAAAGCGCGAGCGCTCACCGCACTCGCGCGGCGCTGGTCGTAGTCGAAATCGTCCTCGCGCTGATGTTGCTGGCAAGCGCTGGGCTCCTGATCGAAAGCTTCATTCGCCTGCAAAGGGTTCCTGGCGGGTTCGATGTGACGAATGTCATGACGGCGCGGGTAGCGCTTACCCAAACAAAGTATGGCAGGCCGGAACAGGCAGTCACTTTTTACAAAAACTTGCTGGATCGCCTTTCCAGCGAGCCTGGAATGGAGTCAGTTGCAGCGGCGTGGTACATTCCACTTAGCGGCAGTGAGATCGCTTTCACTTTCAACTTCGACGCTCATCCAGCGCCGCAAAGTCAACAGCCACTCGCACAATTTAATGCTGTCACGGCCGATTATTTCAAAGCTATGCGCGTTCCCTTGCGCAAAGGTCGCTGGTTCACTGACCGGGACAACAAAAATTCTCCGCCGGTCGCGATTGTGACAGAGGCATTCGTGAAACAATTTTTCCCCGGCGAAGATCCGATCGGGAAACGAATCATTGTGGAAGCCTCGGTCGAGCCTGGCAAACCGCCCGTCCGGGAAATTGTCGGCGTGGTCGGCGACATACACTTGATCAGTCTTAAGGTTCCGCCCAAGCCTCAGATTTATGTTCCATATCCGCAATTCGCCATTCCATCGCTGTCGATCTTTATGCGGACGCGGGTTGACCCGGGCTCGGTGACTAGGGCTCTGCGTCGGGCGGTAGGCGAACTCGACAAGGAAGTGCCAGTTTATCGGCCACGCTTGCTTGCCGATTACCGTTCACAATCAATCGCACAGCCCCGTTTGAATGCGATGCTGGTAAGTTTGTTTGCGCTCATTGCACTCCTTCTTGCGGCGGCGGGAATTTTTGGAGTCATGAGCTATTCGGTCACGCAGCGGACCCAGGAGATCGGAATTCGGCTGGCACTCGGCGCGCAACGTTACCACGTGCTGCGTCTCATCGTTGGCCAGGGTATGCGCTTTGTTGGACTCGGCGTGCTGGTCGGTTTGATGGGTGTCTTCGCCTGCTCTCGTCTGCTGCAAAGTCTTCTTTTTGGTGTCGGCGCGATTGATCTGAAGGCCATGTGCGTCGCAACTTTGACCCTGGCAATAGTCGCATTTTGCGCCTGTTATATTCCGGCGCTTCGCGCCATGCGCGTCGATCCGATGCAGGCACTGCGGTCCGAGTGAGTGGCTCGGTTGTGCAGGAGGAACAAGCTAGGGCGGCGTTGTTACGATTGACTCAAGCTTCTGACGCGCAGCAGTGATTTCAGGAAGCACGGTTCTACCAAGCTTATCCTGTCCTTCGTCCGCAAGTCTGATCCAGGTCAACGCCTCTTTAGGATGGCCAAGCCCGGATTCAGCGACTGCCAAGTCGTAATAGGCCGTGATTAGTGCTTCGTCCCGAGCTTCGGAATCAGGTAACTGCGATGCCTCATCCAGCTGCGCCAGGAATTCATTCTTTGCAGACTGCATATCGCCTTTGTCAGCGAAAAGCACTCCGCGGCTAAGAAAAATGGGCGGTGCGATGTGCGCGCCTTTTCTTGCGACGGCTTGATCAAAATTTTCAGCTGCCTTGGTCTGCAGATACTCCTTAAACGCATTTTCAGCTGGTCCGTTGTGCCCGTTTTCGGAAAGTTCCGAGAGCAACTCCGGGAGCCGAGGATCTGCTTGCCAGACAAGCGAGGCGTAACGCTTTGCTTCCTCCGGCGGAAGCGGAGCGTTTCTTCGTTTTGTCCCGAAACCTGCCGCCTTCTCGAGATACTCCCATCCCAGTTCGTAATAGACATGGAAGTCATCGGATTTCTGTGCTGCTGCGAACCAAACCGATCGTGGATCCCGCCACTCGGATAAGTAATTAACGGTTTTTGTGAGCCAGATGAAGCTAAGTGCCGTAACCAGTGTTGTTGCGGTCGCAAACTTCCACTTGTGCAAATAATCTGTTGCCTTGACCAACAGCCAGGCCATGAGAATGACAGCGCCTACTGATGGCAAAAAAAGATAGCGGTCAGTTACCGGATAGCTAAATGGCAGGACCTGGGTCGGAAGATAACTAAATAAAATCCAGTAGGTCGACACAGTCGCTAGGGGATAGCGTTTGCGCAGGAACCACGGGAGCACAAACAAGCCAAGCAGGATACCCAGTCCGACTACCTGTGATAAACCAACTCCGGGCGCAGGAGGAACACGATAGATAACATAATTTCCCAGCCCGGTAAGGAGCCACAGACTCTGGACGAAGGCCTTTGCATGCATGCCCAGGTCAAACTGCAATCCGGTACTCGGTTGCGCGTGCTGGACTGACACGGCTGTCAGAGCCGCCACACCGAGGAATGGAAGCTTGTCAATGATTGACCGACTTAACAGCCTCTTTTCAAGTACGAGGTCGATAAACAGTAGCACCGCAGGGAAAGCGGCAACGGATAGTTTTCCCAGCAATGCGAGGGAAAACAGCAAAAGTGAAACAACATACCAGGCTATCGTGCCGCGTTGTCTGTATTTTAAGTATGCCAGGACACAAGGCAGCACAAATGCAGCAGCCACCAGGTCCTTGCGGTTTGAAATCCAGGCAACCGCCTCTACGTGCGCTGGATGAACAACAAACAATAAGGCGGCAACCGCAGCAGTTATTCGGTGCTGTGTCAGTGCAAGTGCAACGAGATACACA
Organism: Candidatus Udaeobacter sp.; assembly: GCA_035651975.1. GTDB lineage: Bacteria > Verrucomicrobiota > Verrucomicrobiia > Chthoniobacterales > UBA10450 > Udaeobacter. Next base: position 60,669 of record DASREQ010000035.1, read on the forward strand.
AAGCCGGCAACAACTCCGGCCCAGAGGTTGCTTGACAGATGAAACACATAGGCGTTCAAGCCGCCGACTGCGTAATCAAGCATGTAGGATAACAAATGGAGCGGCGAATAGTTGAGGTAGTAAGGACTGGATAAAATCTGAGCGAGATGCTTCCATGTTACTCCCTGTATCCACGGGTTGCTGACAACGTATTGCTGGTCGTCGATTCTGAAAAAGCCCAGATGAAGATCGCCTGCATAAAGTACTGCGGTAGCGATGATACACAGCAGGACAATGCCAGTATTGACCTGCCACGAGCCGGGCAAGACAGGGGCGTGGGAAGACTCGGATTTTCTTTTGCCAGATTTACGTTGCCGTTTCTCTATGGCAGAACGCCGCGCAGCCGCGATCGCATCCGGTGCGGGTCGGCTTTTGTTTTTTCGAATTGACGGCACGATCTATTTCCTGGCGTGAACTTTAATCGGCTTTGGCAATTTCGGACACGAAAATTGCCTTTTTGCATCCACAATAATTTTTCGAGAAGCACTTGCATTACTTAACGCTTTGAACATTGGTGCAGCTGTGCTGTCTCCTATTCTTCATTAAACTGGTATGCGCCTGCGTCTTCTAATCGCTTTCATGTCCGCCACACTTGCTGTGTCAGCAATCTTCGCCCTCGATAAGAGTCAGCCGACAGTCGATGAATTGGTGTCCAAAAACATCGAAGCGAAAGGCGGTGCGACTGCGCTGCATAACCTCCAAACATTGCGGCTCAGCGGCAAGATGCTTGTGCAACAGGGGCAAATTCAATTGGCCTACACACAAATCAAGAAGCGCCCTGAGGACGTGCGCAGCGAAGCGACGCTGCAGGGAATGACTCAGATCGAGGCGTATGATGGCAGGGAAGGATGGAAAGTCTCACCATTCTTTGGACGCAGAGATCCCGAACGAATGTCGGCAGACGACGTCAAAGCGCTGGTAGAAGATTCGGACATGGATGGGCCGTTGGTCGATTGGCGAGCGAAAGGAAGCACGGTGGAATACCTGGGAACCGAAGATGTCGATGGGACCCCCGCGCACAAGCTGAAAGTGACGCGGAAAAACGGGGACGTAAGTTTCGTTTATCTGGATCCGGATCATTTTCTGGAGATTCGTGTCCTGACACAGCGGACCAGGCACGGCGCGTACGAGGAAGTCGAGACTGACCTGGGTGATTACGAAAAAGCTGGCGGCGTATTCGTTCCGACGTCGATCGACTTCGGGCGCAAGGGAGGGCCTGACAAGCAAAGGATCATCATCGATAAGGTCGAAGCCAACATGCCGGTGGATGACAGCATATTTCACTTTCCGGCTTCCAAGTAAACTCTATCGAGAGACGATGAAATGTTTCTCTAATTTCGCTGACACCTGGCTTCAGCCAGGCATAAAGAGCAAAGAGAAGCGCGAGCCGTTTGAACGGCTTTTCTTCATGGCGGAAACCGTTGAAACGGTTCTTTTAGTTTTCTTGTCCCTGCACCTGGCTAAAGCCAGGTGTTAATAAGAACCCTTTATGCATTTTTCCACATTTACGAACCAGGTTTTCATGCGCTCTCTGAAATTGGTTTTCTCAGCCTCGCTCTTTCTTTGCGCAATTCTTTGCTCTGCGGAGGAAGCGCCATTTAACTCTGCGACCATCTCCGGCCTCGGCGCACGCAACATAGGCTCCGCAACGATGAGCGGACGCATCTCTGCCATTGCGGGAAAACGCGAGCCTTCAGGCAAGATCACCTTTTTTGTAGGCGCGGCCAGCGGGGGCGTTTGGAAATCTGACGATAGCGGAACGCGCTATCGACCCGTATTCGACGAACAACCCGCGCAATCGATTGGTGCGATTGCGCTCGATCCAACGAATTCGAAAAACGTATGGGTCGGAACTGGTGAATCGTGGACGCGCAATACGGTTTCGATTGGCGATGGGATCTATAAATCGACCGACGGCGGCGAAACATGGACGCATTCCGGTCTGGAAAAGTCTGAACGCATTGCGAAAATCGCGGTGAGCCCGAAGAACAGCGAAACGATCTTTGCCGCAGTGCCTGGCGCGCTCTGGAGCGATTCGCCGGATCGCGGGCTCTACCGAACCACTGACGGCGGCAAAAGTTGGAACCAGGTTCTCAAAGGACCGAATCTTTCGACCGGCTGCACCGATATCGCAATTGATCCGGCAAACCCGAACGTCATGTTCGCAGCGATGTGGGATTTCCGGCGGAAAGGCTGGGAGTATCGCTCAGGCGGCGAAAGTCCAACAGCGCCTTCGGCCAGCGGATTATTCCGTTCTACGGACGGCGGCAATACCTGGACGGAGATCACGCCCGAGGCCAATAAGGGTTTTCCGAAGAAACCGTACGGGCGCCTTGCGGTGGCAGTCGCCCCTTCGAATTCCAAGCGCGTTTACGCCTTTGTCGAATCACCCGATAGCGCGCTCTTTGTCTCCGACGATGGCGGAGCGACCTGGGACAGGCGGGACAAAAGTCAGTGGATGGTGTGGCGGCCATTCTACTTCGCGAACTTGATTGTCGATCCAAAAAATCCCGACCGCTTGTTTAAGACTGATGGCTCACTGATTGTCAGCGAGGATGCGGGGAAAAGCTTTGCAGTGGTCGGCGGGTTCGGCGGGATGCATGGCGACGTACACGACGTCTGGATCGATCCAACCAACACGCAGGTCGTGTTTTCAGGTGACGACGGTGGAATGTGGTATTCCTACAATGGCGGCGCGAAATGGTGGAAAGCCGGAAACCTCCCCGTCTCCCAGTTCTATCACGTCAGCCTGGATGATAAAGATCCCTATCGAGTGTATGGCGGCCTGCAGGATAACAGCTCTTTCGTGGGCGAATCGCAATATCCCGGCGGCATTACCAACGCGCAGTGGGAAAACATGTACAACGGCGACGGCTTCTGGATGTTTCCCGATCCCGCTGACCCCGATTACATTTATGCGGAGTATCAGGGTGGCGAGATCGCGAGGGTAAATCGCAACACGCACGAAGCTCGCAACATCAAGCCGCGGCCGAATTACAAGGAAAAGCTCAGGTTCAACTGGAATACGCCAATCGCGCTCTCGCCTAACGAAAAGGGGACGATTTATATCGGCGCTCAATTTCTATTTCGCTCGCGCGATCACGGCCAAACGTGGGAACGCATTTCGCCGGACCTGACAACCAACGATCCGGAAAAGCAGAAACAGGAGCAATCAGGCGGTGTCACGGTGGACAATTCCTCGGCCGAAATGCACACCACGATCTACTCGATCAGTGAATCGCCCAAGGACAAATCCCTGATCTGGGTCGGCACAGACGACGGCAATCTTCAAATTACCCGCGACGGCGGCAAAACCTGGACCAACGTCGTCGGCAATGTTCCCGGTTTGCCAAAAAATTCATGGGTAAGCTGGGTGCAGGCGAGCAACTTCAACGCCGGCACGGCTTACGCAGCGTTTGATCGACATACATTTGGCGACATGGCGCCGTATGTTTTCAAAACGACCGATTACGGTAAGACCTGGGCGCCGCTTGTAAGCAGTCAGGATATCAAAGGCGTTCGCGGATACGCTCATGTGATCAAGGAAGATTTGGTCAAACCGGATCTGCTTTTTCTCGGGACGGAGTTTGGACTTTGGGTCTCGATCGATGGTGGAAAAAATTGGGCACAATTTAAAGGCAACCATTTTCCCGCGGTTGCCGTTCGAGATCTGGCGATTCACCCGCGCGACAACGATCTGGTCCTTGCAACGCATGGGCGTGGGATTTGGATCGTTGACGATATCACTCCGTTGCGCGCTCTAACGTCGGATTTATTGAAGCAGGAAGTCGCGTTCGTTTCAGCGCGGCCGGTGCAACAACGGATCGAAGGTTCAGGCGGGTGGGCCAATGGCGACGCGGTTTTTATTGGCGACAATCCGCCTGACGCTGCCGTGATCAATTACTACCAGCGCGAGCGGCATCTGTTTGGAAAACTGAAGCTGGAAGTTTTGGACTCCACGGGGCGTGTTGTCGATGAGTTGCCCGCAAGCAAACGCCCTGGGCTGAATCGCGTGACCTGGACGATGCGTGTGAAACCACCGCGGGTGCCACCGGCCGCCCAGATTGCCTTTGCGGGAGTGCGAGGACCTCGGCTGGTGCCAGGCGTGTACACCGTGCGCCTCACCAAGGCCGGCAAAGTTTCGGAGACCAAGTTGACGGTTGGTCTCGATCGCCGGGCCAAATTCAGCGCTGCGGATCGCAAGGCACAGTTCGACGCTGCAATGAAGGTCCATTCGCTCTTTGGTGAAGAAAGCGCGCTAATGGATCGGATAATGGCCTTGCGCAAAGCATTGGCGCAGAGCGGAGGAACGTTGTCTGAAGGCGATCCGCTTCGCAGGAACATCTCCGACTTCAACGGTAAAATTGATGCTGTCCGCAAAAAAATCGTCGCCACAACTGAGGGAGGAGCGATCACCGGTGAGGAGCGATTACGAGAGCACACCGATCAGCTTTATGGGGCGATCCTCAGCTACGAAGGAAAACCTGCCAGTTACCAGATTGCATACATCGATACGCTAAAACGAGAATTGAGTGACGTGACAAAAGAGTTCGATCAATTACTCGCCACGGACCTGCCAGCCTTAAACGAATCTCTCAAAAGCAAGGGACAGCAGCCAATTCCAGCACCATCGGCCAACGTCGGCGCAGCGGATGCTACGCATGGTTCGAATGGCACGATGGGCGCGAGTGTGACGTTTCCCGCCGATTTTCGCATTTCTTACTAGGGAGCGCTGCAAAACGACAGGATCAACCGGACGACGCGATTCGAGAGGTTTTTTTGCGCGCGAAGCGCGCTTCGGAGTGCGCGCGGCTTGACGCCGGTTTTAAAACACCCGCGCAAGATGTGAATTGACGCAAAAGGGCTGCCTTCACCAGGGCTTCGCCGCGACGGGCTTTGCTCTCATCGCCGACGCGAGCGAAAACTGGAGGTAAGGGGATTCGAACCCCTGACCTTCTCATTGCGAACGAGACGCTCTACCAACTGAGCTATACCCCCGTTAATCGGCGAACGAAGATTAGCACGCCTCGCGGATTTTTCATCAAGCGAAAGTGGCATAGATTGTCTAATCCAGCGGTCTCTTCTCGATAATACGAGCGACACGAAAGAACGATTGCAGGGGGCGCTTTCGCGTTTAAGGTGCGCTCTCCAATTGTAAATATGTTCCAGATGTTTCTTGCACAGGCCCAAAGCGCGGCTCCTCAACAAATGCCGGGTGGCGGCATCGGCTCGTTCTTTGTGCCGCTGATTTTCATTTTCATCATCATGTATTTTGTGATGATTCGGCCGCAGAAAAAGCGGCAGCAACAGCAACAGCAATTAATCACTAGTTTAAAAACGGGTGACCGGGTCGTGACTAATGCCGGTATTCACGGTTTAATCTCGAATGTGAAGGAAAACACCGTGCTGGTGAAGGTCGCCGATAACGTGAAGATCGAGATGGACAAATCGGCCATCACGACGGTGCTCAAGGAAAGCTGATAGTTTGATAGCTGATGGTTGATAGTGGATGAAAGTTAAACTGCTACTTCGTTAAACCGTTAAATCGTTAAAGACATGACGCAATCCGCGATCTGCAATCCCCAATCCCCAATCCAATGACCCCCGCGTTTACATTTCTTGCCGGCCTCGCCGTGCTCGTCCTCTTCGGGTGGTATTTCGCCACCGACCAAGGGCCGAGGAAACGCCTGCTGGCCATGACGCTCATGTTGTTGCTCGTGGTCTCCAGCATTGTTACGATTTGGCCACCGCAGAAAAAGATCGCGCTCGGCCTCGACATTCAAGGCGGGACCTCCTTCCTCATTCGACTGAAGGGCGGCGATAAAGAAGTTACCAAGGGGATGCTCGACCAGGCGGTGGAGGTCATTCGCAAGCGTATTGACACGTTTGGAGTCAGCGAGCCGATAATCAGTCCCGTCGCGAACGACCGGATTCTGGTGCAAATTCCCGGACTCGACCCCGCCAAGATTAAGGAAGCGCGCGATCAACTCTCGCGGGTGGCGAAACTGGAATTCCGCCTGGTTTATCCAGATAACGGCGAACGTTTGCGACAAATCGACGAAGGAAAACAAGTCATTCCGCCCGAATACAGGATCGAAACCTACAAACTCAGTCCGGAGGGAGCGCCGACCAACGAGTCCGGGGAGGCCGTTGCCGGTGGCAAAGAAAAACCAAGAGAAGAACGTTTACTGGTCAAAAAGAAAGCCGACCTATCTGGCGATCGCGTTTCGAGTGCAGGCGCTTCGTATGAACGAGACGGTTGGGTTGTTCATTTGAGGTTCGACAGCGAGGGAGCAAAAAAATTCGGCGATATTACAGCCGCGCACGTCCACCATCGCTTTGCCATTGTGCTGGATGGAGTCATCCAATCTGCGCCGGTAATTCAAGACGCCATTTATGGCGGTGACGCCCAAATTACGGGGAGGTTCACGGAGGAAGAAGCGCGGGGCTTGGCAAGCGTGCTTCAGAACCCGCTGCAGACGCCGGTAAGCATCGAGGAAGAGCGCAGCGTTTCGCCCACTCTCGGACTCGACTCGATTCGCGCCAGCATTCTCGCCGGCCTGGTTGGCCTGGCTATCACACTGGTTTGCGTAGCGCTCTACTACAAAATTCCCGGGTTCATCGCAAATCTCGCCTTGATCATCAATCTCATTTTGCTCATCGGCGCACTGACGATGTTTCACTTCGTCCTCACGTTGCCCGGGATCGCGGGTATAATCCTGACGATAGGCCTGTCGGTTGATGCAAACGTGCTCATTTACGAGCGGTTGCGGGAAGAAATGGCCCTCGGAAAGTCGCTCAAGGTAGCTCTAAACACGGCGTACGAAAAAGCGTTCAGCTCCATTTTCGACGCCAACGTTACGACGTTGATCACTGCGGCGATTCTCTTTTGGAAAGCGACCGGACCCGTAAAGGGCTTCGCCATCTCCCTTATGCTCGGCATTTTGGCTTCCTTGTTCACGGCGCTCATTGTGGGGCGGAATTGCTTGGGCTGGCTCGTGGATTCCGGACGGGTGAAACGCATCTCGATGCTTCACTTGATTTCAGCGCAACACATCAATTTTCTCGGCAAAGGCTTCATTGCGTGCATGTGTTCGCTCGCGTTGCTGCTCGCCGGTGCATTCGCTTTTTACCAGCGAGGCGAACGTAACTTTGGCGTCGATTTTCGCGGCGGTGATCTCATCACTCTCAGTTCCCCTGGCAAGATCGATATCGGGCAGGTGCGCAGTGCGCTCAAGCCAATCGGACTTGCCGACGCCTCCATTCAGGAATCCACGCAAGTGGGCCGGAGTTACATCACCATCCGCACGCCATTGAACACCAGCGACCAGGTGGAGAAGCAGGTTATGCAGACGCTGCCAAGCACTGGCTTTCGAGTCGAAGGCTCGGAACGCGTCGGCGCGCTGGTAGGCGGTGAGCTGGCAAAAAATTCGTTGATCGCGCTCGGTTTGGGCATCCTGGGCATCTTGATTTTCGTGACGTTTCGATTCGAGCTCGCCTTCGCCGTCGGAGCGATCGTTGCCTTGTTGCATGACGTGTTTATGACAGTCGGGATGTTCTCGCTTCTCGGGCGCGAACTTACTCTCACAATGATTGGCGCTGTGCTGACCATTGCCGGCTATTCAATTAATGACACGATCGTTGTTTATGACCGGATCCGGGAAGGTTTGGCCAGTGGACGGCGCGGGACCATCGAGGAAATCATGAACTCGAGCATCAACCAGACACTGAGCCGAACCATTCTGACAAGCACGGTGACCCTAATCCCGATTCTTTGCCTGTTTTTCTTTGGCGGCGCGGTGCTGCGGGATTTCTCGCTTGCCATCATCGTCGGCGTAATTGTCGGCACTTACTCCTCCATCTTTATTGCCTCGCCAATTGTGCTGTGGTGGACGCGCGCCCGGGGCGGCGGCGCTACGGCCCTCCGGCGCGAGATCACCGAGAAAGCGTCAGCCGCCAATCCTCTTGCCCAGCGGTGAGCCGTTTTTGAAGTCCAACCGGCGTGCTCATACCTCGGTCTGGGTGCCCTGAGCGCCCCCCGAGGCGCGTTTCCGAGCAGATTTGACGCCGCCGCTCCGCCCGAGTAGGCTCCCGCTCGCCGAATAGCAGTCTATTTCGAAAGTCAGGAGTGATTATTGATGCCAGAAGTGATCCTTCGCAAAGGTGAACCCGTCGATCGCGCGTTGAAGCGGCTGAAAAACAAGCTGGATGCCGAGGGCATTCTCGAGGAGGTCCGCCGTTTGCGCGCCTTTGAGACGCCTTCGCAAAAGCACCGCCGCAAAGCGAAAGCTAACGCCAAGCGCGGTCGAACCAAGTTCCGTTTCAATCCGTAAGCCAAGCAGAGTTAAAGAGTTAGAAAGTTAAAGGGTGGGCGGCGTCCGGTCGTCTCAATACCAATTTAGCTTTCAACGATTAAACCTGTTGACGGTTTAACTTTTCTCAAAAAAACCTCGGATTGCTTCCACAAGGCCGTCAATGTCGTGGCGCTTTGCTTCGACATCGATTTTCAGACCATTTTCGCGCGCGGTCTGCGACGTGATAGGGCCAATGCTGGCAACTTGCATTCCTTTCGGCCAAGGCAGCCCCAGGGCGATAAAGTTTTCCACGGTTGAAGAACTCGTAAACGTGATTAAATCCGCCCCGTCCTTCGCCAGTCGTTGCCGGGCCCCGCTTGTATCGCGCGTTTCCGGCACGGTCCGATATGCAAACGCTTCGTCCACGATCGCTCCCAGCGCCGAGAGCTGTTTCGGAAGGACGTCGCGCGCTTTCTCTGCGCGCACCAAAAGAATCTTCAAATTTTCGATGCTTCCCTGCTTTTTGAATTCATGCACGATCTCCTCGGCCACGAATTCTTTCGGTTGTAGGTCGACATGCAGATGAAAGTCTTTCACCCGTTGCGCCGTTGCAGGACCGATGGCAGCGATCCTGGCGCCGCCGATCTCGCGCGTATCATTGTATAGTTTGAAGAAAATATCGAAAAACGCTCCGACGCCGTTTGCGCTGGTGAACACAATCCAGTCATAAATGTGCGCATCCTGAACGAGTTCTGCGAACTCGCGCAAATCGGTCGGCGGCTCGATTCGAATCGTTGGCAGTTCGATAACGTGAGCGCCTAGCGCGCGCAGTTTGCTGCTTAACGCGCTGGCTTGTTTTCTTGTTCGCGTAACGACGATTCGTTTCCCAAGCAGGGGCCGCTTTTCGTACCAATTGAGCTTGTCCCGCAACGCGACAACTTCCCCGAATACCGCAACGGCAGGAGCCGCGAAATCATTCGCGACCGCCTTTTGAGAAATATCTACAAGCGTGCCGACGAGCGTTTCTTGTTGCCCAGTGGTCGCCCAACGAACCAGCGCTACCGGCAAATCGCCGCGCACGCCGTGCTTTATCATTTCACTCGTGATGGATCCGAGGCGTTCCACGCCCATCAACATCACCTGGGTGCCGCCAAGTTTCGCCAGCGCGGCGTAATCGATTGCACTTTCAGTCTTCGTCGGGTCTTGGTGTCCCGTAAAGAACGTCACATGTGAATTGTGCGCCCGGTGCGTGATGGGAATTCCTGCATAGGCCGGTCCGGCGATGGACGAGGTGATTCCAGGCACAACCTCGAATGGGATACCTGCATCTGCGATCATTTGGGCCTCCTCAGCGCCTCGACCAAACACGAACGGATCCCCTCCCTTCAACCGAACGACCTGCTTTCCTTCACGCGCTTTCTCGATCAGCAACGCATTAATTTCCTGCTGGCTCATCTGCGATTCGCCAGGCGTTTTGCCGACATAGACAATTTCAGCGTCGTCCCGAGCCCAGCCCAGCGTCTCGGGATTCGCCAGGTGATCGTAAACAATCACATCCGCGTTCTCGATGCACTCCTTGGCGCGCAATGTTACCAAGCCGAGGTCGCCTGGCCCGGCACCAACGAGATAGACTTTGCCACTGTGTTTCGTGCTCATGCTGCCGTTGGAACATAGGCTTGGAGCCTGTGCGCCCGGCGCGGGTTGCACCCCGCTGCAACAGGCAACATGCCTGTTGGGCTCACAGGCGAAATGTCTATCTTCCACTTCATCGTAATCGCCTCAGCAATTCCGCTGCCAGGCGTTCCCCCTCATCAAAAGTGCCTTCCACTTCGCCTTCTCGTGGTGTTGCTGATTGATCGGTAAATAATTGAGCCCTCAGTTTCATCTTGTCGCCTTTAATTGTGGCCAATACGCCCACTGGACAATTGCAGTCACCCTGCAACAAACGCAGAAATTCTCGTTCCGCCCGCAAACAAAGCAACGTCTCTCGATCGTTCACACGATCTGCAATTGCCTTCATGGTTTTATCGTTGACCCGAATTTGAAGCGCAATGACGCCCTGACCGCCTGCCGGCAAAAAGATTTCGCGTGGAAGGCTTTCAACGAAGAATTGGGAGCCGTCAAAACTGATTTGGTCATGCATCGCCGACAGGCCGAGACGTACAAGTCCCGCGCGAGCAAGCACAATGGCGTCCCAACTGTGGTCGGCCAATTTCCGAATGCGCGTTGGAACATTCCCGCGAAGATCGACGAGGTCGAGATCTGCCCGTTTCCAAAGCAGTTGGTGTTTCCTTCTCACACTGCCGGTGGCGACAGTGGCGCCCCGTGGCAACGAAGCGAAACCGCTCAGATGTTTCGAGACCAGCACATCATCCATTGCTGCACGAGGAAGAACCGCGGCAACTTCTGCGTCCCGGTTCGTTTCGCTCGGAAGATCCTTTGCGCTATGGACGGCAACATCCACATCCCCGTTCAGAAGGGCCCGCTCAATTTCTACCGTGAACAATCCTTTGCGACCAGCCTGAGGCTCAAGAATCCTGGTTTTATCGCCTCGCGTGACGATGATTCTTGTTTCGATTTTAGCGTCTGGTTGCGCCGCTTGAATTGCTTTTTCAACCAACCGGGCTTGCGCACGTGCCAGGTCGCTGCCGCGTGTGCCCAGTATGATCTTCGTTGTCATCGGGGAAATATACCTCCTGCGGCGGAAGCTGGCAGCTTCCGTACAGCAACAGGTGCTATACGCGCAGCGAACTGTCAGCAACCGGTGGATGTCCGCTCATCCGTGAAGCACGATTCAGTTCGCCCGAAATTTTCTCCAGCAAATCTGCGACGTGTTCGGCAATGATTGCTTCCGCGGAGGCTATTTGCTGCCGGCGCATCGCAAGCGATTGATCGGCAACAGAGCGCAACGCGTCGATGTCGTAAAGGTACACGCCTTCCATTTCGTTGACGGTGGGGTCTACGTCGCGCGGCACGGCGATATCGATGACGAAGAGCGGACGATCAGCACGATCGGACAACATGGGCGCCAAGTTTGCCGGAGTCAGCAACGGAACTTCGGAAGAAGTGGACGCAATCAGGATATCGACCCCGCGGCATTGCTGCGGCCACTTCTCGAATGGGACAGCCTGGCCGCCTACTCGTTCCGCCAGCTCCCGGGCACGATCATTCGAGCGATTGCTCACGCGCAGGTCTCGCACGCCTCGGGACGCGAGGGCACGCGCCGTGCGCTCGCTCGTTTCACCCGCACCCAGAACCAGCACCTTGCAATTATCCAGTTGACCGAAAATTCTTTGGGCAAGATCGACCGCGACAGAGCCCACCGACACCGAACCACGAGTGATTTCTGTGTGTGTGCGAACTTGTTTCGCCACACGAAAGGCCCGTTGAAACAAACGATGCATATAGGGACCGACTGCTCCGGATTGTCTCGCCGATTCGTACGCTTTTTTTGCCTGACCGAGAATTTCGCTCTCGCCTACGACCATCGAATCGAGTCCGGAAGCCACCCGAAAAAGATGCTGAATGCACTTTTCGCCTTCATAGCGGTAAAACGGAAGCGCATATTGGTGGGCGTCCTTTTCAATTTTTCGGGCCAGACAGTGCGCAACCTCCTCGGTCGAGACGCGTTTCTCCGATGCCCCGTAAACTTCAACGCGATTGCAGGTCGCGAGCAACAACACTTCCGTGCAACCGGCGTCGCGCAAAATACATTCGCTCTGCGCGTGACCCGCGAAACGCTCGCGTGTTTCCACGTTCGCGGTGTGATGGCTCAAGCCGACACAGAAAAGATTCATGGCAGCGAAGTCGTTTGCGCGGTAAACGTGATTCCCCACAGAAGCGTCAACGCTGCGCTAAAGCCGATAATGCTCAAAGCGGCCACATGTTTAGGCGCAAGGTGTTGAAGATGCCGTCCTTGCAAAATTAGAGCATAGAGCACCCAGACACCAACGGCGCATACCACTTGAATGTAGGGCAATGGGCGCCCGACAAAAAAACCGCTCACGAGGCCAATTGTGTAAAGGGCAAAGCCCCACCAAAGAAGGCGCGTAATGACGGCAAAAAGATCCGCCAGCGGCGGGAGATGATAGAAAATCGAATGCAATTGGTGCGTTTTGAGCTGGCGTTCCTGCACCAAATACATCACGCCAGCGATGCAGGCGAGTGCAAACGCACCATAGGCGACGAGCGAAACCGACGCGTGAAATTCCAGCCATGAATTTGAGGGCAACTTCACTGGATGGTGAACGTCAATAGGCGCGATCAAAGCGAAACCCTGGAGCAGGACCACCAATGGCGCCGTGAATGCCCCCATCAGCGACAGGCGATAAGCCGGACCGACCACCATATAGATGAGCGCTATGGACCACGCCAGAAAGATAAAGACTTCGAACAAATTCGTGAGCGGACAGCGCCCCAGAGCATGACCGCGGATTGATAAAAATGCCGTTTGAAAAACAAAGCCCAAGCCGATCGCCGCGAAATTAAACCGCATTGGGCGAAACAGTCCGGCACGTAACTCAATGCCGCTGTGCACAACCGCGGCGACAAAACAGATTGTTGAAACGATCAGAAAATTTCGATCCACACTAAGGAACCTACTCTAAGAGCAGCCTTTCTGGTTGGCAATCCGCTCGGCTGGTTGGTTAGCTCTGCGAAGCCTAACACTGACGTGTTAGAACGGTGTATATCGCGCACGCTCGTTTTGGTTTGTTACGATTGAACCCGATTGACGTTTTGCAACATCAAGCTAGCATTCGCGCGGATGGCTTCGGACACAGTTGAAAGACTGCGCGCTGCTGTGCGCGATGTGCCCGACTTTCCGAAAAAGGGTATTGTATTCAAGGACATCACGCCGCTCCTGAGTGATCCTGGCCTTTTCCATGCGTCCATCGATTTGTTTTTGGATCGGTGCCGGGGGAGGAACATTGATAAGATCGTTGGGATCGATGCGCGCGGGTTCCTATTTGGATCGGCGGTCGCTTATGAGCTCGGTGTCGGTTTCGTTCCGATTCGAAAGCGTGGCAAGCTGCCTTTCCAGACTGAGATAGCCAGTTACTCTCTTGAGTACGGCGAAGCGGAAATGGAGATGCACATCGACGCCATTATTACGGGCGAACAGATTGTGCTTGTAGATGATTTACTTGCGACCGGCGGAACTTCTGCCGCTGCGGCAGTACTCATTCGCAAGGCCGGGGGACAACTCCTCGAAGCACAATTTTTGATTGAGTTGGAATTCCTTCGTGGCCGTAAGCAGCTCGAGCCGACGCCAGTCGCTTCGTTTCTGAAATACTGATCTCCACAGGACAGGCGCGGGCCTGCCATCCAGAGGGGAGCGCGTTATTGGCCGATCGCTCCTTGTCCAGTTGAGATGGAATTTTGGATTTTGAGCTTCCGATTTTAGATTGAACGGCATTCCGAATTTGCGATGAGAACATCCCGTCATCTGGATCAAGTTTTGGCGCACGCCGCAAGCCGTCTTGCGGCGACAGGTACCAGACGTCCAACCGAAGTCCTCCCGCTTTACAAGAAATTTCTCAAGGTCGAAGAACATCGATTGCGCCTGAAGCACCAGGCGGGTGGCGGTGGCCGTGAAATTTGTGCCCGCCGCGCTGAACTGGTTGACGTTTTACTGCAATATGTTTTCGGCGCGGCGACAAGCTCTGCTCGTGGAAACGGGGCTGACAAAGTCCCACTTGCCTTGATCGCTCTTGGTGGATATGGGCGGGGCGAGCTCAACCCGTTTAGCGACATCGACGTGATGCTTTTGCATCAGCAGGGGAATAAGGGGATTTCGCCCCATCTGGAGGAGATGGTGCAACAAGTTCTTTATCTTCTGTGGGACAGCGGGTTCAAGGTTGGACACTCCACGCGTTCGATCAAAGAAGCGATCGCCGAGGCCAATCGCGATATGCGCACAAAGACATCCATGCTGGAGTCGCGGTTCCTCGCGGGTGATGCAGAACTGGCGAGGGAATTTCGACGACAGTTTCGATCGAAATGCGTCAAGGGATACGAGCGAGAATATGTGGAAATGCGCATGCGGGATCAGGCGGCGCGACATAAGAAATTCGGCGATAGCGTCTATCTGCAGGAGCCAAACCTGAAGAATGGCTGCGGGGGTCTGCGCGATTACCAAAACCTTCTTTGGATGACCTATTTCAAGGAAGGCTCGTTGAGCACGAACCAGCTTGTCGGCAAAGACTGGTTAAGTGAAAGCGACCAGCGCCGGATCGAAAAAGCCTACGATTTCCTCCTGCGTTTGCGCACCGCTTTACATTACACGACAGAACGCGCGACCGACATTCTTCACATTAACTTGCAGGAACAAATCGCAAAACGCCTCGGTTATTCTTCTGGAAACCCCGAAGACTTCCGGGGCAGCGAGGCGCTCATGCGGGATTACTACGAGCATACCCGGAACATCTTCCGGGTCACGGAACGCATTACGGAGCAGTTTGTAAGCGGATATGTCACGAGCAAGACCCGTTCTTTGTTCAGTTTTCTTCCGCTGATGCGATCTGATAAAACTCCTGTGGGAGATTTTTTCTTCATTCGCAACAAGCAGTTGCATCCAGCGCAACGCGATCTTTTTCGGAAAGACCCCGAGCAGATGATGCGAGCATTTCAGATTGCCCAGGAACGCGGACTGGATCTGAGCCCGGAATTGGAAGACCTCTTGAGCAGAAGCCTCGGCGAAGTTACCCGTACGTATCAATATGCGCGCGGACCGCGCGCGATTTTCAAGGAGATTTTATCACAGAAGGGGAGTGTGGGTCGCATCCTGCGACTGATGCATCGGGTCGATTTTCTGGGGCGCTACATCCCCGAATTCGGCGGGCTTACATGTCTGGTGCAGCATGAGTTTTTGCATCGTTACACGGCGGACGAGCATACCTTAGTGTGCATTGATAAACTTGATGCCCTGGCGCAGACGAATGACCCAAAACTGATCGCGTATCGCAAGATTTTTGAGAAACTAGAGGATCCATTCGTTCTCTATCTGGCGCTCCTTTTACACGATAGTGGTAAAGCGGTCGGCGCGCGGCCGCACTCTGAAGCGAGCGCACTCTTCGCCCAGCGTGTGGCTGCGCGTCTGCAATTGTCGCCCGAGCAGCGAAAGTCGCTCATTTTGCTGGTCGATCATCACCTAACTCTTTCCAAGATCGCGCAGCAAAGAAATCTTGACGATCCTGCCACGGTGACAGACTTCGCCCATATTGTGAAGCACCAGAGAAACCTGAACGCGCTGATGCTGCTTACCCTTGCGGATGGTCAGGGTACGAGCGCGGAGGGTTGGTCGGATTGGAAAGAATATCTGGTGTGGGAATTATTTCATGAGACCTCTCGGTGTCTGTCAGACCAGAAATCCTACTACGAACAGACAAAGGTCGAGCGCGAGAGCTTGCAGGACCAGGTAACCGCAAAACTTTCCCCTGATTTTGCAGGAGAGATCGAAGCCCATTTTGAGTCGATGCCCGACAATTATTTTCGCGCCAGCGATCTCCCCGAGATAATAGACCACCTGAAACTGTTCCGGTCGTTTTTGCAGAATGTTTCGAGCGAAGGAGATCTCCCATTGGATTCGGCAATTCAATGGAAGGCGGTTCCGGAGCAGGGGCACAGCGTTGTCATCTTCTGTACCTGGGAGCGTGAACGGTTATTGGCAAAAGTGGCCGGCTCATTTTCGGTTGTGCCTTTAAATATTTTGAGCGCTGATATCTTCCCGCGCGGAGACAATGTCGTGCTGGGTGTTTTCCGCGTGTGCGATACCAAAGCTCGGCCTGTCACACACCAGCGCGACTTTACTTTCGTAGAGCAAACTTTGCGGCGAGCGCTCGAAGATGAGAGCTTCGACTTCCTTCCGCTGATCGAAAAAGCCAAGCGCCAAAGCCATCGGCTTGCGACAGGCCTTGAATTTCCAACGCGGATCACAATCGATAACAAAACGCATCCGGTTTATGTGCTTATTGAGATTCAGGCACCGGACCGAATCGGCCTGCTTTACGATGTCTTGACCTGTCTTGACCGCGAAAATCTTTCGGTTCCACTTTCTCGCATCAACACGCAGGCGGGCGCAGCCATTGATACTTTGTATGTGGTGGATCGCTCCACGCGTGCCAAGATTACTGATCCGCATCGCATCCGGGCGATCCAGCAACGCCTTCAAAATGCAATTCTGAGTGGAGCTGCCGCGAAATCCAAGTAGTAAAGGGCGCACAGCTTTGCCTTCTTGATCTTATGAACGCTCTAATTCTCGCCGCTGGATACGCCACGCGCCTTTATCCGCTGACACTCAACAAAGCGAAGCCCTTACTCGTCGTGGGCGGTAAGCCGATTATCGAATGGGTGGTCGACAACCTTGAGGGTGTTCCTGATCTGGAGACGGTTTACGTAGTGACGAATAACAGGTTCGCGCCGGACTTTCAAACTTGGAGCGAGCACTATCAGAACCGGCATCCACAGTTCAAATTCAAAATTGTCAACGATGGTTCCAAGAGCGACGAAGACAAGCTGGGTGCAATTGGAGATATCAATTTTGTCGTCACGCGCGAAAACGTGAACCAAAGCGGCATGGTAATTGTTGCCGGCGACAACTTGTTTACTGAATCGCTTGAGGGATTTGTGGCTTCCGCGAAGAGAAGCGAAGCGACGGTGGGGATCTATGACGTTGGCGACCGTGAAGCGATCAAGAAGTACGGCAACGTCATAGTCAACGAAGACGGAATCATCATCCACCTGGAAGAGAAACCGCAAAAGCCGCGAGGAACGCTGGCCGCGATCGCGCTTTACTATTATTCCCCTGCGGTCCTCTCCCTTTTGACCACGTATCTTGCCGCCGGCAATAATCCAGATCAGCCGGGCCGGTTTGTGCAATGGCTGTACACACGTAAACCGGTGAAGACGTACCAGATTAAGGGGAAATGGCTCGATATCGGAAGCAAGGAAACGCTGGAAAAAGCGGATCAGATTCTTGCTTCGCCACGTTGAACCGTTAAGCCCTTTAATCGTGGAGTCACTCAACCGGTGTAACGATGCAACGATTTAACGTATCGCGCTCTTTACTTCAGCCGGCCTTCGTCAAACTCGATTAGATCGAAATAGGTCCGAATATCTTTGCGTCCCTCACCGCCAGCCTCCTTCAGAAAGTGGAGAAAGCGCGCCTTTTTTGCAGCGGTGTCCGGATGCCGTGAAATCATTGCCTGGTTCCACTGTTCAATTGCTTCGGGAGAATGTCGCGCACCATTTGTCTGCACCCACTCTAAAATGGCGTCGTCCCGGTCCAGGGTGTTGACGATTTCTTCAAAGACGTCGCCGTCAATTTTCAGAAAAGCCAGAAGATGCTTGTCGAACCCGACGGTTTTATAGTTGTAGCCGTTGAGCAGCCCTTGGCGATGAAGCCTGGCTTTGTCGATCAAACGCGGCAGATGCACGTAGCCGCCAAGTTTCTCGTAAGGACTGCGCGGATGCAGTCTTTGCATTGGAGAAGCTCTTCGCTAGGTGGCGGGCAAAGGACGCTGGACGACCGCCGGAAAATGGCTCTCTGGAACGGCTGCGGCGTCCGGTTTCTGTTCCTGCAACAATTCTCCCTGGGTGAGATCGGCTCGGCCGATGATGAGCTGACCGGAAAACATGCCGCCTTTTTCAACGCTAATCGCCCTGGCTGTGACGTCGCCTTCGAGCGCGCCTTTTTTTTGAATTGCCACGGTTTGGGCAATGATCTCTCCCGACATTCTTCCCTTGATCTCGATGCTTTCCGCCCGGATTCGTCGAAAGCAATGGATATTGGCTTTGCGCTCGACGACGACGCGCCGTGCGCTGATGCGGCCAGGAATTTTGCCTGCGAAGTTGATCGTCGCGGTATCGTCGCAATGCAGGTTGCCACGTAATCTGCCCTCAATTAAGGCAGACCGGCAAACCACACTGCTGCTGCCCAGATCGCCTTTACCCGTCAGATGGACGTCTCCCCGCGTTCGAATCGACCGGCTGAAACCGCTCGTGATTTTGTAATCGCGCAGGTCAATGTGTGCGCTGCATGACGGGCAGATCGTCGAGGTAGCAGTGCCACAGACCTGCTGTTTCCGTTTACACTCAAAACACTCGATGACAGAGCTATGCTGCTTTTTCCAAAACTCCTCAAATCTGCCGAGGATGGAGGAGCTGGGTGGTGCGGCAGCTGGCGCTTCTTCGCGGACTCGCAGCTTCAGGCCGGGCTTCGGCGCAAACGGAGAAAAATAACGGCCGCATTGGCGACAAATCGAGCTCTTCGCCGCCGCATACTCCATCTGCTTGAAGCCACAGTGTGGACATTCAAGACTGACTTTTGCAGGCGACGGACTGGCCACCGGACGCTAACCCCTGGATTTCCCCTTTATTAGCGCCCTCCAAACGCTGCCTTAATCGGCTCGCTGGATCGCACAACTTCAGGTCGGGCCGGGGCCGCCTTGGCGGAAACCGCGCCGCTTGTGACTTCGGATTTGCCGATAAAAGTTGCTCCTTCTTCAATGACAAGACGCGCTGCTTTTAAATCTCCCTGCAATGTGCATTTTGATTTTAGCTCGCAACGCTCGGCCACCGTGATGTTGCCGTGCACTTTGCCATAGACGGTGATCGATTTGGTTTTTACCTCGCCGCGGATGTCCGCGTTTTCACCAATCGTCAAAACGCCGTCGGAATTGATTTCCCCTTCGACCTTCCCGTCGATGAGAAGCTCCTTTTGGAACTTGATCGAGCCTTTGATTTCGACATCGCTCGAGAGAATGTCTTTGCCACCGTGATCTGCCATAGGTTTTGGTTTATCGATGATTGTTGTTGTTATTGGTTCTTCGCCATTCGCAGGATGATTATTCTCATCATTACCCGAATACCGCGGTTCTTCTCTGATCGGCGGCATCGGCTTTTGCGGGACGAATCTTTTGAGCATCGGGTAGTATTGTGACAGTCAGCGGTAGCTGTCAACGGATTCTCGTCGCAATCATGAATTTTTTATCGTGATGCTACGCGGTAAAGTTTCGCGATTCCATTTTGAGCCGACAGAATGAGGAACCGTGGCGCTCTGGTTGCTGTCTTATCCAGCACAAAGCAGACCGGCTGTCGAGGCAGAGGAATGCCCAGGATCTCCGCTGAATTTTGCGCCGTGCGCTCGGAATCGTAGGCGATCACCCAGGCGACCTCGTGTTTTGCCAGGAGTTTACGGACCGTTTCCCAATCCTGGCCGACAAAAAACCGCGCACTGTCCTCAATTCCCGGCAGGCTTTCATGCGAGCTGCCAGCGACGCCCGGCTGACCCGACCAATAGGCCATCTCCGGAGAGAGCCACCACGGCGCAAGGAATGGGCGAACCTCCGATGATCGCAAACTGAGCGCCAGTTCGCGTAGCTGGGCCGATTCATAGCGCTGTGCCAAGCGATCCGCCTGGAGCGCGTCATTTGGCCAAAGTTTTTCGTCCCAATCGCGCAACATCGGAAAGATCGATAAGAAAAATGCAATCCAAACTGCCGCTCGCGATTGGATCGGCTCAAGCAGAGACGGCATCGCCAGAGCAAAGATTAGTGCCAAGAAGTATCCCCAGCGGGCCTGCCAAATTGTCAGGACATAAGTGGCAACAAGAAGCGCGAGAATAAACAGTGGCGTAGTACGTTTGCTTTTGGTGAAACCAATCCAAATGAGTAACGGCATGACCAAGAGCAGATAGCCGCACCATCGTAACCAGATTGGATTCGCTGGCGAGACATGCTTGAGTTCGCCAATTGTGCGCGCCCAGTTTTCGAACAGCGAACCGTAATACAAAATCGAAAACGACGGGGTGCGTCGCTCAATCACAAGCGCGATCGCAATAACGAAAGCCAAACAAAGCCAACTGGCTCGTCGAGACGTGGCCGAAATCGCTTTTGGGTTCTGAAGCATGATCACAACCAGGACAAGGAGAAATAGAACGAGCGATTCGTAGGCCGAAGTCCAGATGGCCAACCCCCACGCAGCTCCGCTAACGATGCTCCATTTGCTTGGAGCCCCAGTGCCCTCTTCTGCTCGCAGGTTCCATTCTGCACAAATCGCAATCGTCACGAGTAAGATCACCAGCGATTGATGATCCGGCCGGCCGAGCTCGGTTCCATGAACGAGAATGGGACTGATCGCGTACAGCGCCAGCATTACCCAGCGGTACCGAAAGTTTGCGGACCACCACCAAATAAACCAGCCTCCAATCAGCGCGAGCAACGGCGAAATAAAGGCGCCGGCCAGATCGATCGCATGTACACTGAATGGCTTCAGCAACATCGACAGCGCGAGGATGAGATAATCGAGCGGCGCAGTTGTGTGCGGAGCCGTCCCTGTCGGGAAATTCTCGAACTCGTGATGGCGTACGATCAATCCCGGATGTTTCGAGCACATCTGTACGCGGGTCATTCGCGCGTAACAATCGGCATCCGTGAAATAAATATTTCCGGCGACAAAAACATCCTGATAATTCGCGCAGCGTGTCGCCAGAATCAGCACGCTGAGAATTGCGATTTGGATTATGCTCAGGACCCGGCGAATCACTGCGCCATCCCAAATGCATGATTCAAAATGCGCAATCCGAAATTTTAGCTCGTCGACCGTGCTTTCCGGATTGGTCGGCTGGATATGCTATGCTTCAATGCACAAGCAAAACGGGCCTGTAGCTCAGCGGTTAGAGCAGCCCCGAACGCTTTCGGGGTTGGTCACCAGCGACGTGTTATGCTTCACTCTGTAATTCACGTGGGCCTGTAGCTCAGCGGTTAGAGCAGGGGACTCATAATTCAAGAAAGAGTTTTTGCGCCTATTTTCACTCCGTTGCACAGCATCGCGGACGCGAGGTGATTTGCCAGGTCAGCATTTGCGCCGCGTTGCGCAGAATTGCAACGTTTTACAGGAGAAAAGGATTCATGCCGTAGAAAACGACCGTGAATGCATGGTGATTTCCGACGTGTCTCCAAACGCACGCGCGTGAACGTAAAAGCAGGAACCTCTCCCAACGCGCGTGCGTGCGTACGTGGAAAGTTGCAGGACCGAGGCTGCTTTCGTGTGCCGCGCGGCGATGGCGTGCCTAAAATGGATCGCGGCGGAGCTAGTTCTTAGCCTTGGCTGAGCCGTGGCCTTTGTGATTGTCTAGCGGTTCGCTGCATTCGTGGACGATCTCACCGGTTGCGGGGTCGGTGACTTGTTCGTTGTACCGATCCTTCATGCGGTCAATTAACCGATACAGCTTCATCCAGCGACCGGTGTTCCTATGAAAATCGTCTCCAATGGTTTGGGCCATGAAGGGGCGCTTTTCACGGGCGCGTCGGGCCTTCACATTAAGTTTGCTGTGCAAACTCAACGTATCGCTGCACGTCACGTCAATCCGTCGTAAAAGTGAACCGCAATGAGGACAGGGGAGGCGCTCTCCAACTGGGGCGCTAGGATTCTCGTCCAAGCTGGCACCACAAGCCACACAATGAACTGAGGCTGAATCGAAAGCCATTTTGCAACGTGATTGATCCGATCATCAAGTTCAAGGGGGAACCAGGCAGTGTCCTAATTTGAAAGATCGAGCTTTCGACCGGATTTCTTTTTCGATCCGGTGACTCCAAAACCGAAGGTCTTTTGCTTGGGCATTGGCTCTTGAACTGGGCAGGAAATTGGCAATTTGCCATTCAAATCGAGGAAATCTGTGTCGTAAGAATGAATGCAATCTAATTCAGCTTTATTGGCATATTCGATGGCGCTCGCCAAATGAACGGCGTCCTTCGGATTGAGGTCTGGCGTTTTCCAGATTAGGTCGCGTGCGCGTTCTGTAATTTTTCTCGTGGCATCTACGAATCGGAAATAGTCTTTTTTGAAAAAGTCCGTAACCTCTTTCTGCTCAGAGATAAGAATTGGTTTTTTGCCCTTAAGCTTTATGACCTCTACCAGCGTGAACGAGCTGGTGATGATATAGATTTCTCCAGCCTCACACTCATCAATTATCTGTTCGACGTTTTCCGCTCGCTTCGGCTCATCGTTGAGCAAGGCTAGGAAAACGCTGGAATCCCAATAGAAAACTTGGGCAGAACGCTTCTTCTTCATGCCCGTTCTTTAAGGATGCCTCTGATTCTCTTCACGCTGGGTAGTTCGCTGTTCTTTGGGAAGGCGTAAATCTCGTTAACCTTTACGCTAACAGGGTCGCCCTGCCGGTCGTACTGCACCGTGCCGCTGACTCGAACGCGATGGCGAAAACTCGCTATCGCTTGTTCCATCAAGTCTTCATCGACGAAGCAATCAACCCGATTGTCGTAAAGCGAGTCATAAACGACAAAACGAAAACCCTCTCTATCAGTAATGGTTTGCATTTTCCCTTCGATGGAGCCGAAAGCTTGATGCTGTCCTCCAATCAGCGCATCTGCTGATGCAACGCTTTTCGGAGTGATATTTGCTTTGACCGAATCGCTTCGGATTCGAACGCCCGTAACGTCATCCGGTTTCAGGCTTTGGAGAGCTCCGAGACGCTTTACCGCCTTTATTGCTTCGCGGCTAAAAAATCTCGGCGACTCCTCACTGCCACGTTCAATGGCTTGAATGCCCTGTGGGACGGCGCGCAATATTTGACGCGCTTCGGCTGCAACATCCGGCGCATAATGCGGAATTGCGTTTACAGTGGCACTGCCTGATCGAACTGTAACCGTCCACCGAATCTTCTGATTCTCGTTTAGCGCCTCTTTCGTGACTTCCTTGATTAGGTCAAAAAAGGCGCCAATGGCTTTTTCAAACTTCTCTATAGGGAGACTGCCCCTCAAATCGAGGGACAAGCACTCTTTTGTATCAACCTTTGGGCGTGGGGTAGCCATAGAAATCCTTTCAAACGTTAAGCTGTCGAGGCCTCAGATAGCAAGG
>DASREQ010000036.1:0-58977 GCA_035651975.1 Candidatus Udaeobacter sp.
AATATCGGCGAAAGGCGAAGCAGTGGGCGTTCCCATGACCGGCGAAGCAGAAGCCGTTGCTGCCGGAGGCGGCGAAGCGGTCGCTGTCGGTGTTACGGTAGTGTTTGGCGAAGTCTCCGACTCGCGTTTTGAAAACGCCGACCCCGCGAAAATCAGAGCGGCCAATGCCAGTGACTGCCAGCAGAAATTTGTCCTCATAGTTCAAATGCAGTTCCCATGCACCGCATCGCTACGCCGCCTCAGTGCGCCCCCGAAATGTATTAAATCTCTGAACCACGCACCCACCAATGCCCCGAACGCTTCGTGTTCGGGGCGAAAGATAACCTACTAAAAGTGACTAGTGCCGTTGGCAGGACGTTCAAATTTTGTCCGTTTAGGTCGGCGGACATTGGGCGAAACCACGCGACCCGCGAACCCGATTAAAGTGCGGCTCAAACGCGCGTCAGACACGAGCTGAAGGAGGACACCGGCGAAAAACTCCGCAGATCCGTCAGCCTTTGATCGCCGGTATATGAATGGATTCCATTCGATTTTGGAGTTCGCCGAAAAGACAAGTGATACCTCGAGATCCGCTCGCGATGGTCGCGAAAGGACTGAAACCGAGTCTAAACGAACCATGAAGCCTCTGAAAATTCTGTGCACGGTCAGATCTTGTCGGATGCTGCCTGACATTAGCTTCCAGTTCGAACAACACTGAGACCTGATGGTCAAAAATGAACAGACATGAAAACGAAAAAACTATTCACAGTAGCAGCGGTAAGCGCTGGCCTGGCAGTTAGCGTTGCTGCGCAAGCGAAAGAAAGACAGCACGAAGAGCAAACCATCAGCAGCTCTGACGTACCTGCGGCGGTGCAGCAAGCCGCCCAGGTCGAAGCCAGAGGCGGAACAATTGTCCGCTGGGAGAAAGAGGGCACGAACTTTGAAGCCGTCATCGACAAGAACGGCAAGCAGATTGGCGTCGAAATGGATGCCAACGGCAAGGTGCTGAGCAAGCACAACG
The DNA here is from genome assembly GCA_035651975.1 of Candidatus Udaeobacter sp. Taxonomy (GTDB): domain Bacteria; phylum Verrucomicrobiota; class Verrucomicrobiia; order Chthoniobacterales; family UBA10450; genus Udaeobacter. Next base: position 1,001 of record DASREQ010000036.1, read on the forward strand.
AAGCCAAAGAGCACAAGGAAAAAGGCGCGAAATACTAATCAAGAATTGGGTGGATCGCGTTGTTCTCAACGCGATTGGGGTGAAAGCGCGGCGAAGGCAGATCGTTTCCTAACATCGCCTTCGCCGCCTTCGCGCTTTAAGATCGCGAAAGGCGAACTGATGAAACGGAGAAAGAGAAAATAAAGAAACACCTTCAGTTATTCTTCTTCAGCTGCAATGGCAATTTGCTCAGCCGGTTTCATAACCGTTGCAGGAAACTGTAAAGCCCATCAAAGCATTCGAAGCCGCGCTGTAAGATTTGTTCGTCCGGTAATCCTTGCCCGGCCCAACCTTTGAGAACGCGATCAATCCCGATGCATTCCCAACGCTGGAACTTTTCGTCTTCCAGATCGGCGTCGTGAATCATCTCAGCGATTTTCCGAACCGCCTTGTCTTCGATACCAAAACGCCGGATCAATGTTTCAAATGTGCAACAATCGTCGTGATGAGAGAGCTCCGCATCCACCATATCGAAGGGAATGATCTTGCTATTCGACGGAACCGTGCGGCCAAAAAGAAACTTCGCCCGAGGGTCGATGAATTTGCGAATCAACCACGCTGATCCGACGCGATCGATCTCAGGCCGCGGGCGCGTCAGCCACGTTTTGCCTGCATACTTTTTCGCCTCCAGGCGCGGCAGTATTTTCTTCGGCGGACCCTCCGCGCGGCGCAGAAGCATCTGCACATCATGGCCTTTCGAGCTTTGGAAAAAATCGGTCTCGCGAATTGTTCGGAACTGACGCTTGAGCCGCTCCAGTTCTGTTGTTTTTGTTTCCGGACCGGTTTTTTTGGCGCGGGCTAGAAGGTGGTGCAGCGCCCGGTTTATTGCAGCGTATTCTTCATCGCGCGCCTGGTTAAAAAGCGAGATCAGTTTCTCATTTGATAATCCCTCGATTTCCTGGACGCGAACCAGAGTGGCATCGCCGCCAACATCCCGAATTTGCTGCGTCAACCATTGGAAATGTTCGTACTGCGGCGGATTATCGGGAAGAAGATAGGCCGACGTCTTAATCTGAATTGCGCCGATCTTTTTGAACCTGCGCCAGACGGCAACCCGTTCCGTCTTGCGATGCGTTGGCAGGCTGAACAGAAGCAGGAGCCACGAAATCACTTTCATCAGATCTCAGGCTGCATAATGAAATACATATATCAAATTGTATTTGCAATTACATCCGAGCTTCATTTGGTACGCGAAAGATGAATACCACAGTGATGACTTTTCGAACGACAGAGGTTCTTCTCGCGATCGCGATTTCCCTTGCACTGGTCACAAGTGGATCGGCCGCGCTCAACACGGCGAAGATCGACGAAGTTACCGGACTCAAAGGCAAACTCAACGAAAAGGAAGGCGTTTATAAAGTCACCTTCCCTCGCGGCGATGTGAAGGTCGTCGTAGATGGATGGACCGTGCCGCCGTTCATGGGTCTTGGGACCTGGGCTGCGTTTACCGAGATGAAAAGCGGCGCGATGGTGATGGGCGACACCGTTCTGTTTGAGGATGAAGTAAATCCCGCGATGTCGGCTGCCCTCGACAACGGGCTTAACGTCACGGCATTGCATAACCATTTCTTCTTCGATCATCCGAAAGTGTTTTTCATGCACATCGAAGGCGAAGGTGCAGTCGATAAATTGGCCGGCGCAGTGCGAAAAGTTTACGACACCGCCAAACAGACTCGCGCGGCCAACCCGCAACCGAAAGATTCTTTCGGCGGTGGATCGTTACCGGAAAAAAATTCGATTACAGCCGGACCGCTCAACGAGATCTTCGGTATGCCAGGGGAATCCAAAGATGGAATGGTCAAGTTCACGATCGGTCGCGCTGCTAAAATGCACGACGTTGCGATCAGCAAGGAGATGGGCGTAAACACGTGGGCGGCATTTGCCGGCAGCGACGATAATGCGGTTGTGGATGGAGACTTCGTAGTCACCGAAGATGAACTGCAGCCGGTTCTAAAATCCTTGATCAAAGCGAAGATCAACATCGTCGCCATACACCAACACATGACCCACGAACAACCGCGCATGATATTCTTTCATTACTGGGGACGCGGACGCGCCAAAGACCTGGCAAACGCCATTAAAGGCGGATTTCTCATCAGCGGTCTGACCAGGATTAGTTCGCCGCTTCCGTAACGACAGAACTAAGAGCAAACCACGCTACGAAAACATTCAGATTAAAGATCGTTGGGACAGCCACCGCGGCATTCCCGAAACTGACAGTCAATTCCGACGAGCTCGAACAACCGGGCATATCCTCTCCAGGTCGGACCGCACCGTGCACCGTCGGCGACGCGAAGGTATGAAGCAGGTTCTTCTCCGTGTTATTCTTGTTACCGCCTTTTGCGGCTTCACCATCGAAGGCCGTAGCGAGCAGCCACAGCTTAAACTGCAGCAGACAATTTCGCTGCCCCGAGTCGAAGGTCGCATCGACCATTTAGCACTCGACTTACCCGGCGACAGATTGTTCGTCTGCGCGCTGGGCAACAACACTGTCGAAGTTGTCGATCTGCGCAAGGGCGAACGAATTCACTCGATCAGCGGCCTGGGTGCGCCTCAAGGAATCGCCTACATTCCAGAATTAAACCGCATCTTCGTTGCAAACGACAAAGGCGGTATCTGCAAAATCTATGATGGAAAATCATTGGAGCCGGTTGGCGAATTAGACTTCAAAGACGATGCCGACAATGTCCGTTACGACCGCACTGCGAAGAAAATTTATGTCGGATTTGGCAGCGGCGGAATCGCTGTTGTTGACGCACCTAAAGGGAGGCAGATCCGCTCAATTAAACTTTCAGCTCATCCCGAAGCCTTCGAGTTGGAGAAGAACGGGAAACGAATTTTCGTAAATGTTCCCGATTCTCGCCATGTGGCAGTCATCGATCGGGAAAAAGGCGAAGTGGTCACCACATGGAAGACAGACCTGGCATTTGGAAACTTTCCAATGGCGCTTGATGACGCGAATCGTCGATTATTCATCGGATGCCGTCTGCCCCCCAAGCTTGTCGTGCTCAACACCGAAGCGGGTGAGGTGGTTGCAAAGATCGACATCTCCGGCGATCCCGATGATGTCTTTTACGACAGCCAGCGGCGTCGCATCTATGCGATTTGCGGTGCGGGGAAAATCGACATCATCAATCAAACTGATGCAAACACCTACAATGCCTCGGGTAAGATCAGCACTGCGAATGGAGCGCGCACAGGATTGTTTGTCCCAGAACAAGACATGTTGTTTGTCGCCGTTCCGCATCGTGGATCGCAACAGGCCGAGATCCGCGCTTACCATATCGAATAATTCCTTCCCCTGCTCACGAGTTCGTTAGGTTGAATCCGACCACAGATCAATTCGAAACCAGTTCATGAAATGGATCACGCGTGAGAGAATTAAAGTGGACCGGGTGGCTTGCCCATGGCTCATCAAAAAGTTCATTGACCAAAACGCCGAGTTTGTATTTCTGCCTCGCGACACTGACTGGACGAAACTCGATAACAGAAATGTGTTCGATGTTCCGAACTGTGAACTCGGGCATCATGGCGAAGATGTTTCGTTCAATTCCATCCTGAAGAAATACAACCTGACCGATCCAGCGCTTGTTTTACTTGGTGAAATCGTTCGGGCCGCCGATTCGCACCCACACAATCCACATCCCGCGGGAGAAGGTTTGCGTTGGATTGCCGGCGGGTTCGGCGCTCTGGGTTTGAGCGATCATGAAATCCTTGGGCGCGAATTTGTCGTTTACGACGCGCTCTACGCAGAATGCAAGCGCCGAGTCAACCGCGGCTGAGCCGCTTCGGCAGGCTGGCTGATTTTTTCGGACTGAAGCGCAACCTGGTTATTCTGCTCATCGCCATTTTTCTCATAGGCGCAGGCGAGGAACTTTGGATGCGTTTTGTCCCGAAGTATCTGCAAGCAGTCGGCGCGACGATTTTTGTTATCGGCCTTTACGATGCGCTGCGTACGTTGCTTGGCGCGATCTACGCGTACCCCGGCGGGGTACTTGTTGATGTTTGGGGACATCGCCGGGCCTTAATCGTTTTCAACCTGATCTCCATTGTCGGTTACGCGATTGTCCTGCTTGTTCCGCATTGGGCCGCGGTAATCGCTGGAATGTTTCTCTTCCTTTCGTGGACTTGTTTTTCTTTGCCAGCGACGTTTTCGCTGGTCGGCGCTGCACTCGAGGCAAACCGCCACTCGATGGGCGTGGGCGTTCAATCGGTGATCAAACGGCTGCCGATCATGATTGCCCCGATTTTCGGGGGAATGCTGATCGATCGGTTTGGAATCATCAACGGCGTGCGCATTGCCCTTCTCGTATCAGTCTTTTTCTCCGCGGTCACGATCCTGGTGCAGCGCCAATTACGTGACGAGCCGAACGGCAGGGCGCGAGTCGCCGCGACGACCGCGTCGACTCTGAATCGATGGAATTTTTGGCGAAGCTTGCGCCAATTCAATTCGCCGATGAGGCGTTTGCTCCTAAGCGACATCTTGATCCGCTTTTGCGAACGAATTCCCTACGCGTGGGTCGTAATTTTTGCCATGGATTACATCGGTGTCAGCGGTCAACAGGTGGGCATCCTCACCGCGATCGAAATGCTAGCGGCCACACTGTGCATCATCCCCGCTTCGCACTATGCGGATCGGCATGACCGCGAACCGTTCGTGCTGGTGACGTTCGTTATGTTTACGCTTTTTCCACTCAGCTTACTGGTCTCGCGAAGTTTCTCGGCATTGGCCATAGCATTTGCGATTCGCGGCTTTAAAGAATTTGGAGACACATCACGAAAAGCGCTGATTATCGGCTATACAGAATCGCAACGGCGCGGCCAAATGATCGGCACGTACTATCTTGTTCGCGACTTGATAGTCAGCGCTGGCGCAATCCTTGGCGCGTATCTATGGAAACTTGGACCGGCGCTGAATTTTCTCGGAGCAGCGGTGCTGGGAGCAGTTGGAACGATTTTCTACGTGAAAACAATTCGCCAAAGCCGACAAATAGCCTTGAGTGGTCTCAAAGAGCAGTTGGAGATGCGTCGACCTCGGGGAAATAACAAGATCCAATGAACCGCAATTTGAAATCTGCCGCGGCCGCCACAATCGCTCTGATGCAAATCGCTTTGGTCTCAACGACAGCAACCGAAGGTGGCTCAGCCGATACGGATTACGAACTCAAACCGATTAATCTGCCGGGCGCTACTGGAACGGTAGCGCTAGATTATTTTGCGTACGATCCGTCGACGGGAAAACTGTGGGTGCCGGCCAGCAACACCGGCAGCGTCGATGTAATCGATGAGAAAACCGATGCGGTGTCGCAGATCACGGGATTTCCAACCGGTGAAATCGAGCGGCGCGGAAGAAAAATAACAGTTGGGCCGACCGCAGCCAGCGTCGGAGATGGAGTTGTTTACGTTGGCAACCGTGGCAATTCCACCGTTTGCATCATTGATGAGAAGACACTTGCGCGCGGCGAATGTGTGCCAGTGTCAGCGGATCGTGCCGTGACGCCGGACGGAGTTCTTTACATTGCAGCCTCACGCGAGCTCTGGATCACAACGCGACCTACAACAGGCGATAGCGCGGCGGCCAAATCGCTCCTGATCTTCGATGCGTCCGCTCCGCATAACTTAAAGCCAAAAACAAGAATTCCGCTGGATGGTTTGGCCGAGGGTTACGCTGTCGATAACCAGCGCGGTCTTTTTTATACAAACATTGAGGAAGCAGGAAAAACTGTCGCGATCGATGTGCGGTCGCACAAAGTGGTCGCCACATGGAATCCGCGCGGCAGCGATCTGCAAGGGTTAGCCTTGGATCATGCGCGCCGGCTTTTGTTTGTGGCGTGCGGCGATCACGTTGTGAGTCTCGATGCCGGTCACGATGGAAAAATAATGGATTCGATAAAAACCGGCCCGGGTCTGGACAACATTGATTATTCGTCAGAGCAAAAACTCCTTTACGCGGCAGCATCTCAGGTCGCGAGTCTCACCATTGCCGAGGTGGACGATCATGGAAAATTCCATCTGCGAGCGACCGTTCCGACTGTCAAAGGCGCGCGCGGCGTCGTTGCCGGTAAAGGCGAAACTGCGTTTCTGATTGATCCTGCCGACGGACGGATCCTGAAGCTCACGCGCAAATCGGAGCGCTCTCGTTCTCAGGAGTGAGATCGTGTAGTTGCTTTCGGGGCAAAGATCGCCAGCAACGCGGGTAAGACAATCAGCACCAGCGGCAACGAAAAGATAAGTCCTGAGATAATTGCGATGGCAAGTGGTTGCTGCATGGCGGAACCGTGCCCGATCCCCAACGCCAGCGGCGACAGCGCCAGGATGGCGGCGAACGTGGTCATGGAAATCGCGCGCATCCGATTAATGCCTGCGGTCATCAAGCGATCCTTGCTCGGGGGCAATGAGCGAAATTCCGAGTAATAAAAAATCGCAATCTCGGTGACGATACCAACAATCATGGTCATGCCCATGCGCGAAGTGATGTTAAACTCGGTACCGGTAACCCACAGTCCAATGAAAACTCCAGCTACTGCGAACAGCGGGACAAGCAACATCGCAAAAGCGACGCGGAAACTTTCGTAGAGAAAAAGCAGGAGCAGAAAAACCAGGAAGATTGCCGCGATTAAAATGATGGTGAGACCGCGAAAGGCGATCTGTTGTTGTTCGTAGAGTCCCCCGAAACTGTAAAGCACATTGGCCGGAATGACGCCTGACTTGGCAAGCGTCTTTCTCACATCGCTGACGGTCGAGCCCAAGTCGCGACCACTGATGCGCCCAGTCACCGCGATCATGCGTTTGAGATCGTCGCGCATGATCTCCGGCTGCCCGCTCAAGGGGATCAACGTGGCCACGCGTTTCAACGGAAATAAATGCCCGTCAGGCGCGCGCAGCAGGAGCCTGTCGATGTTGCGCATGGTATCGCGGGCGTCTCGCGGAATCCAAACCCGCACCCCGACTAACTTCGGACCTTGTTGAATGCGCGTGGTCACGTCGCCGGCCAAAAAATTATCGAGCGCCTTCGTGACCGCTTCCGGGTCCATGCCTTCCAGCGCGACTTTGACGCGGTCCACCTGAATGTTGAGCGCGTCGCCAGCCGGCACGATGCCGTTTTTCACTTCGACAACCCCGCGCACTTTTGAAATTGCGTCAGCCACGCGCGGCGGCAGTGTGCGCAAAAGTTTGTCGTCGTCGGAATAAAGTTTGATCTCGATGGGCTGCGGCACGGCGGTGAGATCGCCGATCAAATCTTCCATTAACTGCAACAGCTCGACCTGAAGACCAGGGATATGTTTTTCGATCTCATCACGGACGTCGTTCATGACTTCTTCAATCCCACGCCGGGGGAATGGCTTTAGCCGAACAAAGAAATCGCCAATGTTCGCTTCGGTTACGCCGCCGCCGAGCTGTAATCCGGTACGTCGCGAATAGGTCTGCACCTCCGGAGTCGATTGCAAGACCGATTCCACCTGGCGCAACAGACGATCAGTCTCTGCCAGCGAGGTGCCGGGCGGCGAAATGTAATCGAGAACGAAACCGCCCTCGTCCATTACCGGCATGAAACCGGAACCCACGTTCTTGAAGGCGATGAAGCCTAACAACAAAAGGGGAATCAGAAAGACGATGACGAACAATGGCTGCCGGAGAAGGCGCTGCATGCTGTCGCGATAAACCTCGTGCACGCGGCGGGTGAGCCTTCCGTATTCCTCGATCTCAGTATCTCTTTTTTTCAACAATCGAGCGCACAAGATCGGCACCGCCAGCCACGCGACGACAAACGAGATGATCAGACTGGCTGCCATCGTCAGGGAAAGCGCTTTGAAAAATGCACCGGTGACGCCGCCGAGAAAAGCGAGCGGCGTAAAAATAACGATCGTGGCCGCGGATGATCCGGCCAGCGGATTCGTGAATTCGCCGGCGGCATTCAACACCCGGGCACGCGGATCGCCCTCGCGCACGCCGCGCACGCGACGAACGATGTGTTCCACCATCACGATGGCATCGTCGATGATCAGACCAACGGCAGCGGCCATGCCGCCGAGCGTCATAATGTTGAAACTCATTTTTAGCACGTAGAGCAGCACGACGGTGGCGGCAAGGACGGCCGGCACAGTCAAAATGGCAATCAACGTGACCTTCCAGTCGCGAAGAAAAATCAGCAGAACGAAAGCAGCCAGGACCATGCCGATCAGAATGGCGTCGCGTGTGCTGTGCTCCGACGCGATGATCAGATCGCTTTGATCGTACCAGTCTGCGATCTTCACGCCTTCGGGAATTTGTTTGTTGATCTCACGCAGTTTCGCCTTGATGCCGCGCGCGATTTCAACGGTGTTTCCCGACGGTTGTTGATAAACCTGAAAGAGCACCGCGTCGTGGCCATCGGCGGTCACGCGGATCCATTGCGGTTCTGCTGAGTGTTCGATCGTGGCCACGTCATCGAGCAGGACCACGCCGTTTGAATTCGATCGCAATACGGTGCGCTCAATTTCGTCGAACTTTTTGAAACGCGTGTCCGAAACGACGAGGTAAAGTTTGTCGTATTGCTCGAGGCGGCCGACTGCGACCAGCACATTCGATGCAGACAGCGCGCCGGCAACGTCGGCCAGCGTCATGTTGAACGATTGCAGTTTGTCTGGATCAACCGTGACACGGTATTCTTCGACGCGGCCGCCCTGGACGCCTACGCGCGCAACTCCCGAGACCGTGGAAAGCGCCGGGCGCAGCGTGTAAAGAGCCAGATCGCGCAGCTCGATTAGCGAATGGGAATCGGATGTGAGGCTATAGGCGATAACCGGGAACACCGTTGGGTCCATGCGTTCGACTTCAAACGAAGTTCCAGTGGGCAAACTCGGCAGAATTTTATTCACCTGCGACTGGCATTGCAGCATGGCTGAGACCATGTCTTCGCCCCAATTGAAGTTTACTGAGATTTCTGCTGTGCCGCGGCTGGTCGTAGATCTTAAGCTGCGCACGCCGGGAATCGCGCGCACGGCTTCCTCGACCGGCGTGGTCACTTCTACAGTCATCCGCTCGGCAGGCCGATCCCCGGAATCGAGGCTGATACGGACACGCGGGAAACTGACCTGCGGAAAAAGCGATACTGGCAGAGCAAAACTGGCGACTGCACCTGTCACCGCGAGCGCGCCGAGCAAAAACAAAATGGAACGCGCATGGCGGTGCACCCACGCCGTGAAGCTCATTTTTTCACCTCGACGGCCATGCCATCTTCCAGCTCGTAATTGCCCACGGTCACGACTGGATCACCGGGGTGGAGATCATCGGCGATTACCTCCATCTCATTTGGATTTTCTGCGCCGACTTTTACCGTATGCTTTACCGCATGGTTATTTGCCACGGTGAAAACTTCAAACCCGCGCGACTCGTTAGGCAACACGGCTGACCGCGGCACAACCAACGTGTCTTTCGCAGTCCGCTGAATCTCGCCTCGGACGTAGCCATCCAATAGCAGCTTTGTCCCTTCGGGCAACGCGACGTAAACATCGACAAGCCGCGTCGCCGGGTCGATTCGGCGCGTGACCAGCCGGATTTTACCTTGCACGTTTGCCGCGTTGGGAGTGTTCACCGGAACAATGGTAATGGCCGCGCCTTCTCGCGCGGCGGCAAGATCTTCCGCTTCGACGCCCAGTTTTACTTCGATCTCATTCTCGGCAACGATTTCCACCAACGGACCGCCGGGGGGAACAATTTGTCCGTCTTGCGCATCCACTTTGGCGATCACGCCTGACAGGTCGGACCGAACGCGATTGTCGCCGCCCGCGCCGGCGCGTTGCAGTGCGGAGAGTTGGGCCTCGGCGTCACGCGCCGTTTTTTCCGCCGCGCTCAAATCCTGATTTGTCGCCAGCTTCAAATTGAAACGCTCCTGCGTTTGCTTCAGTTCTTTGCGCGCAGCCTCCGACGCGTTTTTGGCTTGTTGAAACTGCACTTGCGCGCCCGGGCTCAACTCAATCTCAATCAAAGGATCGTTTTCGTGCACGAACTGTCCCGGCGCGACCAGGATGTGACGCACGCGCGTCTCAAACGCGATGGAAACCGAATGCGTCTTGCCGGGTTGCGCGACCACGCTTCCGTAAGCAACCACTTTTTCGGTGATGGTTTTTCGTTCCACTTTTACCACCTGCACCTGTGGAACGGGGCCAGTCTTTTTTTCTTCTTTGCCGACCCCGAATCGCTGCGCGATCCAGGCAAGCCCGCCTGTGATCAGGACGACCGCGACCGCCCCGATGATGATTCGTTTCTTTTTCACCTGTGCTGTAAGACTCGGTTCGTCGGAAGATAACGCCCGGAGGCGATCTCCAGCGCGGTATTCGCTTCGAGCAATTGCTCCTGGAGTTTGATCAATTGAATTCGCTTTTGCAGCAGGTTACTGCGAGCGGTGTAATAGCTTAGAACATCCACGTTTCGCTGCTCGATCGCAGCTTGCGCCGAGCCAACAAGCTTTTCCAAGACCGGAAGCGCTTCCTCAGCCGCGGCAATTTGGCGGTTGAGCGAACGAATATCCGCCATTGCAGTGGCAACATCGGAACGAGCTTCAAAAACCCGTTGGCGATACTCATCGAGCAATCGCTGACGCGTAGCCCGTTCGGTTGCGATGGCTCCCTGGTTCCGGTCGAAGATCGGAACATCGACTGCTACATTAAAACCGGTCGTATGCACATTGGTTGTGTCGCTAGCCTGCACCAAGGCAGCCGACATTTTCGGGAATTGGGCGAGAACGGCTGCGCGCACCGTGGCGTCCTGACTCTCCAGTCCCTGGCGTAATCCAAGAAGATCGAGCCTGCGGGATTCGAGCCCATCGAGCAGGTCACGCTCGTCTGGCGGGGCAAGACGCGTCGGGAAGCTCAGGCCTTCGCGCAAAGCGACCTTCGATTCCGGCTCAACTCCTAAAATTTTGTTTAACCCAAGCCGCTGTTTCTCGAACTCCTGCTCGAGAGCAAGCAGGGTGGCGCGCGAATCCTGGCTGGCCGATTCAGCCGCCGCCAAATCCAGCACGGTTTTCTCGTGCGCTTCGGCGGCTTTTCGCACCACATCCGCGCTTTGTTCTAAGCCCGCGTTCGCTTCACGCGCACGCGCGACCTGCGCCTCCAGGCTGATTACGCGATACACGGCGGCGCGGGCGTTCATCGCGATCTGCCATTCCTGCCAGGCCACATCCAAGTCCACCGCGCGGAAATTTTTTCGAGCTGCAGTTTGCTTCGGTAAATATGGAATGAGCGCACTGAATTCCCACCCAGCGTTGAAGGTGTAGCCGGGTCTCGTTCCGGCGGTGCTGCCGCCGGTGACAAAGTCGCGCTCGTACGAAACGACCGGATTCGGCAAGATTCCCGCCTGAATCAATTGCGCCGCAGCCAGACGACGGCGATCGCGGATCGCCCGCAGCGCTGGATTTGAATAAAGGGCGATGGTCGCTGCTTCGTCTGGTCCAATGCCTTGGCGAAGATCGACAATCTGCGATGGAACCTCAGGGGCCCGAATACGCGAAGCCGGAATTCGCAGTGCATCGGCGGCCGCGGCGGGAAATGGCCGCTCCGGCCAGGCGCGGGTCGTTGATGCGAGAAAGAAAATGAAGGCGATCTTAACCGGGCTCTTCGTTAAGTAGCGCACGTTTGGCTGGATGATACGAAGCAATCCGGTTTCGTCGCTTGAAAAACCGCAGTCGCGTACGCGAAAGCTTAGGGTTTATTCTTCTGATCTGCCGCCGCTTCCTTCGCCTGGTCTTGCGGCGTTTCGACCTGCACACTCACAATCTTTCCGGTCTTCGCGTCCACCTGCACTTCGGTGATGTTCTTCGAGTGCGGCATGGCAATGTCGAACGACCAGATCAGTTTGCCGTGCTCTTTTTCAAGCTCGGCAGCCTTGACAGTTCCGTTAGGCACTTTGGCCAGCGCCGTGGTTTGGGCGTCGGATTTGGTGATCTTCGCCTGGGTTTGTAGTTGGGCGTCTGTCTCACCCGCGGCAAGCAAAGGGGACATCATGACGCCGGCGGCCGCTACGGCGGCAACGGCGGTAGCGCTGATATGGAGCTTGGTTTTCATATCTGAACCTTACCAGCGCGAAGCTGTCAGTTTGACCATATTTGCGATTACAAATTTGTTATTCTTCGCTCAGCGTGTCGCGCCGCCCTAGGCTTTCTATTATCTTGCAACCAATGCGCGTTCTCGTGGTGGAAGATGAAAAGAAACTTGCGACCTTTTTACGCAGGGCGCTCATGGAAGAAAATCTGACTGTCGATCTTCTGCACGACGGCGATGAAGCGCTGGAACAAATTCTGACCCGCCCGTACGATGCGCTCATTCTGGATATCATGCTTCCGCGGCGCGATGGCCTGAGCATTCTGCGCGAGATGCGCCGGCAACACAACAACACGCCGGTGCTTTTGCTTTCCGCTCGCGGCAACGTCAATGAGCGCGTCGAAGGACTCAACCTCGGCGCGGACGATTATTTGCCGAAGCCATTTTCCATCAGCGAAGTAGTCGCGCGACTGCGCGCGTTGTTGCGCCGCGCTTCCGGCGAACGCGCCACTTTGATGCAAGTGGCCGATCTAACGCTGAATGTCGTTAGCCGGGAAGCGATTCGCGGCGGAGCAAAAATCGAGCTAACCAATCGCGAGTTCGCGTTGCTGGAATACCTCATGGCTCACGCCGGGCGCATCGTGACCAAGACCGCGCTTTGCGAGCATGTGTGGGAGCATCATTTCGATACCGGCACCAACGTGGTCGAGGTCTGCATCCAGCGGTTGCGACGAAAGATCGACGAAGGCCACGAACCCAAGCTTCTCCACACCATTCGCGGCGCCGGTTACGCGCTACAGACAGAGGAATGCAAATAAAGACGCTGCGCGGCAAAGTCACTCTCTGGTCAGTTGGCGTTGTCGCCGCCGGGCTCGTGCTCTTCGGCGCGGGGGCAGCGTGGAATCTCCGGGACGAGATGACGGAGAACCTCGATAACGAAATCAAGACTGAGGCACACGATTTTTTTAAAGGCATCAAGCAACAAGGGGTCGATTGGCAGAACCCTAGGAGCGTTGAGGCGCTCTTCGATCAATCGAAGCGTTACCATTACGTGGAAATACATGACGCTTCGGGACGATTGCTGTATCGCTCGCCCAATCTTGAAAACCAGGAAGTGTTTCCGGCCGATGGGCGTCAGAAGCTGCGAGATGTAGATTGGAACGGACGCACGCTTCGTTTCGGCGTCTTCGAAAACGGGGGAATCATTCTCGCTCTCGGAAAAGGCAGTGAAGAGACAAGAGAAACGCTCGCGCAACTCGGTTTGGCTTATCTGTTGACATTGCCGTTGGTCGTGGTGGCCGTCGGAGTTGGCAGTTCGTGGATCGCACAGCGGGCCGTCGCCCCGGTAAAAACAATCGCGGCGCGAGCCGAGAAGATTTCCGCCTGCGATCTACACCAACGGCTTCCTAAACCCTGGGTCGAGGACGAGATAGCCCATCTCACTCGGGTGTTGAATGCGATGTTCGACCGGCTGCAACGTAGCTTCGAGCAGGTCACGCGCTTCACTTCGGATGCGTCGCATGAATTAAAAATGCCGCTCGCTCTAATGCGCGCGGAAGTGGAAATGGCGCTCGAATCGCTCGGGCTTGCGCCTGCCCAACGCGAGTTGCTCTCGGATCTACTCGAGCAGTGCACTCAGCTCTCGCAAATTGTCGATGGCCTTCTTTTCCTCTCGCGCGCGGACGACCGCCTCCTTGCCCTCGAACAGACATCAGTGAACCTGGTCGCGATGGTGCGCGAGTTGATTGAGGACGCGGAAATTCTGGCTGCGCAATCGACTGTCAGCCTTGAATGCAACCTGCCGGCGGAGCTGGTTGTGCCTGGCGACCTTCGACTCCTCCGGCGAGCGGTGATGAACCTCATCGACAACGCGATCAAGTACAATGTTCCGGATGGGTCGGTAGTTCTGTCCGCATCGCTTAACGGCGCGAATGCTCTCCTCAATGTCGGCAACACCGGCGCCGGCGTACCGCCTAACTCGCAAGATCAAATCTTCCATCGATTTTACCGGGGCGATCCCTCGCACAATCAAGAAATCTCGGGCCATGGACTCGGCCTCAGCATCGCGCGCGAAATCGCGCGCGCCCACGGCGGGGATGTCACGCTCGTAAAATCGGATTCGCGCTGGACAGAGTTCGCGCTCGCTTTACCGAGGGAGACGCGCAGGTAGGTCGGAAATTTCCAAGACACCTAGCTCGGCGGCGTATTTTTAAGGCTAATGTTCGCAGGTCGCATATTGTGGAAGTCTCGCCCCTGGGAACGCACTTATTTGCGCAATAAAAACAGTCCCGTGATCGCTAGTGCAATACCGAGCAGTCGTTGCCAGGAAGCTGACTCACGGAAAAATAAAATACCCGCGATCGCCATGATCGCCGCGCCGCCGGCCAGAATCGCCGGGACCGAAGAGAGCGGACCACCCTTTTGGAAAAGAAGGAAGAATGCAATTGTTCCTGCGCCTACACAGATTCCAGTGAGAACAGAATAGAAAATTCCTTGCGCACTGGATTGCTGATTCCAACGGCTCAACAACGACAGCAAGGCGAGGTAAGCTAAAATCGACAGCGCTGCGGTCGCTTCGACGACAAAGCCTCCGAGGCCCTCGCCGATATGATCCGCCGCTAATCGAGTGAAGATTTGGTGCGCCCCGTAAAGAACAGCCGCAACGACCGCGTACCAGAACCAGGCTGCCATAGCGCCGAGACTAAGTTAAAAACGAATAACATCCAAGACCCAAGGCGCAGGGCGAGCACACAGCCTGGCGGATTCAAATTTAGAGATTCCTCGACTTCGCCCGAAATGACATATTTAGTCTTGATGGCGGTTCTGTTTTTTCGGATTGCAGCTGCGCTTTGTTTTCTTGCTGTCGCGCTGGGCGCTTTTGGCGCGCACGCCCTCAAGCAATTACTCGAAAGGCACGGGATGCTCGATGTTTGGAACAAGGCCGTGCTCTATCATTTCATTCACGCGCTTGCGCTCCTAGTGCTTGCCCTTTACGGGGCCGCGAATCGCAGCGCATGGTGGTTGCTTTTTGCTGGGATTCTCATTTTTAGCGGCAGTCTGTATGCGATGGCGGTTCTGAATCTTCGCTGGCTTGGAGCAGTTACGCCGATTGGCGGTCTCTGTTTTCTTGCAGGCTGGGCGTGGCTGGCAATCGCGCCGCGTCCGTAGGCCAGTTGATCTGCAAAGATGAAACGGGGCGTCCCCTGGGGTTTGGCACAAGATACTGTTCCAGGGGACCTCTTCTGATATACTACCGCCTCGATGTTTAACGCACTGTCGGAGGCAGAGCGAGATGCGATCACAGCGGTCGTATTCGTCGGGACGTTTTTCGTCGCGCTCGGCGTGGGCCGGTTCTTGAAACGCCGCGCGGGAGTGCGGCTGGGTCTGATATTCCGACTGTTCTGTCTAATCGTGGCATTCTACGCCGCCATTAGCGTTTACGGTGTGCATGCGTCCTGGCGAAATCACGTAGGCGCAGCAGCGATCCTGTTGAGCACGGCACTGGTGGTCGCGCTGGTGAACCGATACGTATGGGATTTTTATTTCGAAAAGAGACGGCACACGACAATCCCGCATTTTCTCCGCGAGGTTGTAGGTGGGATCATTTTTCTGATCGTATTACTGTTGGTTCTGAGCTACGGCTATCACGCCGAAGCGCAGTTGAAAGGACTGCTTGCGGGTTCCGGAGTCGTCGCAATCATCCTTGGTTTCGCCGGCCAGAATTTCTTCTCAGGGGTTATCGGTGGCGTAGCGATCCAGATTAATCGCCCCTACAAAGTCGGCGACTGGTTGCAGGTCGGGGAGCGCTTTGCCGAGGTGATGGAGATCAACTGGCGCTCGACGCGATTGCGTACCAACGACGCCATCTATCTCGACATCCCCAACAACGAGATGGTGAGCCACACTATCGTCAATCTCCATTACCCGACCGAAATCCATGCCATGCGGATTCGCGTTGGAGTTGAGTATAAGAACCCGCCTAACCGAGTAAAAGATGTGCTTTTTCGAGCGGTTTCGACCGCGGAGGGCGTCCTGGCAGAGCCGAAGGCAAAGGTGTTTCTGGTCGATTTTGCGGATTTCGCTGTGATTTACGAGATCAAATTCTATATGGGCAATCACGCCAGAATCAACGAGATCAACGACGCCGTGCGCACCAATGTCTGGTATGAGCTCAAACGCCAGGGGATCACGATTCCGTTCCCGATTCGCACGTTGCGCGTCGAACGCAGAGCGCCGCCACGAGTGCAGGAGGAACAGGAGGAAGCGAAAGCCATTTTACGGGACGAAGCCTTATTTGAGTGCCTGTCGAACGAGCAAATCGACAGCCTGGTGCAGCAGTCCCGGGTCAGTCATTTCGGCCGCGGCGAACGGGTGATCCGAGAAGGCGCCGAGGGCGACTCGATGTTTGTGTTGTTAAGCGGGGCAGCAGAAGTGTCGATCTCGAAAAATGGGACCTCAATTCCCGTGGCCACGTTGAAGGCGCCCGATTGTTTCGGCGAAATGTCTCTTCTCACAGGCGAACGCCGAACAGCGACCGTGCGCGCCGAGACCGATTGCCAGGTCATGGAGATTGGCAAGCCAGTCATGGCAGAGCTGCTCCGCGCTTCGCCTGATTGCCTGGAACGGCTTAGCGAATTGCTGGCCAAACGGAAAATGGAAACCGAAGGTTTGCTGAGAGAGGTGGTTTCCCACAGCCAGAACGAGAGAAAAGAACGCGAATACAGGGCCACCTTCCTGCACCGGTTACGGACATTTTTCGAATTGTAGGCCGAGGCTGTGTCGCCGTACCGCGGCTTACGCGATGAACGGCTCGGCACCGTGAAGCGGCTACGCCGGCGTGCGCTCGAAAAACTTAAAATCTGGATTTCGCATTTGTTTCAATAACGAATTGCCAGTAGATGAAAACCCACTAAAGTCCCCAGCTTTCAGCCGGAACATTCATGAGCATTTTACTTGGCCTAACGATCCTCAACTCGGGCGTGCCACTATCGATGGTGTGCGCGGTAATCGGACTCGCGGCCGCATTCATTTTGATTGCCATAGTGATTCGTTCGCCCGCGGGCAACGAGCGGATGCGACAGATCTCCGGCGCGGTCCAGGAGGGGGCTAAGGCATATCTGAATCGCCAGGTGATCACCATCAGTTCCATCGCAATAATCATTTTTATTTTGCTATTTATTTTCAAAGATCGCGCCACGGCGATTGGCTTTCTGATCGGCGCGTTTTGTTCGCTTTCGGCGGGTTACATTGGGATGCGCGTCGCGGTCATAGCTAATGTGCGCACGACTCAAGCTGCAACCGTGTCGATAACCAAAGCTCTACGAATGGCATTCAACGGCGGTGCTGTGACAGGTCTGCTGGTGGTGGGGCTCGCGCTTCTGGCGGTGTCGATTTTCTATACTGCGGTCTCACATATTGCCAGCCCACGGATGGCGGTCAGTAGCCTGGTTGGTCTCGCGCTTGGCGCTAGTCTCATCAGCGTGTTTGCAAGGCTTGGTGGTGGCATTTACACCAAGGCCGCCGACGTCGGCGCTGATCTCGTCGGCAAGATCGAGAAAGGACTAGAAGAAGATGATCCGCGTAATCCCGCCACGATTGCAGATAACGTCGGCGACAACGTCGGAGATTGCGCCGGGATGGCCGCCGACGTGTTCGAGACTTACGCGGTGAGCTTGATCGGCGCGATACTGGTTGGCGCGCTCACGTTGCCGGGAAATCCAGCGGCGGTGGTCTACCCGTTCGTGCTGGGCGGAATCTCCGTGTTGGGCGCAATCCTGGGCGTTCTGTTCGTAAACTTCGCCAACGGCAGACCGGCCAACGTGCTGATGGGCGGCGTGGTCACCAGTGCAATCATTTCGGCCGTTCTCTTTTGGCCGGCCACCCACTACCTGTTTCCTACCGGCATTATGGTGACAGGACAACTACGCTCACCAACGCAATTATACTGGGCGTCGGTAGTCGGGCTGATCATGACCGCTGTGGTCGTCGTGATCACCAACTACTACACATCGATGCGCTACCGGCCCGTGCAAAAAATTGCCCGCGCTTCAGAGACAGGCCATGCCACAAACATCATCGCCGGGCTCGCGGTTGGTCAGCACGCCACCGCGTTGCCAGTAGGCTTTATCGCAATCGCTATTTTGCTGAGTTTTCACTTTGGCGGCCTTTACGGAATCGCCATCGCCGTGATGGCGATGTTGTCCATGGCCGGCATCATCATCTCGCTCGATTCGTTCGGGCCGATTACCGACAATGCCGGCGGCGTCGCGGTAATGAGCAATCTGCCGAAAGAGGTACGCAACGTGACCGATCAACTCGACGCTGTGGGCAATACGATGAAAGCGGTGACCAAGGGCTATGCCATTGCTTCAGCCGGTTTGGCTGCCCTTGTTTTGTTCGGCTCCTATGTACAAGAGCTTAAGGAACACGTGACACGCAACGGCGAGCCGTTCGTGTTCGAGTTTTCACTTACCGATCCGAAGGTGATCATCGGCTTGTTCCTTGGGGGATTGCTTCCGTTCGTCTTCACCGCGTTCAGCATGGATGCGGTAGGTAAAGCCGCCGGCGCGGTCGTCCGCGAAGTGCGGCGTCAACTGCAGGCGCATCCCGGCATCATGACCGGCCAGGATACGCCTGAGTATGGCACCTGCGTGGACATCGTGACCAAAGCGGCGTTGCGCGAGATGATCGTGCCGGCGCTGCTGCCATTGATCTTCGTGGTAGGTGTGGCGGTGATTCCGCAGTTAGGTCCAGTCGTTCTTGGAGGATTGCTGGTGGGAACGATTGTCACCGGGCTATTTGTGGCTATCGCCATGACCTCCGGCGGCGGCGCGTGGGACAATGCGAAAAAATTTATCGAGGAAGGAAATCTCGGCGGCAAAGGCTCGTTCGCGCACGCCGCGGCAGTGACCGGCGATACTGTAGGCGACCCTTACAAGGATACCGCCGGTCCTGCGATCAATCCCATGATCAAAGTCGTCAATATTCTGGCGATCTTGATCATCCCAATTTTCTTTTAGGCAGGAACACCACGCCGTCCCACAGGCTTTCGGAAGACATCGCAGCGCGATGTCTCTGGCGGTGGAGGCTAAAAACGCTTGGTTTCATCAAAAACGCGTGGCAGAGTCGGGCGCTCTCGCGCCATGCCTAGCGTTTCTGCATCGCCCACACAACTCAAGTTTTGGGGGACGCGTGGTTCCATTTCAGTACCGGGGTCTGGCACACTGCGCTACGGTGGCAACACCACGTGCGTCGAACTGCGCGCGGATGGTGAGATTATTGTGCTAGATGCAGGTTCCGGGATTCGCTCCCTTGGCGTCGCTTTGGAAAAAGAATTTCGCTCGGAACCAATCAAACTCTCGCTGTTGATTACGCACGCTCATTGGGATCATATCCAGGGATTGCCCTTCTTCGCCCCAGCATACGAGAAGAAAAATGAAATCTGTGTACGCGGCTACGACGGCGTCGATACAAGCTTCGACAAAATCATGGCCGAACCGATGAAGGCACCATTTTTCCCCATCGCGATGCGCGAACTTTCCGCCAGGATCGACATTAAGAAACTCAAGGAGATGGAGTTTTCTGCGGGCAAAGTGCAAGTGCGCGCCAGGTTTGTAAATCATCCAGGAGTCTGTGCTGGGTATCGGCTGTTCACCAGCACCGGCTCAATCGCTTTCCTGCCGGACCATGAACCCTATCGATTTCTGCACTTGGCAAGGGCCAATGACATGAGTCCGGAAGAAGCGAAAAAGACTGCTGAAGAGGATCGAATCGGGCTAGTCGAGTTTCTTCACGGCAGCGATATTCTGATTCTCGACGCGCAATACACTGATGCCGAGTACGAAAGTCACGTAGGATGGGGACACGGTTCGATCTCCAGCGCCGTTACACTGGCGCTCGACGCGAAAGTCCGCAGGCTACTGCTTTTTCATCACGATCCAAGTCACGATGACACAAGGGTCGATGCCATGGTGGAGGATGCGCGCCGCTTAATCCGCGAAAGTGGAAAGGAACTTGAAGTGGACGGCGCGCGCGAAGGCGAGGAAATCGTTCTCAGCAACTAAGCGAAATTCGAAATCCGAACCCCGAATGTCAAAACAAATCCGAATATAAAAAGGTGAAGTCGCAAATTTCCGGGGAAAAACACGCTTTCCCGATTTGACCATTTCCGTATTTTTGGGCTTGTTTCGGCTTTCGATGTTCGAATTTCGGATTTTCTGATTTGCTGTTGCCTCGTGGTGTAACGGTAGCACTAGAGACTCTGGATCTCTCTGTCTAGGTTCAAATCCTAGCGAGGCAGCTTTAAAAGTGACACCACTTACGGGCTGCGGCTTACAATCGGGCAGGGCATCGAGTTGAGCGCAGATGTAATCAAGACAACCCGTGCGTCATCGCTGGATTTTTACCCGCATCCAGGTGATGCCACCAAACAGTGATGTACACCATCACACCGGAATTTACGTGCGTAACGTGGCGAATTTTGTTGATGCGCTCGGCTTTTAGCCAGTTGTTGATTTCTTTCTCTACCTCAATTTCGCTGCCCTTAAATATCGTCATCTTCATCGCTGAAACGATTCTCGTGGACACGCCGATAGCGCAACTGCAATTCCGGCGCGTTTAAAACGTGACGGAGTTCAGACGCTTTAGCGACGGCGCTCAGGGAGTGATCGCCCTACCGATCAAATGCAGCATCGCGACGAATGACGGAATTAAATGCCTGAATTCCGCCTGCCGAGTTCTTCCACTGAGACGACCGTTCGGTCATTTGATTTCGGACGCGCCTGCCTGCGTTTGCGGAACCACGCCACATTTTTACCTATTACGCGGTCTCCTTTTACAAGTGTACGTGTTCTGCCGAGTTTTGGATCGAACACGCTAACGTTGGCAGGAAGTGCTGCCAGAAATCCGCAAAAATTTGGCACTCCGTT
This sequence comes from Candidatus Udaeobacter sp., assembly GCA_035651975.1. Taxonomy (GTDB): domain Bacteria; phylum Verrucomicrobiota; class Verrucomicrobiia; order Chthoniobacterales; family UBA10450; genus Udaeobacter. Next base: position 21,987 of record DASREQ010000036.1, read on the forward strand.
GTATTTGAATGCTACTTCGCGCACTGCCTTCGCCGTAAGCCGGCGACGGGGGCCTGCTGCTCGTGAATCGCGGTCTTGAGCAACCGACGGCGAAAGCGACGATTCGGCATAGGGAAAAGGAGCAGGCGTGGGTAAGACCGTTGATTCAGCAATGTCGGGCGCCGGAACTCGCACAGGTGTTTCATATGGATAGGGACCTGGGACTTTGATGGTCGGAATTGCCGGCTCAACTTTCCCGACAGGAAAAGCAAACATGATCATTAATCCTCCAGCGATTCCGATAATCCCCATCAGTGTTGGAGAATGGCTTCTTTTCATATTGGAGCAATCGCAATTTTGCAGGATGAGGTGATTGTCCGGTGACCTTCAAAACTGCCCCGAATTATACACCACGGAGAGAGTGCAAAATTAGAATCCACTCACCGGGATCAGTCAACCCATAATCTCCATCGTCAGAGCATAAATTTGTCATCTTCGTGTGATTACTACGCGAAAATTTATCGGGGACTCGACAACGAGAAAAGAGTATGCGAAACAAAACGCTCTCCAGACCGGAAAAGAGCTTTTCAGATGGTGCATGGTGCGTGGAGAGATTCCATGACCGCCCTTTTCAAGATTTTGTGGCGCATGAAACACACCGTCTGATCCCGGTTCAACAATGATGAAGCGAACCCGTTGATCATGGCGCCGGAATGCCTACTTAGCCGGTCTGAGGATGGCCGATCTTTTCGCGCGCGTCGCGTTTTTGGCGAAAGAAATCCTTAAGGATCGCGGCGCATTCGTTTTGCAAAACACCAACCACCACGTCGCATCGGTGGTTCAAAGTCGGCATTTGCAGGAGGTTGACCACGCTTCCCGCGCCCCCGGCAACTGGATCGGCACAGCCAAAAATCACGCGCCGCACTCGGGTGTGGACAAGCGCACCGGCGCACATCGGGCATGGTTCCTTAGTCACGTACAGATCGCAATCGACCAGTCGCCAGTCGCCCACCGCCGCTTCAGCCTGCGTCAATACCAGCATTTCCGCATGCGCTGTAGCGTCTTTGAGCAATTCCACCTGATTATGAGCGCGGGCGATGATTTTGCCTTCACGAACGACGACTGCGCCGATCGGCACTTCGCCGGACTGCGCCGCCTTGCTCGCCATCCGTAATGCTTCACGCATGAAATATTCGTCATTTGGCGGTTCGATCATCCTTTAGTTGTAGAGGCGGCTGCCCCCAGCCGCAATCCGCCCTTAAACGTATGCGGCTGGGGACAGCCGCCTCTGCAACGACAAAACGGCGCGCTTGCTCTGAGAATTTCTTCGGCATATTAGGGACTGCTCATGCACGACAACATCGAGTCGCACCTGGTTGAGAAGCGTGTTTTTAAACCACGAAGAGATTTTGCAAAAAACGCTCGAATTAAAAGTCTCGCTCAATATCGCCGGATGTACCGACAATCAATTCACCAGCCGGCAAAATTCTGGGCGCGCGAAGCAAATGAGCTCGTGTGGCGCGCGAGATGGAAAAAGGTGCTCGAATGGAAAGCGCCATTCGCGAAGTGGTTCGTCGGAGGAAAACTCAATATTTCAGAAAATTGCCTGGACCGGCATCTGACCGGCCCGCGCCGGAACAAGGCGGCAATCATCTGGGAAGGCGAACCCGGCGACAAACGTACCCTTACCTATCAACAGCTGCATCGCGAAGTTTGCCGTTTCGCCAATGTCTTGAAACGAAACAACATCAAGAAAGGCGATCGTGTCATTATTTATCTCCCGAATATTCCTGAGAGCGCGATTGCCATGCTCGCCTGCGCGCGGATTGGTGCCGTGCATTCAGTAGTCTTTGGCGGATTTAGCGCCGACAGCATTCGGGATCGTATTGCCGACAGCGGTGCGATCGCGGTCGTCACAGCCGACGGCGCACACCGCCGCGGCGCAATTGTCACGTTGAAGAAAAATGTCGATGAGGCGCTCCATGATGGCACGTCTGTCCGGCGCGTGATCGTTTTTCGTCGTGCAGGAAACGAGATTCACATGGAAGAAGGCCGCGACGTCTGGTGGCATCGCGAACTGGAGTACGTCGACGCGAACTGCCCGCCCATACCACTCGACAGCGAGCATCCGCTTTATCTTCTTTATACAAGTGGCTCCACTGGCAAACCAAAAGGCATCCTCCACACCACTGGCGGTTATTTGGTCGGCGTTTATTCGACCACGAAGTACATCTTCGACATTCGAGATGAAGATATTTTTTGGTGTACGGCAGATGTCGGCTGGGTCACCGGCCACAGCTACATCGTCTATGGTCCGCTCGCCAACGGTGCCACAACCGTCATGTACGAAGGCGCACCGAATTGGCCGGAACCGGACAGGTTCTGGAAAATCATTGAAGAATATCGGATTAACATTCTTTATACCGCTCCAACGGCGATCCGCGCATTTATTCGCTGGGGCGATCAGTGGGTAGCGAAGCACGATCTTTCTTCGCTTCGGCTTCTCGGCACAGTAGGCGAACCAATCAATCCAGAGGCGTGGATGTGGTATTACAAGAATATCGGCGGCGGGCGTTGCCCGATTGTGGATACGTGGTGGCAGACTGAAACAGGATCGATCCTGATCAGTCCTCTGCCGGGCGCGATTCCGACCAAACCAGGCAGCGCAACGTTGCCATTCTTCGGCGTCGATCCAGCTGTTGTTGATGAGAAAGGGCACGAAGTCGGACCGAATGCAGGCGGCAAGCTAATCATTCGCCGGCCCTGGCCAGCGATGTTGCGCACGATTTACGGCGATAAGGCCCGTTATCGGCAGCAGTACTGGAGCGAATTTAAACGCAGTTACCTCACCGGGGACGGTGCGCGTCGCGATGAAGACGGCTATTTCTGGATCGTTGGCCGAATCGACGATGTCCTCAACGTGGCAGGCCACAGGCTCGGCACGTCGGAAATTGAAAGCGCGCTGGTCAGTCACCCGCAGGTCGCCGAGGCCGCGGTCGTTGGGAGGCCGGATCAGCTAAAGGGTCAGGGTGTCGTCGCATTTGTGACACTGAAAGCAAGCGTTAATGCTACTGGCGGATTGAAAGCGGAACTGCGAGAACATGTCGGCATGCATATCGGTGCAATCGCAAAACCAGACGAAGTCCGTTTCGCCGAAGCGCTTCCGAAGACGCGCAGTGGCAAAATCATGCGGCGGCTGCTGAAAGAAATCGCCGGCGGCGCGCGAGTCACTGGCGATACAACTACGCTCGAAGACTTCAGCGTATTGGCAAAATTGGCCGAATCGGAAGAGTAACTCCATCAGGCCCATTCCTCCCATGGATCGGATAGGCCCAATAACACGGATGCGCATCGCTGAAATTTCTTTTTCGTGGCGCGCATTCGGATAGCGTTCACCCGTGAGTTTCATTCGCACCGGCTTTCGCGAGATCGGATTGAAAATCCGGCGCCAGCGAACGCGCATCGCGCTTCGTCACGAGAAGCGTCTGTTGCAGAAGAGCGAAATCAATCTGGGGCGCGAAGGCACCACCCAGGCGGCCAATTTTCCCGAGCTGCGCAATGAGATCGTGGCTCTTAAGAAACTGGAGCAGGAACAAAAGGAAGTCGCACTTCGAATTGCACGAATCGAAGAAGGAATAAAAAAGATCGAAGAAGAACGGCAACAGAACGCGCGCGAACAAGCTGAGGCGATTGCAAAACTAGAGGCGGAAAAAAGGCCCCTTGTCCAAAAACGCAATCACGTAAAGAGCAACGTTGACGTCTGCGAGCGCGAACTGGCCGCCGTAGAACGACGCATTCAGGAAAGCGAGGCTGCGGACCGTAATCTGTTGAAACAACTTTCCGATCTGCATGCGCTTGATCCGGCTCCCGCTGATTTGGAAGCGCGCTCCGCCAGTATTTCCGCGCGACGAGCGCGGCTTCCGGAAAAACGTGCAGAACTGGTCCGGGCGCGTCTTGGCAGCGCAGAGGCGGCGCGTTTGGCCAAGGAGAAATTGAATGCCGCAGAAGCGGAACTTTCGGCGATGGAAAAAAACATTGCGCGGACCCGAAGCGAGTTTGAATCGCGCGACCGGAAATTGAATGATAACATCCGCGCTCAGCAAGAAGCAGCGCGCGATGCACGCGCACGCCATCAGACAGTCGAAGAGCGAAAAAATCCGGCGTATTTGAACATTGGCCGGCACCTCGCCGCGCAGGGCGTTGCCCCGCCAAACGCCGCCCATCTTTTGACCGAGGCGCATCGCCGCCGTGAGGCGGTGGATCGGCATTTGGCGCACAAGGCAGAACTGGCGTCGTTCTCAAGCCAGATCGATAAGCAGGAGCTGCGGAAATTTTATTTCAGCATTTTCTCGGTGCTGGTCCTGCTTGCAATCACCCTGCTTGTAATTTTCCAATCCCCACGAGGTCGCGAATGGCTGCCGCAGGAAACCGACACGATTTTGTCGATTAACGCCGATCAATTTGAACGGGCGGACATCGCAAAGCGCTGGCGCAAAGAGGAGCCCAAACTATGGCCGGGATTAATCGGGGTTGCTGCCGCGACCCCGGGATTAAACCTGTCTCGGGATGCAACACGTATCACTCGTGCAATTACAACCAATGAAACTGGCGAAACGCGGGAGTTCGTCCTGGTTGAAGCGCGCCGCTCCGCTCCGAAGGTCATTCGTGCAATCGCAGGCGACAAGGCCTTCCAAAAGCGGGCCATCAGCGGCTTGCCAGTTTGGGAACGACCGCCGGATTTTGCAGTTGCCAGGGTTGGACCTGCCACGCTCGCCGTCGGAACGCCGACGGCGGTGGATGAACTGGTGCTGGTGCGACTCGGAATGAAACCGGATCTCAAAATCACCGGCCAACTGTTCGACCGTTTCCAAGCGCTCGACCGCGAGAGCGCAGTGCGATTGATTTCCCGCGATCCGCCTGATCTTGCACGCGTTTTTAATCCAATCTTTGCGCCCGAACTGCTCGAGGCTTCACAATTACTGGGTCTTGCGGTGAATCTCCAAAATCCGGTAAGAGCCAGAGTCCTCGTAAAAGTGAACTCCGCCAAAAATGCTGCCGAGCTCGCGCGAAATTTGCGCGATAATCCGCAGCAATGGCTGCGTTTGCCGAATTCGGAACTGTTGCTTTACTCCCGGCCGCCGGAGATCCAAAGACCGAGCAGCTCAAACCTGGAATTACGCTTCGAGGTCCCTGAAAATAGCGCTCGCCTTCTCCTCGAACGCTTGGCAAAAACAGAGGCTGCCCAAGTAGTAGCAGTACACTGACCACCAAATGCGACGCTTTCAGATTCCTTTGTTTGCCGCGATGGCAGTGGCATTGCCGCCATTCACGGCAGACGCCGGCGGCCCACTGGTTGATATCCGATCAGCCGATCCGACAATCATTGTCGAACTGCGCTATGCAGAGGCAAATAATCTTGTTGGACACCCGCTTTATCCTCACGGCGCATGCGCGCTCGCTCGCCCAGAAGTTGCTTCAGCGTTGGTCGTAGCGCAGGCGTTTCTGCGGCGCTACCAATTTGGACTGAAAATCTGGGATGCGTACCGGCCCGTAACCGTGCAGGAAAAGCTTTGGCGCGCGTCACACAACAGCGATTACGTTGCCAATCCTGAAATTGGCGTCGGGTCCCTGCACAGTTGGGGCATCGCTGTCGATGCTACTTTAGTCGATGGGTGGAATCGTCCCGTGCGTATGCCCAGCGATTTTGACGATTTTACGCCCGCCGCAATGTGGCGTTACGTGGGGCCTCATGCCGATATTCGCGCGCACGTGCATTTGCTGCAGATCGCAATGCGAAATGCAGGGTTCTGGGGATTGCGCACCGAGTGGTGGCATTTCACGATTGCTGACTGGAAAAAATATTTGCCAAACCAGGCGGCACGAACCGCACAGGTCGGCGGGACCCAGTGGCAAGGGAAGCTATGATCGAGGCCCTGCTACGCGATTTACGGCAGCCGGAATATATTCACGTGCTGCTCAATCCATTGCCGCTTTACGGTCTCCTTGTGGGATTGATCGGACTCCTGATTGCTTTAATTTTGAAGAGTCGCCCCGCTCAAATCGCAACCCTGGCGCTTGTGCTCATCAGTTCCGCATCAGCGTGGCCTGTTTACGAATTTGGCGAACAAGGCTACGACCGCGTTCTTTCCATGGCGGACGACGATGGAAGAGCCTGGCTTGATGAACATAGAGATCGAGGTGAGGACCTCATTTGGATCTTCTATGTGCTCGCGGCTGTGAGCGCGGTTGCCATCGGTGCTCCAATCAAATGGCCCAAATCCGCCGTGCCGCTCGCTGTCGCGGTAATTTTGTTGGGCGCCGTGACTTTGGGAGGCGGGGCTTACATCGCCTACGCTGGTGGAAGAGTCCGTCATCGCGAGTTTCGAAACGAACCGCCGCCGCCTAAAAGGCCTGAACACGAGCACGATTAATCCGATGTTATAGGCCAGGCGCGTGCCTGCCGATTCCATTTTCCCATGGGCAAGCGAAGCGCATGCCATACAATTCGCTTCGTGGCATCCAACCTCGATCGCGCAGAACGCAGTGTCGAAGAACAGAGCGTTGCGCTCAAAAAACCGCTCGGGCTTGGCGATCTCGTCCTGACACAGATCGTGTTTGTGGTTGGCTCGAGCTGGGTCGGTACTGCTGCAAAACTTGGAACATCGCATCTTTTTTTCTGGGTCCTCGCGATTCTACTCTTCTACATTCCGCAAGCCGCCGTAGTTATCTATCTGAGCCGATTGATGCCGTTGGAGGGCGGAATTTACCAGTGGGCAAAGCTCGCGTTTAACGAATTCACAGGCTTCATCGTCGCTTGGAATCTCTGGCTTTTATCAATCATGGTGATCGCCCTGGGCGGAATGTTCATCACCACAAACATTTCCTATGCCTTGGGCGATGCAGCTGCGTGGATGCGAGAGAGTCCGTGGTGTGTCTCGCTCGTCAGTTGCGTGCTGGTAAGTGGTCTCGGGTGGACCGGCGTTCGCGGGCTCTCGTTAGGCAAATGGGTCCACAACATCGGCGGATTCGCGATGTTCCTGGCTTATGGGGCCTTAATTGTTCTGCCCTTCATCAGTCTCGTTCGCGGTGACCTCAGCTCGTATCGCCCGCTTCAAATCGCCGCACCCGCCATGTCGCTCTTTTATTGCTTCAACATCTTCAGCAAACTGGCGGTGGGCGGACTGAGCGGATTTGAATACGTGGGCATTCTGGCCGGTGAAGCCCATGCACCGGCACGCAACATAGGACGCTCCGTTATTATCGCTGCTCCGATCATCGCGCTGATGTTCGTTCTTGGGACGAGCTCAGTCCTTGCTTTCATAGGAAATAATCAAATCGATCTAATCGGCCCGGTCCCGCAGACGTTGCGACTCGGCCTGCATTCGTTCCGGATCGCCGGCACCATCGCGTCAGTGGGGATTCTGCTAATGACCGTGCGCTCGATATCCTCGATGAGTATTCATTTCACCGGCAGCTCCCGTTTGCCGATGGTGGCCGGCTGGGATCACCTCTTGCCGGTATGGTTTTCGCGCTTGCATTCGCGCTACAAAACGCCCGTTAACTCAATCATGTTCGTCGGCGCGATCACGTTGGTGATTGCCGTCTTAAGCCAGATCGGCGCCGGTTTGCAGGAAGCATTTCAACTCGTGGACAACGCTGCCAATGTTTTTTACGGAATCGTTTATACGATCATGTTTGCAATCCCGATCGCAGGCGCGGCCGCGATACGAGCCAGAGCGCGCACCTGGTTGCGAGTCGCGGCCGGCTGCGGTCTTATGGTGTGTCTGCTGGCCATCTTCTTCACCATCTATCCGATCATTGATGTGCCTAACCCGTTGGTCTTCGCCGCAAAAATCATTGTGGTGACTCTGGTAGCCAATCTCATCGGCGTCACGATCTTCGCGCTTAACTACAAACGCCGTGGCGCGGTTTGAAACTTGACTGCTTTAAGGCGTCGAGTTTAGCGGCAGTTATCCATTACCCAGCGCAAATAATCCGGCGATCCGCAATCGATCTTGATGCATATCAACTCAGGGACCTCGTAAGGGTGAAGCGAGCGTAGTTTTTCACCAAACACTGCCAGTCGATCCGCCGTTGTCTTGAAGAAGACCATAACTTCGCCAGCAGTCTCGATTTTTTCTTTCCAGTGATAGATCGAGTGAACGGCCGGAATGAGGTTGGCGCATGCGGCCAACTTTTCAGCAACCAACGCTTCCGCGATGCGATTGGCAGTCTCCAAATCGGGAAAAGTACTGATGACGAGGAAGACTTGATCGGCCATCGCGGTCAAAGGGCCTTTGTCATTCCGAGCGTGGTCGAGAATGGAGCGGCTTGGGAAGCAGCGACATGGACGGGAAGGCCGCAGGCTGAGCGAGCGGGAAGTGAGCGAATCAAATTCTGTGGCATTACCTTACGCTAGCATCACGGGATCCTTCGACTCCGCGTCGCTCCGTCCAGGATGACGCGTAGGCTCGCCCCGGCAAATCCAACCGCCACCGAGAACGATGTCGCCATCGTAAAACACTGCTGCCTGCCCCGGAGCCACAGCCCGTTGAGGATTGTGCAACCGCACATGCGCGCGCCCATTTTCGAGTTGCGTCAGCGTAGCGCGCGTCCCTGGGTGGCTATAACGGATCTTTACTGCGCACTCGAAGGACGAGCCGGGATCACCGATCCCGGCTACAACATGCCAATTCACTCGATCGATCTCGAATTCGTCTGTGACTAAATCATCAGCATCTCCCACGATCACGCGATTCGTCGCCGGATCGAGGTTGACAACGTATCGCGGCCCCGGCGAGCCGCCCGGCAACCCCTTGCGCTGCCCGATGGTGAACAGTTCAATGCCCTCGTGTTCGCCCAGAAAATTCCCTGCGACGTCGTAAATCTCGCCGCGATGAAACTCGTTTTCGCCAAGGTGGGAACGCAAAAATGCCTTGTAATCGTTCCCGGGAACAAAGCAGATTTCCTGGCTATCCACCTTGTCCGCAACCTTGAGGCCTAACGAGTGCGCGATTTCGCGGATTTGCGGCTTCGTCATTTTACCCAGCGGAGTGAGCGCTCGTCGAAGCTGCGGCTGGCGCAAACTGAAAAGGAAATAAGACTGATCCTTGCGCAGGTCGAGGCCTTTTCGCAGAATTGCGTGATCGGCGTGATGTTCAATGATTGCGTAATGCCCCGTTGCAATGTAGTCGCAACCCAAGGCCGCTGCTTTGCTCCAAAGATTGCCGAACTTGAGCTTTTCGTTGCACATCACACATGGATTCGGCGTCCGGCCGGCCTGGTATTCGCTGGAGAAATAATCAATGACCAATCGTTCGAACTGGTCGGCTTCATCGACGACGTAATGCGAAATACCGAGTGAATGCGCAACGCCTCGAGCATCGGCGATCGCCTGTGGGCCGCAGCATTTGTCTTCCGCGCGGGAGATACAGTCCTGCGGCCATACTTTCATGGTTACGCCGATAACCTCGTAGCCCTGCTCACGTAACAAATATCCCGCGACGCTGGAGTCCACTCCCCCGCTCATCCCCAGTAAAACGCGCTGTTTAGCTTTCATCATTGAAGCGAAGAACTTCGATCAAGCGCAAAGCGAGTCAATGCTGTAGCGGCCGGCCTCCTGCGCGACGCGCGTGCTTCAGCAAAGTCAGCGTCGCATTTCGCAGAGGGAAACGACTACAGTTTCACCGCCCGGCTTACAAACTCACTCCCCCTCAGCGTGAAACGCCATGGGTAATGCGCGGAGCGCGTGATTCCAATTCGCTTGTCGGCCACCACATCGGCAGATGTTGCGATGTTGCGAACGAAGCAATGTCGCAGGTCAGAACACAAATCCATTTCATGATGACGATTGGTGATGTCGAGCGCCTGCGTGAGCTTGCCAGGTCCCGAGCAAAGACGTTTCACGTCGTTGAGGCCGCGGCGTTTCTTCATTTGTTCGATGCCTCTCTTTGGCTCCAGCGCACGAATCAAAACGAAACCGTTCTCATCGCCTTTAACCAGAACGTTCAACATCCAGTGCATTCCATAATTGAAATAGACATAGGCGGCCCCGGCGTTATTTCGCTCGATAAAACTGCGCGCGCTCGGTCGTGTAAACGTATGCGCGGCCTCGTCGTTGATTGCGGCATACGCTTCCACCTCGACAACTGTCCCCGAGCAATCGCCCCAAATTAGTTCTGTTCCAATCAATTCGCGCGCACAAGTGAGCGGATCACGTTTGAAAAAAGAGGCACTGACAATCTTGCTCGCCACCGCGACGGTCCTCACTTGATGGATCGGTGCTCCCTCAGTATTTCGATTGTTTTATCGATAGGCAGTGCCTCGACCGTGTGCCCGTTCCCGGTCATTGTTGTTGCTCGAAACATTGAGTTGTAAATAGCTTCTTCGGTCGCTTCGATTACAGCCAGAAAGAGCGGCGACATCGCGTCATTGGTCAGTAGTTCGACATGTCGCGTCGGCGCCTTGTCAGACGCATGAATTCGTAACTGTGGTGCGGTTGAGAACGCGATCGCATAATCCCCGCTGCCATTCGAGGCGGCACTTCCAGCGCGGGCCATGCCCAGGCACGCCCTCGCTGCAAGGCGCCTCAGGTTCCGCGCGTCGATGGGCGCATCTGTTGCGATAACGATCATGCACGACCCGTCTGCCTTGTCTTTCCCGTTAGCGTCCTGCAACTCCTTGTGCAGGTAGTACCGACCCAGTTCCTCACCAACAGGAGCGCCAGCAATCGTGAGAATGCCTCCAAAATTTGTCTGCACCAGAACCCCGACCGTGTACCCACCAAGGTTCTGAGGCAGTTTTCGCGACGACGTTCCGATTCCTCCTTTCCAACCAAACGCCACCGTCCCGGTACCAGCGCCCACGTCCCCCTCTTCAACCGGGCCGGTCCTCGCCTTCTTGATTGCGGCGAAAACATCATCGGATGTGATGTGACGCCCGCGAATGTCGCTCAGGTATCCATCATTGGTCTCGCCCACCACGGGATTAACTGAGAGAACATCACTGTTTCCCGGTAAACTCAGAATGTAGGTTGTCACCGCGTCTGCGACCCGCGGCACACTCACGGTGTTTGTTAGGAGGATTGGTGTTTCAATTTCGCCCATCTCATCGACTTGCGTAGAGCCAGTCAGCTTCCCAAAACCGTTTCCAACGAAAATCGCGGCGGGCACCTTTTCTCGGTAGAGATTACCCGAATGCGGCAGAATGGCTGTCACACCGGTCCGCACGTTGTCTCCGTTGACGATTGTCGTGTGGCCGACCTCAACTCCCGCAACATCCGTGATGGCGTTAAGTGGCCCGGTAGGCAGAATGCCAACCTTGAGCCCTAAATCCGAAGTGCGAGGCCGTCGGTCGGAACTGGTGCTCTGAGCCGAAACAAAGCAGGCAAGGCACCAAAGAGCAGCCACAGCGACAAATCCACGAACCATGAAAAATTGTACGCCCAAACTGATCAGTTTAATTCGAAAACAGGTACGAGGTCACAAAATCCCCATCGACAAAAATCGCGCGCGTTCGAAGTCGGAGATATCGCTGCCAGGCTGCCAGGATGGCAAATCGGCGACCGATCCGTCTAGGAGCCTGGTGGCTTGTAATAAACTGGAATCGTGACTTTGCAGTCGACAGGTTTGCCATTGCGGAACGCCGGAATAAATTTTGCCCCGTCAAAATCGGACAGGGCCGCCTGTCCGAAACCCAGATACGGGGGCTCCTGAGTTACGATCTGGATGTTTCTCAGATTGCCCGTAGCATCGACATCGAGTGCAAGCTCGACAATACCAGTCAGCATCACTGTCGTTCCCGTGTCCGGGTAATGTATTCCGGTGAACTTTGAACCCGGGCCCACGTAGGGCTGCGGATCAATGAAATCACTTTCCTTTTTCAGTTCGTCGAGTTGCTGATTGCAAAAGATGCGCAGTCGCGGTTTGCCCTTCACGACTGCGAATGTTGTCGTGCCAAAAAAAACAGCAATGACCGGCTGGTGATTATGAATCGCGGGTATAAACTTCGTGTTTGCCAGGCGTTTTAATACCTCCTGCTCGAGCAACTCCGATTCCCGCGTGCCGCGATAACAGGCGCTTCGAACGACATCGCCAGTCGGCGCCACAAGACACGAAAACATAATTGCAGCGTCTTTCTGACCCTTTTTAATCAGATCGGCAGTATCGATCTTGTTTATCAGCGAATCGGGACCTGTTCCGAGCAGCGCAGGACGGAGTTCCGGCAGCGCCGGTGTCGCTGCCGGTGTCGGTGAGCCAACTTTTACCGTTTGCGACCAGGCAAGGCCAGCCGAAAGCAGTAAACCGATTATGCAAAATGTTCCGAGCCGCATGGCGGAATAGGCAAGCAGGATACATCGTTTTTGCAAGAGGAACTGATTTATGCGGCGATTGCCAGAGAGTTCACCGTGGCCAGCCGATGGACGATTTTGTGGCGCTGGAAGTACCCAATGAGCGCATCACGCGTTTGCACCGGGTGAAGGGTACAGTTGGCTTCCGGTCGCTCGAGGAACGCCCGCAATTTCATAAAATGATGGCCGCCACTGCGGGCATCGAAGCTGTTAAACGCGACGACGTATTTCTTGTTGCGATCCAGCGGCTCCCGGTTGACGAGAGCCATCGAGACGATCCTGCAGCTGCTGCCGCGACCTTCCGTTTTCAGTTCAAATCCAAGCAGATCGCGTTTTTGGTGGCTGGAGAACACGTCTTCCATCGCAATCTTTATTTCCTCGGGCGAGAGCTGCGCCGTCACAATGTAGTTCTCGAAAGGAATGATGTTCCAGACGTCATTCACTGTTTTCGGGCCGGCGATCAAATCGGCCTTGTCATCGAATACCCCGTGCATGACTCCATCAACCGGCACATTTCGTTCCAGCAACATTTCCATGATTGCCGCTCCGATCAGCCTCTCAACGTCACTTGGCCGACCGGGATGGCTGCGGCCTCGTAGCGTCTCGGCCAGTTCCCCGATCGGTTGCGACACCGCGGCGCTCGATTCAGCGAGCTGCGATTTCGCTCGTGAAAGGACCGCCTGATCAAAGTCGAAGCGCTTATCCATCAACTCGCAGATCGCTTCCCGGCGCAGGAGCTTCTTTGAATTGCGATCGAAGAGAAGATCAACGCGCCCCGCATGAATCCCGAAATGATCAGCTTGCGTAAACAGCACGCCATTCGTTAGCCGACTTGGGATGTCCTGATGCGTATGGCCGGCAATAAAAACTGCCATCTGTGGAAATTCCGACGTCAACGCCATTACTGTGTTGGCAAAATCATCGCCACCCGTCCGCATCTTGAGTCCCATGTGACCTGTTAACACGATCGCATCCGCGCCTGCGCTATTCGCCTTCGCAACCGCCCTGCGAACAGGGTCGACCGGATGCCGAAAATCAAGTCCCCGCGTAAACTCCGGCCAAAGCCAAAACGGCATCCCAGGTGTCGTGACGCCGATGATCGCGATTTTGATCCCCGCAACGTCCTTCAAAATGAACGGCTGAATTTTTGCAAACGGATGCTTCGCGTCTGGACATTCCGGTTTTCCTTCCATCAGCATGTTCGCGGCAAGGACTGGCATGTTTGATTGCTGCAATGCCTGTTGGAAGCATTCCATCCCCCAATCAAATTCATGATTGCCGAGCACCCAGGCATCGTATTGGAGGTGATTGAACAGATCGATCATCAACGCCCCTTTGTTTCGAAGGCTGACGTCGGTGCCCTGATACACGTCACCTACGTCGATCAAGATCGAATTGGGATTTTCCCGCTGCCAGCGTCTGATTTGCGTCGCGCAACGCGCCAATCCACCGCGATCTGGATTTCCGTCATAGTCGAAGGTGGGGAGAATATGGCCGTGCAAATCCGTCGTGTGCAGGATCGAAATACATACCGTGTCGGGATTGAGTGTGGCAGCGGCACTCGCAAGCGTCGGAACAGCGTTGATCAGTCCTGCCCGGCCAACCAGCTTCAGGAAATCGCGGCGACTCCAAACTTTGTCTTGTAGGAGCATCGCAGCAAGGTTTCGTTCTTGGCGAGCCTAGCGAAGAAAGAATAGGCGCTACAAGAAAAAAGCGCCGCGCCCAAACTGTAGGGTAGCTTTGTCGCTTGCCAGTTGAGCGGTCGAGGGATGAAGGCCAACCGGTTGAAGCACGTCGTGCCGAGCAAAAGGTCGCGAATGATGAGAATCGTGCACCGTTCCCATAAAACTTCGGCAGCTTTGGACACGGGGCAGAATTGACCATAGCGGATGGTCATCAGTGCCAGAGCGATACTACATACAAAGTAGTTGATTACTACATTCTACGTTGTGGACAGTGACCGAGAGAACCCCCTATCATGTCGCGTCGAACGGGACGAAAGTCCGACTGAAAACGAACCTGCTGCTTCCTGATATGCTTAACGAAAATTCTATTGGCGATTTTAAAGCAAACCTTCGCGGTCGACTCATAGAACCGACCGACAAAGATTATGATGAAGCCCGCAAGGTGTACAACGGAATGATTCACAAGAAGCCGCGGCTGATTGTGCGCTGCGCAGATGTCGCTGACGTGATTCGCTCAGTGAATTTTGCGAGAGAAAATGACGTGCTCCTCTCCATTCGCGGCGGCGGTCATAACGCCGGAGGGTTGGGAATTTGCGATGATGGCCTGGTCGTCGACCTCAGTCCCATAAAATATACGCGGGTCGATCCGGCGGCGCGCACTGTCACCGTCGGCGGGGGATGCGTTTGGGGCGATGTAGATCACGCCACGCATGTGTTCGGATTGGCCACTCCGAGCGGATTCATTTCCAGTACAGGCGTCGGCGGGTTGACGCTGGGTGGAGGAATCGGTCATCTCACCCGGAAATACGGATTGACCATCGACAATTTGCTCTCCGCGGATGTGGTCTTGGCGAACGGCAAGTTTGTGAAAGCGAACGCTGATGAGAACTCCGATTTGTTCTGGGCACTTCGGGGCGGCGGCGGGAACTTTGGGGTCGTAACTTCGTTTACGTTCAAACTGCATCCCGTCGATATTCTGTATGGTGGCCCGATGCTCTATGAATTGAGTGAAGCAACCGACATCATGAAATGGTATCGCGAGCTTATTCCAGCGGCCCCTGCTGATTTGAATGGCTTCTTTGCATTTCTCACCGTGCCACCGGCACCGCCTTTCCCAGAACACTTGCACCTGAAAAAAATGTGCGGAGTAGTATGGGCGTACGCCGGTCCTCAGCAGAAAGCAGAAGAGATTTTCAAGCCCATCCGCGCTTTCAAGAAACCCGCGGTCGATTTTGTAGGACCCATTCCGCATCCGGCGCTGCAAAGCATGTTCGACGCGCTTTATCCCCCGGGCTTGCAGTGGTACTGGCGCGCCGATTTCGTGAACGAGTTGAGCGATGATGCGATTGCCAAACACATTCCCTTTGCCGAGGCGCTTCCATCGATGCACTCCACCATGCACATGTATCCCATAACCGGTGCAGCGTCCCGCGTCGGCAAAACCGATACTGCCTGGAATTATCGGGACGCCAAATGGGCGCAGGTGATCGTGGGCGTTGATCCTGATCCGGCTAACAAGGAAAAAATCGTCTCATGGACAAAGAGTTATTACGATGCCGTTCACCCGTATTCTGCCGGCGGAGCGTATGTGAACTTTTTGATGGGCGACGAAGGCGAAGAACGAGTGAAAAAAACCTACGGCGATAATTACCAGCGGCTGGTTGAGATCAAAAACAAATACGATCCCGACAATTTCTTTCGTGTGAACCAAAACATCAAGCCAACGGGCGCAAATTCAGAACCAGGCGCGGCCCCCTGATTCTACAATTCGCATTTTCTCGTCGCGGAAAGCTTGTCCCCCTTTCTGTAACGGCAGGCGTGTCGCCTGCAGACATCCCGTTCGTTGCAGCCGGCGCGGCTGTCTCTACAGTCTCACCAACGTGAATCCCACTAATAATGAATGCTGATAAGCTGAGATCATTACAAGCACCGCTAAAGGCCAAGTATCGAGAGCGCCCAGAGACAGCGTTGGTCACTCTTCAGGCAGAAGGGCGAATCGGCGAAAACGTCACCTGTAAACTCGAAACGGGAAAGGCGCGCGTCGAAGCCGGTCTTCACCCTGCGACAGGCGGCGATGGCCAGAGCGCATGTTCGGCCGACATGTTATTGGAAGCGCTGGTAGGTTGCGCGGGCGTTACGCTAAGTGCAGTCGCCACTGCTCTGAACATTTCCTTGCGCAGCGCGACAATCCGAGCGGAGGGCGATCTCGATTTTCGCGGCACGCTCGGCGTTTCCAAAGACGTGCCGGTTGGGTTCAAAGAAATTCGCCTAAATTTCGATCTGATCACTGACGCGAGTGAAGACCAACTCGCCACGCTGATTCGCCTGACTGAGCGCTATTGCGTCGTCTACCAGACGTTGAATCAGCCGGCGAACATCAGCGTTTTGCATCGCGCAATATCGCGCTAAAATTTCCCGCCATGCCGTTATATATGGACATTCACGAGCTTCCGGAGGGGACCACGAAGGAAGATGTCGCGAAGGCCCACGCCAAGGACATGGAAACGCAGCGGAAATACGGCGTTGAATACACCAAATACTGGGTCAACGAAAAGGCAGGCAAAGTTTTTTGTCTCTGCCATGCACCAAACGCTGAAGCAGCAGAATGCGTGCATCGCGAAGCTCACGGGATGCTGGCCGAGAAGATCATCGAAATACAGCCTGAAGTTGCGGAAGGATTCTTGGGCGGCGTCGAGACGAATGAGGCAGGCGCGGTCGTGCTACCGGGCGGCGGACCCGACGCGCGAGACCCCGGAATCCGAACGATTCTGTTCACGGACATAGTAAATTCAACGACACTAACTCAATCGCTGGGGGACGAAGCGGCGCTTGCAATGCTGGGCATCCACGACACGATCGTGCGCGATGCGTTGTCAGTCCTTGGTGGCCGCGAGGTCAAACACACCGGCGACGGCATCATGGCATCCTTCGTCTCGGCGGCCAACGCTGTCCGATGCGCAATTCAAATTCAGCGCGAATTGGACAAGCATGCGAAAACAAATCCCGAGCGTTCGCTTACCGTCCGAGTCGGCGCCGCGGCAGGCGAACCGGTTGAACAAAATAACGACCTGTTCGGATCAACCGTTCAACTGGCCTCACGTCTCTGCGCGCACGCGCAGCCGGAACAAATCCTGGTATCGAACGCGATCGCCGAGCTGTGCCTCGGCAAAGGGCTCCTGTTCGAAGACCTTGGCGAAGTTACCCTGAAAGGCTTCGGCGCCCCGGTCCGCGCCCATGCCGCAGCATGGAAGCAACCAGCCGTATAATGGCTGAATTAGACGAAAAAATAATTCGTAATGTTTTACGAACTTTCGCCTAATCATAGTTAGATGCTATTCCCGCACTCACACGTTTGGACTCCCTGGCAGAAGCGACTTATTGCGGCGGGCGTCGTTGTGGGTTTGGCGTGCGTGAGCGTGGGAGTGTACGTACTTGAGCGCTACTATGGCCTGCCTTCGGATAGCGTCCTTGTCGGTACATGGCGATTTCCTCCACTCGATGGCGGAGACATGTATTTCCGCCTCAACTCCGATCACACGTTCCGCGCGTTCTCTGATGACCTTCCCGAGCAGGACTCCACGTTCAAAGGAACCTGGTTTGGTGGCGGCGAGTTTGTTTACTTTAGACGACCTAGTTTGGATCAAGATGGGTTCGTTATCGATCACCCACTGTTGGTTTGGCGTCTCGAAAGCATCTCGCCAGACGAGTTGCACGTTCGCCTCAATCCCGGCGGAGTTCCCCGAACGGTTCGACGTGTCAGCCGGAATTCACCGAACGCATCTTCGCTGCAGCCAATCGCTGGCCGTTCCGATGAGTAGCTTTCAGATGATTTTAATATTAAACTCTGCAGCACAGCTCGCTCCCGCCAGCGGTGGCTGAGCTCTTTCTCGTTAGGCCTGGCGCAGTCTCTTTGTAATTAGAGCTTAATATGAAATCCAAATTTCAACATCCCAACAGTATTCATCCCAGAAGGCACAGCATACGGCGATGACTGTCGTTGACATTCGTGCGGAACAAGCCGCAGTAACCGAGTCCTATCGCAACCAGGTTCTGGTCGATATCAACACCGACTGCATGCGGTTAGCGGTGTTCGAGGGCGAGTATCGCTGGCATCACCACCCGGATTCTGATGAGCTTTTTCTCGTCGTAGCGGGGGAACTTCAGATTGATTTTGAGGGTGGCGCTCAGGTAACGCTTACTGAGTGGCAAAGCATGGTTGTACCTGCGAGCTGCGTGCACCGAACACACGCGATAGGGCGCACGGTTAACGTTACCTTTGAAAAACAAGGCGCGCAGACCGTTTTTGTGGAGCCGCCCACCTGACCAGGAGATGCAGCGAACCGCGCCCCGCTCCGATGCGTAGCTTTTCTGTAGTTAGCTTGTTCCGCTTGCAGCCACGCGCGCTCCCCCTGGCGTCGTCGCTGATCTTCTGTCTCGTTAGGCCAAAATAATGATCATGCGTTATCATCACTGTGGAATTCCCACGAAGAACGATTTCGAGGGAGCAATATATTTGCCGAAGTTCAAGATGTACGTAAGTGATCATCTTGCCACGCCGTATGCGGTGCAGTGGATGAGATTTGATGACGACTGCCCATTGCCCGATTTGGTGAAGACAGTCTCACATGTGGCATTCGAAGTTGATGATCTTGAAGCAGCGATTCGTGGAAAGAACGTGATAATAAGTCCGAATGAACCATCAGAAGGAGTGCGAGTCGCTTTCATTGAGGTAGCTGGAGCACCAATCGAATTCTTGCAGATCACAAAATAGCGACCAGGCGATGCCGCGAACCGCGAGATAGCGTACGATCTACTTCATGACTGTTTGTCATCTACCCGTTCATCGCGTTGACCGCTTCTCAGGTCTCGCAGTCGCTGATCTTGTATCTCGTTAGGCGCCTGCGTATGCGGCTCGTGCGTCCCGGTCCCGAACACCTTCCAAGCTACGTCGCTGCGCTCGAGCGGGGGTGGTCTGCCGATAACGAGCGCGTTGTCGAAGCTGCAAGCGAAGAGCTCTTCCGCATTCAGGCCGATGCAGCGGCGTTTCTCGCCAGCATGGAAGACCGCGAAGCCAAGGGTCCTCCCATCACTCTCCCAGACGGTTCGGCGGCCAAGCGCCTCCCGGGCTTCAGGCGCTGGCTCTGGGACGGCGAGTTCTGCGGGAGCATCGGGTTGCGGTGGCAGCCAGGTACTCCGGCGCTACCACCCTATTGTCTGGGGCACATCGGTTATGCGGTCGTGCCGTGGAAGCAGCGCCTCGGTTATGCAAAGTCAGCGCTACATCTCATCCTAGCGGAAGCCAAGGCAGTCGGCCTTCCATACGTCGAGATCACCACCGATCCCGACAACATCGCGTCACAGCGGGTCATCGAAGCGAATGGAGGGAGCTTGGTCGAGCACTTCATCAAACCGCCGCAGTTCGGCTGCAAGCCTGGCCTGCGTTTTCGCATCGCGTTCACATAATGGCGCGTGACCGCTCCATCACACCTTTGCCACATGCCACAACCCATTGAAGCACCAACGCGGATCCAGGCTCACGGCCAGCCGCCAAAAACCATAGAAGAGTTCATTGGCCGCGCGAACTCCAAAACCGAGAGTGTAAGCATCGCACGCATGATCAGTCCGTCGGGGTGGAGTGAACCAGGGCAAACACCGGATTTCGACGAGTTCACCGTGGTTCTGCGTGGCGAGCTTCAGGTCGAGACTCGCGAGGGCGTTCACCGAATCGCTGCCGGACAAGCCATTATCGTCCACCGTGGCGAGTGGGCGCGCTACAGCACGCCATTCCAGCAAGGCGCAGAGTGTATCTCCGTGTGCGTACCTGCCTTTTGCCCAGTCACCGTTCACCGCGATCATAATGAACTGGCTTAACAAACGATGAAACCAACCGTGCCGGCGCGTATGGTTACCTTGTTGAGCGGGCTACTTCTGATGCCATGCATTGCTGGCAGCCCAGTGAGTGTGACGATCTCGCAAAGCTCAATACGTATCAATGGCGTTGAGCTTCGCAGCGGGCCGCCAGGCGCCAGTGGCAAATACATCACACTCGCTGCTGCAGAGAAAGTGCTCGGCAAGCCACAGAATACCTATGTGGCAGGACTCGGCGTGCGCGTTTACGCGTGGCGTGACGCAGGCATACACATGCAGAGAGGTTTCCGCGGTTCGGACGAAGGTAAGATATTCAAGGTCCAAGTCTGGTTCGTCGACACTTACAAACAAGGATAAAGACAAGCATTCGGGTAAATTCACCGGCCACGTTCAACTGGACGGATTGGACATCACTCCTGACACTAAATTCGACAGCGTTCGTAGCCAGCTAGAGAAGGCAGGGTTCGAGGTTACCGAGGATCAGAACATTATCAGCGCAAGGAAGGGCGACATCACCATCTTCACAGTGGAAACTACAAACAAGATCGAACGTGTTGAAGCGTGGTGCAGCTAGGAATTTCCAGCGTATGAAACGGATCAAAGGCTATCCCATAAACGGGAAGCGTTGTAGATACGGCGCTGTGTCGCCGTGCTGCGGCGGCAAAAGATCCCAAAACGCCTCGTCACAGCGAGGCGGCTACAACCAAGCGATCGCTGCTATCCTTTGCGTCCTGTTCAGTACTGCGCTTCAGGGCCTGTGCTATGCGGATGTGACGAAGTTCGCCACGGCGAATCCGTCCGGAGCGGACTATCGACGGAAGATCGGACGGCGTTGCAGGATTCTTCACGATTCCACGAGGTTCATTCCACCAAGGATTTGCCACCGAAGGTTGTTGCGCTTTGTGTCGATGATAATGGCAAGCTCGCGGACCCGGGCCGGAATTGGAACGCGACTGATGCAATCACGGACCCGACACTGCCATGGAAGCGTTTAATTTGGGCAGCGGTAGGAAGCGATTACTACGTCGTACATTACGAGCGCGGCGGAATCGCCCACAGCTTTCACGTCCTGGTTGCCAAATTCGCGAAGAGTAACACGAAACCAAGAATGGTTTGGCAGGCCGTTGGGCGGCAGCTCAAAGATTACGCGGCGTTTGTTGACGCGTTGCGAAACGGGAAATTGGACGACCGTTTGGATTACGGGCGTTGAATCGCGTTAGCGACGGCAAAGCGTTACTGGTGGTAGATCGCCTTTCAAAGTGCCAGTCCGGCTCGGACCGATGTTGGAAAAATGATCGACGAAGGCGTAGGCTCCCCCATTGCGTATTGTGTCCTGATATTAAAAACGAAAATCGGGCGGCAAAGGCGCAACGGTTTCCACCGCGTTTCCCTGCGTTGAAGGACAAAGGTGGATCGGCTTCTCCGAAGACGATGCCGGAGAAATCGTCGAAGGCGCAGACATCAGGCGGCAAAGCCGCAATGATCCCAACGCGTTGAGGACAACGCGTTCCACCATTATTATCCACGCAATTCTGTCTAACCTCTCATGCAACTGGAAGGAATCGACCATGTAGCTCTCGGTGTGCACGACATCGAGCGATCAGCAAAATGGTATATTGAAGTTCTCGGATTCGAGCGACTTCATGAAGGCATGTGGGACGGCGTGCCGACTTTTATTGGCAAAGGAAATACGGGCATCGCGTTGTTCCCCGCCAAACCCGATGCAAAACAGACATCGTCAAGTCACCGCGAACTTCGGATGCTTCACCTTGCTTTTCGTGCAGATCGGGAAAATTTTCTCGCCGCGCAGCGCGAACTGGAAAAACGCGGAATCGAATTCGAATTCCAGGATCACGAGATTTCGCATTCCATCTATTTCTGCGATCCCGACGGACACGTGCTCGAGATCACGACCTACGAACTGCCTAAACCGTCCTGACTTGTCATGTCTAGCGCAGTCGAGACATCTCTCGACATTGCAAAGCAATTAGAGATTCCTCGACTTCGCTCGGAATGACAAACTGAGACGAAGGCGCGCTATGATTCAAGCTATCCGACCACAGCAATTCTTTTATGTCTTCCCGCCGCCGCAGGGCATCATAGAAGCAGCCAATTGGCTTTCGAAATTGCTTATCGCAGCAGGTCAGTGCGCTCATAAATCGCCGTCATCCGTAGAGCGCACTCGATTTCGGGAAGCTTGAGAACGTCTTCTTTCCTGGTGAGAAGCTCCACTGCCCACTCATTATTCGTACGACGATAAATGGTTACTGCCGGGCGCAATTGATCAACCAACACGTAAACCGAAAGCGACCGCAATGTTTGGTAATTGTATAACTTTTCGACCCGATCGATCCGCTCGGTTTCCGGACTGAGGATTTCGAAAATGACGCGCGGTTGCTCGGCAAAAAACGAATCGCCAGCAGCGGTTCCACAATCAACGGTTACATCGGGATAATAAAAAAACTGAGCAGCCTCTTTCTTGATGCCGAGCTTGATATTGGAAGCAAGAACTTCACACGGTCGATCTCGCAATTGCGCGTGTAGTTCGCCGCAGATATTGATTGCGATTCGCTCATGATCCCTGTTGGTCCCGGCCATGGCGCAAACCGTTCCTGCAAGGTATTCGTGCCTTTGCTCGCCGATTCGCTCGGCCATCAGATATTCCTCCGGCGTTTTGAGGTAGGCAGGACGCTCCAGCGTTGTCACGATCACTATGCCACCCGGCCGCAGCAGTTTTTGTATTTTTTCCCGCTGCCGCAGGGGCACGGTTCATTTCGGCCGACCTTTGGTATTGAGCGTCGGACCGGGAGATCGATGGAAACTTCGCCCTCGCCGTCGCCGTCTCCTGCCACGACACCCGCCATTGCGCCAACGGGCTGACGCATGCGCGCGTCGGCGCTCGCTGTGGGCGCGGTTGGAGCGTGTTCGCGCATCAAGAACTGCGGCAATGTGGCCAGGAAATTTTCGAATGCCTGCAAATTCGAAGTGCTGCGGAACAAATTGTTCAGCACTTCGTTCTTAATGTTCGCCATTAATTCTACAAACATGTCGTACGCCTCGGTCTTGTACTCGATAAGCGGATCCTTTTGCGCGTAGCCGCGGAGATAAACGCCTTCGCGCAATGCATCCATCGCATAGAGATGCTCCTGCCAAAGCCGATCGATCGCGTTGAGAATGATATAGCGTTCAAGGCTTTTCACAGCCGTGGGCTCTTCGTGACTGGACTTGCGTTCGTACGCATCCTTGATCTTCTCGATCAGGAACTGCGCGTTTTCATCGACGGCGCGGGTGTCAAACTGCGCTTTCTCCTTGGTCAAACCGAGCGGAAACGTGGTGTTCACCCAATGAACCAGACCGGTGTAATTGGGTTCGTCGACATCGAGATACTCTTTCACTTTCGCCGGCACCGCTTCGTCGATGACTTCGAAGATGAGTTTGCGGGGCTCCTCCGAATCGATCACTTCGTTGCGATAGGTGTAAACCACCTCGCGCTGCATGTTCATCACGTCGTCGAAATCCAGGGTGCGTTTTCGGATGAGATAATTCCGTTGCTCCACGCGTTTCTGCGCCGTCTCGACCGATTTATTGAGCCATCGATGCTCGAGTTCCTGGCCTTCTTCGAGCCCGAAGCGTTCCATGATTTTCGTCATGCGATCGGCCGCGCCGAAGTTGCGCATCAAATCGTCCTCGAAGCTGACGTAGAACCGCGACGCGCCGGGGTCGCCCTGACGAGCGCAACGTCCGCGTAGCTGTCGATCGATTCGGCGCGCCTCGTGGCGCTCGGTCCCAATTACCTTCAAACCGCCGAGCTCTGTGACGCCCGGACCAAGCTTAATATCGGTGCCGCGACCTGCCATGTTGGTCGAAATCGTAACGGTGCCCGGTTGACCGGCGCGCGCCACAATCTCGGCTTCCTGCATGTGAAATTTCGCGTTCAACACGTTGTGCGGAATTTTCTCCCGCTTCAGCATTCGGCTAAGTAACTCAGAAGCTTCCACGCTCACGCTTCCGACCAACACGGGCTGGGTTTTGGCATGGGCTTCTTTGATCTCTTTGATAACCGCGTTGTATTTTTCGCGGCGCGTCTTGTAGATGCGATCGTTGAAATCGGTACGCCGCACGGGCCGATTGGTCGGAATCATGTTCACGTCCAGCTTGTAAATATCGTGAAACTCTGCGGCCTCCGTTTCGGCGGTGCCGGTCATTCCCGCCAGCTTTTGATAGAGCCTGAAATAATTTTGGATCGTGATCGTCGCCAATGTTTGGGTCTCACGATCGATCTGCACCCCTTCTTTCGCTTCGACCGCCTGATGTAATCCGTCGCTCCATCGTCGCCCTGGCATTTTGCGGCCGGTGAACTCATCAACAATCACAACCTTGTTATCCTCGATGACGTACTGGACGTCCTTTTCGAAGAGACAGTAGGCGCGCAGGAGCTGCGAAATGTTGTGGATCCGCTCGGCTTGGGCGTCGCAATGTTGCTGACGCTCCGCTTTTTTCTTGTCCTTCTCCTCGTCCGACAGCGTCCGGTCGAGATCGATCTCCGTGAATTCGCTGATTAAGTCCGGCAAGACGAATGCGTTCGGATCGTCTGGATTGAGAAAAACGCGGCCCTGCTCAGAGAGATCGGATTCATTCGATTTTTCGTCGATCGTGAAAAAGAGTTCTTCCTTGAGCTGAAACAGTTCTTCTTTGCGCGTGTCCTGATAAAACGAAAGCTCAGCTTTATCGACTGCGCGGCGCTTGTCCGGATCTTCCATCATGCGCAGAAGTTGTTTGTTACGCGGCTGACCAAGCTTCACCTTGAACATGAGACGGCCGCCGGTTTCGACATCGCCCTGTTCGAATTTCTCAATCGCGTCGCTGGCGAGCCGATTGCAAAGCATGTTCTGTTTCCGGACCAACTGCTCGATCAGCGGTTTCCATTTGTCGTATTGATGTGTGGAAATGGTCGCGGGGCCGCTAATGATGAGTGGCGTGCGCGCTTCATCGATCAAAATGGAATCGACTTCATCGACAATGGCATAGTGATAACCGCGCTGGACCTGCTGTTCCCGAGTCGTGGCCATGCCGTTGTCGCGCAGATAATCGAAACCGAATTCGCTGTTCGTTCCGTAGGTGATGTCCATCGCGTATTGTTCGCGACGTTCATCCGGCTCCTGGTCGTGTTCGATGCATCCAACGGTTAACCCGAGAAAGCTGTAAAGTTGCCCCATCCATTCCGCGTCGCGTCGTGCCAGGTAATCGTTCACCGTCACCAGGTGCGCGCCGCGTCCGCTCAACGCATTCAGGTAAAGGGGTAAAGTTGCGACCAATGTCTTGCCTTCCCCGGTCGCCATTTCCGCGATCCGACCCTTGTGCAAGACGATTCCTCCGAGTAACTGCACATCGAAGTGCACCATGTCCCAGACCATGGGCTGGTCGCACACCGTGAAGCTATGTTGCCGCTCTTTCAGACGGCGCGCCGCGTTTTTCACGACTGCGAACGCTTCGGGCAAAATCTCATCCAGCTTTTTCCACTGATCTTCCAGCTCGGGAATTTTGGAGAGTTCTTCCTTCCAAGCCGCGGTCTTGGCGCGCAACCCATCGTCGGACAAGCTCCTGAACTGTTCCTCCAGCTCGTTGACCCTGCGCACAATCGGCGCAAGCCGCCGGAGCTCGCGCTGATTTTTCGACCCGAGAATCTTCTTTAAAATCCAGCCAACCATTTGAGCCGTTAATATCGGCCAGATTCCGGCAGTATCAATCTGGTAGGGATGCGGTAGTTGCGGAAAAACCGTCCGCGGTGTGCCCGGCGGTCGCGCCCTATCATGTCATTGTGCCAGCTAGGTTTGCAGCTACAATCGCCGACATGAAAGAAACCATTTCTACAAGCGAAGCCCCGGGGGCGATTGGTCCCTATTCGCAAGCCGTGCGCAGCGGGAGCTTCTTGTTTTGCAGCGGTCAAATTCCGCTCGACCCCAAATCGGGCCAGATTGTTTCTGGCGATATCGCCGCGCAGACTCGGCGGGTACTCGATAATATCGGCGCCATTTTGAAGACCGGGGGGTTAACTTTCGATCATGTCGTTAAGACAACGATCTTCCTCACGGACCTCGGAGAGTTTCAGACCGTTAACGAGATTTATGGCTCGTATTTCAAACAAGATCCGCCCGCCCGTTCTACTGTTCAGGTCGCGGCTCTGCCCAAAGGAGCAAATGTGGAAATTGAGGTCATCGCGATTGCATATGAGGGGGGCCAAACAGCGTACGACACCTCCGGGTAAATCCTGTGGCACCGGCATGCAATTGTAGGGAGTTCGCCGCGATGAACGCCGACCCAAATGGCGTTTCGCAGAATGGAGCCTCCGGGAGCCGAGCGAGATGCACGGGCAGGTTGCAAAATCGAGTGAGCGGGAGCGAGCGAGTCAAACGGCCTACAAAAGAATGAGCGAAGATATTCTCGCCCTTTTCCGTAAGACCGGTGCACTGCTTGACGGCCACTTCATCCTGCGATCCGGGTTGCACAGTCGCCAGTATTTTCAATGCGCTTTGCTTCTTCAGGACACCGAGGTCGCAGCCAAAGTCTGTGGGTGGCTCGCGGATAAGCTTCGCGATTTTGATTGTGATACAGTGATCTCCCCTGCTCTCGGCGGAATTGTTGTTGGTCAGGAGGTTGGCCGCTCGTTAGGCAAACGCCACATCTTTGTTGAAAAAGAGGAAGGCAAACTCGTGCTGCGTCGAGGTTTCCAAATTTCGCCGGATGAAAAATTCGTCGTTGTGGAAGACGTTGTGACGCGCGGCGGCCGCGTGCAAGAAACAATCGACATCGTCCGCGCCCACCGTGGGATGGTCTCAGCGGTCGGTGTGATTGTCGATCGGAGCGGCGTAGCGAAACCCGATTTTGGTTGTCCGTTTGTGAGCCTCGTCGAGATGACAGTTGAGACCTTTCCCGCAGACAACCTGCCGCCTGATCTGGCGAAAATTCCGGCTGTTAAACCCGGCAGCAAGTAGCTCCGACCTGTAGCCAATGGCCTGTGTTTAAGAAACGGCCCGCAGGGCCGTGTCTACAAGTCCTGTCCCTTGGGAACGTGGATCACTTTGAAAGCAATTCGGCGAGTTGCTTCGGATTGGTTACCGGCGCTTTGCAGGTGAAATTTTCACAGACGTAAGCGGCTGATTTTCCCTCAATCGGTGACATGGCGCGAATGGCTTCGTTTTTCTCGCCGAGATATTTCTGCCCTTCGGCGCCATCCGCGAGAACCAGGATTGTATTCGGCAAAAAATGCCGGTTCACCTCTTTAAGTAACCCTCTTGTCTCGGGCGCATCTTTTTTGCCAGCAACCACGATCTGGCGCGGTTTGCTTAAGGAGTAGTCGAGCGCCACCAACATTTGCGGCATGGCGCTGGGGAAAACCGAAACAGTTCTGGCAAATGCATCGATCGTCTTTCGGCCGCGCTCTGCGCCCGCGGCCGAAGGGTCATCGCGAAATTGTGCCAGCCGCAAAAGATTCAATGCTGCAACGGAGCTGGCGGCCGGCTCTGCACCGTCATTGTCGTCTTTCATGCGGAGGAACACGCTTTCATCTTTGCCGCTGGTGCTGAAATAACCGCCATTCTTCCCGTCAAAAAACAGGCGGTCCTGAGTCTCCTGCAATTGGGTGGCGAATTTCAACCACTCGATATCGAATGAAGCTTCGTAAAGATCGAGGAGACCTTGAATCACGAATGCGTAGTCGTCTGCGAAACCCTCGATATCGCTGCGGCCACCGCGATAGTTGCGATAGAGCAATTTGCTCTTTTCGTTGTAAAGATTTGTTCTGAGGAATTTGGCTGCGCGGTTAGCAATTTCGAGATAGCGGGGTTCGTCGAGGATTTGCGCGCCGCGGGCATACGCCGAAATCATCAGGCCGTTCCAAGCGGCAATGATCTTGTCGTCGAGATGAGGCCGCGATCGCTTCGAACGAATGGCAAATAATTTTTCTCGGCATCGCTTCAACAGCTCACGAACCGTCTCCTCAGTATAGTCAGCAGGCGAAACGCCTGCTAGCCGCACAGGCTTCAAGTCTATGTTCCGACAGTGCTCAGCGGTCTCAGCAATTGTGTGACGCTCAATCAAAATATTTTTGCCGCGGAATTCGTCCTGGGGATCGCTTCCCTCCGGGGCGTTTCCGTGCGCCTGCACCCCGTAATGGAAATCGAAAACCTCGGCGACATCACCAAGCGCGGCGTCAATTTCTTTTTTTGTCCAGATATAGAATGCGCCTTCGGCGCTCTTCTGTAGAGGCGCTTTCTGAACGCCGATATCCGTCTGCCTAGCCTGATCTCGGCGGTCCGAGACCGCCGCTACAGGAACGAGGCTGTCGGCGTCTTCGGCGGAAAAGAAGCCGCCGTCCTTAGATGTCATGTCCCGCGCGACGTAATCGAGAATGTCGCGTGCCACTACTTCGTATTGTCGATCTTGCGTAATCTGAAACGCGTCGAGATAAGCGACGGCGAGTTGCGCCTGATCGTAAAGCATCTTTTCGAAGTGCGGCACGTGCCAGTACCGATCGACCGAGTAACGATGAAATCCGCCGCCGATATGATCATGCATGCCGCCCGCGGCCATTTTGCGCAACGTGAACAGAGCCATTTCGAGCGCTTGTTTAGCCTGATGTAGCGCGACCGTTTCGGTTGCGCCTCCCTCGGAAGGCAAGCGGGACGCATGCTCTACCTCGCGTGCGTAAAACCGCGTTAGAAAATTGAGCGTCACCGGTCGCGGAAACTTCGGCGCATTCCCGAAGCCGCCTTCTTTCGGATCGTAACTGCGCTCAATTTGCCGGTAAGCCGCATTCAGGATCGCTGCGTCGATTTTTCCTTCCCCAGTTGACCTTGATTGAGATTCACGCAGCGCGTCAACGATCTTGCCGCCTTGTTCGACAATCTTGTCGTGATTTTCCTTCCATGCGGTCGCGATTCGTTCGAGCACGGTTTTGAATGCGGGCTGGCCATAGCGATCCTCCGGAGGAAAGTACGTTCCTCCGACAAACGGCTTGAGGTCAGGCGTCAACCAGACACTCATCGGCCAACCGCCTCCGCCGGTGGTCGCCTGAACAAAAGTCATATAGACGCGGTCAACATCGGGGCGCTCTTCCCGATCTACTTTGATGTTCACAAACTCGCGATTCATGATCGCGGCCACGTCTTCGTTTTCGAAGGATTCGTGTGCCATCACATGGCACCAGTGACAGGTGGAATAACCGATCGAAAGGAAGATCGGTTTGTTTTCGCGCCGCGCCCTGGCGAACGCTTCCTCCCCCCATGGATACCAGTCGACAGGATTATGCGCGTGCTGAAGAAGATAAGGCGACTTCTCCTGCGCCAGACGGTTTGTGTGCTCGTTTATTTCTGTAGCCGCGCTCTCCGAGCGCCGGGGAGCAACCGGCGTTGGCCTGGCATCCGCAGGATTCGATGTCACCAACCACGTTAACGCGAGAAATCCCCCAGGGAAATGACGAAGCACGGATGTCGAATGCCGAATTAATGATGATAAAATCTGGCGGCAGCCCTTGTTTTGTAATTCGAGCCTGGTTATTCCTTCATCATTCCTCATTCGGATTTCGTCATTCGACGAATAATCTTTCTCCAATGACATACATCATCAGATGGATACAGCGCATCTCACTCTTTTGTTCCTCGCTGTCGGCGTAATCGCCTTTCTCTATTCGTCCGTCGGCCATGCTGGGGCGTCGGGTTACATCGCAACAATGACGCTTTTCGGGCTCGCACCGACGGTTGTTCGACCAACGGCGCTTGTCCTTAACATCCTCGTCGCGTCCATCGGCACGTTTCAATTTTGGCGAGCAGGTCATTTCTCGTGGAAATTATTCTGGCCATTCGCGCTGCTCTCCATTCCAGCCGCATACGTCGGCGGCTACCTTCAGCCATCTGCTTCGGTTCTTCGAATTTTGATAGGCGTTGTGCTGCTCTTTTCCGCCGGACGTTTGGTGTTTCGTCGAAGTGACCCGCCGCAAACGGCCCTTCCCTCGCGAAGCGTGGCAATTGGCGCCGGAGCGGGCCTTGGATTTCTTTCCGGGCTGACGGGAACTGGCGGCGGGATATTTCTCACGCCTCTATTGCTATTTTGCCAATGGGCGCACATCCGCCAGGCGGCAGCTGTTTCGGCGTTGTTCATTTGGGTGAACTCAATCGCCGGGCTGGTTGGCTACTTTACGAAAGTTCATTCAATTCCATCGCTCGGTCTCGTCCTCGCAACAGCCGCGATCGTTGGCGGCCTTATAGGCTCCCATCTGGGCAGCAGGCGTTTTGCTGTTCGAGTGATATCGCTCTTTCTGGCAACAGTGCTTCTTGTCGCCGGAATGAAATTGATTTTCACGAGATAGGAGCTACCGAGGCCTTTTGGAGTGTGCAATTGCTCTAGCCACGGCCCTCTGGGTTGTCCTTGTCATGCCGATGCCAAAGCAGATTACCTGAGGACCGGCCCGCAGGCCGGAGGCTACATCAGCTTCAGTTTTGGCGCGGTTTGCGGCGACCAGGGGTTGATCTTGTAATCGGATGCGACGATCCGATCGGCACATTCGCGCAAAAGCTGGCAGAAAGCAGCCACATCCAGTCCATGATGTCGCGGACCAAATCGCGACAGGTTTCGCTCGGCGAGCCGAAACAGGCGGACCGCTGGAGACAAGCGCCTGCTATGCTTCGCGTGCAGCGGATATTCGAAGCGTTTCTGAAGATGAACGAAAGCCCCAGCCGCCTGAATTAATCCTTTGAAATAGTCTGCATCGGGTGAATTGGTTTTGAGCCAAAGCTGCTCGAGCACATCATGCGCCTCGTAATAACGTTTTTCGTTCCAGCAATCGAAAAACGCGCGATAGAATGGATTTCTTGCGATGTCTCGCTGGCCTGAATCGAAATCTTCCGCGGCCATTTCGGTCACGAATCGCGAAATCCTCTCGCCTTTGTTCATGAAGGGTTTAATTTGCTCGCGGCTCAGATAATGAGCAAACCAGCACGCACCAGTCTCTCCGAAAAACAAGACTGCCCGCCTCACGCGGCTGGCTTCTCGCAGCCGGCCTGGCTGTGCCAACATCGAAAATGACAGCTGCGACCCTGACCATCCTGCTGGTGGTCATATCAGTTTTGATTTTCTGTTCCGCTCTTTTCTCCGGAGTCGAGACGGCGCTCTTCTCACTTAAGCCGCATCAATTGCGCCGCCTTGAAACCAATCATACGAGGCTCACAAAATTCGTACAGCTTTTCCGAGAAAATCCGCGTCGCGTCCTGAACGTCCTGCTCCTGGGCGACGGACTGATAAACGTGCTTCTGGTTGTGTTGTGCCTCATTTTCCTTTGGGAAAGTTCATTCGCAAGAGGCATTCCGCAGTGGGCGGCGGCACTCGTGATCTTCGCAGTTGTCGTCCTGATTTGCGATCTAATCCCAAAGCTTCTCGCGCTTTCGGTGCCTTATCGGCTCTCAACGATCGGCGCGTTCGCCTTGCAGATATCGATGCCGTTTCTTGACCGCATCGGTCGCGGCCTTGAGACCGTGAGCGCTCGCGTGGTCGATCTTTTCACTCCGTCGCGTTTGCGCACTCGCCCACGCTTAAGTGACGAGGAACTAGAGACATTGCTTGAGATGAGTGAGGAGGAAGGCGCTTTGTATGAAGGCGAAGCCGAAATCATTCAGGAAATCATCAAGCTCGGCGATAAGACCGCAAAGGACTGCATGACACCGCGCGTTGATACCTTCATGCTGCCGGACGATTTAACGAACGACGAAGCAATTGCGCGCCTAAAGAAAAATCGTTATCGGCGCGTCCCGGTCTATGTGGACACACCCGATCAAATTCTCGGGATCATCGATGTCAAATTGTTCCTGCTCGATCCATCGGAGCATTACACTGAGACGCTGATTGCACCCTCTTTTGTCTCTGAGACGATGGGCGCGCTCGAACTGCTTAAGCTCTTTTTGACTCGTCCGCAGGGGATGGGAGTGGTGGTTGACGAATTTGGTGGCACCGAAGGGATTATCACGATGGAGGATATCGTAGAAGAAATCCTTAGCGATGTTGTGCCGCGGGACGATATCGCTTTGTACATCGAGCCGCTCGGGAATGGCAGGTTTCTCGTCAGCGGCGACGCGCGCCTCGACGATTTAAGCGAATATCTCGGTTTTCAAATCGACGCGGAAGGGATTGACACCATCGGCGGATTTGTCTTCACCCGTCTCGGCTATTTGCCTGCTTCTGGCACAAAACTGGAGATCCCCGGCCTTGTAATTACGGTGCGGCGCGCAGCGCGCAAAAGGATCGAGGAAATCCTGCTGGAAAAAACAACTCCGAACGCTTTTGGAGCGGCAGCGTGATAAGCGCTTTAGCCATTTTTTGTTGCTGGATTGTTTCGTTTTTGTTCAACGGGATTGAAAGCGGCCTGCTTTCGATTGATCCGGTTCGATTGCGGCAAAATGTGAAGCGCCGCGTGCCTGCCGCGGTGCAATTGAACCGCTTATTGAAACATCCGGAGCGATTACTGGTGACCGTTCTGCTCTTCACGAACGCGGCGGACATACTTGGTCTGTTTCTGCTGACGCGGGAGTTAGTCCGATCGTGGGGCTACGCCGGCTACTTTATCTCTCTGGCCATCGCGCTTCCGGTTTACTTATTTGCGCTCTCAGTTCTCCCGAAATCGCTTTTTCGGCGATTTCCATTTCGCGCACTTGCTCAGCTTGCCGGCGTGCTCGAATTGGCGTCGCTGCTGTTCTCGCCGTTCCTTGAACTCGGGGCTCGACTGGGAAAGCTGCTGATGCCAGATCGAGCCGCCAAACGCGCTCGCCTTTTTGCCGGACGCGAGGACCTAAAACAAATCACGGCGCAAAGCGAGCTCGAGGGCTCCCTCACTCCAACCGAACGCGTAATGATTCACAACGTGGTGGACTTTCGGACCGTCAAGGTGCGCGATGTGATGCTGCCACCGGCGAAAGTCGTCGCGTTACCGCCGGGTGCATCAACGCACGAAGCAGTTGATCTGGGCGCTTCTTCCGGCCTTGATCGTCTGCCCGTGATCACGCCAGGAGGGCAACCTGCCGGATTGATCAACGTCTTCGATATCCTGCTCGATCAGAACGGAAGCAAGCCGCTGCAGAATTATGTCCGGCGTATCGTAACCACCAGGGAGGATGAATCCGCTTATCGCGTTGTGCAGCAATTGCGCGCCGCCCGGCTCGGCCTGGCTGCTGTTCTGGATCGAAAGAAAAGTTTTTGCGGAATCGTAACCATCGAGGATTTGATTCGGCGGCTCGTTTCTTCAAGCGACGCGCGGACGTAAGCAATTTCACATGTGTTGCAGCCACCGGTTCGCCGTAGGGACGAATCCCTCAGGTGTGCGGACCCATGCCCGGTCGACGTGTGCGGTGCTTTTCTCACCGAAGCAGACGGCCCACAGGGCGGTGGTTACAGCGGGGCCTCTTTGCCCTTGAGGAGATAGCCGGTCGCTGGGATCACTTCGATATCGCAGTCTCCTCTTCACCCTCAAGGATTCGGGCGGCAGCAAGAAGCGCAACGTGCGAAAATGCCTGCGGAAAATTTCCCAGCTGCCGTTTCTCGCGCGGATCGTATTCCTCGGAAAGAAGTCCCAGATCGTTTCGCACCTCAAGCAGGCGCTCGAAAAATTCGCGCGCTTCTTTCTTCCGGTCGAGCAGGTGCCAGCAAGCGACCAACCAGAACGAGCATGGCATGAAAACCCCTTCACGTCCCGGCAACCCATCCACACCACATTCCTCCGGCCGATAACGCAAGACGAATCCATCTTCCATCAGGTCATGTTCAATGGCCTCGATGGTGTTGCGGACACGTTGGTCCGTTGCAGGTAGAAAGCCGACGAGCGGCATCGTCAAAAGGCTCGCGTCCAGCGCCTCTGAACCATAGTACTGGGTGAATGCTTTCCTCTTCGCGTTGTAACCACGTTTGCAAACCTCCGCGTGAATTACCTCTCTAACTTTTCGCCAGCGGGCGTGATGTTCGCCTGCCGCGCATCCGCATTCCTCAACGAGTTTCACCGCGCAATCGAACGCCACCCAGGCCATCATTTTCGAGTGCGTGAAATTCTTTCGTCCACCGCGCACCTCCCAGATTCCTTCATCCGGTTTTTGCCAGTTTGATTCCAGAAATTTCATTAGTTCCACCATCAAGGCCCAGTCAGGCTCCTGCATTTTGATTCCCGCGCGATCGGCTTGGAACATCGTGGCCAGGACCTCGCCATAAACGTCCAGCTGAAATTGTTTGGATGCCGCATTGCCGATGCGGACCGGCACAGAGTCTTCGTAGCCTGAGAGCCAGGGAACCTCAGCTTCATCGAGACGGCGTTCGCCGCGAACGCCGTACATGATCTGCATCTGCGCAGGACTGCCGGCAACGGCTCGAAGCAGCCATTCTCGCCATCCTTTGGCTTCCTCCCGATAACCGTGGAGCAGAAGGGAGAGCAACGCGAACGTAGCGTCTCGCAGCCAGCAGTAGCGATAGTCCCAGTTGCGCGATCCTCCGATTTGTTCAGGCAACGATGTCGTAGCCGCCGCGACCAGTCCACCGGTGGGCGCGTAAGTCAATCCTTTGAGCACGATGAGCGAGCGCATCACTGCATCGCGCCATTTTCCTTCGCCTTGAAAGTGATTCGACCACGTCCCCCAATAGCTTTCCGTGTCGCGTAGAGCGTGCTCGAAATTGACAGGTCTTGGCGGATTCTTGTGCGAAGCGAACCAAGTAAGGACGAACGGGATCTGATCGCCTTCGCTTACAGTAAATTCAGCAACAGTGGTCAGATCTTTGCCGTGCGTTTCAATTGGCGTTCGCAAAATCAAACCATCCGGTCCAGCGATCGCTTCCAACCCGCCATTCCGTTTGCGCACCCACGGCACAATCTGACCGTAATCAAACCGGATGACCAATTCCATCTGCACCGAGACCTTGCCGCGCAATCCTTCCACGATGCGAACAATGTCCGGATTCTCGCCGCGCGGCGGCATGAAATCGATCAGGCGCAGCGCGCCATTCCTGGTTTCTATTTCCGTTTCGAGGATAAGCGAGTCACCGCGGTAACGGCGGCGGGTCGCTTCAACCTTTTCTTCAGGGAAAAATCGCCAGTGTCCGTTTCTCGCGCCGCCCAGAAGCGAGGCAAAACACGCGGGAGAATCGAACCGTGGAAGACAAAGCCAATCAACGCACCCACCCCGACTCACCAGCGCGGCAGTTTGCGTATCGCTGAGAAACGCATAGTCCTCGATTTTTGTTCGTTCCTTCTTCATTGGTAATCGTGCTCGTGCTCCTGCTCGTAATCGTTCTGGTAATTGCGCATGAGCGTCAATTGTGATGTAATTGGCCCGCAAGCCGGAGGCGCAGGCTACTGCTCTTAATCGGGCTCGCGCTGCTCTGTGGTGCCAGCCGTGTCGGCTGCGTCCGCGAGCCTCGCAATCCCCTCACGCGTTAATCGAAATACTGTCCATTCGTCCATTGGCTTCGCGCCGAGCCCGCGATAAAACTTCATCGCTGGCTCATTCCAATCGAGCACGGCCCATTCCATTCGGCCGCACTCACGGTCCCGCGCGATTTTCGCAA
This sequence comes from Candidatus Udaeobacter sp., assembly GCA_035651975.1. Lineage (GTDB taxonomy): Bacteria > Verrucomicrobiota > Verrucomicrobiia > Chthoniobacterales > UBA10450 > Udaeobacter. The sequence goes on from DASREQ010000036.1 coordinate 57,453, forward strand.
GCTCGACCAGCAACGCGCGCCCAAAACCTTTGCCCCGCTTGTCCGGCTTCACGAACAAATCTTCCAGGTAAAGCCCAGGCCGCCCAATCCACGTGGAAAAATTGTAAAAGTAAACGGCGAACCCGACCGGCGACTGTCCTTCAAATGCAAGAAGAACTTCCGCAGCCGGCCGTTCTCCGAACAACACATCGACAAGCTGCTCCTCTGTCGCAGTGACCTCGTCGGGCGCCCTTTCGTACGTCGCCAAATCGCGAATTAACTGCAGAATAAGCGGCACATCGTTGACGCGTGCCGGACGAATCACGAATTCGTTAGGAGTCTTCATTTCGTTGATCTGCCGAGCGCTTGACTGATCCGATTTAATCCCTCGGCAAACATTTCAGTGTTCACGCCCATGCCAATACGAAGGTGATCAGACATTTCGAAAAAGCGACCCGGAACTGCCGAAGTGTCGAACTCCGTACGGAGCCGTTCCAGAAAATCATCAGCGTTGCCATCTCTCAATTGCACAAACGATGTCGTGCCCCAATCTGGCCACGCTGCAGAGAGCGCAGGTTGCTGCCTGAGAAAATCCCGGAGCAGTTTCCGGTCAGCCTCCACGATCGGGCGCGCTTTTTCGCGAAGCCGATTCAAGTGCTTAAATACGGCGACACTGAGAAGCAGGCCAGGGTAAACTGGCGTGGCGCTATAGAGATCATTCAGACTACGCATCTTCCATGCGAGGTCCGGGCGTGCCAGGATCCAGCCGCACCGCAGTCCGCTGACGCCGTAAACTTTCGTTAGGCTGCTGGTCACCACAAATTCCGGGCCGAGATGAAATGACGTTCGCGGCGTTCGCTGGTAAACCGCATCCAGGTAAACTTCGTCCACCAGCACGAGCGCTCCAATGCTGCGGGCGATGTCGCCGACTTCGCGCAAAACCGGGTCTGGCGTGAGCGCGCTCGTCGGATTGTGCAGGTTCGTGATCACAATGAGCCGCGTCTTTGGCGTGATGGCGCGAAGAATTTCTGCCGAGTCGACTACCCACCCGGTTTCTCGCGTGCGCAAAAAGCGCTTTACGTCCGCGTGAAGATACCGGGCGACATCGAGAATGGGTCCGTATGCTGGATGTTCGATTAGGACTTCGTCGCCCGGTTCGATCATCGCAGCCATCGCGAGGTGATTTGCCATCGAAGTTCCCGCGGATTCCACAACACAGTCAGGATCCACACCGTGATGCGCGGCGATGGCTTTTTGTAAAGGCGGATGACCGTAGCCGTAGTCGCCATTAATTTCGAGCGTTTCCAACTGGACTGGCAGTTCTCGAAGCGGAAACGGCGCCACGCCGCTCGTGGCGAGGTTGAATCGCGCACGGCTCTGCGTCTTGGACCAGCGCATGTAATCCGAATGCTTGTGTGTCATGAGCATGAGCAGGAGCAGTGTAGCACGAAGGAGCACGGCCATCTTGGCTGTGTGGCGAGGCAGGCATCTTGCCTGCCGAGCAAAACATCTGAAACCAGGCGAGACGCCCGGTTGCCCCACAGGC
>DASREQ010000037.1:0-8862 GCA_035651975.1 Candidatus Udaeobacter sp.
GAACCTGCCTGAAGAATCTGCAATCAGATCAGAGCACCGGTGGTCTGCGCTTGCCTGCCTAGCCAGTCATAACCCTAAACACCACTGCGGCTCAACCCAACGAGACGCGCCACCTCCAAACCCCAGCCGGAAAAATGTCCAGCTGCGGGTCAGGCAGAGCTACACACTTTTTCCTTGATTAAGAACCTTCATCGATTGGTTAGATGCGATTTTAAGGCTTTAGGTCTAGAACTGCCTTTCTTATTTCGAAGTCAGCTGGTCCGCCACTTTTTGGGCAATCTCGCTTTGGAGCGTGAACACGTCATTCAAATCGCGATGGTATTCCTGTGCCCAGACTTCTGTGTCCGTGCGAGTATCAATTAATTGGGCATTCAAATGAATCCTGCCTGCTTCTCTACGCACGCTTCCCTTGAGCACGTAGGCGACCTTCAACGCCCGACCAATTTCCTGTGTGTTCCGCGCACCGCGATATTTTGCCACGCCGTTATGGCTGATCACCTTTAGATTGGCCACTTTCGCCAGCATGGTACATACACCGTCGTAAACGCCATCAGCGAAAAACACGGTTTCTTTTTCTGGACTTAGGCTTTCGAAAGGTAGGACCGCAATGCCAATGACCGAAAGATCTGCTCGGTGGCAACTCCCAAACAGCATGCTTGCGACAAGCAAAAGGCAAATTTGAAGCGATTCGAAGCGCGTTACCATCGATGTTCGGTCATCTAACGAGAATTAGACTGCAACTTACAATCTATTTCTGCCTCCATAGAGGCAGCTTGAACGAAAACACTGCAAGATTGCAAGCTGCGAATTACGCAGCGGGTTGGGAAAATGTACGCCGACGCCGGCGATTCTCGCGTGCAGCGTGCTGACGGTCATGGTGATGTTGTCGGGCCTTACCGTTCCCGGGCTTCGGTGTGTGAAGGTGTACGATGTTGGCCTTGGTGGCTGTGGCGTTTTCTGCTAGCGCCGTAGAAAGTGATTCCTCGTGCTGTTTGCGGATTGCGCGTTGCTGCTCGCGGTGCGGGTGCAGGATGTATCGGAGGTTTTCGGAGAGGTTGTAGATCGCGTTGACGGCGAGCTGTATGCCGAAATGGGTTGCATTCGGGTTCGTGATTGGGATCTGCAACACGGTCTCGCGGCAGCGGTCGAGTTCGCGTAGGAGCGCTTCGCTGTCGAAAAGCCAGGGATCGGGCAGTTTGGTCAGCGGGTGTTGGTCAGGTTCCATTTCGTGGACAGCGTGGATTCATACGAGGGGTGATTCGAGATATATGAGATATATATTGATTTTATATGACATATATTGTCTGATGTTGTAAATGGGATGTTTTACGGCTCCTATGCCCACGTTTTTGTGTTAAGCGACTGGTTGCTCCTTCGCTCGCCTGCTGCTTCGATCCGGGCATCGGAATCATTGATAACCCGGCGGCGGCACGACCATGAGCCTTGACGTTCGGCCTCCGACTGCTTAGCGTCCGCGAACTCAAGTTTCAACACACGATGAATACATCTCGCAGCGTTCTTTGTTACTCGATTCTGGGCTTTTGCATCATTTTCACCTGCGCCGCTCCTGCCAAGGCGGCCCGAGAAGAACAAATCTCGGGCAGCATCCAAGACATGATGTCGCCAGCAGAGTTCAAGGCCGCCGGCCTGAGCAAGCTTTCATCGGAGGAGCTTCAAAAGCTGAACGCCTGGCTGCAGGGCTACAGAGAAGTCACCGAAAAAGCCGCCACAAAGAAAGCTACGGCGGTCGCAGAGCGCACCAAGCTCGATATGCTTGTAAGCCGCGTAGACGGGCAGTTTAACGGATTGACCGGCAGGACCGTGATTCGTTTGGAAGATGGCACTGTCTGGAAACAGGCAAATGCCGACGATCGATATCGGCCAAAGGTGACCGATCATCCGGCAGCCGTCGTCATTCATGGCATCTTCGGTTACAAGATGCAGGTCGAAGGAACCCAGGAATTCTACGTCGACCCGGTTCGGAACCCGTAGGTCTGCAAGGCTGCTGTAAAGGGACCCATCGCGTGGGTCTGGCTGTCGCCATTTCCCCCGCTATTATTATCTTAGCTCAAAGCACAATCACCGCTACTCGAACTATTTAGGTAGATTATTGTGCCGTATTTATGAAAAGTGTTTATGTCGTCTCCCGGCACTGAAGGGAGCCGCGTTGGTCGCAACTTTGAACCCCTATTCTGCTATTCCAGAGGAAATTCGACGCGCTCTTCCGGTTCCCCCGGAACAAGATTGTTTCGTGCGATGATTCGCGCGCAGGTATTCCAGCGCAGGATCGCGTCATCGTGGCCAGGTGGGCGGATCGGTTCGGCTTTTTCGAACCAGGCCATCGCTTCGCACAAAAGATCGTGAGCCTGAAATCGGCAACCCGGCGTGTTCTGTCGCAGCTTCGCCTTCGCGCGACGCTCGGCCACGATTCCGGAATAATATGCGTGGTCGTATGCGGATTTCATCCGCGACAGCAGTTCCTTGGTCTGCGTATCGCTGACGCCATAACCTTTTTCAAAGCGGTCGGTCAAAGCAAGCAACAGCACGATGATTGCCTGCTGATTTTCAGGATCGACATGGAGAATATCCAGGCAAATGCTCTCCGCTTCGCCCGGTTCGTTTAGCAAGCGGTAGCGCTCGGCTTTTTCGAGCGCCGCAGCGATCGCATCTTTGTGCAGCGATTTTAATTCGGCCATGGGCGGTACGGTAATTCGTTAAATCGTTAAACCGTGAATCGGCCCGAAAGCAAACCGAATCACGAATCCCGGTTCACGAATTACGAGTCTCAGTGTTCTGATCACTCTTTCGCTTCAACCATCTCCAGATCCAACCAAACGGATCGTAAAAATCGTCCACTACGCGTTCCTTCAGCGGAATAATTCCGTTATCGGTAATTTGAATGCTTTCGGGGCAAACCCTTGTGCAACACTTTGTGATGTTGCAATAGCCGATCCCCTGCGTATTTCGCAATTCCTCGAGGCGATCTTCGGTGTCGAGTGGATGCATCTCCAGCGCGGCGACATGAATTAGAAAGCGCGGCCCGATGAATTTCTCGTGCATCTGGTGGTCGCGCAGCACGTGGCAGACGTCCTGGCAAAGAAAGCATTCGATACATTTCCGAAACTCCTGCACCCGATCGATGTCCTCCTGCTGCATTCGCCACGTGCCGTCGGGTGCATCGGGCGGACGCGGCTTAAACGGCTTGATCTTTTTCTTAACGCGAAAGTTCCAGGAGACATCGGTTATCAAATCCTTTATCACTGGGAAACTTTTCATCGGCTCGACTGTGACCGGCTTTTCCAACGGGAGCTGGCTCAACCGGGTCATACACATCAATTTCGGGATTCCGTTGATTTCCGCTGAACACGATCCACACTTTCCAGCTTTGCAGTTCCATCGGCAGGCAAGGTCCGTGGCTTGCGTAGCCTGAATGTGATTGACTGCATCGAGCACAACCATGCCTTCGGAAACGCCGGCGGTATAATCGCGAAACTCACCAGCGCTGGCATCGCCACGCCAGATTCGGAACTTCGCCTGCTTTTGCGGCTTCATTTCATCTCTTCGATAATTTGTTTCAAATAGTCCGGCATCTCTGGCAAAGGCGCCAACCGAACTTCCATTCGGCCGTCTTCGCCTTTCCGTACCACGGTGTTTACCTTCGAGAAACGTTCGTCTTTCCCAGGATAATCTTCGCGAAATTGCGCCCCACGACTTTCTTTTCGTTCCAGCGCAGCGCGCGTGATTGCCTCCGACACAGTCAGCAAATTTTTCAAATCGAGCGCGGTGTGCCAACCGGGATTGAAATCACGATTGCCCCCCACACCGACGTGCGCCGTGCGTTCCCAAAACGTTTTCAGGTGATCGAGTGCTGATCGCATCTCGCCTTCGTCGCGAACGATCCCGACGTTATGCTGCATGACTTCCTGCAAATCACGTTGGACCGAGTACGGGTTCTCGCCGCTGCCGTTCTCGAACGGCCTCAATGCCTCCTGTGCATGCATATCGACCGCGTTTCCATCGATTGTGCCATGCGGATGTTCCTTCGCGAATTTCGCCGCGAATTCCCCTGCGCGCTTGCCGAACACGATGAGATCTGAGAGCGAATTGCCGCCAAGCCGATTGGCGCCGTTAATCCCCGCTGCGCACTCGCCCGCGGCGAACAATCCCGGCACATCTGACATTTGGGTGTCGGCGTTCACATGCACGCCGCCCATGATGTAATGCGTGGTCGGGCCGACCTCCATCGGCTCTTTGGTAATGTCCACATCGCCGAGCGCCTTGAATTGATGATACATGCTCGGCAGCTTGCGTTTGATATGCTCCTCGGCGTGAGAGAGTTTTTTCCTGATCCAGGAGATGTCGAGATAGACGCCGCCGTGCGGAGTCCCCCGTCCCTCCTTAATCTCCCGTACGATGCAGCGCGCGACATGATCGCGCGTCAACAATTCCGGCGGGCGGCGTGCATTCTTATCCCCCTGTGTATAACGCCAGCCTTCTTCTTCGTTGTCGGCTGTCTGCGCCTTGTAGTTTTCGGGAATGAAATCGAACATGAAACGTTTTCCGTCGGCATTTGTGAGAATTCCCCCCTCCCCGCGAACGCCTTCCGTCACCAGCATTCCGGCAACACTCGGCGGCCAGACCATTCCTGTGGGATGAAACTGCACGTATTCCATGTCGATCAGCGTCGCGCCGGCGTGATAAGCGAGCGAATGTCCGTCGCCAGTGCAATCCCAGCTATTGCTGGTAATTTTGTATGCTTTGCCAATCCCGCCGGTCGCAAGCACGACTGCTTTGGCGCGGAAAATTCTAAAATGCCCGCGTTCGCGATTGTAACCAAACGCCCCGACAACTCGTTGACCATCCTTCAGCAATGCGATGATGCAGATTTCCATGTGCACGTCGATTCCCTGATGGATGCCGTAATCCTGCAGGGTTCGGATCATCTCCAGGCCGGTGCGGTCGCCCACGTGCGCAAGCCGGGGATATTTATGGCCGCCGAAATTTCTTTGTAGAATGCGCCCATCTTTTGTGCGGTCGAATACCGCGCCCCATGCCTCCAGTTCTCGCACCCGATCGGGGGCCTCTTTTGCGTGCAACTCGGCCATTCGCCAATTGTTCACGTATTGCCCGCCACGCATCGTGTCCGCGAAATGCACTTTCCAATTGTCGCGATCATCAACATTGGCCAGCGCAGCCGCTATACCGCCTTCGGCCATGACCGTGTGCGCCTTGCCGAGAAGACATTTGCACACCATTCCGACTGACGCCCCCGCCGCAGACGCCTCAATTGCTGCACGTAATCCTGCGCCACCGGAGCCGATGACAAGAACATCATGCGTAAATGTTTCGTAGTCGGACATGGTCGAATCGTCGTGAATAGTAAGGTTGTATCGTTACATCCTTAGCCTGAATTTCGATTCACGATTCTTGAGTACTTGTTGTTCAAATAATCCGAAAATCATGCCACACGCCCATAGAACAAAGCCGCACGTAGAGGTCAGTGAACCCGACCCAAAAAAGGCTTAGCCAAGCCCATAGCATGTGGCGGCGATTCAGGCAGCTCACACACGCATACGCGCGATAGCACCCTGTCGATCTTGAAAGTTGATCGCGGAAACCACCGATCAAGTGTCGCAGCGAGTGGCAGCCCAATGTGTAGCCACTCAGCAGGTATACGTTGATCGCAAGCACGATCGTCCCGACGCCTATGCCGAATGAACTTTTGTCTGTTGTTCGGTCGACAAACCAAAGCGCTTTCCAAAAGTCGTAGGCGAGAATCAAAATAAAAATGAGCGCCAGGTACAAAAAGTAGCGATGCACATTCTGCATGATGAGCGGAAACGACCGTTCACCCCAATAACTCTCGCGCGGCTCACCGACAGTGCATGCGGGCGGATCAGCCCAGAACGCCTTGTAGTAGGCGCCGCGATAGTAGTAACAAGTCAGCCGGAACCCGCCGGGTGCCCAGAGAATCAGGAGCGCAGGAGAAAAAATTAGCCAGGCCGGCCACCAGCCGGGCTTGGGCCCAAACCAGCTGTGAGGCGAATCACCGAAAAGTTCCGGCGAATAAAAGGGCGAGATGTAATTGCCGAAAAAATAATTCTGCCCCTGAAAAGCCGCCCACGTTGAATACACAATGAAAGTTGCCAGCCCAATAAATACAAGCAGCGGCTGGGCCCACCAGACGTCAGCTCGCATGGTCTCGCCGAAGGACCGTCGCGGGAGCGTTGTCGTCCCATTCATTGACTATCTGCTCCTTCTACTGGCAGCTTCGCTTTTTTCCATGCTTCCCAGCTTCCCGGAACATTCCAAAGATCGGTAAATCCGTGCGGCCTCAGAATACTGGTCGCGATGCTCGCGCGATACCCGCTGGCGCAGTAAACAGCTGTCGGTCTGTTGCGATCGAGTTCAACCATCCGCTTGGCAACGTCCGGCACAAAAATGTGCTGCGCACCGGGAACATGTCCCTTCTTCCATTCGCCAGGCGAACGCACGTCGAGAATCTGCAGTGAAGCCCTCCGCTCATTCAGTTCGTGCACGCTCATCTGACCGATTCTTTCCAGCGGGTATCCCACCGCATCCCATGCTTTCATTCCGCCGATCAGGTAGCCGGCAAATTTTGTATAACCGGTGCGCACGAAAAGCCGGATGATTCGCTCAAGATCGTCATCGCTTTCCATGACCAGCAGAATCGGCTTTTCCGGATCAAGCATCCAGCCCGCCCAAATGGACAGAATTGGCGTCCCGCCAATGTTGAGTGCGCCGGAAATGTGGCCGCCTCCAAACGCCAGCATGGTGCGTACGTCGACGAGGACGCCGGCCTTCTTGCCGATTGCTTCCTTGAATGCCTTCGGAGGAAGACCGGGAACGCGTGGAAGGCTTCCAAGCACTTTCGGTCCCTCGGCATTCACTCGTTTCATGAGCGGATAATAATGCGGGACCGGCGGCGCACTCTTGATCGCGTAATCAGTGAAGCTTTTCGCGTCGGCGAATTGCAAAAATTTATTAAATTTTCGCTCGTAACCGATCGTGCTACTCAATCGCGCCCCGATGTCGGCGCCGCAGGGCGAACCCGCACCGTGATTGGGATAGATCATCACGTGATCGGGCAGCTTCAGATAGAAGTCGTGCAAGGTATGGAACTGTTGCTCCGCGAGCTGCTTTGTGTGTTTCTCGCCTAACAAGTCCGGCCGGCCAGCCGACGAAACGAAAAGCGAATCGCCGGTGAGCACTGCCCAGGGCTCGTCCGGATGATCTGCTTCGGACAGCAAATAAGACATGTGCTCCGGCGTATGTCCTGGAGTATGCCGCGCCGTGACGAGCACTTCGCCAAATGCGAACCGATCGCCATCTTTAATCTTTTCCGGCCCAAAGCCGTACTCGGCCCCGCCTTCTCCGCTGGAATAAATCTTTGCTGATTCAAGACGCGCGCAAAGCTCGCGTGAACCGCTTACCAAATCGGCATGAATATGCGTCTCGAAAATGTGCGTGATAGCGAGCCCCGCTTCGCGCGCCATCTCGACATAAACCTCAACATCCGCTCGCGGATCAAAAATCGCTCCCACTCCTTCGTCATCGTCGCCAAGCAAGTACGAAAGTTCCGCGATACCTTCGGTCTGGATGGTTTTGAAAATGAGCGACATCACGGAAGATTTAATGCGAAGCAGGAGGGCAGCGCAAGCCTGCGGAGCGCGAACAAGCCATTGCCGCACGCTCTACGGCGTCAAGATTTCAACATCAGCGGCCACATGCATAAAATGAGATGGGTTGCGCGTGACAATGCGTTTCATACGTTTGCGTCGGGCGAACGTGGCGTGCAGAGAATCATAAATTCCGCCGCCCATCACCCCGCGACTCGCCGCCTCGCCGATTGCTGTTTCATAATCAATTATCGTAAACGACTCAATATCCAGTCTCTCCAGTAAACCCAGTGTTAACTCCGTGGCTGCTCCGCTCGGCACCTTATAAAAACCAGTCAGTGTGGCGAACGTTTCCGCGAGCGCATGCGCATCTGTGAAACAATCCCGATATTGTGCGAACGCCGAGAAGCATGGTCTGTGCTCGGGATGTTTTTCAAGGACTGCCCCGACAAGTACTCCAGTATCGAGAAAAGTCATCGCTCGTAACGCCGGGTGTGCTGGACAGCTTCCGCCAGCGGAGTAGGTGGCACCGCCCCGGTCCATACCTTGAGCTTGCCGCGTTTGACAACTTTGCCCCGGGCGTTTGCTTTCGCCTCGAGTACGATCCGGCCGGGTACGGCGGAGGCCTCAAGAGTTTGTCCAGTCGCAATGCCCGCCGCCCGGCGCAGATCCCGGGAAAGGACAATCCGATTGGATTCATCGAGGCGTATTACCGTTTTCATGCCACGATTATGGCATGTTAATGGCAGGAGCTCAAACAACGCGCGCGACGGTGATAAAAGGTGAGGAGATCGAACGGGTAATCTGGGTAGCGCACGCGTCTCGCGTGCTGGCAAGCGCCTCCTCGCGATCGCGAACTTTTCTTTGAGTGCCCCATCCTCACGGGAATCAAATCAAGAAAAGGCTGTTTCGGCGCGACGCCGGAACCAACACGCGGGAGGCGTGCGCTACCAATAATCACCGAACCTCAACCTCAATGGGCAGGAGATGATTAATCATATAAGTGCCCCGATCTGGGTCACGATGCGCTGGTTGCGTTTGGCCGAGTGAATCAGTGGCGCGAACAACAAGTGTTTGCTTTCCCGCGGCGCTGGGCGTCTTCCAGTCGAATTCCCAAAGTCGCCACGCATTCTGTTTGGATATGCCGATTAAGTTTGTTTCGCTCCATGTTGCTCCGCCATCTGTGCTCAGTTCGACTTTTGTGATTTCAGCGTCGCTTGTC
>DASREQ010000038.1:0-45313 GCA_035651975.1 Candidatus Udaeobacter sp.
TTGTTGCTCTGTTCGAATGTTCCGGCCTCGATCGTGAGACATGATATACTTGGAAAACACCCCTTGGTTAGGGATCCAACACGGATCATGAAAAATAAATCGGCCGCCCTCCTTGAGCGCGTCATGTGCGAAGCGAATGCACTCAACGGCTTCTTCGTCCTCGAGATGGTGTAAAACGCTGACTGCAATCACAATGTCGGCATCTTTAAATCGCGAGTCGCCCCGGAGAGATCGCGTGTCGCCAACCACAAAAGTCCCCTTGTCACCGTACGTCCGCCTGGCAAACGCAATGTAATCCGGGTTAATGTCGAGCCCAAGATATTCGACGTCCGGAAGGCTTTGCAGAGCTTGCGCTGGACCGCACCCGATATCGATTACTTTGTCACCAGGCCTGGCTCGGACATGATTTTGAATGATCCTCCGCCGCAACGCGTTCCCTCCTACGACGCCTTGAAACAGGTTGTACAGAAACGGCACTTTCAGCCAGCGCAATAATCCGGCGTTACTTTGCATGCGGAGTTTCTAGGCCGCCTCGCTAGGTCCGGTTTATCCGCGGCATAGCAAGACGCGAAATACCACTCTGGATTTGTGAAATTAAGGGTTGAGCCATTTGTGAAACGAGTGTTGCGCCCCTGCAATCCGCCAGCCCAGCCGCCGGAACCCGCGTTGAACCGCGTAATTGTCGATGTGCGTCGGAGCTTCGATCCAATCTGCTGATGAACAGAGTTGTTCCATTCCCGCGTGTGTCAGCGCGGTGAAAAGTCCACGCCCAAAGAAATCGGGGTGCACAGCTCCGATGCTATAATGACCAAGCTGGATGCCATGTCGCTGGTCAAGCGCGGAAGGTTTCTTCCAAGCGGAGTATCCCACGATGCGATCGCCATACAGCGCGACAACAATGCAATCAGCCCAGCCATTCGCACACGATCGGATCCATTCCTGATAGATTCTCGTGGCAGCGGCGTGGCCAATCCGTGGGTCGGCATGGAACCGTCCAAAATGACCTGCAAAGCAGGAGCGCGCGATCTCGGCGAGGGGCTCGGTATCCGACGTGGTGGCGAGACGAAGCTCAAAGCCCTGCGGTACTTGCTGCTGGCGGCCATTTGATGCTCGCGAGCGGGTGTCGAACACAAAATTGAGCAGCGTATCCATCAGCAAAAAACCATTCGATTCAAGGGCGTGAATGATTGCCGAATCCGATGGTATCGCCCTACACAAAAGAAAGTCTGCACCTCGATCGACAACGCGGCGGACCACCTCTGCAACCAACTTGATTGCGACAGAGCTCACATCGCCGGGCGGGCATGCAACAGCAATGTGTTTAATTGCCCACATCGATTTTCCGAGCAGCGGACTCTCCCACGAGAGCGGCGCACAAATCACCAGACCGGATATTGTCCCACTAATTTCCGCAGTGAAGCCGATGGCGCCCTCACTTGATAACAGCTGCCTTATTTCATCTTTCCAACGTGATTCAATCTCGCTGCGAGAACAGTCCAGACTGGTGTACAAAGGCAGGGAAGCAAAATTTTGTACCCGATCGACGTCATCCAGCGCCAGATTTGCAAAGGCAATCGAAGGCATTCGAAACAGGCTAGATCGTCGTGCGAACGACGTACGCCGGCCGTTTCATTGAGCGGAAATGCATCCGCGCCAGATATTCGCCTATCACTCCCAAGGCAAAAAGCTGGGCACCTGAAAAGATTGCAATGATCGACGCCAGAAACGGAAATCCCGGCACGCTTCCCTCAAGGCAATAGCGGACAAAAACGTAAATGAAGACGCCAAGCCCAAATAGCGTGCAGGTAAAGCCAATCAGACTGGCGAGCTGCAGTGGTGCCGTGCTGAAACCGGTCATCATATCGAGGGCATGGCGAACGAGTCTTGTGAACGTGTAATTTGAAGAGCCTGATTGGCGCGGCTGGAAGGCGACTGTCGTCGCGCCGAAGCGCGTCGTTGCCCACGTAAGGAGCACGTCGATGGAAACAAATGGAGACTGATAACCCGCGAAAGCCTCGCGCAGATATGTGGGAAAGACGCGAAACGCGCTCACGTTTTTCGCGACATCCCTGCCTACCGCTGCGCTCAGCGCAAGGCGCGTGAAGCGGGATGCAAGAGCGCGCATAAACCCGTTCTGCTCCGCTTTTGGTACCCCGTAAACCACATCAAATCCTTCTTCCAGTCGCGCCAGCAGCCGCGGAATTTCTTCGGGCGGATGCTGCAAGTCATCATCCATGGTTACCACCAGGTCATATTTCGCCGCGCGGATGCCACAAAGCAGTGCATTATGCTGACCGTAGTTACGCATCAGGTTCAGGCCTCGCACCCCCGGCGACCGGGAACATAATTCCGAGATCGTCTCCCAACTTCGATCCCGGCTACCGTCATTGACGAGGATGATTTCGTATTGCGCCGAGATGCGCGGCAACACTTCCGCCAGGCGGCGGCACAACTCGCCGAGAGAAGCCTCGCCGTTATAAACCGGCGTGACGACGGAAATGGAACGCCGTTCGTGAGATTGCACCATGTTCAGAGAAGCCTCGGAAACTATGGGACGACTTGGATTTCGTCAAAGCGTTGAGCGCCTGCCGTGCCGTATGATTGCGAAGGGGGATTGAACATTGGACGTTGCATGCTTCTATGGCCGGAATTGTTGTTAAACCGCGGGCGCGAATTTTGCACGGACACGATTGGGTGTTTTCCAGCGAAGTGCTGAAGGTCTTTGGAAAACCGGCAGACGGCGATGTCATCTCACTCAAGGATGGAAAAGATCGTTTGATCGGCAGCGCGATTTACAATTCCAAATCACAAATTGTGGCGCGCCGTTTTTCGCGTCGGAAACAGGATCTGGACCTGGATTTCCTTAAACGACGGATCGCCCAAGCGTCCGAATACCGTGCGCGGCGAGACGTTGACCCAAAGCTCTGCCGTGTTGCCTGGAGCGAAAGCGACGGGCTTCCCGGGCTAATCGTCGACAGATATGGCGATCATTTCGTGATCCAAACGTTTACGCTGGCGATGGACATGCGAAAAGATTTGATTGTCGACGCGATTATCGATCTGTTCCAAAGTAGCGCGAGCCTCCGGCTTGCCAACATACAGGCGGCAAGCGGGACGCATGCCCTACCTTGCATCATCGAGCGCAACGATGCGCCAGTTCGCAGGGCAGAAGGATTGGCGTTGCACACCGGCGTTTTGCGCGGAAACGGGCCATCGCAAATCGAGATCGAAATTGAAAACGTAAAGTTCGAACTCGATCTGCTGCGTGGACACAAGACAGGTTTCTATCTCGATCAGAGGTACAACTATCCAGCCGTTGCCGGATTCGCTCAGGGCCGGCGCGTGCTGGATTGTTTTACAAATCAGGGAGCATTTGCGCTGACGTGCGCGCGTGCAGGTGCTGCAGATGTGACCGGGGTTGAAGAAAGCTCCGAGAACATTGCAGCTGCCAAACGAAATGCAGCGCGCAATGATTTGAAAGTGCAATGGATCGAACAGGATGTCTTTCACTTCCTGCGCTCAGCCGAAAGAGCGGGGGCGCAATACGATTTAATTGTTCTCGATCCGCCGTCGTTTACAAAAACCAGGAGCGGCTTGCGCGACGCGATGCGCGGATATCGCGAATTGCACATGCGAGCGTTCAAGCTCTTGTCGAAGCAGGGCCTGCTGGCGACTTTTTCATGCTCGCATCACGTAAGCGACACGGCGTTTTCGCAGACAATTGCCGATGCGCTTGTCGATGCTCGGCGTTCTGCGCGACGCTTGCGCCGATTCGAGCAGGGACCCGATCATCCTGTTCTGCCGACAATTCCTGAAACGGAATACTTCAAAGGTTTCCTTGTGGAAATGATGCCGGGACGATGACACGCTGTAGGGATGGAACAAACCTTGATCCGAAATTTTCGCGCGTCCTCAATGAAAATATCTGGAATTCTCAACCGAGGCATTTAATATGCCGCTACAGCGGGCCCGGACGGCGAGTCCCGATTTGTCATGCCAGAAAAACTTCGACAGGTTGAACAAATGCTCGAATTGAGCGAGGACGAAGCCCTTTCTCCCGAGCATCTGGATTCGCAAGTACAAAAGGCGCAGGAGCAACTGCTCCAGCTGAAGCGCCAGCAGGAGCAGATCGAAAAACAAAAGCGTGAACTGGAGGAACTAAGCCGTCGCCAGGACGAATTGGAGCACGGTCGTGCGGAAATGGCCGATAAGCTGACTCGCTCGCTCGTTGTGCTTGAGCGCGAGGCGTACAATGCGCAAAGCCGGCTGGAACAGATTCGCGCAGCCCGGGAGAGCTTCGGTCAGCATTTGGAATTGATTGAAGCGATCGAGCCTAAAAGTTGGAATCCCTCCGATTTGCACAAGGAGTTGAGCCGGGCCCTGAGCACAGTGGATGAAGCTCGTACGGTGTACAATGAGCAACGCAGCCGGTTGCAGGCAGCGGGCGGGAGTGAAGGCGATGCGTCCCTGCCCGATGTCGGGACGGACCCTTACGAGAGCAGCGATGGGCGTTCATTTTTTCAGTGGTTCCAGATTGGCGTCGCACTCACTTTGCCGCTGATTATCTTTGGCGCCATTGCGCTTGCTCTTTTCGTTTGGATGGCGAGCACGGGCAGGTGATGGCGATGTTTCGTCGTTCGCGCAAATCCAGTCCACCGCTTCGCCGCAGGCAGGAAGAAATCGCCCGACAGGAAGCGGAACTGCGCGACAGACTCGAAAAACTCGAGCGGCTGGTTGCGAAGGTGCCGCTAATCGAGAAAAGCAGAACGGGACAGGGACCGAGAGATAATCGAACCGACAAACGATTCCGGGTCTCGGTCGCGGCGCCGGACCAGCGCGAAGGCAGAGGTTCCAGACGTCCTCGTGCGCTGCGGAAAGAGCGACGAGACGGCCAAATCATTTTTCTCCTTCTTGTGGTCGCGCTTGCCGTCGCAGTCATCTGGCTGATCAGCAACCTGCACTCCTGAACGACAGCCATGGCCGGAGTCGCGGATCTCGATGTTGCCTACGTCGCCAGACTGGCGCGGATCAATCTGTCTGAAGAGGAAGCGAGCGCATTTCAGAAGCAATTGAGCGATGTGCTGAATTACGTCGAAAAACTTCGCCAGGCGGACGTGAACCATGTCGAAGCGGCGGCCCACGCGCTTCCAATCTTCAATGTTTTCCGGGAAGACGAGCCACGCGACTGGTTTACGGCGGAACAAGCCCTGAGCAATGCGCCTCGAAAGGCGAGCGGTCTTTTTATCGTCCCTAAAGTTGTGGAATGACGGAGAAGGATCTGCCGGCGCTGAGCATCGCCGACCTGCAATCGTTGTTGCGTCGCAGAGAAGTTTCGGCGCGCGAAGTCATCGATGCTCTGCGAGCGCGCATCGAAGCTGTCGACGGAGAAATCGGAGCTTATCTCTCGCTCGACATTGACGCTGCGACTAGAGAAGCGGAGAGGGCGAATCTCGATCTTCCATTGGGCGGTGTCCCGCTTGCGATCAAAGACATCATCAACGTGACGGGCCAACCCTGCACGTGCGCCTCAAAGATCTTGCAGGGTTATCGGGCTACCTATGATGCAACTGTGATTCGAAAATTGCGCGCTGCTGGCGCAATTCCATTTGGCAAAACGAACCTGGACGAGTTTGCCATGGGTTCGTCCACCGAAAATTCCGCCCTGAAATTGACCCGCAATCCATGGGATCTGTCGCGTGTGCCCGGAGGCTCCAGCGGCGGTTCAGCGGCAGCAGTCGCCGCGGGCGCAGCGATCGGTGCGTTAGGCAGCGATACAGGCGGGTCAATTCGGCAGCCCGCTGCGCTTTCCGGCGTTGTTGGTTTCAAACCGACTTACGGCCGGGTCTCGCGCTTCGGTCTCGTCGCGTTTGCTTCGTCGCTCGATCAAATTGGGCCGTTAACGAAAACTGTCCGCGACTCTGCCCTGCTCATGAACGCGATCGCGGGTCATGATCCGCAGGACAGTACCTCTCTTAACGAACCGGTGCCTGACTACCCTGCAAAGTTGGGAAATGATTTGCGCGGAGTTCGGTTGGGCGTGCCGAAGGAATACATGATCGAAGGGATCGATCCCCAGGTAAGAGCGGCGATCAACGCCGCGATGAAACAGATGAATTCGTTAGGCGCGGAGATTATCGATGTGTCATTGCCTCATACGGATTATGCCGTCGCGGTCTATTATATTCTGGCCACTGCGGAAGCGTCGGCAAACCTCGCTCGCTTCGACGGCGTCCGTTATGGATATCGAGCGGAAAATCCCAGGGACGTGTTAGATCTTTACGGCCGCACGCGTGAGGAAGGTTTCGGGCCGGAGGTGAAGCGGCGCATTATTCTCGGCACCTACGTTTTGAGCTCTGGCTACTACGACGCCTATTATTTACGCGCACAAAAAGTGCGCGAATTGATCCGCCAGGATTTTGCGAAGTCCTTCAAGCAAGTCGATGCATTGATTTCACCCACGTCGCCGGTGCCTGCATTCAAGTTAGGCGAACGCACTGCAGACCCGTTGCAAATGTATCTAGCCGACATCTTCACCATTGCGGCTAACCTTGCTGGAATCTGTGGCATCAGCGTGCCGTGCGGTTTCGCCGAAGTTGATGGACATCGCCTGCCGATTGGTTTGCAGTTGCTAGGCAAGCCGCTGGATGAAGCGCGCATTTTCCAAATCGGGCACGCCTATGAGCAAAGCACAGACTGGCACAAGGCGCGCCCGCCGATTTCCCAGAGCGCGCACAAGTCATGAAGGCCGCCGCAGCGTGGAATGGCAGATCAGATTTTTGAGGCGTTAGGGTCGCGTCGCCCTTGGTATGGGAGAGGGGGAGGGCTTAGTTTGCACGGCGTTCCGCGTCCCAGGACCAACCCCTCAGTCCTCTCCCCGTCTGCAGGGGAGAGGCGAAAACAACAATTTGCGTAAACGAATTAAACAACATTGGCGAATTTTTGAAAAATCAATTTCCATATTCGCGCCATCTTAACAGCCCAGTCGCGCTTCGCCGGTTGCTCTGGGCGTTTGTCGTAACGGCCACTATCTTTTCTGTGCTTCCGCTGCTGCGCTACCTCCGCGGCCATACGATTTTTGATTACGAACTCTGGTACGCCACCGGCAAACACGTGCGGGCAGGCGATGAGATTTATTTCTTTCGTGCCGGGAAATACGATTTCATGTATCCGCCGCCTTGCGCGTTCTTTCTCGCGGGTGCGAGCCTGCTCGGCCAGGGCGGATTGATTTTTCTTCTCGTGGCGATCAACTCTGCCGCCTGGTTTTGCAGCGCGAAGCTAAGCGCAGTTCTCGCTCGAGGTGACGAACGCGCAACACATCCATGGTTATATCTGATCCCGAGTCTCCTGGTGATCGTTTATGTCTGGTCGAGCTATCACCTCGGCCAGCCCAATCTCGTTTTACTTGCGCTAATGGTTGGCGCTTTCTCTGCGCTGCGCGCGAAACGCGAAACCGTGGCCGGCAGCCTGATTGCAGTTGCCGCAGCAATCAAAGCATTTCCGGTGCTTGCGATTATTTATTTGGTTTACCGGCGCTATTGGAAGGCAGCAGCTGGTCTTGTCGCGACCCTCGTATTTTTGCTTCTCATCTTGCCGGCGCCGTTCCGAGGATTCGAAGGAGCGTGGCACGACGTCGAGAAGTGGAGCGCTGGAATGTTGAAATACAGCGAAGTCACCGTTGGCCAGCGCCCGATGCGCAGTTACACGTGGAAAAATCAATCTCTGGTGGGCGTGACCAATCGGTTGCTTCGCCACGTCGATGCCGACGCTGCTTCCGCCCCGCACGAGCCGGTTTATGTAAATTTCGCAGAGCTTAAGTTTCCGGTCGTTAACGCGATTATTATCGGCCTGGCACTGGGACTCGGTATCTCGTTTATCGCGGTGATGCCTCAACGCGCTATGCGAACGGCGGACACCGACTCAATCGAATTTGCTCTGCTCCTTTTGTTGATGCTGATGCTCACACCGCTTTCGTTTGGTTACTTCTATTCCTGGCTCATGCTGCCATTCGCGGTAGTGACGCGCCGAGTGCTCGCTGGAAAAAGCTCGACTATTTTGTGTTGGAGCTTGCCGGCGGTAGCGTTGGTCGCTTTCGGCATTCCATTCCCGAGGGGCGCCCAGCTCTACGGGAACACCTTTTTTGCCACGCTGTTGTTGTTTATTGGATTATCGATTGAACTTTTTTGTTTGAAACAACGAACAAACCAGCAGCAGCCAATCGGCGATTCAATGGCCAGTTAACCTAAAGAGAAAAGCTCCACCTTCGCTGACCAGAGCCAACGTGGCGAACTCTGAAAAGACCAAGATTTTTTCGTCTTATATCGTGTCTTCCTAACCAGCAACGATCGGACTTTCTCGACAGCAAATTTCCAGTTTGTTCCCGTCAGGATCCTCGAAGAAGAACGCGTAATAGCCGGGGCTGTAATCGACACAGATTTCGGGGCCTTCCAGATTTCTTCCGCCGGCTTTCCGCACCAGTTCCGCAATGCGATCGACTTCCTCTCGCGTATCCGCCCAAAAGGCGATGCGTGTTCCGTTCGGCCGGTGGTTCTTGTCCTCGTCCAGTACGAAAAATTCAGACGGCTTGTCGGAGCCGGCAGAATAAAAAGTATGGAAATCGCCGCCGGCTTCCGGACGCGGCGAGGGTTCGTGCCGTTCACGAACAAATCCGAGCTGGGGCAAAAATTGTCCGTAAAACTTAATTGCTACCTCCATGTTTTTCACTCGCAAATCAATGTGATCAAAGTAACGCGTTTTCATTTTCGGTTCTCTCTTCGGACCATCAATTTCAATCCTGACCACGTGTCGTCAATCGCGCGGACACCTTTACGTCACCAAATCCAAACGGCAGGGCGACCTCGCGGATCGCGTCTTCCGTCGCATTACAGGAAGGCCGGACGATCTTTTTGGCCAGGAAACCCAAACCGTTCCAGCGTCCGCGGTTTTCTAACGCAAGACGGGCAATTTCTTCTCAAGTTTCACTGCGCCTCCTGATGAAAACGTGAACAAAACTCGACCGGCTTCAGGCATCGGAAGAGCAGCGCCTTCCGGGATCGGTCGAGCAAGCGACGATGGTTGTCGGCGGATTGCTGGTGACCACGCTTAGACATGGTTTGATTCCGAGCTTTTGCGTAGTGCAGACTGCGGAAACTAAATATACTGGATTGGTTTCTGCATTGTGTTAACTGTACCCAGGATATGAAACCGGCACACAAACCGCGGCCGCGGAGCCGCAAGCGCGATCCGCAGCGGCAGCGAATCGTCGACGCTGCGCGGGTCCACTTTTTTAGCCACGGGTTCCGCAGTGTGACCATGGACGATCTGGCGGAGGAACTGGGCATTAGCAAGAAGACGCTGTATGCGCATTTTCCGGGCAAGTTCGATCTGCTCGAGGCTGTGCTGGCCGACAAATTTGCAGGTGTCGAAGCGATGTTTAAGGAGGTTACCCGCGCGCACCGCCATGATTTCCCGGCGGCTTTGCAGGCCTTGTTGGCCGGTACGCACCGCGAATTGGATGAGATTAAACCTCGGTTCGTGCGCGACATGCGTCAGAAAGCGCCGGACTTGTTCAAGCTCGTCGAACGCCGGCGGGCCGCGCTAATCCAGCGCTATTTCGGAAAATTTTTTGTGGAAGGGCAACGGGCCGGGATGGTGCGTAAGGATGTCCCGGCCAAACTGATCATCGAAATTTTGCTGGCGATGGTTCAATCGATCATGAATCCGCCGAAGATGGAAGAGCTCGGGATGATGCCGAAAGAAGGGTTCTCCGGGATTCTTAAGATCGTTCTCCAGGGCGCGCTGACATCGAAAGGACGAAAAGCGTGAATGGGTCATTCGTTAGGGCCGCTCGCTCCGCCACAGGACGGAATCGCCGTAGCGAACGATCCCAAAAGGACTGGGGCTCGCGAAGACTTTCGCAATTCTTGGGTGCGGCGGGAGCTTTGACGTTACTTCTCTTGCTCGCCAGTTGCGGCGATCGCAGCAAGGCGGTTTCGGGAACCATCGAAGTGGACGAAGCGCACGTGGGCCCGCGCGCAGGCGGACGCGTTGAGAAAATTGTCCACTGGGAAGGCGATCATTTGCGCGAGGGAGAGCTGATCCTTCAACTGGATGCTTCAGAATTGCGAGCGCGCCGCGATCTGGCCCTGGCGCAAATCGACACAGCAGTCCATGACGCGGATGCGCAACGAGCGCAATTGGTTTTCCTGCAAGACGAAGCGCGCCGGCAGAAGGATTTGCTTACGCGAAAAGTCGTTTCCTCGAGTGACGCTGAGCGGGCCGACAGCTCAGCGAAGACGCAGGAGAAAAATGTGGCGGCGGCCCAGATGCGTGTCGCGCAGGCGCGCGCCCAACTCGCCGATATCGACGCCCAGTTGGCGGAAATGCAAGTCGTTGCGCCAGCCGATTCCATTCTCGAGGTGCTTAGTGTGAAAGTCGGCGACGTGCTGCCGGCGAATCGCGAAGCTGCCACGCTGATCCTGACCGGTCACCTGTGGGTGCGCGTTTACGTTCCGGAATCCTGGCTGGGTTTGATTAAACTGGGCGAGCACGTTCGCGTCCGAGTCGATTCGTTTCCCGGCAAAGATTTCGAAGGAGTCGTCGAGCAGATCAATCGTCAGGCTGAGTTTACCCCGCGCAACGTGCAAACCGTCGCCGACCGAATCAAACAGGTGTTCGGGGTGAAGATTCGTTTGCCTAGCGACGACGATCGCCTGCGCGCCGGTATGGCTGCTGATGTTTATTTTCCAAATGTAAAATGAGGAATAGGACGAACGAATCAGGGAAGCAGGCAAAAGGTGGGACGCGTTGTCCCCAACGCGTTGGCGCGGGCCTCACGCATCGGCTTGGGACAAGCCGATCC
Source organism: Candidatus Udaeobacter sp. (assembly GCA_035651975.1). Taxonomy (GTDB): domain Bacteria; phylum Verrucomicrobiota; class Verrucomicrobiia; order Chthoniobacterales; family UBA10450; genus Udaeobacter. The sequence goes on from DASREQ010000038.1 coordinate 10,859, forward strand.
ACCTTTCTGCCTGACTCCAGTTTTGATTTATGCCGGAAGCAATGATCGAGGTGGAAGACCTGACGAAGCGCTTCGGCACGTTCACGGCTGTCGATCACGTTTCGTTTTCGGTTGGAAAAGGATCGATTTTCGGGTTTCTTGGCCCGAACGGCTCCGGAAAGACAACTGTGATTCGGATGCTATGTGGAATTCTGGAGCCGACCGAGGGCACGGCGCGCATCGGCGGCCACGACGTTGTGCGAGATATCGAACCGATCAAAGAGATGATCGGCTACATGTCGCAAAAATTTTCGCTGTACGATGAGCTGACCGTGAATGAGAACCTCATTTTTGCAGGAAAACTTTATGGCTTGAGCGGTAACGAATTGAACCAGCGTCGCGACGAGATGATCGCCACGACGCATCTCGAGCCGTATATCAACAGGCGCGCTTCCAACCTTTCCGGTGGCTGGCGACAACGACTGGCCATGGCCTGCTCGCTCATGCACAAGCCGACTGTTCTTTTTCTTGATGAGCCTACCGCGGGCATCGATCCGGTCGCGCGACGCGAACTGTGGGATTTGCTCTTCGAGTTCGCCGGCAAAGGCATGACTCTTTTTGTAACGACCCATTACATGGACGAAGCGGAGCGCTGCGATCATGTGGGTTACATTTATATGTCGAAGTTGATCGTGTGCGGTGAGCCGGACGACTTAAAAAAACTGCCTGACGTAAATCCGCCTGGAACGCGCCGTCTCGATGTGACTTGCGATCACGTCACCACAGCGCTGCGTGCGATGCACGAGATGCAGGGGGTGCGCAGCGCAACTGTCTTCGGGCAATCGATGCATCTGCTGGTCGATGCGAGCGTCAAGCGCGCCCAGATTGACGAACAACTACGCAAAGTTGGTGTGAGTCACTCCGAGGTTCACGAAATGGGCCCTTCACTTGAAGACGTGTTTGTCGAGCTTTCGGCCAAGCACGCTGCTGAACGACAAAAGGCCGCGTAATCCAGTGAATGTCATCCTGAGCGAAGCACCTTCTGCAGCGGCGGTCTGTGACGGTCGACCGAATTTTTGGATGGAAAGCTTTGGCGGTCACAGAGCGCCGCTGCAGAACTTATGAAACACAAATTATTTCGCGGACTTGGCGCAATTTTGTTCAAGGAATTCATCGTGGTCTGGCGCGATCCGCTGACGCTCTTCTTCTTTTTCTTTCCACCGCTGATCGAGATGGTCGCGTTCGGTTACGCGCTTGATAACGACATCAAGCACATGGCGATGCTTGTTCTGAACGAGGATCGCAGCGTGGAGAGCCGGCTGTTGATCGATCGCTTTGTGAACACAGAGACGTTTCGCGTGGTCGGCGAGGTACACAGCCTGGATGAGCTCAAAAGCGAAATGCGGAAAGGCCGCGCCTACGCCGCGTTAGATATCCCGCCGACCTTCACTCGCGACCTTAATGCCGGCCACTCCGCCCACGTACAGTTGCTTGTCGATGGATCGAATTCGACGACGGCGCTCCAGGCCCTCAATACGGGGATGGGGGTGGCGTTGACTCAGTCGGTGGAATCGCTTTTGCGCGAAACCGGCCGGCAAGACGTGCCGATCGATATTCGCCCACAGATGCTTTACAACCCGGCAATGCGCGCACCGAACTTTTATGTGCCGGGCGTGATCGGAGTGGTGTTGCAAATCGGGACGACAGTGGCCGCGGCGATGGCACTCGTGCGCGAGCGGGAACGCGGCACACTGGAGCAATTACTCGTTAGTCCATTGAGCCGCAGTGGACTCATGCTCGGCAAGCTCGTTCCGTATTTGTGCATCGGGATGGCCATGGCAGTGATTTTGTTCCTGATTATGCGGTTTGTGTTTTTCGTCCCAATCGAGGGCAGCGTGGTGGCCATGATGTTTTCCACTTTAGTGTACGTCTTCGCCTTGCTCAGTCTTGGGTTGGTGGTCGGAACCAAAGCCGAGAACCAGATGCAGGCGCTGCAGATGTCGATGGTGTTCCTTTTGCCGAGCGTTTTCTTTTCCGGTTTCATTTTTCCACGCGAAACCATGCCGTGGATTTTTTATGCGCTGGGGGCGCTCTTCCCAACGACATATTTTATCGCGCTTATGCGCGCGATCATTTTGCGCGGGGCGAATTTCTTCGAATACTGGCCGAACCTTGCCATTCTCATTGTAATGTCGGCTTTGCTCTTTGCTTTCTGCGCAGCGCGATTTCGAACAAAGATTGCGTAGCTCAAAGAATTTGGTAGGGCGCGATCTCCGGGCGCGCTGATGGAATTGTAGCCGCGTCGCTGTGTCGAGGCGCTCCGGCACCGCCGCCCCTGCAGCACGGCGATACAGCGCCGTGGCTACCGCTCTGCAAACTTATGAGATGGGTTGTACTATTTTCACGTGTTCAAGCGAATTCTCTTCAGCGCAATTCGCGTTGCTCTCGCTGTTGCAGTGATAATTGCATTACTCTGGTGGTTTGGAATGAGAATGCCCGGTAAAAATATTCCGAACGCTGCCACGCTCTCGCCTGAGGAAATTACATTGCGTGAAGAGCTCCGTGCGGATGTGCAAAAGCTCGCTGGCGAAATCGGCGAGCGAAACATGTGGCACTATGCCGAGCTCAACGCGGCTGCCGATTTTATCGAGAATTCTTTTTCACGCACGGGCCTTCGTCCGCGACGGGACAGTTATGAACTGCGCGGCCAAGCCTGCCACAACATCGAGGCAGAAATTCAGGGAGCTCGTTCTGAAATTATCCTGATCGGCGCGCATTACGATTCAGTGTTTGGTTCGCCCGGTGCAAACGATAACGGTAGCGGTGTCGCTGCAACTATCGCTCTGGCGCGGCGGTTCGCTGGTAGAAAAACAGAGCATACCTTGCGCTTCGTCGCGTTTGTAAACGAGGAGCCGCCTTATTTCTTATCGGGTGAAATGGGAAGCCTTGTTTACGCCCGCAGATGCAAAGCGCGCGGCGACAGAATCTCCGCCATGATCAGTCTCGAAACGATCGGCTATTTTTCCGATGCGCCGAATTCACAAGTCTATCCATCGCGCGCACTGGGCGTTTTCTATCCCAAGGTCGGCAACTTTATCGGATTGGTCAGTAACGTTCACTCACGGACGCTGCTGCGTCGTGCAATCGATCTGTTTCGCAAACATGCAAAGATTCCATCCGAAGGCGCGTCGCTTCCCTGGTTTATTCCCGGCGTCAGTTGGTCCGATCAATGGTCGTTTTGGAAAAATGGTTATCCCGGTATCATGATCACCGACACTGCACCGTTTCGCTATCCGTACTATCATTCTGCGAACGACACGCCGGACAAGCTCGACTACGATCGCTTCGCGCTCGTGGTCAGCGGCATGGAGAAAGTGATCGAAGGTTTGGATAAACTTTGATAGCCAGCTTTCATTAACAGCGGTCTTGAGGCTGGTGAAGCAGCTGTTAGCGCGCACACACCCTGAAGGCCGGAGTCAATGAAAATCAATCGTGGTCCGACCCAGCAAAACTAAATTAGAACGCCGCCGCAACACGCTCCAGCGCGTAACCAATCAGTCCGCTAGCAGGCAGAGTGAAAAGCCATGCCCAAATGATTCGCTCAACGACGGTCCATTTCATCCCGCTGAAACGCTTCACCGCGCCTACGCCCATGATCGATGTCGTGATTACGTGCGTGGTTGAAAGCGGAATGCCGTAATAACTGGCGCCCTGGATGATCAATGCCGCAGTGGTTTCTGCGGCAAAGCCGTTCACGGGTTGCAATTTCACCATGCGATGGCCGAGGGTTCGAATGATACGCCAGCCGCCCGCGGCTGTTCCCACGGCCATGGTTAACGCGCAGAGAGCGATCACCCATGTGGGCAGCATGAAACTTGGCGTGCGGAGAAAAGCCAGGAAACCGGGCAGATGATCGAAGTTGCCGGCTTTGGTGCCGGTGAAAAGCGCAAGCGCAATAATGCCCATGGTCTTTTGCGCGTCATTAGAACCATGACTGTGTGCCATCCACGCTGCGCTGAAGATTTGCAGTTTGCCAAAGAGTTTGTTGACGAAGTGCGGCGTAAAACGATGCAGCGCGGCAAAAAGCAAAAACATCAGTAACCCGCCAAAGATAAATCCAGCGAACGGCGACGTGATCATGGGCACAACAACTTTCGGCCACACGCCGGCGTCCCACTTGATTACCGACCAATCGCCTCGTGCCCCCGCAAGCGCGGCTCCGCACAGGCCGCCGATGAGCGAATGGCTCGAGCTTGAGGGCAATCCGACCCACCAGGTTGCGATGTTCCAGGCAAATGCGGCGATGAGCGCGCAAAGCACCGTAGACATGGTGACCACGTTTGTGTCCACAAGCCCTTGGCCGATTGTCGTCGCTACTGCACCGCCAAGGAGCGCGCCCGTTAGATTAAAGAACGCCGCCATTGCGATGGCCTGGCGTGGCGTGAGGACCTTGGTGGAGACGACCGTCGCAATCGCGTTGGCGGCGTCGTGAAAACCGTTGCTGTATTCGAAGATAATCGCTGCGACTACGACGGTGAGGAAAGTGAGCATCGTCGTAGCGAGCAGCGGGCTACGAATACTTGAGCGCGACCTGAAGGATGATGTTGCCCGCGTCCCGGCAACGATCGATCACCTTTTCAATCAATGCGAACAGATCGCGCAAAAAAATCACCTGTTTGGTTTTGTAATCGCCCTGATAAAGATCGCGCAATAAATCGAGCTCGAGCTTGTCGGCCTCGCCCTCGATTGACTGAAGTTTTGCATTCATCTCGCGCGCCGTCGCCGCGTCCGTTCCCTTGCGCAATTGTTTTACCATCGCCACCACTGTTTCCGCCGCTTGATCGAGGAGCTCGACCTGCTTGCGGAAATCGCGGCCATGCAGGTCCTCCGGACAAATTAAAACACGCTCGCCGATTTTCTCGACCGTCTTCGGGATCTTATACAATGCCCCGGCAAGCGCCTGAATGTCTTCGCGCTCGAAAGGGGTGATGAAAATCTTGCAAAGCTGTTCGGTCAGTTCTTGCGTGATCTCCTTGTCCTTCCGTCGGCTAAGAACGAATTGTTCCAGGCTCTGTGGCGACTCATGTTGCTCGAGCCGTTCCAGCAGAGCGATCAAATGATGTACGCTTGCATCTGCCTCTTCGGCGCTCTTCTCCAGCAAATCATAAAACTTTTCGTCGTGTCCGAAGATTTTCTGGATCGAAAGCATAACTCACTTCTTTTGTAGCCGAGGGCGTTGACCTCGGCAATACCAGAGCCGGCCGCGCCCCCCTTTTGAGTCAGCGCCGGCGATTAGAGCAGCGTGCCGCGAAGAATGAAGAGCGCCACGTTGAAATAAATTACCAATCCCGTCACATCGACTAATGTCGCGACGAAAGGCGCAGATGACGCTGCTGGATCGAGGCCGCATCGGCGCAGTAAGAATGGAAGCATTGCACCGCTTAGAGTCCCCCATAGCACTACTCCGACCAAAGCGGAGCCGACAGTAAGAGCGACCAGCCAATGATACTGACCATAGTCGAATATGTGCAAATATTGCCACAGCGTGATACGGAAAAAACCGATGGTTCCCAGAACCAGGCCGAGAGAAAATCCCGAGAGCAATTCCTTTCGCACAACGCGAAACCAGTCCCGCAGACGCAATTCGCCGAGCGCCATCGCCCGGATCACGAGCGTGGTGGCCTGCGACCCGGAATTGCCGCCGCTGGAAATGATCAATGGCAAAAACATCGCCAGGATTGCCGCTCTTTCGATTTCACTGTTATAGCCCTGCATTGCGGTGGCGGTCAGCATTTCGCCCAGAAATAGAATGATCAGCCAGGTGGCGCGTTTCTTTACCATCCGCAGGAAGGGGATGGTCGTGTACGGTTCATCGAGTGCTTCCATACCGCCGAGTTTTTGGATATCCTCGGTCGCTTCCTCTTCCGCCACGTCGAGCATGTCGTCGCTTGTCACGATTCCGACCAGCACGCCGCTTGAATCGACCACCGGCAGTGCAGCGCGGTCATACTTACGGAAAACGTTCAGCGCGTCCTGCTGTGAGTCGGTCGCGTTCAACGCCGCGAATGTTTGATCGCGAATTTCGCTCACTTTTGCAGTGAGCGGCCGAAGTAGGAACTCGCGCATGCGCACGTCATCGATCAATTTCCCGCGATCATCGACAACATAAACGAAGTTTAGCGTCTCGCTGTCGCGACCGTACTGGCGCACATAATCGAGCACCTGTTGCACTGTCCAATCCTCCTTCACCTGGATAAAATCAGGAGTCATCAAACGGCCGACGCTGTCTTCTGGATAACCAAGCAGCGCCGTAGCCACGCGACGTTCGTCCGGTGTGAGCAGACGGATCAACTGCCGCGCCGCAGCGCTTGGCAATTCCTCCAGCAGCGCCGTGCGATCGTCCGGCGACATCTCATTCAGAATGGCTACCACCTGCTCGTGTGCCATCGCGCGTAACAATTTCTGCTGTTCCTCAATCCCGATGTATTCGAAGACGTCCGCCGCGAGCGCCGCTGGCAGGACTCGAAAGATGATCACCTGCTCGTCTTCGGGAAGATCGAGAAAGACTTCCGCTACGTCCGCCGGCGGCCACTCTCGAAACAACTCGCGCAGCGCCCCGAAATTACGGGCGTCAATCATGCTCTTGATTTCTGGTGCGAGAAGATTACCGACCACGTCGCGTTTGTAACACTCGCGCTCGCTCAAAGCAACGGCGCGCGAAGCGCTTAAATGTGACAAATGTTACAAAGTTAAAAAGACCGCGAGCCTAAACATTGTAACCTTTTTACTTTGTAACTCTTTTAACTCTTCTTCTCCGCTTGGCATTTGCCGGAAACGTTCCAAAATGAGGATAATGCCTGCTGTTGCTACAGGTCCAATGATCCGCCGCGAGATCGGCGACGATCACGTTTGCTTGCTTGTCTTTGATCGCCCTGAATCCGGCGCGAATATCTTCGACGAAGCGACGCTCGACGAGTTGAATGAGCATCTCGATTCTGTTGAGAATGACGGTTCGTTGAGTGGCCTGATCGTCGCCTCTGCAAAAAAATCAATTTTCGTGGCGGGCGCCGATTTGAAGACCCTCTTGCGGCAAGCGAAAAGTGGCGACATGCGGGCCTTCATTGCTCACGGGCAACGGGTTTTGAATCGGCTGGCGGAATTGAAAATTCCGACTGTCGCGGCGATTCACGGCGCATCGGCGGGTGGCGGCTACGAAGTGACACTGGCATGTGACTATCGGATCGCTTCGGACGATCCGGCGACGCGGATCGGACTCCCCGAGACGACGCTCGGTCTTATTCCCGCCTGGGGTGGTTGCACCCGTCTGCCGCGGTTGATTGGGGTCGAGAAAGCTGCGGAAGTGATTGCGAAAGGGAAACTCTATTCGGCAGAGGACGCCAGGACGCTGGGCCTGGTCGATGGGACCGCTCCGCGCGATAAACTTCTCGAACTGGCGCGGAAAAAATTGCGCGACGGAAAACGCAAATTGGAGGGGCGAGTTCTCGCGAGCCCGGCATCGCAGGAACTCCACGCTCCGAAACAACGAGGAAACGCCGCACCAGAACGTGCCTGGGAAATTATCAGCAAGACTCTTTCGATTTCGTCGGACCAATCGCTGAGCATGGAGCTGGATGCGATTGTCGATCTGGGTAAATCGGAATCGACCCAAAACTTGATTCGCAATTTCTTTTCGGCAGAAAAGTACAAGAAAGGAACTTCTAAAGCGGCGACGGAGAAGGTAGTGCACGCCGCAGTGATAGGCGCAGGCGTAATGGGTTCGGGCATTGCGCAATGGCTTAGTTCGCGCGGCGTGACGGTTATTCTGCGTGACATTGCGCGTGAGCAGGTTGATCGCGCTCTTGCCAACATTGAGAAAGTTTATGCGGACGCCGTGAAGCGCGGTGTAATGACCGAGGAAAAGGCAAAAGCAGGTCGTGCCCGGATCGTCGCCTCTACTGCGCCGATGGAGTTGCGGGACGTGCAATTTATCATCGAGGCTGCCTCGGAAAAGTTCGAGGTAAAGAAGGAAATTTTTCGTGAGCTCGGGATGCAGGCCGGTCCGAAAACGATCGTTGCCACGAATACGTCCGCGCTTCCGGTTGGCAGGCTGGCCGAAACGACCGTTTCACCCGAGCACGTGATCGGCCTTCATTTTTTCAATCCTGTCAGCCGAATGAAGCTGGTGGAAGTCGTGATTGCGAAGCAAACATCAGAGGAGACGCGCGAGCGGAGCCTGGCTCTTGTCCGGCAAATTGGAAAACTGCCCGTGGTTGTGCGCGACAGCCCGGGTTTTCTGGTCAACCGCGTTTTGTTTCCCTATTTGCTTGATGCCGCTGAGCTTTTCCAGAGGGGCGCGGACGCTGCCACGGTCGACAATGCGCTGGTGCAGTGGGGCATGCCGATGGGACCGCTGCGATTGATCGATGAAATTGGGGTCGATATTACCATTGATATCGGCAACACGCTGGAAAAGGCATACGGGCGACGCGATCACGTGTCCGCCGTTCTGCTCTGGCTGCGCGACGGCCAGATGCTTGGGCGCAAAACCGGCGCTGGCTTTTACAAATATGAGGGTAAAGCGCAGACGCCTAACGAATCGCTTGCGCAATGGCGGCGCGTTTCCGTTGTAGCCGGTGGCGGTGACCCCGGCAGTAACGAGCCCGGCGCAACAACCCAATCGGCGTCAACGCCGCCGGCTACCGCTGAGGATCTTCCGAACCGTCTTGTCTTCCTCATGGTTAACGAAGCCGCGCGCTGCGTTGAAGAGAAAGTTGTCGATTCACCCGAGGACGCGGACTACGGAATGATTTTGGGAACCGGTTTCGCGCCGTTCCGAGGTGGTCCATTACGTTTCGCGGAACATGTTGGCCTCAAGAAAGTCGTCGCTGAACTGGAAAGGCTGGCACAGAGCGAGGAGAAATTTTCGCCCTGCGAGATATTGAAGAGGCACGCCAGGGACGGGACCAAATTTTATGCAGACTAAAATTGCCGCAGTGGAGTGGAACCTAGACATTTTCTCTGTGTGCCCAGCGGGTTTCAAACCCGCTGACCGTCCTTGCAAATCAAGGTTACAAATCCAACCTGCGGCATGCCTGTTGGGCGCACAGGCAGAAAGCCTATGTTCCTTTTAGTATGAAAAGCCCGCTGGAAGCGCCCGAAAAACAAATCGCTGAAGAGACCAGCGCGAAACCAGAACGGCCTGCGGCCGCCGTCATCGATACGTCGAAGATGGCGAAAGGTCAGCGGGAAGCGCTCGAACTGGCAGAAGCGGCGCGCGATCCGCTCGAGGACCGCGGCAGTTTCGCCAGCAATCTTTTTGTCGGCCGTTACGATTTCAATCGCATTTACCCATATCCTGCGCAGAGCGCTGAAGACCGCGCGGCAGGCGAAGAATTTTTGCAAAAGCTCGAAGCTTATCTGCGCGAACATGTCGATCCGGACGAGATCGATCGCACCGGTGAAATTCCACCGGAAAATTTCAAGGGCCTGGCGGAAATGGGCGCATTTGGAATCAAGGTGCCGAAGAAATATGGCGGCCTCGGCTTGTCACAATCCAACTACGGGCGCGCCGCAGTTTTGCTTGGGAGTTGGGATGGAAACGTGGCCGCGCTTGTTTCCGCGCACCAATCGATCGGGGTCGCGCAGCCATTGCTTCTGTTTGGGACGGAAGAGCAGAAACAAAAATATTTGCCGCGCGTCGCCGGCGGCGAGATTTCTGCGTTCGCGTTGACTGAGGTGCATGCGGGATCCGACCCGGCAACGCTAAGTCTCAAGGCTGAGCCAACGGCGGACGGCTCCGCGTTCGTGCTTAATGGTGAAAAGATCTGGTGCACGAATGGAACGAAGGCGGGAGTGCTCGTAGTGATGGCGCGCACGCCGTCGAAGATGGCAGGCGGGAAAGAACGGAAGCAAATCACTGCGTTCATTGTCGATGTTGATACACCGGGGCTGGAGATCGCGTATCGCTGCAGGTTCATGGGACTGCGCGCGCTTTATAACGCAGTCGTGAAGTTCACCGACGTGCGAATACCGCGCGAGAACATCATCTCAAAGGAAGGCGCCGGTTTAAAGGTTGCCCTGACGACGCTGAACACGGGGCGACTCACGTTGCCCGCCGCGTGTGTTGGCCTTTCCAAGCGGCTGCTCGAAATCTCACGCAAATGGGCGGGGGAACGCATCCAGTGGGGCGTGCCGATCGGCAAACATGCCGCCATTGCTGGAAAAATCGCCGAGATGGCCGGCAACGTTTTCGCCATGGAAGCGATGACTTTCCTCACTTCATCGCTGCTTGATCGTAAAGCTGGCGATCTGCGGATCGAAACAGCGATGTGTAAAATGTGGGCGACCGAGACGACCTGGAGGATCGCAGATGACGCAATGCAGGTGCGTGGCGGTCGCGGCTACGAAACTGCCCAATCGCTGGCCGGACGAGGCGAGCCGCCGATTGGTGTGGAGAGATTCCTGCGAGATTGCCGCGTAAATACCATTTTCGAGGGTTCGAGCGAAATCATGCGGTTGTTCATCGCGCGCGAAGCGCTCGATCCGCATTTGAAAGTCGGTGGCGCGATTTTCAATACGCAATTGCCAATGTCCGAGCGTGCGAAGGCTGTTTTCAGTTCCGGAAAATTCTATGCCGGCTGGTATCCACGTCAGTGGCTTCTGAACGGCGCGGGCAACATTGAGAATTTGCACGCGACGTTACGTGGCCATGTCGATTATGCCGCGCGCACCAGCAAGCGCCTCGCACGCGGTTTGTTTCACGCCATGGCGCGATTTGGTCCGAAACTCGACCGCGAGCAACTGCTCCTTTCCAGATTTGTCGGAGTCGCCACGGAATTATTTGCCATCAGCGCGAGCTGTTCCTACGCCCAATGGTTGCTCGGCCAGGGGAAACCGGCGGATGAAATTCTCGCCGTCGCAGATTATTTCTGCCGCTCCGCACGGACGAGAATCGATCACCATTTCGCGGGGACAATGCGTAACGTGGACAAACGCGGGTACGCGCTGGTCCAAGATCTGTTGGCCGGAAAACACGAGCTCCTGCGCGACGGCATCGTGTAATCATGCGAGCCCGGGAGTGCGGGCGTGTTGCTGCTCTGTCCGTTGACCGTATCCATCGCTCAGCTTACGCTCCGAGACACACCTTGTATGCTCGCTGACAATCACGAGGCTTCGTGGACTGGAAGCGGCTTGAGCGTGCCAAACGGAGCCGCCTCATTTGCCACTACTCAATGGAGCATGGTGCTGGCAGCGCAAGGAGAATCCCCGGCAGCAGAACAGGCGCTCGAAAAACTGTGCCGCACTTATTGGCGACCACTCTATGGGTTTGTGCGACGGCAAGGGCTCGGACCAGAAGACGCAAAAGACGTGATTCAGGATTTTTTCACGGGTCTGCTCAGACGACAAAACATCAAAACTATTCAACGCGAGAAAGGGCGCTTACGCTCTTATTTGCTTGTATCGCTGAAACGGTTTCTGGCCAGCGAGCGGCACCGTGCAAGCAACGTCAAGCGATATGAGACGGGTCCATCCATTCCTTTGGACGAACTGCTCGCGTCGGAACGCAGCGATTTTGATCTCGCCGAAACGTTGAGCCCGGATGCGCTATACGAGCGCCGGTGGGTTTTGACGGTGCTCGATCAAGTGCTCGCCCGTTTGGAGGATGAGTATCGAGCGACCGGCAAGGGAGGCCTCTTTGATCGATTGAAGGATTCGCTTGTTGGCGATTCGCATGGACAACTTCAGGCAGAAATCGCGACTGAGCTAGGGATGACCGAAAATGCCGTGAAGCAAGCGTTTCATCGCTTTCGCCAGCGGTATCGACTTCTGCTGCGCGACGAAATCGCGATGACTGTCGCCCAGCCCGGCGAGATTGAAGACGAGCTGCGGCACTTTGCTGCGGTGTTACGCCGATAAAAAGCCAACCACGAATGGACACGAACAAACACGAGGGGTTTTCGCGGCAAGGCCGCCTTGGAGTGCGGCGGCTTGACGCCGCTTTCGGGAGCCAGACTGCTTGCAGAAGGTTTGGCGTCATTTGCGCGTTTGGCGGATAAATCGTGAAGACTGCGACCAGAGTTTGCAGTAAATGCGGGAGCAAGCTCTTCGCGGATGCGCCGAAAGGACTTTGCCCGGCGTGCCTGCTGGATACTGCAATTGATCTGTTCGCAAGGGAAGATGAGGGCGAGCTCGATCCAACGGATGTGTCTCACAGAGGCGGCGCTGGGCGCCCCGTAAATGCTCTGAGAGGTGTGGGGGACTATGAATTGTTGGAGGAAATCGGCCGCGGTGCTCAGGGCGTGGTGTATCGGGCGCGCCAGAAAAGCCTGAATCGCGTCGTTGCATTAAAAATAATTGGACTCGGCCATTGGGCCACGAAGGCGCACATCAAGCGTTTTCGTCTCGAAGCCGAGGCTGCCGCCAAGCTCGACCATCCATTCATAGTTCCGATTCATGAGATCGGGGAAAGCAACGGTTCGTGTTATTTCAGCATGCAACTGGTCGAAGGCGGACAACTCGATGAAGTTCTTAAACGCCAATCTCGATCGGTCGGGATCCGACAAGCCGCGGAACTCATCGCAAAACTAGCGCGCACCGTGCACCACGCTCATGAACGCGGAATCCTGCATCGAGACATCAAGCCCGGGAACATTTTGCTGGATGTGAACGAGGACCCGCATCTCACCGATTTCGGGTTGGCAAGACTACTCGAAGCAGAAAGCACCGTTACTCGCACCACGGAGGCTCTGGGCACCCCGAGTTACATGGCGCCGGAACAAGCCCGAGGCAATAACGGCAAGCTCACCAGTGCAACCGATGTGTACGGACTGGGCGCGGTATTCTATCAATTGCTTACCGGTCAGCCGCCCTTCGCTGGAGGAACAACCTATGACACGATTCGATTACTGCTGGAAAACGAGCCAAAGCAACCGCGTCAATTCAATTCTAAAATAGATCGCGATCTCTCAACGATCTGTTTGAAGTGCCTGGAGAAAGATCCGCGGCGCCGATATTCCTCCGCGCTAGCACTGGCAGAAGATATTGAACGCTGGCTAAAACACGAGCCGATTCAAGCTCGACACACTGGAATTTTGATCCGGACAAACAAGTGGATGCGCCGAAAACCGCTCGCTGCAGGCTTGATTGCTTCGTTGGTCGCCCTCGCCGCGGCAGTGGGCGTTATCTTTTGGAAGAGCGAAGTCGTTCAGCGTCCGGCAACAACTGGTATCGCTGTGCTGCCGTTTGAGAACCTGAGCAATGACAGAGAGGACGCCTCCTTTGCCGATGGCGTCCAGGACGACCTTTTAACCAAGCTGGCCAAAATTGCCGATCTGAAGGTCATCAGTCGCACCAGCGTGATGCAATACCGGGGTAAACGTAATACCCGCGAGATCGGAAATGCACTTCACGTATCTCACGTGCTGGAAGGCAGTGTTCGGAAGACCGGCGGCTGGCTGCACATAAACGCGCAATTAATCGACGCCAGCACTGATTCGCATCTCTGGGCCGAGCAATACGATCGCGATTTGAAAGACGTGTTCGCCATCGAGAGTGAGATTGCTCAAAAAGTCGCGGAGCAGCTTCATGTCAAAGTCTCCACGGCCGAAAAAGCAGCGATTGAGCGGCCTGCCACTGCAGATCTCACGGCATTCGATCTCTACACCCGTGCCAAAAATCTTCTCCTGGTGACGAGTTTTGGCAGTAGCGCAAAGACGAACTTGATACAGGCAGCCAGCCTGTTGAGCCGAGCTGTGGCGTACGATCCCTCGTTTTTCCAAGCGTATTGCCAACTGGCTCACGCTCACAGCGAGCTTTACTTCCACGGGCACGATCATACTCCTGCGCGCCTTGCCCTTGCCGAAGCGGCCATCCAGACCGCGTCTCATCTCCGCCCCGATGCTGGCGAATTACACCTTGCACGCGCCGAATATCTGTATCGAGGGCATTTGGATTACGACAATGCTCTTGCTGAACTCGAAATCGCTGGCCAGAACCTGCCCAACGACCCGCACGTTTTCGAACTAAAGGGTTATATCGAACGTCGGCAAGGCAAACATGAAGAGGCACTGCATAGTCTCGAGCGCGCTGCTGACCTCGATCCTCGTAACGTTTTTACGCTACAGCAAATCGCTATCAGCAACGGATTTCTTCGCCGTTATGCCAAAGAGAAATCGACGCTGGATCGCGTGTTAGCCATTGAGCCTAACGATATCGATACAAGAGTAGTGCGCGCACTCGTCGAGTTTGATTGGAAAGCAGAGACCCGGCCGTTACATGAAACAATCGACTCAATTCGCGCTACGAATCCTGCAGCCTTACCCAGTGTCGCCAATGCGTGGCTCGCTTGCGCGCTGGCTGAGCGGGACACTGCTGCGGCAAAAACTGCTCTAACCGTTGCTGGTGAAACAGCGTGGAGTGACGACGTAGTGCAATTAAATCGTTCGTTCATAGAAGGCATGATCGCTTTGATGATGAAGAACGAACAGCAGGCGCGATCCGCTTTTACAGTTGCACGGTCCGAACAGGAGAAAAAAGTCCAAGCTCAACCAAACTACGGTGCCCCGCTGTGCGTGCTTGGGTTGATCGACGCTGCTCTTGGGCGCAAAGTTGAAGCGCTGGGAGAAGCCCGGCGCGCCGTCGAGTTGCTTCCGGTAAAAAAAGATGCAATTAACGGCCCGGTTGTGATCGCGTATTCTGCGATGGTCGCCGCATGGGCGGGGGATAAGAATCTGGCCTGCCAACAGCTTGAGACGGCAATTCGCTATCCTAGCTTCCTTAGCTATGGTCAGTTGAAACTGCTTCCATTTTGGGACCCGCTGCGCGGTGATCGGCGCTTTGAAAAAATCATCGCCTCCCTCGCACCGAGATCTGACTGATAACGAATGGACACAAATGAAAACAAATCCCGGTAATCCGCTCACTGGGCTGTCACCTAGTGGGTCTTGGTTTGTGTTCATTGACCGTTTTTCGCTTCGACGGTCCAACGATTTAACGGTTTTAACCTGGCGAAGCGATTTTCCGCGTAACCTCATGCCAGATTTTCTCTAGTACTTGGGTAGGGAGTCACCTCTCGCGGTGCAGGTGCGCTGCGAGTCTTGGCCATGAAAATAAAAAAGGAATCTGCTTTTCAATCAGCCTTCTTGAATCCGCGTGTCTTGGTTGCTGTGGTTATCGCCTTAGCCGGCGCTAGTCTGGCGCTCGTCGCGGTGGCGAGTCCACTAACGGGCGGACGTCGCCACAGCGAGTTGCCAAAGGCATCCGTCGCAGCTCAACCTGGTAGTCCGGGCCCAGTGGTCGTTAATATCACGCCTATCAGGGGCCCTGAAAGGGCGTTCCAGCCAGGTGTAAATATTGCCGATCTGGACCATGGCTTTGCGGCCGGCAGTACGCGTTACCTGCATGACGACGGACTTATTTACAATGACACGCGCGTCCCTTTTTTATGGTTCCCAGATGGCACCAGCACGCTTTTCACGCCGCCACACGATCTGGACAGACTGCGCACCGTTTACTTTCCACATCAGATTACCCCGGATGGGAGCAAGGTCGCTGGCAGCGTAATATTCCTGGATGCGAGGGTCCCGGGAGCCTGGGTCGGGGAGCACGATATTGGACTTAAGTACCTTCCGCTGCCGCCGAATTCGGGAGGTGGCAGTGCAATCGCGATCTCGAACGATGGCCGACTGGTGGCTGGGACTTTGGGCGGGGGCTTCCGTGCTCCGCCAGGCCGGGCTGCTGTGTGGCTCGACGGTGTGTTGCAAACTCTACCAAGTGTGGAGACTTGGTCAGAAGTTGGAAGTGTATTTGAATCAAACGGGCCGCCCAACCCGCACCCGATGAGCAGCGACGGCTCGATCATCGTTGGTGCCGCTGGCCCGTCCACGACCCAGTTGCAAGCAACAAAATGGGTGAATGGTGTTGAAGAGACGCTGTCCACGGGAGATCTTCAACCTCAATCCAGCGTAGCTACATTTGTTACCGATGACGGAGTTGTCTTTGGCACCGCAACCCGTACTGATGGGCGGGTCGTGATGGTTCGCTGGGATACCGACGGCACCCCACAGATTCTCGAACCGCCAAACGGTCTTACCATCATCACGCTAACGGCGATCGATCGGTCGGGTACGGCTGCCGGCGGTTCAGTTGCTCTGTCCACTTCGTGCATCTCGTGTCCGGATCCGGCCTGCAACTGGGCACCATTCGTATGGACTGCTAGCGGTGGGTTCACGATTCTGCCAGAAAATGGCCTTGAGGATTTCTACGATCGGAGCACGGCCAATGCTGTCTCTGACAATGGCCGGGTCGTCGTCGGAGCGCTTACGGCGTGCTCCCGAAGTGAGGGTGACCCGCCTGACGTAGGCTTCGTGTGGTCAGCAGACACAGGCCTGACACTTATCGATGACATCATACCTGACCAGCCAAACCCCGACTACTGGAGCACCGATCAGGTGAGCAGCGATGGCAATCGCGTCATGGTTACCGGCAACGCCCGTAATCGTTCAGGGAGTGACGACCACGACACGTCCGAATTGATTTTGGATCTGGCCTGGCCTAACGCGACCCCGACGCCAACTCCAACCGCCAGCCCGACGCCGACTCCAACACCTTCGCCCACGGCCACTCCTTGCCCGGCGCCGTGGCAGTTCGTTGCATCCATGCCGGTGGATGTCTATGGCGCGACAGGTGCGTCTGATGGTACCTTCGTCTATGAGGCAGGCGGCTATTCTTTTAGCTTGGGCGCTACCTTGGACGCCTTTAACCGTTACGATCCGGTTGCCGATACTTGGGCGACACTCACGAGCATGCCAACTGCTGCATTTATGGCTTCTGCTGTTTACTATCCGCCTACCAATAAAATCTACGTGTTCGGTGGTGAAGACGCCATAAGCGGCACCAATTATAACATCACCAGGATTTACGATGTCGGAACCAGCACATGGTCCACTGGCGCCAATATGCCGGACGTGCGCAGCTTCATGGCGTCAGGCTACAACAACGCTAATGGCAAGATTTATTTGGTCAGCGGCTACAACACAGGCGACGTTAGCAGCGCCCAGCCAAATACATGGGAGTATGATCCTGTCGCTAACACCTTCACAGAGCGCGCACCAATTCCTCACGCGGTAGGCGGGGCTGCGTCTGGCATCATCAATGGCCACCTTTACGTGGCCGGCGGGCGCGATGCAACTAACACGGTTGTTAATCTTGTCTGGGACTACGACATCGCTGCTGATACCTGGACGCAGAAAGCCGTGATGCCAGCGGTGCCGAACAACGGGACCGGGGGCGCTGTCGCTCTCAACAGACTTTGGGTTTTCGGAGGCGGTACCCCGTTTGGCCCTGCTCGTAAAGATTCAACCAGGGCGGCGTTTGCAGGGAGCCAGGGTCAGGGCGCGGTTTCAGGTGCAAGTATCTCAAAGATTAACCCGGATATCAGCACTGCAGCGTTCGTGTACGACCCGGAAACCGATAGCTGGTCGGACGCCCCGAGTATGAACCAACTGCGTTCGTTTGCATCGGGCACATCAATTGGTTCAAAAATATTCGCAGCCGGCGGACTGGGTGGACTACACGGCACACTCTCCAGCGTAGAGGAGCTTGATGCGTGCGTTCAACAGCAGCGCTGTCTCAACCCGACCACGGTGTTTAGTGAGAATTTCGATGCGGTCACTCCGCCTGCATTGCCTCCTGGGTGGACGGCCACGAATGCGATCGATCCGGACGGCATCTTGTGGGGGACTTCCAATTCCGGAGATCCGTTTCCGCCGGCCGATTCGTCGCCTAATGCCGCATTTGTGAATGATCCCGAGGCAATCAGCGACAAGCGGCTCGACTCACCGAGCATTGCTATTCAGACTGACTCCGCCCAGCTTACGTTCCGCCAGAACCTGGACTTGGAGGGTGGCTTTGACGGCGGCGTGTTGGAGATCAGTATTGGCGGGGGAGCCTTCCAGGATATCCTTGATGCGGGCGGTAGCTTTGCGGTTGGCGGCTATACAAACACGATCAGCAACAGCTTCCAAAGCCCCATCGCTGGCCGCCGTGCTTGGAGCGGCTACTCCGCTGGGTTCATTACCACGACAGTGAACCTGCCTGCTACAGCGGCGGGTCAAAACATTGTGCTGCGATGGCGCATGGGTAGCGACAACAGTGACTCTGCGGCAGGCTGGCGCATTGATAATATCAAAATCACTGAATGTCCGGCTACACCTACGCCAACGCCTACACCCACGCCGACTGCAACACCAACGGCAACGCCAACTCCGAGCCCAACGCCCACATTGACACCCACACCGACTCCCACGGCGACCGCTACACCTACCGCAACGCCAACGCCGAGCCCGACTCCGACAGCTACGCCTAGTTCAACGCCGACACCTACACCTACACCTACACCGACACCGACACCGACACTGACACCTACGCCTACAGCTACGCCAAGTATTACACCCTCTCCGACTGGGTCGCCTCGACCGACTCCAACACCAAGATCCCGCCCATCTCCCCACCCCCGGCCGACTCCGTGAAGGTCTTAGGATAGCTGCGCGGGTCGGTTGAAGGCTTAAAACCGAGATTCATCGATCAGATCGCCCGCGGCCAGACGGTGCGCTTCGTGACCTTATTACGCTGATCGCTGGGCCTTCTCGAGATTCAGCCTTGATTCTCGTGCCAATTTTTGTTTTGATGGAAATGTGCCCGTTAACGAGGATCACGCCTCGGAAAGCCGAACTGCCTCAAGCGTACAAAAGGCATCAATTGCGTTCACAACAACTCATTGGAGCGTGGTGCTGGAGGCGCAAGGCGAATCACCCGCAGCATACCAGGCCTTGGAAAAACTTTGCCGCACTTATTGGCGACCCGTATACGGGTTCGTCAGGCGGCAAGGCATTAGAACCCAGGAGGCGGAAGATCTTACCCAAGGTTTTTTTTCGCTGCTGTTAGGACGCCGCGATTTCGATGCTGTTCGTAAGGAAAAGGGACGGCTGCGTTCTTATCTGTTAACGTCGCTGAAACATTTCCTCGCCAGCGAGCAGCGCCGCGCGATGACAGTGAAGCGAGGCAAAGGACACCGGTTAATTCCGCTGGAGGAATTGAGGGCGAACGAGCGAAGCGAGATCGAACCAGCGGATCCTCTCAGCGCTGATCGCCTTTATGAACGTCGCTGGGCGTTGACGCTCATGGAGCAAGTGCTGCGGCGTTTGAAGGACGAATACTGCACCGCGGGTAATGCCGCGCTGTTTGATTCGTTGAAACAATTGCTGCCCGACGAACCGGGAGCACAATCACGTGCGGAGATCGCATCACAGTTGGGCATGACGGATAATGCGCTTCGGCAAGCCTTCCATCGGTTTCGCCACCGTTATCAACTCTTGTTGCGTGAAGAAATCAGCAACACAGTCGCCGTTGCCAGCGATGTCGAAGACGAACTGCGCCACTTAATCGCTGTATTGCGAACGTAACGTATGCCAAGGCTTGGCGCAGTACATGATGGGGAGCGCGGACGCGACTCTCACATCATGAGCAGCGCACCCAGGGTTTGTCGAAAGTGTGGAGCGGAAATCTTTGCCGACGCACCGGAAGGTCTTTGTACCGCTTGCCTGTTTGAGACTGGGCTCGATCTGCTTGCAGACGACGGTAAACCCAGCTGCGAAGGTGGATCGGCTTCTCCGAAGACGATCAACGCGTTCGGAGAACGCGTTCCACCAAAGACGGAACGCGTCCCGCCGAAGACATTCGGCGACTTTGGCGACTACGAATTATTAGAGGTAATCGGCCGTGGCGGCCAGGGAGTGGTTTATCGTGCGCGGCAGAAAAGCCTCAACCGTGCCGTCGCTCTCAAAGTGATCGGGTTGGGGCATTGGGCTAGCGACGCGCATCTGAAACGTTTTCGTCGGGAAGCGGAAGCCGCGGCGAGTCTGGATCATTCCGGTATCGTTCCCATCTACGAGGTCGGCGAACGCGATGGCTCTTGCTACTTCAGCATGAAGTTAGTCGAAGGCGGCCAGCTTGACGCAGTGGTCAGGCGTGAGCCAATGCCAATGCGACAGGCAGTCGAACTAATCGCCAAGGTCGCGCGGACGGTTCATTACGCACACGAGCACGGCATCCTTCATCGCGATATCAAACCAGGAAACATTCTGCTCGATCAAAAAAATGAACCGCATCTGACTGACTTCGGGCTTGCACGACTGATCGAGACTGAGAGCACCGTCACGCGCACGATGGAAGTACTGGGCACACCCAGTTACATGGCGCCAGAACAAGCGGTAGGTAATAACGCGACCGTCAGCAGCCTCACCGATGTTTATGGACTTGGCGCGGTGCTTTACCAATTGCTGACCGGTCAGCCGCCGTTTGCAGGAGGAACAACCTACGAGACCATCAAATTGTTGTTGGATTCCGAGCCGCGCCAACCGCGCGTGGTAAATCCTAAGATAGATCGCGATCTTTCCACAATCTGCCTTAAATGCCTCGAGAAAGATCCAAAGCGTCGCTACTCTTCCGCTCTCGCTCTGGCTGAAGACCTCGAGCGATGGCTAAAGCATGAGCCGATCCTTGCGCGGCACACTGGAATCCTCATCCGCGGAAGAAAATGGGTGCGCCGCAATCCAACCAGCGCGCTATTAGCGGCGTCGCTCGTTGCCCTTGCGGCCTCGGCGGCCTGGATCATTTCGAAAAGTGAATTGATGTGGCGTCCGCTTACAACCGGCATCGCCGTATTGCCATTTGAAAATCTGAGTGACGACAAAGAGCACGCATTCTTTGCCGACGGCGTGCAGGACGACATTTTGACCAAGCTGGGAAAAATCGCCGACCTGAAGGTCATCAGCCGCGGCAGCGTGATGCAATATCGCGGGAAACAAGATGTGCGCCAAATCGGCAATGCACTGCGTGTGTCGCACGTACTGGAGGGAACGGTTCGACGTTCTGGTGGGAAACTGCACGTGAATGTGCAGTTGGTGGACACTCGCACCGACGCAGGTGTGTGGGCGGAGGAATACGATCGTGACTTAAATGACGTGTTCGCCATTGAAGCGGCGGTAGCGCAATCAATCGCACATAGACTTAGGACCAGAATTTCAGCTCGCGAACTAGCCGCCATCCAGGAACGACCGACGAAGGACCTTGCTGCCTACGATTTTTATGTTCGCGCGGTTCCATCAATCGAAGCGGTGGATAGCTCCACTAAGCCCGAGGAGATTTTCCGAGCGGTGGATTTACTTAATCAGGCGATTGCTCGCGATCCTGAGTTCCTTATGGCCTATTGCTGGTTAGCCAGGGCGCAGGACTGGATCTACTTTAGCACGGATCGAACACCCGCTCGGTTAGCTCTGGCAAAGTCGGCGATCGATTCTGCTTTCCACCTAAATCCGAACTCGGGCGATGCGCATCTGGCTTTGGCCTTACATTTCTATTGGGGCTACTCCGATTACGACCATGCCCGCACCGAACTTGAACTTGCACGCCGCAGTGTGCCTAACAACCCACAGGTTTTTGAAATCACCGCACTAATTGATCGCCGCCAGGGTCGCTGGCCTGAGGCTGTGCGGAATATGGAGCGGGCCAGTGAGCTGGATCCACGAAACTTCCATTTGGCCTCAAATGTTGCTGGGTTTTCTTTCGCTTCGCACGCGTATGAACACGCGAGTAAGGCTTTGGATCACATGCGCGCCCTTAAGCCGAATGACTTGGATATAAGGATAGACTCCAATGGTGGACTCGAGATGCATTGGCGAGGCGATATGCGGCATTGGCGCGCCACGATTGAGAAGATTCTGGCGGATGATCCGGCTTCCGCTAACGATCCAGCGATGAAGTTGCAACGCTTTCAATTGGCTTTGTTCGAGCGCGATTTTATCGCGGCTAGTCGTATTCTGGCGACAGTCCCGCAACAACAGGACTGGATTGATGGTTTTAGCCGCGATTTCTGGAGGGGCATAGTTGCTCGCGCAAGGGGAGACGAGATTGCTGCCCAGGGCGCCTTTACTACCGCACGTGCAGAGCAGGAAGAAGCGGGCCGCACAGACTTTGAGGTTGCGGAGTCGTTATCTGTCTTGGCAGTCATTGACGCTGCTCTCGGGCGAAAAGAAGAGGCACTACGCGAAGGCCGGCGAGCGGTCGAACTTTTTCCAATAGCAAAAGACTCGACGGAAGGTCCGCCGCTTGTCTATCACCTGGCATTAGTTTACACCTTGACTGGTGAACGCGAACTGGCCATCGAGCAACTCGAGATCCTCGCGAAAATCCCATTTGGTCCAACCTACGGCGAACTGCGTTTGAGTCCGGTGTGGGATTCTCTCCGCGGCGAGCCGCGCTTCGAAAAAATTGTCGCGTCGCTTGCGCCGAAGTGAAACCTTACCAGGGATCACTCGGATAACACCTATAACACGGATACCAACGTGATTCAGCAGCAATGGTAGGGCGCGACTGCCGGGCGCGCCAACTCGACCACCCAATTGACACTTAGAATCTCTTCTTTAACTGAGCGTACCAGAATCGACCTTTGATGGTGGCAAGCGATTCGTCGTAGCCGTTCTCAAAACTGCCCGCCACGAACGGTGGATCGGAATCGAACACGTTTTGCATGCCGAGCGTAATCGTGGTGTTATTGAGCCACCACTTCCAATTGCTCCAGCCATACTCAGCTGTTGATAAAGGGACAACATTCTTCTCCTTGCCATCTTTCATCTTCACGTTCTTACTTCCGTCCTTTGCGAAACCCGGCACCTCAGCGGCGACGGGCGGTGGAAGATTGAACGTGTAGGACCCAATCAGATCGAGCGTAGTCCACTCCCGCACTTTCCGCGCGCGCCATGAACGAAAGCCACTTCTCGGCGTTTGTGGCTTGGCGAATTCCCCGGTAAACGGATTTTGCGTCAGACTGACGTTGTCATCTTCGTATTGACCGGTGTAGTGGACCACGGCGCCGACATCCAAACCCTGCATCCACGTGTCAGACGAGCCATCGTAGAACAGACTGAAATTGGCGCGGCTCCATGGTAGCGAACCGGTCAAAGTGAATCCCGGCGGTATGACTTCGCCCGCGATACCGAACCGTTTTGTCTCAGGCGCAATTTGAAGTTCAGCACGCGATAGCCACGTGCCGTTTACGGTCGCCGTCAGTTTGCCAAAATCTCCGTGGCCAAAAATCGCTGAGTCCAGAATATAGATAGCTTCGTAGTCAAGACCTTCAAAGATCGCGCCTGTCAGATTTTCGTTGGGATCAATGACCAGGACGATCGGGCCTGGTCTGCCAGGAATCACGGGAGGGCCACGGATAACCAGACCCGGGAGATTATTCTCGATAATGAATTGCGTGCCGAGTAAGGACGCGATCGATCGCATATCGATATGCCACCAATCCGCGCTGAGCGTCAGACCCTTAAGCCATTTCGGGCTGTAAACGGCCCCGTAAGACCATTCATATGCCTCTTCCGGTCGCAGGTTGGGATTTCCTATAACGCGTGCCTCCACACTCACGCCCTGTTTTAATATCGGATCGAAACCGTCGGCGGAGCTCTCTGTAGAAGCGGGTGAAATCTCTGACAAGGACGGCGCGTGAAACGCTTCGGTGTAACTGCCGCGCAAGGTAAGGGCACCGATATATTTTGGGTCAAGCGGCTGCCACCGACCCGAGACCTTGGGTTTCTGCGCATTGTACTGGCTGTGCGCCGCCGGCTGCGAGGGGAAGGTTTCGGAACCTGGAACTGCAGAAGTGTTTTGGCTGTACCATTCTTCGCGCTCGGCAAAGTCAACTTCGACGCTGTAGAAGCCGGGAAAGTTCCACGTCGGACTGGTGAAAGGTACCCGTACTTCCTGGTATATTGACCAGACATCCCGGTTTACTCGTGCGCCTTGCCCATCAGTGGAGCCGATACTTTGAAACGTGTTATTGAGCGAGTCACGATTACGCGTCCACCTCGGCGCATCATACTCACTACCCAGAGCGAACGAGACAGGACCCGCAGGAAGATTGAACAAGTCCCCGTTACTCGTGACATAACCAATGGGTAACTCATATTCGCCTGAGTTATGAAGAGTAACATAAACTCTGCTTCTGGCGGCCTTCGTGTTGTGAGCAGTGAAATTCAGGAACGGATCAAACGCCGTCGCTGGGTTAGTGTCAAAAAGTGCTTCACGTAACCCGGGCTGGCTGGCTTCGTTGACAGACAAATCCTGCCCTTCGTTCCGGGAATAGCGAAAACCCAGGTCCCAGTTCCACGTTTTGAAATAATCGCCAAATTCTCCCATTTCACCGCGTAGCCCCACGTCGAACAGCGAATCCCAGTAGGTGAACTTTTCATATCTGGGACCGGTGTCGTTAATACCGCGAAAGGCAACTCCAGTAGTCATTGGGACCGGGATACCGTTGATAACCAGAGTCGTGTCTCCTACCGTGAACGGATTAAACGGATTCTGGATTGGCACGCTCATGCCGAACGGACTCAAGGGCCTGTTAGTGTCTGGTTGCTTGAATGGGTCCGGGGAAAATGGCACAGGTGCCGCTGACGCATCGAAAAATGAGCGGACAACTTTAAAATCGGCAAACGCTGTCAGGTATTTGTCACAGAGATCCCTCGTAAACGATCCATAGAAAGCCTGGCGATCAGCAGGCGCAAGAGCTGGCGTTACAGCCGCAAAGTTAAATACGAAGTAATCCCCACCGCCCTTATAATCTGTGCCGGATTGTGGAAAGCGGAACAATGCGTGGGGGCCGATGACACCCGGGGCGCCTGGATACGCATTGGGATTGACGACGGGTAGTCCGGCTAAAACTTGGAACGGAAAGCCGGGTTGCTTATAAAATGGCGACGTCGCCGCGTTTGGAGCCGAGTGTGGAAGCGGCGTGTTCACGCCGATCTGCGGTGTGCCGCCCGGGCCGAAAAACATGCTCGGGGTCAAGCGGAACAAGAACTGTACGTTGCCGGGGAAATTGAAACTGCGCGCTTCGCCTCCCCCGAAGGGTATGTAAAACGCATTCGCTGAGAGGTCCCGGTCGCTGCTGAAGAGACCGCCGGTGCGCTGCCAGAAATCGGCTATGACTACAATCTCGGTCTTATCATCTCCGGTCCCGGCTTTCAGCCATGCCTCCCATTCGCCCATGTCGTTAGACGCTCCCAGGTTGGTGTTACCGTAGTTGCCTCCGATCTCCAGCCCGCGAAACTTGTGGACCAAAAAGAAATTGACCACGCCCGTGATCGCATCGGAGCCGTACACCGCCGAGGCGCCGTCTTTCAAGATGTCGATGTGATCGATCATCGGGAACGGAATCAGGTTAATGTCCACGCCTCCGCTGAACCCGACTGGGTTCAATGAACCAAACGCGACACGTTTTCCATCAACCAGCACGAGGGTTTCCTTAGCCAGCAATCCGCGCAGGTTGAATTGAACAGTACCGTCCCCGCTATTGCTTATGTTCAAATTTTTCGTCGCGCCCGACTGCTGTGGCAGAAAAGTTGTCAGGTCCGTTGCATTGCGGATGCCCAGTTTTTCGATGTCTGCCGGGCGGTAGGTATCGACGGGGTTGGGACCCACTTCTTCCGCTGTGGGAATATTTGAGCCGGTAACGATAACACGCTGAGCTTCTGCCGTGCTTGTCGCTGTTGTTTGCTGCGCAAATGCGTTGCACGCCAAAATTGCCAGACCTCCCACAGCAGCTATGACAGCAACCCGACAGCACTTTCCATCGAGCAAAGCGTTCATTTCAGACCTAAACCAGCCGGACGAACGCGATTAAATAGATTCCGGCCTAATCTGACAACCCTAATCTACTACTCGAAGGCAGGTGCCTTAGCTTCGATTTTCTTCGCGATTCCTGCGTAACAGGACTGGGATTTCCGCGCAGTACACGGCTGAACGGCCCAAACTGATTTCTCCTTGGCACGCCGTAGCCCGCGAGTGCGGAACGAAGGCGATATGGTGAGAAGCCAAAGAAGGCCAAAACAACAAAAGGAAAAAATCAGAAATGAGAAGATTAAACATTACATTCGGTACGATTCTGCTGGTGCTTGGCTTCTTTTGGCTTTGTCCGGCGGTGAAAGCAGCTGGCGACCTGTGCCAGCCGACGAACTTCACACAAATCGACGTCCCCGGGGCCTCTTATACAGCCGCGAATGGGATTAACCCTCGAGGCGACATCGTAGGTCTGTATTTTGACAGCGACGGCAACCTGCATGGGTTTCTGCTGAGCAACGGTGCATTTACGACGATCGATGTACCGGGAGCCATTCTTACCGTCCCGCTCGGGATTAACTCGCAAAGCGACATTGTGGGTCTCTATCTGGACAACAGCGGTAACATTAATGGGTTTCTGCTGAGCAAGGGTGCATTTACAACCATCGATGTACCGGGAACCACTTTCACCGTCCTGGACGGGATCAATCCGGAAGGCGACATCGTCGGGGAATATCGTGACATCAGCGACAACGTTCATAGTTTTCTGCTGAGCAAGGGTGCATTTACAACCATCGATGTACCGGGAGCCACTCTGACAAATGCGTCAGCAATCAATCCCCAAGGGGACATAGCAGGGTTCTATGATGACAACAGTGGTAACTCCCGTGGCCTTCTACTGAGCAAGGGAGAAATTACCACAATCGATGTGCCGGGGGCCGCGCAGACGCTTGCCTTTGGTATCAATCCGCGACGCGAGATCGTAGGGGACTCCGTTGATGACAGCGGCAACACTCATGGGTTTCTGCTAAGCAAGGGTTCGTTTACTACCATCGACGTACCCGGAGCCGTTTTGACGGATGCGAATGGGATCAACGCAGGAGGCGACGTCGTAGGAGATTATATCGATAACGACGGCAATGGTCATGGTTTTCTGCTGAAAAAACCGCCGCTTTTTTCCGCCTTAGATTTCCGCGTAACAGAACATGCGATTTCGCGCAGTACATCAGCGAACGGCCAGAACTGACTCGAAAGTTTCGAAGTCAACGAAGGCCAAACAACAAACAAAAGGAAAAATCAAAAATGAGAAAATTGAATATTAGATTCGGAACGATCCTGCTGGTGCTTGGCTGCTTTGCGTTTTCGCCGGTGGTGAAAGCAGTTGAGGGGGCGCCTGGAATCGTAGGTTTATGGCTTGAACATTATACCGGGCTCGGTCCGGCCTATGACACTTACGCGCAATGGCACAGTGACGGTTTGGAAATCGAAAGCCCTAGTTTCTCCCTGGGCCAATGCCAGGGGACTTTTAGACAAATAGGAACCAGGACATATCAGCTCTTCCATGTAGGATGGCTCCCCGGCGGCGGCCCTGGCGGAAGCGTCCGGTTCGAGTTGAGGGAACTAAATACCGTCAGCGTGGATAAAAACAGTTTCGACGGCACCTATGATCAGAAGTTCTTCGACGCGGATGGAAACGTGGTCTTCGAAGACATGGGCACCCTCCACGGAACGCGCCTGTCTGTTGATCAATTCGCGAATGACTCAAACGCCACCGCAACCAAATAACCAAGTCCCAGGGAGGGCCTCTTCGGTCGCCTTGAAAACGCGCCGGAGAGGCTCTCGACGGCTCCACGGCACTGACAAGCGAACGCTTCTCGCAGTCTCGCCATTGTTCGCCTTTCAATCTACGATGCAGTTGAAATACGACTGCCTTGATTGACCAACTATTTCGGCACGGCTAATCTCAACAATGAGTATGCCGTCCGTCGTCACGGAGACGTCCCGCGCAGCGCGGGATCGAAGCCCCACCACAAAAAGCGAAAAATCCCGCAGTCGCCGGACAATAGTACCGTCGAAAATCCTCGAAACAATCGAGCAACACGTCTTGCTCGATGGCTTCAAGGTCGTGGTCGATCTCGATAAAAGCCGCGGTTCCTATTTGCACAACGCCGTCTCTGGAAAACAACTCATTGATCTCTACGGATTCTTCGGCTCGATGCCGGTCGGGTTCAATCACCCGTATTTTGATGATCCGGCAGTACAGCGCGATCTTCTTCGCGCGGCAAAAGTCAAAATCGCCAACTCGGACGTTTACTCCGACGGCTACGCCGAATTTGTCGAGACCTTTGAGCGCGTGGTCGGTTTCGCGCGGCTGGAGCGTTATCTTTTCATCGAGGGCGGCGCGCTGGCGGTCGAGAATTGTCTGAAGGCAGCGATGGACTGGAAGGTGCGAAAGAACATGGCTGCCGGCCGTGGAGAACGAGGAACACAGGTTTTGCATTTCCGTCGGGCTTTTCATGGCCGCAGCGGTTACACCATGAGCCTGACGAATACCGATCCTCGTAAGACGGATTTGTTTGCGAAGTTCGATTGGCCGCGAGTGTCATGTCCACACATCGATTTTTCGCTGCCGGAATCGGAGCGCGAAGCTGATGTGATTGCGCGCGAGGAGAAGGCCGAGCGCGAAATCCGCGACTTCATCGATCAACGCGGAATCGATATCTGCGCCATTATTATCGAGCCGATCCAGGGCGAGGGCGGTGACAATCATTTCCGCGCCGAATGGCTTCACCAACTGCGGAAAATCTGCGATGAAAACGACATCCTTCTCATCTTTGATGAAGTGCAATGCGGGATGGGCGCCACGGGTCGCAACTGGTGCTGCGAACATTTTGATGTCGTGCCTGATCTGATGGCGTTTGGGAAAAAGGCGCAGGTGTGCGGGGTGATGGCCGGCCCGCGCATCGATGAAGTGAAAGACAACGCGTTTCGGTTATCCAGCCGGTTGAACTCAACCTGGGGCGGCAATTTCACCGATATGGTGCGCTCCACTCATTTTCTGCGCATCATCGAAGAGGAACATCTGGTGCAGAATGCCGGGAAGGTCGGCGCGTATTTTTTGGATCAACTGCGCGATCTGCAAAAAGAACAGCCATTGATTTCCGCCGCGCGCGGCCGGGGATTATTTCTTGCGTTCGATTTGCCAGACGCGAAAATGCGTGAAGAATTCTGGAAAGGCTTTTTCGATCTCGGTGTGCTGACGCTTCGCTCGGGCGAGAATTCGATCCGGTTTCGTCCGCCGCTCGATATCACCGCGAACGTGATCGATGAAGCGATGGATGCAATGCGAAAATTTTGTCGGCAGCGGACAAAGTAGCGCATGCGTCCCGCTTGCGTTTTAGCAATTTCGCAAGCCAGAGGCTCGCGCTACATTTGAAAATGCAACCCGTTTTGGAGAAGCTCGGTATCGCCGACGACAATCCCGGCGTTTTCGATGGCGAATGGCGCGGTGGCGGTGCAAAGATCGACAAGATCTCGCCGATTGATGGGCGACGACTTGCAAGTGTGCGTACGGCGTCGGACGACGATTACAGCAAGGCGATTGCGCGTGCGCATGAAGCATTCTTGAAATGGCGCGTCACGCCTGGGCCAGTGAGAGGCGAAACCGTTCGTCGTCTTGGCAACGCGCTCCGAGAGCTGAAACACGAACTGGGGCAGCTGGTCACTCTCGAGACCGGTAAGATCATCGCCGAAGGCGAAGGCGAAGTGCAGGAGATGATCGACATCTGCGATTTCGCGGTCGGCCAGTCGCGCATGTTATACGGTCTGACGATTCAATCGGAACGACCGAGTCACCGGCTCATGGAGCAATGGCATCCGCTCGGCGTCATTGCGGTGATCAGCGCATTCAATTTCCCCGTCGCAGTGTGGTCTTGGAACGCCGCGCTGGCCGCAGTCTGTGGCGACGCAACAGTTTGGAAACCTTCGGAAAAAACGCCGCTAACCGCCATTGCCGTCACAAGAATTTGCGAGCGCCTTTGTCGTGAAACGGGGGCCGATCCGGCGATCTTCACACTGTTGATCGGTGATCGTAAAACCGTCGGCCAAAAACTGTCGGATGATGCGCGGATTCCATTGGTCTCGGCGACCGGCTCTGTGGCCATGGGTCTTAACGTTGCAAAAACTGTTCATGGCCGCCTGGGCCGATCGATCATGGAACTGGGCGGTAACAACGCGCTCATCGTCGCGCCGAGCGCAGACATCGACATGGCTACGCAATCGATCTTTTTTGGCGCTGTAGGCACGGCGGGACAACGTTGCACTTCCACAAGACGCGTAATCATGCACGAGTCGGTTGTGTCGAAAGTTCGCAAAAAACTGCTTGCCGCTTACAAGAGTCTGCCAATTGGAAATCCCCTCGATCGTAAGACCGTGATGGGACCGCTCATCGACAAAAGCGCAGTCGATCTTGTTCAGCATTCGATCCAGCGACTGAAAGATGAAGGCGGCGAAGTCCTTTACGGCGGGGAGCGACTCACCGTTCCCGGCGGGTGTTACATGAAACCCTGCCTTGCGATGGCCAAACCTGATTTTGAAATCGTGAAGCACGAAACCTTCGGTCCGCTGCTTTACTTGATGACGTACCGCGATTTCGACGAAGCAATCGCGATCCAGAACAATGTGCCGCAAGGGCTGACCTCATCAATCTTCACGAATGATGTGCGCGAAGCGGAGAAATTCGTAAGTGCAGTCGGAAGCGATTGCGGCATCGCAAACGTAAATACCGGTACCAGCGGCGCGGAGATCGGTGGCGCGTTTGGCGGGGAAAAGAATACCGGTGGCGGACGCGAGAGTGGAAGCGATTGCTGGAAGAGTTACATGCGCCGCCAGACCAACACGATCAATTTTTCGAGCGACCTGCCCCTGGCGCAGGGAATTCAATTCGGCGCGGGCGAGGGGAGCGGGACGGCGTAACGGAAATTCTGGGTTTAAATTGCGCCGGCGCTGTAGCCACGGCCCGGCGGGCCGTCATTCGATTGCTTGTGAGACCGGCCACAGGCCGGTGGCTACAGATCAGCGGGCAATCGTCAGCTTTAGAAGTTCATCGACCTTCTTCGCGCTGTCGATGTTCATGATGCACTTCCGCAATTTTTCGCACTGATCTTTGCCAATAACGTCGCCGCCGAGCGCGGTGAATTTCACCGCGATCTCTTCCTCGATCATCGGATCGCGCGGATCGCCCTTGGGCACATCGACGCGAGTGGAATGTGATTTGCCGTCATTCGTCGTGATGGTCACGCGGCTCGGCTGAAACTTGGGAAAGAGCGCTTCGAATTCTTCATTCGCGACGACTTTTATTTTGTCCATGATTGGAATCAACGACTGGTCGCGCACCCGTTCTTCGCGGAATTGCAAGGGTGTCACCATTCCATCGACCAGTCCGACTGCCATGCAATAAGGGAGCGAATGATCGGCTGTTTCTTTTGACGTAGGTCGATACTTGTGTGGATCGCCAAGAATGTCCGCGGCGCGCGCAATCACTTCTACTTTGATTTCCCTTACCGCGTCGGCTTTGATCTTGTTGTCTTTTACGGTCTTCATCATGGCCGTAAGCGGCGCGTGACTGAGCGCTTCGATTGGGAAACTTTTCATTCCGCAATCAAGGATGCGATAGTGCGACTTCGGCGATGTCGGCAAATCCTTAACCAGTCCTTCGCCGTCGAAACTCGCGGGTTGTCCTTTGTATTGCACGTGATGAAACACGGCGAACAAGCCTTCCTTGCCATCGATGATGTGCTCCGGACCCGAAAATCCTTCCCGCGCAAGCAGCGCGCTCTCGGCGCCCATGCGACCGGCCCATGGGTCGACCGTGTTTTTCATGTTGGTCAGCTTGCCCGCTGTCACCGCGCCTGGACAAAACGTGCGAGCCGCGCTGATGCCAATCGCCGACACCATTTGATCGGTCGTGAGATTGAGCACGCGCCCCGCCGCTATGGGCGCCGCGAACGCGCTCAGGGTTGCGTGATGCCAGCCGTATTCACGCACGCCAGGGCGCCCAATTTCGCAAAGGCGCATTTCAATTTCGTAGGCGATGATTGTGGCAAGAATCAGATCCTTTCCGCTTAAACTTTCGCTTTCGCACAGCGCGAGCGGCGCCGCGATGAGATCGCTCGGGTGGCAGGGATCGGCTTTCCAATAGATGTCGTTGTAATCCATGGCCCGAATCATGTGACCATTTATGAACGCTGCATCGACCGGATTCGTCTTGAAGCCGGAAACAAATGTTGTGGCTTTCCCATTCCCGCCGCCCATGGCGCGATGATGGTCGAGCAGGATCTTCGCGTCTTGCTGCTGGCTCCCACCCAGCGCACAGCCAATGGAATCGAACCAGAACAATTTCGCTGCGTGGCTCGCCTCCGGCGAGAGGTCTTCGTATTTTAGTCCGCAAGCCCATTCGGCGATGATGTGTGACAGCAGACGTTTCGATTCGGTTCTTTGGTGTGCCATGACATGTCGATCTTGATTGGGCCGGGCACATTTTCAAGCCGCTTCTCCCGCTAACAAAAGCGGACCGATAATGTTTCCCGTCTGGTCTCCGGAGGTGAATGCGGAGTGATCACATTTTCCGCTAGGCGCGGGCCGAATTGTAGGCCAAAATCCGGATGCCAAAGCCTTCCGTTTCCTGCTCTTGTCGGTGAGTTATGGCAAAAACGCGACTTTGAAGAATTTCTTCTCCGAGCTGAAGCGGCGCAATGTTTACAAAGTTGCGGTCGCGTATGCGGTGGTCGCGTGGCTCTTGATTCAGGCGGCGTCGATTTTCTTTCCGGCTTTCGACGCGCCGCCGTGGGTGATGAAGATATTTATCATCGTCATCATCTTCGGTTTTCCGGTGGCGCTGGTTCTGTCATGGGCGTTTGAGATTACGCCGGAAGGAATCAAGCTCGAATCCGAGATTGAGCCTAACAAATCGATCAAGCGACGGACCGGTCGAAAGATTGTTGCCGTAACGATCGCGCTCGCGGTCCCCGCGGCCGGTCTGTTCGTGTATCAACTCGTGCGCTCGAAATCGACGGTCACGCCTCGACAGAGCGAGGCGGCTACAGAAGCTCCAAACAAATCGATCGCGGTGCTGCCGTTTGTGAACATGAGCGCGGACAAGAACGACGAGTATTTGAGTGACGGGATGACCGAAGAACTGATCAATGTGTTGTCGAAGGTGCCTGGATTGCGCGTGCCAGGACGAACATCCTGTTTTGCGTTCAAGGGCAAGAACGAAGAGGACATCTTTCGTAAAGTCGGCGATCAGCTGCACGTGGGCACGGTTTTGGAAGGAAGCGTGCGCAAAGCAGGCGACAAGCTGCGCGTGACCGCTCAGCTGATCAATGTAAGCGACGGTTATCATCTCTGGTCGAAGGATTACGACGGTGACGTAAAGGACATTCTCAATTTTCAGAGCAATGTGGCCGAGCAAGTCGTGCAAGCTTTGCAAGTACAGCTTGGCACCGAAGCGGCCCGCGCATTATCAAAGAAGCCGACCGAGAATGCGGAAGCTTACCGGCTCTACCTGCTGGGCCGTTATCATTTCGCCAAATTCACGCGAGCCGGTTGGACCAATGCGATCCACTACTTTGAACAGGCATTGCAAATCGATCCCGCCTACACATTAGCTTATTGCGGACTGGCTGACACCTACGGTTGGGCTGGAGGCCAGACTCTGCCGGGGCGCGAAGCGTGGGCCAAGGAAATGGAATTTGCGAGGAAGGCGCTCGCGCTCGACCCGAATCTGGCCGAAGCGCATCTATCGATGGGAACAGCTCTCTATAGCGTGCTCGGTCCGTACGCCTCCAAGAAGGAACTCGACCGTGCGGTGGAATTGAATCCCAACCTGGCTCTGGCTTATGACCAATATGGTTGGACTTTTGCGGAAATGGGCCGGTTCGACGACGCGATCGCGGCAGAAAAGAAAGCGCTGGAACTCGATCCGCTAAACACTTTTCTGAATACGGACCTCGCCTTTTTTCTTTACTGGGCGCGCCGTTATGAGGAGGCGACTACGCAAATCCGCAAAACCTTGGAATTGGATCCGAACAACGCTTTCGCTCACTCGATCCTGGGCTGGTGCTTGATCGGGAAAGGGAACAAAGCTGAGGCAACGGCGGAGTTCCAAAAAGCCACTTCGCTGGATGACCTGCCTTGGTATATCAGTTCGCTCGGCTACGCCTGCGCTGCCAACGGTGATCGTCCCAAGGCAGAACAAATACTTCAGGATTTGGAAGAGTTATCGAAGCAGCGATATGTCTCACCCGCGAACCGGGCGGCGGTTTATTTAGGGCTCGGCGAAAAGGAGAAAGCTTTGGATTGGCTGGAGAAAGCTTATGAAGACCGCGATCCCATTTTCTGGTGGATCGATGGCGATCAGCTTTACGACAGCTTGCGCAACGAGCCGCGCTTCCAAGCTCTGGTCCAGAAAATTGACAGGACAAAAGCCGACTCGAAGAAGTGAAAACCGATAACTTTTTCGCCCAGCTGAAGCGGCGGAACGTTTACAAAGTCGCGGTCGCGTATGCAGTCGTCGGGTGGCTGTTAATTCAGGTCGCCACGCAGGTTTTCCCGATCTTTGAAATTCCGAATTGGGCCCTCAGACTAATCGTGCTTGCAATCATCATTGGATTTCCAGTCGCCTTGGTCATGTCCTGGGCCTTCGAGCTCACGCCGGAAGGCATCAAGCGAACGGGAGATGTCGATCTTGCAACGCAAAAACGAGGACCAAAGTTTCACGCTTGGATCTACGTAGTGGTGGTT
>DASREQ010000039.1:0-46495 GCA_035651975.1 Candidatus Udaeobacter sp.
CTTAAGAACATGATGCGAAGAGAAGACTGATCACGATTCTCATTCTTTCCCAGAAACAATCGAAGCAAGCCAACTTAATAAAAACTAAACAACCAAAAACGCCTAACGATTTGACGCTTGACCAGCGCTTTCAGAGAAGTCAACAAATCTTGACAGACTAGGTTTCCGTTCAGCGTTTGCGCGTTTCGTTTTCTGGTTCCAGTCCGCCCTGCCTCTGCCGAAGGACTACGATGCAATTCGCCACCTGGAGCGAATCATCAAAGCAGGGACAATTGAGCAGCCATTTTTTCAAGACCTCATGCGCACTCCGCGTATGAAAGAGATCTTGAAGCAGACTTACCCGGGCGTCATCAAACTCCGCGAGTACGCTGGATATACCGGCTCGTGCTCACGCAAAAACCGAATACCGAATTAATCCGATCGCGTTACGCAACGCGCGTAACGCTAAGTGCGTAATCCAATCTGAAATCGCGCTTCTGCTAAATCTCGATGCCGATATCGGTAGCGACCTGAATAGCAAACGCAGGAACCGGGTCGGCAAGTTGTTCGATCACCTCATTAATCGACCTTCCGAGGTTTGCGCCGATCTCGTGGAGACGTTGCACTACGAGTCCTTGATTGATGGAGTAGAGGCTAGCGAGGAACTTCGAAGGATGGTGCGCCTCGATCCGCCACGGATCGAGCGATTCGGGAGGAAAGTCTTTCAGATTGAATGTCACGACGACCTCGCATCTCCCGCGAATCGCAGCAGCAAGGACGTGTCGATCCTTCGGGTCGTTAGTCATGCAAGACTCAATGGGCTCGAAGCCTTCGAGAAGCGCCTCGGGGAAGTGGGTCGCCATTTGTTCGCGCCGATAGGCGACAAGATCCGGCGGCCAGCCGAGCTGATCCCGCAACGTGCGATCGGTTTCATCAAGAATCCGCGCGCTCCAATGCGGCAGGTAGAGCCGGGGCGTCTCGGCGAGCCTGAGCAGAAGATCGGTCACTCGCTGGTTGGCGAGGACGCAAGCGTCGAGCATTACCGGGAAGTCGGCGTTCACGCGAAAGACAAACTGATCTCAGTAGACGCCGGCCTCCTGCGCCTTCCGCGCCAGTTCGTCAAGGGCCTTGCGGCGATCTTGGTCGCGGGTTTGCTGGAACGTGATCAGGTCTTTCATGCGAATCCGGCGGTGAGCGCCGACCTTGTGAAACGGAAGCCGGCCGGATTCGAGCAGCTTTATCAAATAAGGACGCGAAACGCCGAGAATGTTGGCAGCCGCCTGGGTGGTCAATTCCT
This sequence comes from Candidatus Udaeobacter sp., assembly GCA_035651975.1. Taxonomy (GTDB): domain Bacteria; phylum Verrucomicrobiota; class Verrucomicrobiia; order Chthoniobacterales; family UBA10450; genus Udaeobacter. Next base: position 1,277 of record DASREQ010000039.1, read on the forward strand.
GCATTTCCGGAACCAGCGAAATAACCTTTCCCTCCTGCATCGCCGACGCGACCCGCACGAGCATCTCGTATATGGGTCGCGGCAGTTCGAGCCGGTGACCGCTCTCGTCTACCAGTGCTGGAGGTTTTGTTTCGCTCCTGAGCAGAGCGACTAGATGGCGGACCGATTCCGTGTCATCCGGAGAAAACTGCGAGGGATCGAGCCGGGTAGAAAGGCGGGACTTGAGGAGCGTTGTTGCCATAAACGAATTAAACGCAATATTCGCACCAAACGCAACAAGTATTTCGCCTTTCCGGGCTTGGGTGGCATGGCTGTGGTTGGCGGACCCCGCGCTCAAATCCGGGCCGAAGTCTTCCCCGCCACTCGTATTCTGCCGTTCCGGTGAAAACGTGCCAAAACGTGCCAATCTTGGCGGCATTTCGTGTCATTGACTGTCATTCCAAAACCTTGTCGGCGCGCCGCTTCCCTCGTATGAACGTCAGTGAGTGCATTCTCGCCGCCAGCCCCTACGATTCGAATCCATCCCTCACCGCGTCATTTTCCCTCGTGAATGTCTTACCGGTGCTCGCTTTCGCATCCTAAAACGAAACTAGCTGGTCACGCGAAACAGTTGGGAAATCCTTCAGAATCCGGTTCACAAGTTGATTTCCGCTTTCCATTCGCCTTCGGCTTCGTCGAAATGCAGTTGGAAGCCGACTTCTTCGCTCACAGTTTTCATTGTGGTGTTCTCTGCGGAGATGCGGCCGGTGATCCGGTGCAAACCTTCTTTGCGTCCGATTTGAACAAGCAACTTGAGAAGCTCCGAACCAAAACCTTTCCCTTGCCACGGGTCACTGACCAGAACGGCAAACTCCCCTTCGTCTCTTCCATGTTCCTTGATCAAACGTCCGACCCCGAGAATCTGGTGAGTGCCATCAGGATCCTTTAGGTCGGCGACCAGAGCGATCTCGCGGTCGTAGTCGATGAAACAAACCCGGCGCAGGCGCTCATGCATGATGCGTGTCTCAAGGCTCACAATTCCGAAATAGCGAAGGTAAACGCTGCGATCGGAAAGTGTTTTGTGGAATTCCACCATCAGCGGCTCGTCCTCAGGACGGATTGGACGAATGGTCACCTCGACCCCGGCGATTTTTCGCGTTGTAATGTACTCGACTGGATATGGCCTGATTGTCGCTCTGGGCAGATCCGCTTCGCGCATCTGCGGATCGTGCAACACGATGCGCGCATCCAGCGCGACGATTTGTTTGGATGAAACGAGAAGCGGGTTAATGTCGATCTCCCTGATCCAGCGCTGTTCGATGACCAACTGGCTGAACCGCACAAGCAACTCTTCAAGCGTGTCGAGATCCATGGCGCCACGTCCGCGAAAACCTTTTTTCAGTGCGTTATAAATTTGCGTCCGTTCCATCAACCGGCGCGCCAGTGTGCGATTAAGCGGCGGAAGGCCCAGCGCGCGGTCCTTGAAAACTTCGACAAAATATCCGCCTGTGCCGAAAAGAAGCACCGGCCCGAATTGCGGGTCGATGCTGCTGCCGAGAATCAGTTCGTAACCAGCATGGGCGATCATTGGCTGCACGGTTACGCCGAGAAATTTATTGTAGCCGCGATCGCTGATCGCGGTGCCGGGGTCAGCGACCCCGGCTACAGCAGCTTCGATTTCGCGATACGCCCGACGAATTGCAGGTACACCGCGCAAGTTCAATTTCACCCCGCCTACGTCGCTTTTGTGCGTGATTGTTTCAGAGAACAGCTTGATTACGACGGCGCCCCCGATCTTTTGCGCTAGCTCGACGGCTTCCGTTTCGCTCGTGGCAAGCTCTGTCGGTACAATGGGAATTCCGTACGCGGCCAGAAGATGCTTGGATTCTATTTCAGTCAGCAACGTTCGCCGCGATTTTTTTGCATGGTTGATAATTTGTTCGGCGTTCTGCTTTATCAATTTCATCGCTCCTTGTCAGTGACGGTGTTTCATAGAGCGCATCGAGATTTCGCGAGTAACGCCACATCGCGCAGAACGCGCGTGCCGCGGCATCGGGATATTCAAAAGTCGGAATGCCCGCGCGATCGAGGATCTCCATACCCGGACGTACGCCAATGCCGCCGAGCCAGCTCGCCAGAATCGGTTTGGCTTTTAACTTTGCAAACGCGCGTAATCGCTGGGCGGTTTGCGTGGGTTCGGTCACCGCTTGCGGCGAAAGAATGACGAGCAGTCCGTCGTTGTTTTCATCGCGCGCAACGATCTCAACCGCTTTCGCGTACGTCTCCGGACTTGCGTCGCCAAGAATATCAACTGGATTCCCCCGGCTCCAGTGCGGCGGCAGCAGCTTGTTTAAGTGACCGAAAGTGTCGTCCGATAACTCCGCGAGTTTCCCTCCGCATTCGATCAGCGCGTCGGTTGCAAGAACACCCGGCCCGCCGCCATTGGTCACAATCGCCAAACGCGGTCCTGCCGGGCGCGGTTGTTTACCGAGCAACTCTGCGAGGCCAAACAACTCTTCGATTGTGTCCACGCGCAAAACCCCGACACGCCGAAAAGCAGCATCGAGCACATCGTCGCTGCCGGTAAGCGCGCCGGTATGTGACGCGGCGGCTTTCGCCGCGGCTCCGGAGCGGCCGACCTTGATGACAATGATCGGTTTGGTGAGCGCGACTTCTCGCGCAGCCGAAAGAAACGAACGCGCGTCGCCCACCGATTCCATATAAAGCAGGATGCTACGCGTGTGTGGATCGTCGCCGAGATGATCGATCAAATCGCCCCAGTTCACATCGGCCATGGAGCCGATCGAAATGAACGCGCTGAACCCGAGTTGAGTTGATCGGCTCCAGTCGAGAATCGCTGTGCACAGCGCGCCGCTCTGGCTGATGAACCCAATGTTGCCTGGAAGGGCGAGGGGTTTTGCGAACGTCGCGTTCAACCCGATGTGCGGCAGCATCACGCCTACACAATTCGGGCCGATGATTCGCATTCGGCCGCGCCGCGCGAGAATCTGTTTTTCTAATTCGGCACCGGCGGACCCGCACTCCTTGAATCCCGCCGAAATAATGACCGCGCCTTTCACGCCAGCTGCCGCGCATTCGCCAACGATTTGCGCAACTGTTGCAGCCGGCGTCGCGATTACCGCAAGATCGACAGCTCCTGGCACATCCCGGATTGTCGAAAACGTCTTCCGGTCGAGAACCATCTCGTGATTCCGATTCACTGGAAAAGCGTGACCGTGAAATGGCAGAAGATTTTCCAGTAACGCTCGTCCCACGCTGCCGGGTTTTTCGCTTGCACCGATCACAGCAACCGACTTCGGCGCAAACATCGCATCAAGAATCGGCCGACGATCCAACAAACTATCGCGAACGTATTCGTCTTTCGTAGCAGGTGTTCTGCTCACACAAACACAATGTGAACCGGGATCGCTTTGTCCAGTTAGTCCGCCCCTTGGGTTTTGCCCTCCAATTTTTGTCAGGTATGCTGACGCACCTTCGCAGCGCCAGCGATCTTGCGAACACCCTCTTCACCACTCCTGGCCTTTTTTGTTAGCCCATCTCAATTCAAGCCTTGGTTTGTCGAGCTCGCGGCCTCGGCTATAAATATCTGAAGCTAATCCGTAACCTCGAGAAAGAAGTTTGTCGCGGGTCAGGCTTGACCAATCGCGTCGATGTCCGGGAGGCTCTTCTATTAGAGTAAAGATTTGATATGAGATTTCGGCGGAGGCAAGGAGATCACGCATTAGTGGTCGGCATCTTCCAGAGCACGAAGACCGGGCGTATCGTGCTAAGGAATCTCCATCGGTCCGGATTTCGCCGGGCCGCCGCGATCCACGCGTCGGCCAAAGGCCGACCGCGACTTGAGGAACAGGGGATTTCGGCGATCTACGCATCAGCCACCGCTTCGGTTCTGAGCCTGGCCTTCGGCGTATTTATCTTGTGGCAGCACGGAATGCTGGCCGATCACCGGCCGGCAGGGTTCGCCCTGCTACTTTTCGCTGCGTTCGCATTAGCGGGCGCTCTGGCCGGCTGGATTTTCGCCCGGTTGCTCAAGGAACATGTCGCTCCTGCGAGCCTGGCGCGCTGCGCGAGCACAATCCTGCCAGGTGAAACCTTGGTCCTGGCTGAAGTGCGAGCCAGCGAGACATCCCCGCTGCTGGCGATCATGCGAGACGTGGAAGCAGAGGCGCCCGTGACGTTTGTCTTTCATTCGCCGCCTCCTTTCCGATTCAAATCGAGCGCACGACCGCTCGGTCATGAACTGCCTTCGGCTCAGCGTCTCGCGGAAAATGCCGCCCGTCTCGCGCACGAGATCCCGGTCAACCGTGAAACGAAGCCGCGCGGGCCATCCTTTCTGCGTCGGCTGGGCGAGATCGAGCGCGCGCTGGAATGGGCAAATGCCAGCCTAACGATGTCGGCCGAAGCGCACCACGCTTTCACCCTTTCGGCGGAGTGGCTGCTCGATAACGCCTATCTGATTCGGGAACAGGTGACTGATCTGCGGGAAAGCCTCCCGCAAAAATATTACGGAAAGCTGCCTCTTATCGCGAGCGGCCCCGAGGCCGGGTTGCCGCGCGTCCTTCATCTGGCCGCAGAAATGGTCGCCGAGAGCGGTGGGGTCTTGGAGGCGGACACCGTCCGGAGATTTTTGGTCGCCTTTCAGGCAACCGTCCCGCTGAACATCGGAGAACTTTGGGCCCTCCCGCTGATGTTGCGATTGCAGTTACTCGAATCCCTTCGCACGCTCGCGATCGAGATCGAACAACAGCAAAGCCAGAGCGAGGAGGCCGACTTTTGGGCAAATCGGCTCATCACCGCCGTCCGCCACAGTTCGCGGCGGTCGCTGAAGACGATGGAAGAACTGCTGGAACGGTATCCCGAGCCGACACCGCATTTTGCGAGCGAACTGGTGGCGCATCTCTACGACGAAGAGCGGGCGCTCCCGCTGGTGAGTGGCTGGCTGGAAGGCTCTCTACACGGGCCCCTCCTCGAAGCGATGCAGCAGGAACATCGGCGTCAGGCCGTACAGCAGACCGCGCTCGCCAATGTGATCAATAGTTGCCGCCGCCTTGCGCAAATCCAGTGGCGGGAACTTTTCCAATCGACCAGCTGGGCGGAAAGCGAGTTGGCGCTCGATCCCGCCGGCGTTTATGCCCGCATGGATTTTGAGACGCGTGACCGTTGCCGGGGCGCGGTGGAAGAAATCGCACGATGGTCAAAGTGTTCGGAACAGAAAATCATCGCCCAGGCGCTCGAGCTGGCGAAAGCCGGTAAGGACGAAGTCGCGCAAAACGTAAGCTATTATTTGATCGACGCGGGCCGACCGGCGCTCGAGCGGGCCACCGGCGCCAGAGTTCCGCTCCCGGAACGGTCGCACCGATGCCTTCGCGCGCACGCGGCAAGCACGTACTTCGGAAGCATTTTCCTGCTTACGGTCGCGATGGTGGCGGCGCCTCTTCTTTTCAGCGCCGGATCGGTTCATTGGCGAATACACGGGCTGCTGGGATTTCTTCTGCTCCTGCCTGCGAGTGAGCTGGCGGTGCTGGCCGTGAATTATTTTGTGACGTCGCTCCTGCCGCCGCAGGTCTTGCCGAAAATGTCCTTCGAAAAAGCAGGCATTCCCGATGATTGCCGCACGCTGGTCGTGGTGCCGATGTTGTTGACCACTCCGGACGCGATCCAAAACGAACTCAATCGCCTCGAAATTCGTTACCTCGGAAATACGGATGCGAATCTGCACTTTTCGCTGCTCACCGATTTTGCCGACGCACTACAGCAGAGCATGCCCGAGGACGCGGAGTATATCGACATCGTGACCCGCGGGATCGAGGAACTGAATCGCCGCCACGGAGCCGGGCGCTTCTTTCTTTTTCATCGCAAACGCACCTGGAGCGAGAGCGAACAACGCTGGATCGGCTGGGAGCGCAAGCGCGGCAAGCTCGAGCAGCTCAATCGATTCCTCGTCGGCGAATCCGCTCCCGAATTGGAAGGATTTCTGTGTGCAGGTGATCGCGCGCAGCTCAAAGGCATTCGGTTTGTCATCACGCTGGATGCCGATACCCAGCTACTGCGCGATACCGCCCGAGAGATGATCGAAACCCTGGCGCATCCCCTCAATCAGGCGCGGCTTTCGCCGGATAGCCGCCGCGTAATTCGCGGTTACACCATCATTCAACCAAGCGTTAGCGCCTCGCTTCCGAGCGCGAGAGCGACATGGTTCTCACGCATCTTTGCCGATCAGCGCGGGATCGATCCTTACACACAGGCCGTCTCCGATGTTTACCAGGACTTGGTCGGAGAAGGCAGTTATCACGGCAAAGGCATTTACGAACTGCAGACGTTTTGCCGCCTCTTGTCCGGACGATTTCCAACGGCCCACTTGTTGAGTCACGATCTGCTGGAAGGCTGCTACGTCCGCGTGGGGCTGGCCACCGACATCGAGTTGCTGGACGTCTTTCCAAGCAGTTACATCGCGTGGTGGAATCGACAGCACCGCTGGATTCGCGGCGATTGGCAAATCATTGATTGGCTGAAGCCGCGTGTGCCCGTTGGCGACGGAAGGGTTGAACCCAATCCGCTTTCCGCCTTCAACCGTTGGAAGATCTTCGACAATCTGCGTCGCAGTCTGGTGCCGCCAGCCATCGTGGCCCTCCTCCTGGCGGGCTGGCTTTGCACGCCCGCACCGCTGCTGTGGAGCGGGATCATCGCAGCCCTGATGTTATGGCCGGTCCTGAATTCTCTCCTTGCGCTTCTGTTCCATCCGCCGCCGCCCGGAACGAGGTTCTGGCGGGAACCGCGCGACAACCTTCTGCGCTCCATGTTCGCGATTATTTTTCTACCGGATTATGCCGGCATGGCACTCGATGCTATTGCTCGCGTCGCCTACAGGAGAATTACGTCGCATCGGCTGCTGCTGGAATGGGAGACGGCGTTTGACGCTCACCAGCGCGCAAGAAATCAGCTACGGCAATTTGTTCTCAACCGGCTTTGGATCCCCGTTGTATGCGTGCTCCTTTTCGCCGGCGTAGCCTGGCGGGGAACAGCGGCGATGGTAGCCGTGGGTCCGTTTCTTCTTTTGTGGGCGCTCTTTCCGGTGGCAGTGATGGTGATCAATCGCCCGGCGAAGAGCTGGCGCGGCGGAACGCTGACGGCGGACGATCGCCGATTCCTGCGGACGGCTGCCCGACGAACCTGGAGATACTTCGACGATTTTGTCGGGCCACAGACCGCCTGGTTGCCGCCGGACAATGTCCAGGAAATGCCCGTCCGGGAAATTTTCATGCGCACTTCACCGACGAATATCGGGCTGTGGATGTTGGCGACCGTGGCGGCCAATGATTTTGGTTATATCACGATCGACGACCTGGTGACGCGCAACCTCGGCACATTGGAAACGGTGGGTCGGCTCGAGCGCTTCGAAGGTCATCTTTTTAATTGGTATGACCTGAGCACAATCAAGCCATTACATCCACGTTATGTCTCCACTGTGGACAGCGGCAATTTGCTCGCCAGCCTGTGGACTTTCGAGACCAGCTGCAATGAACTGGCAGCGCGTCCTCTTCTGGATGCGAGCGCATTGCGTGGAATAGCCGACACGCTTGGCGTGCTCCGGCAAATCGCCGCCACGATGAAGATAACGGAACGTCCTCCGGCGTTTTTTCGCTTAACGGAACTGACCATGGGCCAGCCGGCGAATCTGGAGGAAATCATCCTGCGCGTACGAGCGGCTCGACAGGCCGCGCAGGATCTTCTGGATCACTTTCGCGGGCAGGAAACCGATTTGCGCGCTTACTGGGCGCAACAAATCTCGAAGCAAGTCGCCGCGTGGAATGCAGTGATCGACAAATATCTTCGGCCGGTGGAAATCCTGATGGCGTCGCCGTCCCAATTAATGTCGTTAGGCGAAGCGGCGCACGAATGTCGGCGCGAGGCGCTGGCGGCCACCTTTTCGCTGCGCAATATCGCCATCGAAGGTATTTCGGGGCTGGTGCCGCTGCTTGCTTTTCAGGAGCGTCGGGAGGAACACGAAATTCCTCCCGACGTGCGCGAGTGGCTCGATCTTCTCGTCACCGAGGTGGAGCACTCGCGCCAGAGGGCCTCGGAACAGCTCGCGCAATTGGACGAAGTGATCGCCCAAAGCCGGCAATTGGAAAGCGAAATGGAACTGCGATTTCTCTACGATGAGGAACGGCGAATTTTTGCGATTGGCTACCAGGTGGCAGAGCGCCGGCTTGACACCTCGTTTTACGATCTGCTCGCGAGCGAGGCGCGCCTAACGAGTTTCCTTGCCATCGCGCGCGGGGACGTCCCGGTGGAACATTGGTGGGCTTTGAGCCGCCCATTTGGTTCTGCCTACGGTCGGCTGCCGCTTCTCTCCTGGAACGGAACGATGTTCGAATATTTGATGCCGCTCTTGTTCACCCAGACGCATGAGAATTCGCTGCTTGATCGCGCCTGTTATGACGCCGTGCACTGTCAGATTGCCTATGCCCGGCAAAGCAGCGTGCCGTGGGGAATCTCTGAATCCGCCTTTAGCGCACTAGACCGGCACAACGTCTATCAATACCGCGCCTTTGGCGTGCCAGCGCTGGCGTTGAAGCGCAGGCAGGAACACGATCTGGTGGTGGCTCCCTATGCGGCAGCGCTCGCTCTCGGCGTGGAACCGGCCGCCGCCATGAAGAATCTGCGGCAGCTCGCCACTCTCGGCGACTCTGCGCTGCTCGGCGACTACGGCTATTACGAAGCGATTGACTATTCGAGACGGACCGAACCCAGGGGCGCGGCCGGCATCATCATTCGTTGCTACATGGTCCATCACCAAGGGATGTCGCTGCTCGCTTACGACAACGCTTTACATGACAACGCGATGCGGCGGCGGTTCCATTCCCACCCGCGCATTCGGGCTACTGAGCCTCTGTTGCACGAGCATATCCCGGAACAAATTTTGCCGACCACCGCTGAGGTGCACGAAGAGCGACCTCTGCTCCGGGCGATGCCGGCCGTCGGCACCGCGGTTGTGGCGCAAACACCGGACATGTCATCGCCGCGCATCCAGCTGCTCTCCAATGGAACCTGCTTCGTCACCGTGACGAACTCCGGTGGCGGCTGTCTGCGCTGGCTGGATCTGGACGTGACGCGCTGGCATGTCGATTCCACCTGCGATGCGCCTGGCGTGGTTTGTTATATCCGGGATTTAGAAAGCGGCATAATCTGGAGCAACACCCATCAACCGGTGCCAAGTCCCGAACGCCGTTACACCTGGAGTTTCACGCCCGACAAAGCGGAGTTCCGGCGGAGGAGCGGCCCGTGCGAAACCATCACTGAAATTGTCGTCTCCGCTGAAGACGACACGGAAGTCCGGCGCGTCACTTTGGTCAACACCTCGCGCAGATCATGCGAGCTGGAGCTGACCAGTTATCTCGAGCTCGCGCTCGCGCCGCATCGGGCCGACCGCGCGCATCCCGCTTTCAACAAGCTCTTCATCGAAACCGAATGGCTGCCGCATTGCGAAGCGCTGATCGCTCGCCGCCGCCGCCGCGCTCCCGACGATCAGCCCATCTGGGCCGCGCACCTTATGGTCGCCGAGGCCTCCAGTTTTATCGACTCGACCGAGTTTGAAACCGACCGCGCGCAATTCCTCGGCCGGGGCCGCACGCCGGCAAATCCTGCGGCGATTACCCGCAGCCTAACGAACAGCGTCGGCGCCGTGCTCGATCCGATCTTCAGCCTGCGCCGGCGCGTCACGCTCCGGCCTAACGAACGGTTGCAGTTTGCGCTCGTGACCATGGTAGCGGACTCGCGCGAAGCGGTGATCGCACTGGCTGAGCGTTACTCGCAGTTTCACACTTGCGCGCGCGCTTTTGAAACCGCGTGGACTCATTCCCAACTGGAGATGCGCCGGCTCCGCATCCGCCCGGCCGATGTGCAAACGTTTCAACAACTGGCGGGTCTCATTATCTTTCCGCAGGCCCAACTTAGGCCGCCGCCCGCGCGCCTCGGCCGCCGGACCGAGGGTCAGCGAGCGCTCTGGCAGCAAGGCATTTCCGGCGATCTGCCGATTGTCGTCGTCATGATCGGTCACCTCCACGACATCGAAGTCGTGCGCGAAATTTTGACCGCACATACCTTTTGGCATCTGCGTGGCTTAAAGGTCGATCTCGTGCTGGTGAGCGAGGAACTGCCAAGTTATGACGAACCGTTAACCGCTCACCTGCGCCAGCTCACCGAAGCGCAGGCGCACCTGACCGGTGTGGATAAACCCGGCGGCGTTTATCTCCGCTCGGCGACTAAGATTTCCAAGGAAGAGCTGATCGCGCTTCAGGCCGCTGCGCGGATGGTCCTGGTCGCAGCCCGCGGCACGCTGCGCCAACAACTTGCCGCGACCACACCGGTCGGCGTGAAACCGCAGCAGCTGTTGGCCGGCAAGCGGTTCCGAGAAGAGCCCTCCGCACCTCTGGCCTTTATGGAGCTGAAATACTTCAATGGCCTCGGTGGCTTTACCGGGGACGGAAAAGAATTCGTCATCTATCTGGGTCCCGGCCGGCAAACGCCGCTTCCCTGGATCAATATCATGGCCACTCCGAAGTTCGGCGCGTTCGTTTCCGAGTCGGGCGCCGAATTTGTCTGGGGTCGCAATAGCCAGAACGATCGCCTCACACCGTGGTTTAACGATCCGATCTCCGATCCGCCCGGGACGGCCATCTACATCCGCGATGACGACATCGGCGTCGCGTGGTCGCCTACGCCGCAACCGATTCGGGAAAAGGATGCCTATCGCGCGCGGCATGGCCAGGGTTACACGGTGTTTGAACACAATAGCCACGCCATCGAACAACGGCTGCTTACCTTCGTGCCGGTCGATGATTCCGGAGGCCTGCCGGTGCGCCTGCAGCGGCTGCGCTTGCGCAACAATTCGTCGCGACGGCGGAAGCTGACCGTCACATCCTACACAACGCTCGTTCTCGGACCCGATCCCGAGGAAACCGGTATGCATGTCGTCACGAAATGGGATTTGCAAAGCCAGAGCGTGTTTGCCCGCAACTCCTACAATCCGGAATTGTGCCAATGCGTCACTTTTGCCACTTCGACTCCAACGCCTGCTTCGTTCACCGGTAATCGCGCCGTGTTCATCGGGCGCAACCGCTCGCTGCGCGATCCGGCCGCGATGGAGCACGAGCGATTGACCGGCGACGTTGGCGCCGGGCTCGATCCTTGCGCCGCCGTGCAGGTCGTGGTCGAGATTGAACCGAAGCACACCGCCGAGATAACTTTTCTCCTTGGGCAAGCGGATGACGAAGAAAAAGCGCGCGCCCTGGTGGACCGGTTTCGCGATCCCGCAAACGTCGAAGCTGCATTCCAGGAAACCTGCGGCTCGTGGGACAAGCTTCTGAGCACGATCGAAGTGGAAACACCCGAGCTGTCCACGAACTTTCTGCTTAACCGCTGGCTGCTTTACCAGACTCTTAGCTGCCGGTTGTGGGGCCGCTCGGCCCTTTATCAATCGGGCGGTGCCTACGGATTCCGTGACCAGTTGCAGGACGTGATGGCCCTGGTGCACACCGCGCCCGACCTCGCGCGTGACCACATCTTGCGCGCGGCCGCGCGACAATTCGTGGAAGGCGATGTCCAGCATTGGTGGCACCCAGAATCAGGCGCTGGCGTTCGCACGCGAATCAGCGACGATGTTCTTTGGCTTCCTTTCGTCACCGCGCACTACGTCCGCACCACTGGCGACTCCGCAATTCTCGATCAGATAGTTCCGTTTCTAGAAGCCAAACCGCTCGAGGCTCAACAGATGGAAAGCCTCTCCATTCCAGTCGCTTCGCACACGGAAGGTACGCTGCTGGAACATTGCCGACGCGCCATCGCTCGCTCCGCCACCGCCGGTCCGCATGGATTGCCACTGATTGGGGGAGGCGATTGGAACGACGGTCTCAACCGCGTCGGACTGGGCGGCAAAGGCGAGAGCGTCTGGCTCGCTTGGTTTGAGAGTTGTGTGCTTGAAGATTTCGCTGAGCTGTTAGCCCTGCGCGAGCTGGGCGAGGAAGCCCAAGCCTGCCGCACCCGCGCGGCCGAGCTCGTAAAGACCATCGACGCTCAGGCATGGGACGGAGCGTGGTATCGTCGCGCATACTTTGACGATGGCACCCCTCTTGGATCCAGGGAAAACGCTGAAGCTCGCATCGATTCACTCCCGCAAACCTGGGCCGCGATTTCCGGCGCCGGTGGTCCCGATCGTATTGACGTGGCGCTCCGATCGGTTGAGGAAAAGCTCGTGCGCGAAGCCGACGATCTGATCTTACTCTTTGCTCCGCCGTTCGACAAAACCGCCGCCGACGTTGGCTACATCAAGGGTTATCCACCTGGCGTGCGGGAAAACGGAGGCCAATATACTCATGCGGCGGCTTGGGTGGCGATGGCTTTCGCCCGCCGGGGCGATGGCGATAAAGCCGTTCGACTTTTGCGGATGTTGAATCCGGTCGAGCGCGCGCGGGAAGACGAAGATCGCGAACGGTACAAGGTCGAGCCATACGTCATGGCTGGCGACGTTTATTCGTTAGCCGGCCACGTCGGACGCGGCGGTTGGACTTGGTACACGGGCGCGGCGGCTTGGACCTATCGCGTTTGGCTGGAAGAAGTTTTGGGATTCCAACGTCGCGGCGATGCGCTCACTATCAACCCGGTCATACCGAAAGATTGGTTCGGGTTTCACATCCGATACCGTTATCAAACGACCCTCTATCATATATCGGTCGAGAATCCCGACCACTGTTCCCGAGGTGTCGCCCTCATGGAAATAGATGGAATTGCGGTGGCGGACAAAATCGTGAGGTTGCGTGACGACGCACTGCCTCACGAGGTACGCGTCGTCCTGGGAACGGAGCCGCCGAAGTAATAATCATCCGCCAGCATTCGTTTCGCTTTGCGCTGGTTTCGCGGAGAATGTCCGGCGACAACTGGCGGGATGGTCGCCCTGGGTGTGGCGATGCCGGTAGATCAAATCTTCTGACACGTCGCTGGTTGCTGCAAAAGCTTTTTGGCCGAGGATCGATGTTTGCGTCAAGGTCGGTCGCTGTAATCGGCGTGAGTGAAGCTCCCAGCAGTGAGGGGCACGTGTTGATGGCAGACGGGCGGTCACGCTCATTCTCCTTGATATAGATTGAGATCTACACCACGCAAGGCGCGCCCTTCCACTTCGCTGACGTGATACACCTTGATCACACCGCGGGCTTCGAAGACTGCTTCTCGCGTTGTCATTTCAGGCGCGGCCACCACGGAACCAGCCTCGACTACGCGTGATTTTCGTGATCTCGACCAGGGAGACTGGAGCGAGCGCCAGCAAAAAGATCACCACCCAATCAGAGCCGAAGTGTGGCGCTGTCTTGAAAAATACGTTTCGTGTTAACGGAAACCAGAGCAAAGAGATCTGCAACATCCCGGAAACCAGAATCGCTGCGAGAAGGTACGGATTTGTAAAGACGCCGAGTTGGGGAAGCGTGTAACGCTGGCTGCGGCAAGCGAAGGAGAAGAAAAGCTGAGCGAAGGTCGTCGTGTAGAAGGCGGTCGCTTGCGCATACCCGGCGCCGTCTCGGCTATAAGCGTAGGCAAATCCACCGATGATTACCGTGGCCATGGCAGAGCCGTGGATGAGGATCCACGCTCCGCGCTGCCGAGTGAAGAATGCTTCCTTCGGTGGCCGCGGCGGTCGGCTCATCACGTCCGGTTCCGGTTTTTCCATAGCGAGCGCCAAGGCTGGCAGGCCGTCGGTCACGAGATTGATCCAAAGTATCTGGATCGGAAGCAAGGGAACGGGCCATCCGATAAGAGCGGCAAACAGAACCAGCGCAATTTCGCTCGCGTTAGTGGAAAGCAAATAGTGGACGAACTTCTGAATGTTGTCGTAGATGCCGCGCCCTTCTTCGACTGCATTGACGATGGAAGCAAAGTTGTCACCCATCAGCACTATGTCCGACGCTTCCTTCGTCACATCGGTTCCGGTGATCCCCATCGCGATTCCGATGTCGGCCATCTTCATCGCGGGCGCGTCGTTTACGCCGTCGCCCGTCATCGCCACAACCTGGCCGTTTGCTTTGAGCGCTTGGACGACCCGCAGTTTATGCTCCGGCGAGACGCGCGCGTACACGGCAAGATTTTCCACCCTGGCTAGCAACTCCTGCTCGGAGAGGCCATCAAGTTCCAAGCCGGTGATCGCGGTGTCATCGTCGCGGGTAATCTTCAGCTCTTGTGCAACAGCAAGGGCGGTCGCCGGATGATCGCCGGTGATCATTACCGGACGTATGCCTGCCGACTGACACTTTGCGACCGCTGCACGCGCCTCTTCGCGCGGCCGATCAATCATCCCAACCAACCCTGCCAAAATCAAATCCAGTTCTAAATAGTCTGCTGAATCGTTATCGAGATCTCGATGGGCAAGCGCAAGTAATCGTAGTGCGCGGTTCGCCATCTCGCTGCTTTGCTGCAGCAGTCGCGCGCGGCGCTCCCGGGACAACGGCACGATTTTGCCAGCCCGGTGCTCAAACGCGCAGCGCTCCAGAAGCAGTTCCGGCGCACCCTTGGTATAAATGACCGCTCGTTGCTGCTCGTTTTTCACCACCATCGACATCAATTTGCGATTTGAGTCGAACGGAATCTCGTGAATGATGGCGCGATCTGAACCGCGCTCGAGCCCAGCCTTTGTCGCTGCGACGATGAGCGCTCCTTCGGTTGGGTCGCCGAAGATCCGCCAGCGCTGATTGGGATCGGTTGGCGCATCCAGTCGTGCATTGTTGCACCAGAGTCCGATTGTCAATGCCATCGCGAGGTCAGGGTCATTTCGCGGGTTTACGGGCCAGCTCTTGGTGTTTTCTTCCGGCCCGGCCGCAAGCGCGAGAAATTCTCCAACTGGCTCATAACCGGTTCCGGTGACTCTGTAACGCCGCGGGCCGGTTACGATTTCCGTAACCATCATTTCGTTGTGCGTAAGCGTCCCTGTCTTATCAGAGCAGATGACGGTGACCGAACCTAGCGTTTCGACGCTGGCTAATCGGCGGATGAGAGCGTTTCGCTTGACCATGCGCTGCAAACCCATGGCAAGCGCAATCGTCACCACGGCTGGCAATCCTTCAGGCACCGCCGCCACCGCCAGGCTGACCGCGATTAGAAATGTTTGAGCAAGACTTTCGCCGCGGAGCAGCTGCAGGATGAAAATAATCGCCACCAGAACGAGACAGGCGATAATCAGCACGCGACCCAGCTCCGCCAGGCGTTTCTGGAGTGGGGTCGGTTCGCGCTCTTCCGTTGTCAGGAATTCCGCAATGCGACCCAATTCGGTATTCATTCCGGTCGCTGTGACTACGGCACGACCTTTGCCGCCCACGACGGTTGTCCCTGTGAAAACCATATTGGCGCGCTCGGCGATACCAACATTTTCTGGCAAGACTGCAACGCCGTCCTTTTCGACGGGCGTCGATTCACCAGTCAGAGCGGCTTCCTGCGTCTTCAATCCAAACGTTGTAACCAGCCGTGCATCTGCCGGGATATGGTCGCCTGCCTCAAGTTCAATCACGTCTCCCGGGACGAGTGTTGCCGCTGCAACAGTGCGTAGTGAGCCGCCCCGGATTGCCTTGGCAATAGGAGAAGAAAGCTTTTGGAGCGAAGAAAGCGCTTTCTCGGCTTTTTGCTCCTGAAAAAATCCGAGCAACGCGTTTAACAGAACGATTGCCAGAATCGCCCCGGCTTCCAGCCAGTCGCCCAGAATCGCCGACAGAAGTGTCGCGGCGATTAAAATCCAAATGACCAGTTGATTGAACTGGCTCAGCAGTTTTAACCACCAGTGTCGAGGCGGCGCTTCGGACAGCTTATTTGACCCATATTCTTTTGCTCGCGATTCGGCTTCACTTGGTGAAAGACCTTTCGCAAGATCGGTTCTTAGAAGCTGAGCGACCTCATCAATGTGGCGTTGATGCCAGGGAGCGCGAGCACTTGCTGGCAGATGCACCTGTACGTCATCGCTTGTTAGCGGCTGCGTTTGCCTTCGTGTTTGAATCGCAATATTCCTGGCCACTTTTGTTTTCGTGCAGGCGAACGTTTGCCTGGTCGCATGAGGACCACCGGACATGGCGCAAGTCGCGCGACTCGGTCCGCCACGCTGCCGATCAAATAGCGATCTAAACCCGTGAGCCCGCGAGTCGAGAGCACGATTGAATCGCATTTTAATTCTCGTGCTGCGGCAACAATCTCCTCTGCCGGCTGACCGATACGGACTTCCAAGTCCGCAGACACGTTGTGAGCCACGTGTTCATCGGCAAAGGCACGCAATCGATCTGCCGCTTGCCGTTGCAACAAGCGATCCAAATCGCGCGACTCGTCACGCCCGATCCCCAGCCATCCATAGTCTGCCGGGACGACGTGAACGATTGCCAATGTCCCACCGGATTCTGCTGCCAGCTTTGCAGCATGCTGCAACGCACCCGCGGAAGAGTCGGAGAAATCAACCGGCACCAATATGCGATGCGGTTTCGCATGAGGGCGACCACTTCGCCTGGGTGATTTGCTTTTCATGTTGCTGTTATCGCGCGGCACTTTCCGCCGGAGGAACGACGGCTACGGCCATCTTTGCATGATGCAAGACAGCGCGGGAAACCGATCCCAAGAGTACGCGACCCAAGCCATGTCTCTGGTGAGTCCCGACTACGATGAGATCCACATGTTGTTCGCCCGCAATTTGGAACAGGTATCCTTCCGGCGTTCCCCAGCCGGGCTCGACGATGGTGTTTACTTTTTGCTTCGGCAGTAATTTCACGACGCGGTTCACGAGATCGCGCTGAAGGTCTTTGCGAATTTGTTCTACGTTGGCCGATGGAGGCATCGGTCCTTCATATCCCAGGCGGCGGGCTTCATCAGGAGGCCAGCTACTGTAGAGAACAGTAATTTCATATCGGCCGAGCTGTTGCATCTGATTCAACCAGCGCAAGGCGGCATCGCTGGCAGCGGAGAAATCGTATCCCACGAGAACCTTGAGCGCGTGCTCGCCTCGAATCCACGAGGCAAGTCTCCCGCCAGGGCGCACAACCAGGGTTGGAATAGGCGAGGCCTCCGCGGTCCGCTCAGCCACGCTTCCCACGAACAATCGCTTCGCGAGGCCGTGTCCTACTGCGCCCACAACGATGAGAGAGCCTGTAGCTTCGATTGCGACTGTTACCAATTTATCAAACGCAGAACCGCAAAGGAGTTTTTCGCCCACGTCTGTTCCCAATCCTCGCAATCGGTCCGCGATCCTATTGAGCTCAGGACGTCCGTGTGCAACGGCGGCCCCGAACAGTCTGGAATCCACTGCCGCCATTCCGTAAAATTCGTCAACGTGAACGAGGACAAGTTTGGTGCCCAGTCGTCGAGCCATCGCCGCCGCGACATCCACCGCCTCAATCGCCGTTTTTGAAAAATCCGTTCCGCAAACGATCGGCGGTTGGTTCTTTCTCACAGATTTAGCGTTCTTTTTCCTTTCGACAATCGCGCGCATGGCCGGAAGGTCCTCGGTTTCTCTTGGTCAACCAAGAAAAGTAGCCCGCGGCCGCGTCGCTCGGAATCTTGTAACACGCCTACAGGAATAATTTATCTGACGCAAGCATGGCTGAATTACTATCTTTGCGACAGTGGGGAATGCGCGCGCGTGGAACACTTTTGCATCGAGGATCCGTTGTTAATATTTTTCTCCGCGCGATGTTGCAGTCGGCGGAGAGCGATGTTTGTTTCTCCTATCCGTCACTTTATGGACTGCGCGCTTTATTTGAGCGGATCTTCGCGACGGGCCGTTAGATGCGTAATGGCAGCCATCTCAGTTTTTTTCAGTAGTATCGCCTTTTTTGAACTTTCGGCGCAGCCGGCGCCCGCGGCTGGCGGCCCGCTTCCGCCCATGTCCATCCCTGCGGACAACCCGCAGAACGATGCGAAAATCAAACTCGGGTGCCAGCTTTACTTCGATGGTCGACTTTCGGCTAACGACAAGATTAGTTGCGCGACCTGCCACGATCCCAAGACGGGATGGGCTGGACACGATGCGACAGACACAGGTGTCGGCGGACGTGTCGGGAACCGCAATTCGGGAACTATCGTGAACTCTGGCTACATGAAATATCAATTTTGGGATGGACGCGCCGGTTCTCTGGAAGAGCAGGCACTCGGTCCGATCCATAACCCGGTGGAGATGGGAGAGACGCTGGAAAATGTCGTGCGCAAGCTCAACGCGATCTCCGGCTACAGGCGCCAGTTTCAAGAGGTCTTCCACTCCGACGTCACCACTGACGGAATTGCGAAAGCTATCGCTTCATTCGAGAGGACCATCGTTTCCGGGCCTTCTCCGTATGATCGATTCCTGGAAGGTGACAAAAAAGCCCTCAGTGCTGAAGCACAGCGTGGAATGGATATTTTTAACGGCAAAGGAACGTGCGTTGCCTGCCATGGTGGGCCGTTATTCTCAGATCAGAGCTTCCACAACTTGGGCATCGGAACGAACGCCGCGAAACCGGACGTCGGCCGCGAAGCCGTCACGAAGGACCCGAAAGACCGGGGCAAGTTCAAGACACCAGGGCTACGCAATGTCGCGAACACTTACCCGTATATGCATGACGGGCAGACGCCAACTTTGGAAGCGGTGATTGAGTTGCACAACAAAGGCGGGGTTCCGAACCCGAACCTCGATCCGCTTATTAAACCTCTGAGTTTAACGGACACGGAAAAGAAGGATTTGGTCGCCTTCCTCAAAACGCTGACCGGGCCTGAACCCATGGTCAATGCTCCCAAGCTGCCGTAGGGCCAATCAGGTTCTTACGGATTTAATCGTCGTCGTTTTTGCTGTCTTCCCCACCGGCGGTAGAACCGGACCACGCTCGCAGCACTGATTTATCGGCTGGGGACAATCGTGCTTCGGGGTGGAGTGCCACGTAGTACCAAGTGGGCATCTTGCCTTCTGCGACCTCCTCCCAACTTTCCTTCATCGCCTCAGCTTGTTTCTCCGCGCTGAGCTGGTTCCAAGTAGAAAAATTCAACGCTGCTCGCCCCTGGTGCACGTCGCGGGCAATCACCCAGGACACCGGCGCCACGCGTGAATACCACGGCCACACTGTCTCATTCGAATGACAGTCGTAGCATGCACGCCGCAAGACTGAAACCACTTCCGCGGAAGCCCGAAAGTCGCCTTTAACCGGAGGATTCGCGCGGTTTACCGGGACAAACTGAATCGCGATAAACGCGATGCATAGCCCCACAGCAGACCACCTCAGGACACGTCCAAACTGTTTCATCCCTGGGAATCTCATTTCGTTCTATTCGATCCACCCAATGCGCCTACCGATTACCACGACTCGCGCCTCTCCACGCTGGGATGCCGTTGTCATCTCGCAGCTTGAGGGTTTCATTTCCTTTTGTGACCTGTGCGGCGATGAGAACTGGCTTTCCGCCGACGGTCAGGCGAGAGCCGGTTACCGTGATGCTATCGTTGGCTTCGATATGCGGAGTCTGTTTATCGATGTACCAGTCTGGTCCCAAGCGCACCGAGATGGTCTCCTTTTCCGTTTGCAGTGTCAGATGAACCCCGTGGGCCCGACCCTTTGAAGGGGTCTTCTCCACTGACAATACTTTGCCCTGGATCGTCTCAACCGTTTTCGAGTCGTAGCTTCGCTGCGCAACGGCATGGGATGGGCCCAACAGCCCGGCTACTGCCGCCGCTACAGCGATCAACCTTGTTATTCTCTTCATTTTTTTCTTTCCTCCTTGGTTTCCTGTTGTGCTTTTTCCGTGTCTGAAATCGCCATGGTCGTCTTAATGACGGTATCTGGATTGAGTGAGATGCTATCGATATTCTGCTCGACCAGAAACTGCGCGAATTCGGGGTAATCGCTCGGTGCCTGCCCGCAGATCCCTATCTTGCGGTTCTTCGCGCGCGCGGCGGCGATCACTTGGGCGATCATCTTTTTCACCGCGGCGTTTCGTTCGTCGAAGATTTCGGCCACAATCTCGTTGTCGCGATCGACTCCGAGAATGAGCTGGGTCAGATCATTCGAGCCGATGCTGAACCCGTCGAAGATATCGGCGAATTCGTCGGCCAGAATGACGTTACTGGGGATCTCGCACATGACATAAAGCTCAAGCCCGTTCTCGCCGCGTCGGAGCCCATTCTTTTCCATTTCGGCAATGGTTTTGCGTCCTTCGTCGAGCGTGCGGCAAAATGGGACCATCAGTTTCACATTGGTCAGGCCCATTTCGTCGCGCACTTTTTTCATGGCGCGACACTCCAGCGCGAAACCCGCCCGATATCTTTCATTGTAGTAGCGGGATGCGCCCCGGAAACCGAGCATCGGGTTTTCTTCGACGGGCTCGTAGGCGCGGCCACCGATCAGGTTTGCATATTCGTTCGTCTTAAAATCGCTCAATCGCACGATCACATCCTTGGGATAAAATGCAGCCGCGATCATCGCCACGCCTTGCGCCAGTTTGTCCACGAAGAACTGCGGTTTGTTGTGGTAACCAGTGGTCAACTTGTCGATGTTCGCTTTGACTTCCGGATCCTCAATCTTTGCATAATCAATGAGGGCCAGCGGGTGTACTTTGATGTAGTTGCTGATGATGAATTCTTCGCGCGCAAGGCCGACGCCATCGTTTGGAATAAATGAGAGTGAGAACGCTTCTTCCGGGTTTGCGATGTTTATCATCACCTTTGTGCGCGGCCGCAGCAGTTCTTTTAGATTGGTGCGCTGCACTTCGAATGGCAGTTTGCCGTCATAAACGAAGCCGATATCCCCCTCCGCGCATGACACTGTTACGTCCTGTCCGTCGCGCAGCAACTCTGTTCCGTGCTCAGTGCCAACAATTGCAGGGACGCCTAACTCGCGACTAACGATGGCTGCGTGACAGGTGCGCCCCCCGCGATTGGTCACGACCGCCGCCGCTTTTTTCATTATCGGTTCCCAATCCGGATCGGTCTTGTCGGTCACAAGGACTTCGCGTTCCTCAAATTCGCGGAGATAGTGCGCGTTCTTGATCACGCGTACAGGCCCGGACGCGATTTTTGATCCGACGCTGCGTCCAGTCACGAGAATGCGCCCGTGCTCTTTGAGTTGATAGGTTTCCAGCACATCGCGTCCCCGGCGCGATTCGACTGTTTCCGGGCGCGCCTGAACGATGAACAGTTCGCCAGTGTTTCCATCTTTCGCCCATTCAATGTCCATTGGTGTCGGCTTCCCCCTGACCTGGCTGTAATGATCCTCAATCACGCACGCCCAGCGTGCCAGCGTGAGAATCTCATCATCGGAAATGGCGAAACGCTTTCGATCGCCCGGCGGCACCGGCACGTTCTTTACCATTTTTGCCCCGCCGAGGTCGTAGATGAGTTTGAATTCCTTGCTGCCAATCGTCTTCTGGAGAATGGGTCGAAAACCGTTCCTCAGCGTCGGTTTGAAAACGTAATACTCATCGGGATTCACTGATCCCTGAACGACGTTCTCGCCGAGACCGTAGGCCGCGTTGATCAGCACCGCGTCGCGAAAACCCGTTTCGGTATCGATGGAAAACATGACCCCGGAGGCGGCCAGGTCGGAACGAACCATCCGTTGTACCGCGATTGAAAGAGCGATTTTTCGATGATCGAATCCTTTGTCGGCGCGATAGGAGATCGCTCGATCAATAAAGAGCGAAGCGAAACAGCGTCGGCAGGCATCGATGAGCGCGTGATGTCCGCGCACGTTCAGATAGGTTTCCTGCTGTCCCGCGAAACTGGCATCTGGCAGATCCTCAGCCGTGGCACTGCTTCTGACGGCGACTCCAGCGGTCGCATCGCTCTGGCGGCTGCTGGACTGCAATTCATCGTAGGCGGCCAATATGCCCGCTTCCAGATCGGCAGGGAGCGGAACTGACAAAATCGCTTCGCGAATTGTTGAACCACAATGGTGCAGCGCGTCCACTTTTTGCGTGTCGAGCCCGGCCAACAATTCATCGATCGTACGGTCAAGCTGCGCTTCACGAAGGAAATCGCGATAAGCCTGCGCCGTGATTGCGAATCCGTCAGGAACTTTCACCCCTTTCGGCGTCAGTTCGCAAAACATTTCGCCCAGGGACGCGGTTTTGCCGCCGACCAGGAACGTCTCTAATTCCAATTTCACGAAACCACTTGATGTATGATTCGGCTCCAGGCTGTGTCATGCTTTTCTGATCGCTTCTTTAGTTCACTATAATGATTAAGATTGCCGAAGCCTGCTCCTATCGAAGCAGGCTTCGTGCTCGTTGGAGGCGACGGCTAACTGCCCAATCCGAGTGATCTCACAGTTGACTGATCGATCGCTCCTGTGACCGTTAGCCCGTAATCGCGCTGGAAATTCCCGATGGCAGCCTCGGTCGCCGGCCCCAACACCCCATCAACCGCATACGGATAATATCCCAACTGCTGCAGCGCTGCCTGAACATCGGCGATCACTTCGTCGGGTTGAAGTCCATCGTAGCCATAGATGGGACCGTTGTAATCGTAGTACGAGTAATAGGGATCGTAGCCCCACGCTGGATACCACCAGCCGTCATACCAACCCCAATAGCCCGAGCCAACCAGAACGATAGCGTTGCAATGATGATGCCACCAATCGTGGTCGTGGTGATGACGACCGCGCCAGTGTTCCTGGTGATTACGTCTTGCGTCGGCGTATCCAGGCGCTCTGCCTTGCCAGTTACGCAATCTTTCTGTTGTTTGAGGATCGAGTCTGTGCCTGTTGGCTACATTCTGCCGTGACCAATTGCTGCCGGGCCGCGTTGCACTCTTCGCAGTTATGCCAGCGCGTTGCTGGATGACGGGTTTGCGCGCAAAGCCCACCCCGGATCGATCCCGCGGCACGTAATAGCTGCCGGAATAATTGCGCGACCGCGCGGACTGCTTGGAAGCGCTTCTAGTTTGCGACGTCGCGCTCGAGCCACGATAAAGCTGCCGTCCAGTCGTGGTTCGCGGTGCATAGTACCTTTGTCCATAGCCGCGGTAGCTGCTGCCGTAGCGCCCTGTGGAAATTCCCGGTGAGTAATATCTCCCGCCGTAGCCGCCACCAGCGCGGCTGATCCCGGCTCCGCTGTGGCCGCGACTAACTCCGCCTGCACGAGCGCCGCCGTTGAACCCGGCGTGGCCTCCACCTCCGTGGCCACCACCTCTCCCATACGCGGGAACTCCAACCAACGAAAGCAACACGACTGAGAAACCAACAAACGTTGAAATAAATTTCCTTTTCATTTCTCAAACCCTCCTTCTGCGATTTCAGGCTGCCATCAACCTGGCAGACCTACTCTCCCATCCTTGCGTTTCACGCGGCAAATCTTGTTCTGTCCGCTCCGGCCCGCAGCAACCAGCGGGGCGTAAATCGCACGTCTCAATCATGGCAGTCCAACAGTGGGTCATGCCCTCGATCCGATCCTCATCGTCATCGTCTTCACGAGTGCCGACGCGGCAGTTGGCCAGCTTTATGAACAAGCTTGAAGCACGCGCCTTTTCCATCTTGGCGCCATTCTCAAAGTTCCCGCCTTATCAAACTCACTGGTTAGCGGGAGCCAGTTCTGGTTCCAACCCTAATTCACGAATCGTGCTCATCAGTCGCGTTACTGAGACCGGTTTTGCGAGACATGCAGCGGCGCCGCATGTGCAGGCCAGTGTTGCGTTGTCACGAGTAATCGCGATGACCGGCAGCTGCCTGCATACGGTGTTGATCGCGCGGAGCAGCGTCACGCCCTGCGGGCCATGTTCGAAGTCAATGATGGCAAGATCGAGACTTGGAACGCCACACACGATTTCTAATGCCTCGTCGGCGTCGTGCACGAGGTGGCTCACCCCGCCAATCTCCGACAGCGCCTCGGCTACCAACTCTTCCAATCCATTGTCGTTCGTGAGCAGAAGAATAACCGGTGCTTTCATGCCCGAAGTTTCACGCACACACGGATTCGCGCTTCGCGACAATTGCGAATTCCCGCGCATTTCTTGGTCGTGCGTGGAAGCGCACACAGAAAGTGTTATTCTCCTCGTCGTTCTTCCTCGTCCTCGATTCGCCGTATTTGGATTACGAGGACGACGACGGGAAGGACGAGTTGGCCGCGGTTTCGCTTATTTGGGCGAAAAGGCGCCCGACGTCCTCGCGCCGGCACAACTGCGTTCCCGGCGTCATGACCGCGGCGGCGCCGCAGGCAATTCCGAAACACACGGCGTCGCGGACGGGCATGTCGCGCGCCAGGCCAAGCACCATACCAGCTACCATGCTGTCGCCCGCTCCAACTTTGCTTTTAACCGGAACAGCCGGCGACGAAATCCGTTCACATCCTTTCGTTGTTGCCAGAAGCGCTCCGGCTGCGCCCATGGACACGACCACGATCTGCGCCTGAGCGCTCTTCAAAATCTCAATGGCCGCTTCTTCCAGTTCCTTTTTGTGGACTAGTTCGCGTCCGACCAGCGCGCGCAACTCGCGCATGCTTGGCTTCACGAGATAAACGCCGCCGACGCGCAAACCTTCAGCCAGCGCCGGGCCGGAGGTATCGAGAACAAAACGGCTGTGTCTAGCGGAAACCACATTCGCCAAGCGCCCGTAGAAATCTCTAGGCGCACCTGGCGACAGGCTGCCACTGGCCACAACGAAGTCGGGCATTGGATCGAGGCTGCCGATTTTTGCCAGACAATTTTGCCATTCTTCCGCGCGCAAGTCCGGACCGGGCGTAACGAAACGATATTGCTGTCCGCTTGTGCGTTCGGTCACGGTGAGGTTCTCCCGCGTCCAGTCTTCGATCGATATAGCCTCGTGTATCAGTCCTTCCCGGTCGAGCAAAAGCCCGAGCATTTGCCCGCTGGGCCCGCCAGCGAGATAAAAAACCGTGGATTCTCCGCCGAGATTTCGAATCGCGCGTGAAACATTTACCCCGCCGCCGCCCGGTTCGTGATAAACCCGGCTCGAACGCAGTTTGTGGTCCGGGAAAACGGTTTCCACCGAACAACTCGCATCAATCGCGGGATTAATGGTCAAAGTCAGGATGCGTTTCATCGCCTCGCCGGTAATTGCCCGGTTGTGTCATGGTCAATCAGCTTAACAAACTCCCAAATAAAGATGGACTACTCTGAAGTCGGCGCGGGTTCTAACAATTTCGCCGGCAACGCGTCCGTGTCGGCTTCACGGATGCCGATGCGTCAGTTGGCCAGATGCGTTAACAATAGCTTCAACAAGCGCAGCGATTGCTACCAGCAAAGCCGCAAGAAGGAACACCGGATGCACCGCAATGCCGAGACCGATTGCGAAAGCGATCAGTAAAGTCGCCCTCGCGGGTTCGAGAGCTGTGAGCAGCACTTTTTTCATAAGGCCTCCTTTTCTCGATCAAAGCATGGTTCGGCATGCTATTTGGCGATAACCGCGGCTTGGCTTTAACTGCGCAAAAATTGCGGGATCCGTTGTAGAGAGCCTGTGCTAGAAGCGCCTTTTCAAAGTGGATCAGATTTCCCCGTGCTTTGTCTGTCTGGTCTGGCGTGATTATTGTTGGGGGCGTTTCACTGGCGGCTTAAGTTTTTTCTGTCGCGGCCGAAAGCAGTAAGTGTCGGGCAATCTCCCGCAGGTAGCTCCGGCCGCGGCGTGCATTCGCCATCGTGACGGCAGGATCATTGTTGCCGGCCATTTCCAGGACGAATGCGCCGCGGAATCGCACGTCGATTAGATCGCGCATCAATCCTTCCCAATCGATTTTTCCATCTCCCGGTGGCCAGTGATTATCGTCGGTCCCGCCATTATCATGAGCATGAATCATTCGAAGATGACCGGAAAGTTTATGGACCAGGTTATGGATATCGCCCCCGAGATAAGCATGACCTGCGTCGAGACAGACCCCGACTTCGGCGGAGTTAATTCCGTCCAGGATCCACAAAATATCGCTCGTATTTCCGAAAAGCAGATGCGGCAGTTTGTTCTCCAGGACGCACATAATGCCGAGCTTCTTGCAGCGTCGGGCAACCTGATTCAGCGATTCGACTACGTGTTGCATGCGTGGCAGTTGCTCTTCTGCGGGAATCGTCGCGGAGTTCTCTGGCCCTGGGTGAAGGACGAAGTAATGAACGCGCAGAAGGGCGGCCGCATTCGCTGCCTTGAAAATTTCCTCGACCGACGCGGCGCGCTGTGCGGAGTCGGAGGAAGCGATGTCGATCATCGGAGCGAACGGCGCGTGGAACGAGTAGGCCTCCATGCCGAGTTCTTGGATACGTTCGGCAGCGCGCTGCACTGATTTCACGTCCCGGAAATCGAGATGCTCGGGCACCGAACAGATCTCGATCATGCTGAATCCGCTCTCGCGAATTAGAGGCAGACAGTCAAGAATGTTTCGATGGTAAAAGCAGCCGGTTGAAAGGCCGATGGGCCAGCTTGTCATGCGCTCTCCTTTCCAATGCGGATTCCTTGAAAGTCAGCAGATTGAATCCGCAGTTTGAAAATGTGCACAGGCCTTGTTCCTGCGCGGACACACAATTGAAATCGACCAAATCATCCACACCAGTTGCGAACAAACCGCTGAAAACGCGGGTGTAAAAATCGGCGCGCGTCGCAGGATCGACATTGACAAACTGTGTCCAGCCGAAGTCGCGCTGGTATTTCGAGCAGATTAAACCGGCGATGTGGCGCGGATGCCAGCCGAGGGCCAGCATCAGGCGAACAAGCTGGCGAACATACGCCGGCCGCAAGAGAAGGTCGTTCGGTTGTTCCAGTGCAATCCGCACGCATGCCGGCAACATTTCCAGCGCTAAACGGTCGTAGGTCTCCTGCCAGAGTTGGGCGGGATGCTGCTCTTGCGAATAGAACGACGCATGAAATTCTGCGAGTTTCGAGTTCCAATAATCTGTCAGTAATTTTCCGCTGCCGCTGGTGGCGTCAGGAATTTTCGTGGAGGCCCGCGCCGCCAGCTTCGCGACCAAACGAGGATCGCGCATGGTAGAAATTCCCTCGCGCCAGTCGAGTCCCTGCAGCGGAACAACAAATAATGGCTGCATGTTTGCGAGGACTCTCTGATCGAAAGCCCACGGTTGTTGCCATGGCTTTAAATAGGCGCTGAATGGTACGCGGATCGTGCGGGAGAAAAGCGGATCGCCGTACTCGGAAATATCGATGGAAACCATTTCCCGACCATGCGGCGATGGCCCGACCTCCACGGCCGTTAGTTCTACCGGAACCGTCGTTAGCGGCGCGGCGATCTGTTTCACCCGATGCGCCAGGAACTCCATGACCAGACCGAGACCTGCGAATGCGCGGGCGAGTTCGATGGGAACGGCGTGTCCTTTCGGTGGATGAAGCTCACGTTCCATATTCCACAAGCTGGGTGGGCCCTGGCCGATCTCCGCCAGTTGCGCAAAGACGGCGGAGTTTTGCTCGATTTGCCAAACGAAATGATGGCCGCGGCCGCTCAGTATGTGCTGCGCTTCAATGCCGTAATCTCGCAGAAGCTGCTCGATTGTTTCTGCAACCGCCTGCTGAATCGCAAAGACGCGCTCTGGATCGACAAACGCCTCCATAGGGTTGTCGAAGTTGACGTATTCGATGTCGAAATCTGCGATTAACGCGTTGCGGTTCCAGAGTGATCGGCTGATTTCAAAGCCCTTGTCCAAAAGCCAGTCCAGCGCGTGTGCTGCAAACGCGTTAAACGACGGCAGCACCGTCTCATCGCTACCGGTGAGAAATTCGCATGATGGGTCGTCGACCTTCGCGCCGAGGAACTGAGCGATCCGCGCGCGCACATCGGGGTTCCGGTAATAATACTGGCGCTGTTCAAGCGCGTTCATTCGCCAAACCGCTTTTCCCTTGCGTAATCTGGATTTCAAGCCTGGCTAGCTGCTTTTGAGCGTTGCCGCTCGAATGTTGTGCTGTTCGGTCGATCACTGGGCTTTGATAATGTATTGGTAGGGCAGCAAATCTGGATCCGCAGAGACAACAGTAAAACCGCCTGATTTGAGTTCGGACTCGACTTGCTCCTGCGACAGCCGGAGTTCTACTCGAGGTCCCGGCGGCGTCTTTTCTTTCTTGAAGTCAACGATGACGAGCACACCGCCTTTGCGAAGATCGTTTCTGAGCTTCTTGAGGTATTCGATCCTGTTTCCAATATGATGCAACGTGTCCACGATTAGAACCACATCCGCTTCATCCGTCTTGAGCGCGGGTGAATCCGGCACGGTCATGCGAGTTTCGATGTTGGCGCCGACGTTCTGCATCTGCTTTTTGTGCGTGATGTAGTCGAGGAATCGCTGGTCGATGTCGATCGCGATCACTTTTGCCGCCTTCTTTGCGATCGGGAAAGCAAAGTAGCCGCTGCCGGTGCCAATGTCGGCCACAGTCTTTCCCTCAAGCGGTCCCAGGCTTGCAATGACCAAATCCGGCTTTTGCCATTGCGCGCGCGAAGGATCCTCGAACCGGGTTACCAACTGGTCGAAATCCGCCCGATGCATGAACCGATTTGCCGCACTCTCTGGCGGAGTTGTAGCTGGTTGCGCATGCAGCCAGTTGACGGCGAGCACGGCAATCATCACGAGCCGGAACGGTTGCTGGATCATAAGATCAAAACATCAGAACTCGATCCATCCCGGACCATTTCGTACAGGTGTTTGAGTGTGGAGAGAGCACCGTTCGGGCGTCCTCTTCGACCTTGAACTTCGGGTCGCTGACTTGATCGAGTTCCACACCTTTTCCAATGAGGAAGGTTTTGACATCGTCGCCATGTTTGAGGCTGTGATTTGGCCAGGCGAAGCGCGTTGAAGACCGTTTCCGGATCGGTTTGTGAAAGAATCAGACCCAATTTCATGAGCGGTTACTCTCCATAAATTTACATGAAGATGGACACAGCGCGATTTGTTCGGCGCGCGCAAACCCGCCACCGCATCTGTAGCGGCGTATTCCTGCCAGAATCCGAGCACGCCACTCGCCAGCACAATCGCGAGGATCAATGTTGCATCAGTGTGGTACTGCAAGAAAAGCGACACGATCGCCGCGCCGATTAAAATCAGAATGATCGGGCTTTTAAACTGCGCGACGAAAAGCGCGAGTGCTCCGGTGCGCCGTTGACTGCTTATCCGTTTTCCCAAAATTCGGCCAGGCGTCTCCGGGCCTCTTCAGTTGTTAGACCAGCGGTCACGGCGTCAGCGTTATGCGTTCCGTTTGCGCACTTCCAAGCGCATCCGGCTCAGCTTTTCGTAGAGGCGACCCTTACGCAGCAGCGGCCACCACTCGTAAAGGAAGATTTCCATGGGACGCCACATGGCCACCCAACCGGCAATGATCAGACCTTCCCGAAGGACGATCGCCAATGTTCCTTCTTCACGACGCAGCAGTTCGCTGCCAAGCATGCACGTCGCCAGAAAAGCCAGACCAATGATCAGGCTGGTGCGGCCTTGCTTGAGAAGATGGCGGAATTCGAGCCGGTTTAGTTTTGCTCGATAACCAAAATAATTATGCACGGCGGTTTCAAGCAGATGCTGCGTGTCGCCATGCGGAGGAAGCTGGTTCACGTGGACGACCAGTGAGATCGGATCGCGGCGCGCAAATTCCCGCGCCCAGCCGACGATAAATTCTTCCGCGTCATCATCGAGGTCCCTCTCGTGGAACGGCGAAGGATCCATCGAGTTAAAAAGCTGCTCGATTCGATCGACGAAAACTTCGATTCGATGAAGCGGTCTCTTGCGCGACTTCAAGTTGAGACTTCAGTCAAGCCGCCGTGACGCCAAGGGCACAAGCTCTTTGCAAATGCCGTGCACTTTCCGCACCGTTTCTTCCGACAAAGGTTTAGTTTCGCTCAGCGCACGGATTCTGCGTATTCCATCGAGCAGCTTTCCAACAATGGGACGGGCCTGGCTGTTACTGCTCATTGCGAGAAGTTGTTTCTGCAAATAATCAACCAGAACCGGTTGCTGAAGGAGCGCGGAACTCTCGGGTGAATACTTCTGAAGTACCAGCGCAGAGAGCGCCTCGGTGCCTCGCAACCATCCGCCAATACTTACCAGTTGGGCAAGCTGTGCACTCTTGAGCTCAATCATTCCGCTCTCAACATCTGAAAGTACGCCATCCCATCCTTGGCGCGCAGCCGTCCACTCGTTCTTGTCCGCAAGTTCCATAATGCTGCGGCTGCGGCGGAGAACGCGATCTTCGACCCCAAGCCCTCGTGCCAGCGTCAGCACAGTGCGGCCGAGATCTTTTACTTCGGTCGAATCTTCCGCTTCCATCGCGATAAAACCTTCCGCTATTGCAATTCCGAGCAGGGTTGCAATCTGCGCCTGATTGCCATGTGATTTCCAGCGGGCTACCTCGGGACGCTTTACAGCGCGCCAGTTCGCATCGCGGAATTGATCGAGAGAACGGAATATCTCTTTCGGCACCGGCACTGCGACGCCATGGACCTGCATGGCTTGCGGCGAGAGTTGGACGTTTTGGTCGGAATGTGTCTGACCCAGTACAGGGACGACCGAAACGGCTAAAATGAAAAAGCAAAGCTTCGGCACAGACACAACGAGTTGGACATTACATGCCGGTTCCAATCTTGTCGTTAGTTGATCTTTCGCATATCCGGCAGGTGCTCCAGTTGCGGCAGGCCTCAAGCGCACAGTTGAAACAGAATCATATGACCTTTTCTCTAGCGTGATACTTAGGTTCGGTTGTGATCAAGGCCCTTCGATTAATGGCAGTTAGTTGGGGTGCGCCAAGCTTGACGACGACCTTGTTGATCTGACCAGTGAACTTGAACGGAACATCGTAGTCTTCACCCATGGGCGTGCCGGTCTCTTCGCCTACGTCAAGGGTCTCATCGAAGCGGAATCGAACGGGCATCGTGTTAGAGATCCGTCCTTTCATCTGAATAGGATGGATAGCTTGGCGTCCACTGGGCCGCTCTTACGCGTTGACAAAGTTCATCCTCAGTTAGCCTCCTACCCACCCCATCTTTCTGTGCCTGGGTCCCAACCGCGAGCGCGATCGTCGCCGCCACGCTTCGCAAGTCAGTTAATGGAGGCAACAAGGACGCAGAGGAATCTTTTAGCGCAGGCGAATTTGCCGCGAGCGCTCGAGCTGCTGCAAGCATCATCTGATCTGTGACTCGGCGCGCGCCGGAGGCGACAACACCAAGGCCCATCGCGGGAAAGATGTAAACATTATTGCATTGTGCGATCGGAATTTTGTGCCCGCCGTAGTTAACAGGCGCAAAGGGAGAGCCTGTCGATACCAGCACGCGCCCATCGGTCCAACGAATCAAATCTTCCGCGGTAGCTTCCGAGTTTGCAGTAGGATTTGAGAGCGGAAAGATGACAGGCCTTTCGACTCTGCGGGCCATTTCACGAACAATTGTTTCCGAAAAGACGCCGGCAACGGTTGAGAGACCGATAAGGATCGTCGCCTCGATGTTTCCAACCACGTCGGCAAGGCCGACCTGTCCATCGGAACTTCGAGGCCAGCCGGAGATACGGCTCTCCAGTTGAGCATAAATCCTTTGTTCCGGGCTAAGATCTTTTCGACCTGAATGCAGGAGGCCTTTGCTGTTAACAAGCCAAAAGCGACTCCGCGCCTCCTGGTCGGTTAGACCTTCTTCTTTCATTGCGGCACGCAACCCATCGGCAACACCGATCGCCGCTGAACCTGCACCGAACACGACGATCTGTTGGTCCGTCAACGGTTTTCCGGTCACCTTGATCGCACTCAAGATCGCGCCCAGTGCAACCGCCGCCGTTCCCTGGATATCGTCGTTGAACGTCAGTAATTCGTCGCGATAACGCTCGAGGATCGGTCGGGCGTGTGAATTCGCAAAATCCTCCCATTGCAGACATGTTTCAGGAAACTCCTGTTTCACGGCTCGCACGAACTGATCGATAAAATCGAAGTAGTCCTGGCCAGTGATCCGCTCGTGACGCCAGCCAAGGTACTCAGGATCATCGAGGCGTTCCCGATTGTTAGTTCCTACATCCAGCACGATCGGCAGGGTTCGTTCTGGACGAATGCCACCTATGAGAGTGTAAAGGGAAAGCTTACCGATTGGGATGCCCAGACCGCCTGCTCCCTGATCACCTATACCCAAAATGCGCTCACCGTCAGTTACCACAATGACATCGACATTCGGATTTGGGCGATTCCGCAATACCGTGGTGATGGAGTCGCGGCGAGGATAAGAAACAAACAGGCCGCGTGGTCGGCGATAGATGTGACTGAATTGCTGGCAGGCCAGCGCAACGGTTGGCGTGTAAACAATTGGCGTCATTTCCTCGATGTGGTCGAGGAGAAGCTTGTAAAAAAGTACCTCGTTCGTGTCCTGCAGAGCCCGCAGATAGATGTGCCGCTCGAGGTCGTCGTCCTTTCTCTGGTAAGCCTCGTAAGCACGCACGACTTGCTTTTCCAGTGTTTCTACGTGTGGAGGAAGAAGCCCGAGCAGACCAAATAATGTGCGCTCTTCCTCGGTGAAAGCGGTGCCTTTATTCAGCAGCGGGGTATCGAGCAGATCCATCCCGCGAGGAATCCTCGGCGGGACGGTTTCCGCGACTCGTTGTGCGATCGGCTCTGGCATATCTTTCTGTGCTTCCGATTGACGATTTCTCGACTGATTAGTGGAAAAGCGAGGTGCTGCGTGGCTTGGCCCCTACTAATGGTTACTGATTGGAAATCGTCGCGGTCGTTCCGTCGATTTTAGTAAAATGAACTATGAACTTCTCGTTGTAAGTCAGCGCTCTATCCTGAAGGACACTGATCGCCAGGGCTTCCCCCAGTTGTATGGATGAGTCAGTGTCGCTGCGCCAGTGGATGCCGGAGTGAATGCCGTGGCCGAAGGAAATGTTGTGCGCGAGTTTGTTAAGCTCGCCGTTGATTGTGATTTGTCCCGCATCGCCGCCAGTGTAAGGCACAAGTAAAACCCCATTGCTGCTAGGAACTACCGGATGGGGAATCACGAAATCACCGTCAAAGAAAAACTTCAAAATAGTAATGCAAGCACCAGCAATCGTGCCATGACCGGTAGGGTAAGCCGGATGGGTGGGCGAACCTTCGGGGAACGCCTGAGATAGAAAGTAATCTCCATATCGATTGAAGCTCCTTTGCACAGCCATCGAGTTAAGAACATTATCATTGACGCGGCCATCAAGCGTCCTTCCTCGGCCAGTCAGAATTTGGCGGACGATGGCGCCACCGGACTCGGGACGATGACGAAGATGGACGTACCACTTTTGGTACCATACGCAGTTTAGCGCAAAGCCGGCTGCTGCGGCCAGCGTTGTTACGAAGTCTGGTGGACCGAACGTGCCAAAACCGTTCTGCGTCCTGGAGTCAACGTATGGGTTCCCAGGGTTTGGCGGCACACCGAGCGTGGCAAGCACCAGATAAGCCGTGAAGTAAGCCTGATAGAGCACATCCATATGAGTATATGCGCCGAGACCGCGGCCATTATTGAGATAACTAGGTCGTGGAGAAAGTTGGTTTCGCAGTCCAGTATCGAAGCCATTTTGCACTTGTTGGAAAGTTGCGGCGTCGGTCATGTAATCGATATCCGCCTGGTACGTGATCATCTGCTGGTCCATGCCCTGCGCACCTAAAAAACTGGGGATTAGGCACAACTGAGAGATGTAAGGCCCGATCGTCTCCCCCGGATACACTCCACGAAACAACAGAGCCGGGGTGACATTGCCCTGGTCATCTCTCGGGCCTGCGTAGCTGGGCATACTCGAAAGCTCTTGTGCGGCCTCAGCAGCAGTCACATTTGAAAGGTAGTCGGAGAACGCTACATCGCGGAGTAGCGAGGCCCAGTACAGCTCGACCAGTTCCGTCCCATAAGCTGCGCTGGCGAGTGCGGGAGCGGGTGGAACAACTACTGCGTTCACCTGGTTGTTCGGACAAGGCGCGTCGCCGAACTGCGCCGCATCACTGCCTTCCAAGCCGAAAGCGAGGCCGCCTTGCGGGCCGTTCAGCGTGCGGGTCCCGCCCATGATAATGTTTTCGAAATCTTCTGGGTTGCCACTGTTCAAGGCTCTCTCGAAGCTTTGGAATGCGTTCAGGTTCACCAAGCCGATGCCATCCTGGAGGATTGCCTTGCTATACGTGCCGCACTTGTCGCGGTAGCGTTCTTCATCGCCGTTGGTGGTGTGGGGTGGAACGGGGATACGAACTTCCCTGTTAGCAGCCGCGCGGCGGATTGCGAAGCACCGTCTCACTCGCGGATCGACTCTGGAAGGGGGCGCACCAATGCCCCCTTCGAAGCTGGTATCGCTAGACTCAGCGAAAGCAAGACCGGCCTTGCCGAGCAGCGAGCCACCTGTTAGTACGGCACCTGCTTGGGCTAAAAACTTGCGACGGCTACACTCTTTGCCAGTATTGTTGCCGGAAGGTTTTCCCCTTTCGGTTATTATCCCGGCGGCATTTTTCTCATTCATTGTAATCTCTCCTGGTTGCCGGACGGTCGGCCATTGGCCGAAATGATTGTCCTGGCTTCCAGTTAATTACAAGATCCCCTTTTAGAGGCTCCGCTTCGTTTGGCTTTTGCTTTGCAAAAATTGGCATCAACGCCGCCGTTGTCCCAAACGATGATCTTTGCTGGCGGCCTTTGATTTGCTTAGATGGATTGCCAGCCTGAGGAGTGATTCCATCATGTGTGTGTCGCGTAAGTTCCACCAGGAAACAAAACGTGCGTCCCCGATCAGATCGACAAGGAAATCGAAGCGTTAGGCGAACCAACCAAGGCGTCCGCTTTTTCGCTGACCAGGTCAACCAGGGATTTTGGCATAAAATTCTTAATTACGAGGGCGGATGACTGGGCACGACCATTGTCGGGCACTCCGTGTGGCGAACCACGTGCTCGGGCACGCTTCCGAGGAACAGGCGAATGAATCCCGTGCGTCCGTGCGTGGCTATCACCACGAGATCGGCATCGGACTCCCGCGTCTCGCAGCAGATTTCGTCTACCGGATAGCCGGCCCAAATAACCGATGCAGTGAACTCGTGCTGCGCTCCTCCGTAGGCGTTTTCATGGGGGTTTCATCTATCGCTACTTGCGCCAGGGTCTGCGGAACCTGCTTGGCGAGCGGAAGCGTGCGATGCGCGCAGATAGCTCGTATCGTCTGTTCCACGTCTTCGGCCGATAACTCGGCCTTGGCGCCGCCTTGCTCCTTCAGCGCGATGTCGTTGAGCGACAGAATTCCCACCAGTTTCCCATCTTCGGCGTCGATGATGGGCAGCCGCCGCACTTGATTTTTACGCATGATCTTGAGCGCCTCGTGAATGTCCACGTCGGGTGGGCAGCTGTAAACTTTGCCCGAAATCACTTCTTCCACACGGATACCTGCCTGGTCGCGGTGTTTGGTAGCTCCCGCCATGCATATATCGCGATCTGTGATCACCCCGACCACTTTCTGGCCATCGGCGACGACCGGCAGTGCGCCGCAGTCGTTTCTCCACATCCGCATCGCTGCGTCCGCCAGGTTGGTTTCGGGTCTGCAAGTCTGAACTTCTTTCGTC
Source organism: Candidatus Udaeobacter sp. (assembly GCA_035651975.1). Taxonomy (GTDB): domain Bacteria; phylum Verrucomicrobiota; class Verrucomicrobiia; order Chthoniobacterales; family UBA10450; genus Udaeobacter. The sequence continues at coordinate 36,742 of DASREQ010000039.1, forward strand.
ATTACATCTTGTACTTTCATGGTCGTATTTGGTTAGACAAACAGTAAAAGTGATTCTCGCCGAGCAGGCTCCGCGAATCTTGCGAACAACTGCGCAATTTTTGTCGGCTCAGTCTTCAGCAGGGAGTCGGCGAGCGGCCTGTGCGAGAAGCTCGCGAACTTCATCGTCGCTTGTCTGAGAAAAATCTTCGTACCATTGGCCCACCGCATGGAAGTTTTCGGGCACCATTGTGGCCGCAACTTCATCGGCCGCGGTCCGAATTTGGTGATAGGTGGCTTGGTTAATCGGCCGGCGACAGCATGTGATACCTGGGTGGGTTCGTCGAACAAAATCAACTCGGGCTCCATCACCAGCTGAATGCTCAGTTCTTTCATGGCTTTAAGATGAACGGTCCCGCCATGATCAGCTTTTCATCGCTTGTGAAAGGCAACTCGTTTCTTGCGCCGGGAAGCGGGGCTCAATGTGCTGGTAGGGATGCGCCTCCGAATGAAGAAACCTCCCGGTTGGTTCGGTCGCTGCGTCGAAATAAACCGCTGCGAACGGACGTCGCGTTAGTCCGGCGACTCCAAAATCAGGATTCAGGCTGCGAGCGGCTGGGGACGACCACGACCGGGCACTTGGCGTACCGTACGACATGTTCGGCTACGCTTCCGATCATCGCATGCTTGAATCCTGTGCGCCCGTGAGTGGACGTGACGATGAGATCAACGTCGGCCTCGTTCGCGGCGGCGCAGATTTCGTCCACTGCGTGTCCCGGGAGAGTTTCGGTTTGAACGGACAGATCGCGCAAAAAATCCATCTGTTTGAGTGCGTCCATTTCCTGCCTGGCTGTTTCCTCCATAGCTTCGGCCAGCCCGGAGAGGCGGACCCCGGCGCGGTCAACGAATACGTAATTTGTATATGGATAGATCGCGTGAAAAAGACGGAGGGTGGCACCAAGCGTCCTTGCCAAAAACGCTGCGTACTCGGCTCCTGCGAGCGCACACTGCGAGAAATCCGTTGGAACCAGAATGGTACGGATGGCGAATGCTTCGGAACTCGCCTTGGATCTTCGTTTCCGCTTCCGCGCGACAAGCACGGGACAGGCAGCGCCGCGAACGACTCGTTCGGCCGTGCTGCCGAGCAAAAGATGCTTGAGACCGCTGTGTCCCCGAGTCGAAAGAACGATTAAATCGGCAACAATCTCGCGAGCCAAATCGATAATTTCCTGATATGGTCGGCCACCGCGAATGTGACAGTTCTCCGGACAAAATGGCTCGACCCGCTCGCGATGAATCCCAGTCAGTTGCTCGTTAAGCTTTTCGATTGCCTCGGCCGATTCCAGAAAGAGATGAGCTGCGCCGGGCCTCGATGATAGTTCATCCGGTGGATGGACATGCACGAGATGAATGGCAGCGCGGAACCGTTTCGCCAGCGAAACAGCGTAATCGAGCGCTCCCAGCGATGCGGGCGAGAAATCCAGCGGGACTAGAATCCTCTCAATTTTGAACTCTATCCGGTGGTGGAAACCTGCTGCGGAAGCCTCCTGTGTCATGCGTCTTGGAAAGTGTGCAATTCGGATTGGCTGAAGCGAGCGAAAATATTCAGGTAATCTTGCACGTTAATTTTCACAAGCTCGGACCGCAGATGTTCCACCCGCACTCCTCCGTGGTTGGCGGGTGCGCTTCCGCAGAGGTCGTTGGCTCGAAGCCAGTTCCGACGTCAGGATCAATTGGATTCAGTTCGGGACGTGGAATCGAAGCGGAATAGCAAAATAACGAGAGCTAATAAGATTGCGATTGTCACAGGTCTAACCCTCCAATCCAGGCGAGCCCGAGGGAATCAGGCTCGCCACTTAACGTCGCTAATCGCTATTCGACTTTGACCACGACCGGCTGTGGCTTGGCCATTGGCCTTTTCGGCAGATGCACCTTGAGCACGCCATCTTTGAACTCGGCTGCGACCTTTTTCGCATCGGCATATTCCGGAAGTGTGAACGTCCGCAGAAAAGTACCAAAGGATCGCTCGATCCGATGGAACTTCTTTTTCTTTTCTTCCTTCTCGCTCTTGCGTTCACCGGCAATGGAAAGGACGCCGTTTTCGACCGTCACTTTCACATCCTCCTTTTTCATCTCGGGCACATCTGCTTTAAGCAGGTATTCCTTGTCATCTTCGGAGATATCCATCGGTGGCGACCAATTCGGCAGCGTGATATCGCCATTGTCGAACAGGCGCTTAGGAAATCTTCCAAACTCCGGAAAGTCTCCAAGGAAGCTGCTCAGCCGGTTCTGAACTTCATCCAGTTCATGAAACGGGTTCCATATTTCTAATGACTTCATATTTTGATTTTTCCTTTCCTGGCTGAGAATCAACGCAACGCGCGGCCGAGACGCTCATCCATCTTTGCGAAAGATCATGCGTTTTTTGGCATGTCGCTGTGGTTTGCTTATGACAACCCCGGTGTGCAACAGCCGCTAACTCCACTCACGACGGCGGCTTAAGGGCCGGAATGGTCCAAAGCCGCTGCTTCTTCGTCGTCCGGATGCGCGTGACTGGTTGCGCCCGACCCAATAAAGCCAGAAGTGACCAAAGCAAATCTCAGCCGCCGAGCACCAGCCCGACCTGTGTGGATTAGCAACTGCTGTTTCTTGCTGAATGCGCAGGCTGAGATGTGCGTTTATGTGAGGACAGACGCGCACGGAACTCGCTAGGGGATTGACCAAAGACGCGTTTGAACGTGCGATTAAATTGCGTGAGCGATTGGAAGCCCACGTCGTAAGCAATTTCGCTGATGCGCAGATTGGGATTGAGAAGCCGGGTTCGGGCATCTTCCAAGCGCATGCGGGCTACGTAATCGGTGAATTTTAGCCCGGTGGCCTTATGGAAAACTTTGCAGAAATGAAAAACGCTCGATCCTGCCGCCTTCGCCACGTCAGCCAGCGATAATTCTTCAGCCTTGTGCCTGTTGATGTACTCGCGCGCTTTTTGCACGAGTGGCGGTTCGGCGTTCCGCTGCTCCAATACGATTTGATTCGCCAGAGCGGAGAGTTGGTCGGCGAAGAACGTGAGCAGTCGCACAATTGCGCTGTACCGGTCTGGTGGGATGAGCGGAGTTTTTTCCCACGCTTTGCGAATTTCGCCCGCGAATCGCACGTCGCACCGCTGCAGTTCGCGGCTCACTTTTGTGCTCTCCGATTTAACCGGCGTGTGACGTAAAACCTGGCCAATGCGCAGGTATCCGATGATCTGTGCCCCGAGTTTCAGTGGCACTGCCGTTTCGGTTAGCCCGAACGGGCAGGTAACTGTGTGCGGGATCAGTCCCGTGTGATCAATGATATCCTGATGGGCTCGTAAACAAACGGCCAGCGTGGCGGGTCGCTCAGAGAGCATGGCGCAGAACGGATTCTGATGCTTTTTTCCCTGATGCTCTAGTTGCCAATAATCGACCGGCCGAAGCGTCAAAGGCAGGCCGGTAGCCTCGCTGAAGACTTGCTCGTAGTTACGGAACAACTTGGAGCGCCGTAAGGTATCGACGAGTTCCCTGTTTTCTTTGGAGCCCTCACCGTCCGAACTGGGCGTAGCGAATCTGGTTGGATTCAAAATGAAAAGAAACTATTTGTTGCGGAAACTAATCTAGCGTACACCCCCGCCGACGGCATCAATAAAATCGCGATGGCTCAGTGGGAGGCGCCGCCCAAATGCAAAGCTAGCAATTGTCGACGAGCAGCTTTCAATCGCTTCACCATGACGGCACTCATACGTTTGAGGAGCTCGTACCCCAACGAGTGATTCTTCTCGCAATATTCCCGCAAAATACTGCTGTAAAAAAAGATCGCCGTGGTCGGCTCGATCGCGCGCGCGCTGAACTGCCAGACGTATGGCGGAAACATGCATGACCAGCCGAGCAAATCCCCTGCGCCAATCGTTTCTATTGCCACGGGTTTGCTGAAGTCGGCGCCGGATTCAACCAGCACTCTGCCGCTCTCGATCAGGTACAATCGATTCGCAAACTCGTCTTCCCGCAGAATCGTCTCGTTTTTTTTGAAACGAGCCGCCATGGCGCAATTCGTGAGTAGCGCCAGTTGCGCGGGATTCATCCCGACCAGAAATGGATGCAGCGCCACGCGCGTGGCCATTGGCTCGGGTTCTATTTTTTTCCTCTTTCTTGGAGAGGCTTTGCTTTTCGTCTTCATCAGTCTCGCTCTTTTAAGAATTTCTTAACGACCAACGCCCGTGGCATGTAAACCCACACGAAAATTCGAACGGGCCACGCCGACGTTGGCATCTGGTACGTATCAACCGCTCTCGGGACCCATTGGTCGCTTTTGGAAGCGGGTGGCTGCCTGCACGCATTTTGCGTGGCAATTTCGGCCTCATGTTATTCAGATGAAATCGTGTTCTTTTTCGCGAACGACCAGCACCGGGCATGGCGCAGCGCCGGCGACGCGTTCCGCCGTGCTGCCGATGGCGAAATGCTTCCATCCTGTGAAGCCGTGCGTGGCGATCACGATCAGGTCGATATCAAGGTCCTTGGCTGCTTCGACAATCTCGTGGGTCGCGACGCCACTGCGCAGTATCGATTTTGTACCGACGCCAGCCGTTTCAGCTGAATCGGCTAGAGCACGTAAACTCATTTCGATATCAGCCGGTTCTTCTTCCGGGAAAGCTGTCGCCGCTGGCCGGCCAGCCAATGTCAGTGGAGTTTCGGGCTCAAGAACATGCAGTAGTATGACTTCAGAATTTCGGTCTTTCGCAAGGCGAAGCGCGTAAGAAAGAGCTTTCCTCGACGCGGGAGAGAAATCGGTCGGCAGCAGAATTTTTCTGATCGCAATCGGCTTCTGGCCGTTACCAAAACTTTTGGAAGCTTCTGTTCTTATCGATTTCCCGTATCGGGCGGCCTCTGAAGATGATATCCTCTGCATGTTTCAGGTCGGAATGAAGTCGTGTTCTTTTTCACGGACGACGAGGACAGGACAAGGCGCGGTGCGTACGACTCGCTCTGCCGTGCTGCCGATGCACAGATGCCGCCAACTGGTATAGCCGTGGGTTGCGATCACGATAAGATCGACATCCAGTTCCTTGGCCGCTTTGGTGATCTCGTTGGGCGCATGCCCGGTGCGCACCGCCGACGTAAAGGAGTTCCGCCGATTTTGCGAGCTTGCTGCGAGAGATGCCAACTCTGCTTCTGCCGCAGTCCTGTCCTCCTCGGGCTGCGCAAAAATGTCGATGGCAAGCGGCGTACCCGCAATGGCCTCCACTGGTTCGATGACGTGCAACAGAACGATTTCACAACCGAACTGTTCGGCAAATCGCAGCGCGTACTGAAATGCTTTTTTTGATGTGGCAGAAAAATCGATGGGCACCAGAATTTTCTCGGGATGCAAAATTTTCGGGACTAATTCCACCACCGTTTCAGGTTCCATACCATGAGCTTTCATTTGCAGCGATTCTCGTCGGCGAGCGCGCTGCTGGCTCGTCACCGATTGCCGAATCGTGTGCATTTCTTGCGCTTGGTTTGCAGGGACATACTCTGCCCGTCCTCAGTTCTTGGAAGCTAGTCCGCACGCCTTCCAAGCCGAGCAATAAATGATTCGATAATCGCAACCTTTGCCAAGAACTTCGGATGGGCTCGGGTAAGCTAACTTACTGACATGGCAAGCAAACGGGCCAGGCCGTTGAGACGGCCAGCAACATTTACGGGTGCTCTGCGCGACCGTGCGATCGCCCAATACCATGAGTTGCTCACACGTGACAAAACCTTAGCGCCGCGCGTGTTCGAAAGGCTTCACGACGCGATGCGAGAAAACCGCCTAACTTATGGCGACCGGCCAATCAGCGTGGCGCTGCGTCCGCATTTCCTGGAACACTCGCAGTTTGAAGTTCACGCCGCGGCCGCGGAATTGATCGCAGGCGCGCTGGAAAAAGTTGCCCACGCGGCGGTGCAGTCTTCCACGCTGATGACGCAACTTGGCTTGACCGACCCAGAACAAAAACTTGCACTCGTGGATCCCGGATTTGCACGCGCCGCAGTCACAACTCGACTGGACGGCTTCGTTCACGGAGAAGAGATCAAATTTGTCGAGTACAACGCGGAGAATCCGTCGAGCCTTTCCGACCAGGAGGGCTTGAATCGCGTGCTGTTTGAGCTGCCCGCAATGTCTATGCTCGCGCAACGCTATTCCCTGCAGCAATTCTCGCCTGTAACAACGCTACTCGCCAGCCTGCTGCTGACCTACCGCGAATGGAATGGCAATAGCGTGCCAAACATCGCCATCCTCGATTGGGAAAATCTGCCGACAGCGAACGAGTTCCTCCTGCTGCGAGATCACTTCGTGGCGCGTGGTGTGCGCACGATCATCTGTTCACCGGACGAGTTAGAATACGACGGCGACCGGCTGCGCTGTGGTGATTTTGAAATCGATCTCGTCTACAAAAGGATACTCATTCACGAATTTCTCGCCCGGTATGATGAAACGCATCCGTTGGTGCGTGCCTGCGCGAATCATCATGTTTGTCTCGTAAATCCGTTCCGATGCAAAATCATGCATAAGAAAGCCAGCTTCGAACTGCTGACCGACGAAGCCTGCGCAAGTTGGTTCACCTCCAAGGAGCGCGCAGCCATTGCCCGTTCCATTCCGTGGACGCGACGGATGGCGGAACGGCGGACGACTTATCACGGCGACAGGGTTGAGCTTATCGATTTTGTTCGGCGAAATCGAGCGCAACTAGTGCTCAAGCCGAACGACGACTACGGGGGACACGGCGTCTATCTTGGACCGCACTTGGATGAACCCGCATGGGAGAACGCAATCACAACGGCGCTTTCAGCCGATTACGTCGTTCAGGAGGCGGTCGATCTGTCCTGTGAGGAGTTTCCCATCTTTAACCAGACGGAGTGGAAACTTCAGCCGATGTTCGTTGACACCAATCCTTTTCTGTTTTCAGGAAAGGTCTGCGGCGCGATGGTTCGGCTGTCGAATTCTCCAGTCGTCAACGTTACCTCCGGTGGCGGGGAGGCCGGATTCTTCGTAATCGAGAGCGCAGTGTAACTGTCACTGAAATTCCGGAAGATATTTGTCGGCCACCATTGCAGAGCAATTTAGACGATCGCGCAAGCAGAACTCCGGCAACTCAAGGGGACTGATCGTGACAACGCTAGCGATCCCGAAAGTAACGGATCATCGAACCCCGACGACTAACGAGAGCAACGTGGACATAGAACTTTTTTTATCGAGGTTTACGGTGACGTATGAACTCGGAATCAGTTGAAGGACGGCGTACGTTGGCCTGGCTGATCGTTGCTGCGGCCGGTGTGCGGGCGGCGTTTGGAATCTTCGTGGCGATCGATGCCTACCTGAAATGGCAGCCGGGTTTTGCGGCGCATTATGCGGGTTACCTGCAAAACGCCGCCAACGGCCAGCCCTCCTGGCTCACTCCCTGGTTTCATCTCTGGATTCAACTTGTTTCACCACGGACTGGCTTCTTCATTCTCGCCACGCGACTGATTGAAACCGCCCTCGCGATCGGGCTGCTCTTCGGTGTTGCTCGCCGGTTGACCTATATCGCCGGTGCCTTGTTTAGTCTTCTGATCTGGTCAACAGCCGAAGGCTTTGGCGGGCCCTACACTTCGGGCGCGACGAATCTTGGGCCGGCACTCATGTATGCGCTGGTTTTTGTTAGCGCCGCACTCTTTGAAGGTTTCCTTGGTCCCTCGCCCTATAGCCTTGATTATTATATCGGCAGCCAGTTTCCGAAATGGAGATTAGTGGCGGAATGGAAACCGAAGCGGATCTGGCCAGAGGTACGCCCCGCCTTTGATTGGGACCACCAACTCGGTGCCATCGGCGCGATCATTGTCGTCCTCGCCCTCGCGCTCTCCACTCTGGGGAGCGCAACGAACATCAGCCGGTCGCCTGCTACTCCTGCGAATGCCGCCGCCGCGGTATCGCCTTTAAAGCTGGCCGCCGCGACCGTCTCGCCGTTGAGCATGGCCACGGCGGGACAAACAACCAGGCGGGCGCTTCCAATTCTTCCTCCGCTGATCGGAAACGGCGCCGACGTCGATATCAACCTGGTCGCGACCGACGCGACGATCGAAATCGCCAACGGCGTGCAATATCAGGCGTGGACATTCAACGGCACTGTCCCGGCCCCGATCCTGCATGTGCGCGAAGGACAAACTGTGCACGTGAAATTCGTCAACAACGGGATGATGCAGCACTCGATCGATTTCCACGCGGCGCAGATCGACTGGAGCGTTGCTTATCGCTCTATCAATCCAGGCGAAAAACTGGAGTTCTCGTTTGTGGCACAGGTTCCGGGCGCATTCATTTACCACTGCGGAACTCCGCCTGTGTTGCAGCACATCAGCAACGGAATGTATGGCGCAATCATAGTCGACCCGCTCAAGCCGCTGCCTCCGGCCGACGCCAGCTACGTTCTGGTGCAAAGCGAATGGTACACCCAGCAGGTGGAAGGCACGCTCATGGCCGGCGATTACCAAAAGATGATGAATGTGACTCCGGACGAAATCGTATTCAACGGCATCGCCTTTCAATACAAGGATAATCCACTTGAGGCGAAAGTGGGGCAGCGCGTGCGGATTTACTTCGTCGATGCCGGCCCGAATCTTTGGAGTTCCTTCCACATCATTGGCGGAATATTTGCTGCAGTTTATCCCGATGGAGATGCGGACCATGCGCTCACTGGCGTGTCCACTTACTCCGTCGGGCCCGGGCAAGGCGTCGTTTTCGACGCGATCATGCCGCACCCCGGGAAATATCCGATCGTTGATCACAGCATGCGCGACATGGAGATCGGCGCTGTTGGACTGCTCAGCGTGACGCAATGAACTCGCCAGTGTGCTCGTGCGTCTCGATCACGTTGACCGCTGCCTCATGTTAGCGATCGGCGTTTCAGGCATAATGACGCGGGGTTAGCAGCCTTCCGCGCTCGTTCCCCCCACGGCTTCGAGTAAAGCCGCCGCCGCGTATTCGCGATACATCTTTGCCATAACGCTTCCGCTGATTTCTGCTGGGCAGACTGCGACGCATTCGTAAATGTTTGTGCAATTCCCGAAACCCTCGGCGCCCATTGCGCGAACCATGCTCAGGACACGACGACGGCGTTCCGGCGCGCCTTGAGGCAAGAACGCAAGATGCGAAACCTTTGCGCCCGTAAATAACATCGCGGAAGCATTTGGACACGCTGCCGCACAAGCGCCGCAACCGATGCAAGCTGCAGCTTCCATCGCCTGGTCGACATCGCGTTTGGGAACCAGGATCGAATTCGCTTCCGGTGCGGAGCCGGCGCGCGCGGAGATGAATCCGCCGGCTTGCACGATCCGATCCAGCGCGCTGCGATCGATGACCAAATCTTTCACGATTGGGAACGCGCCGACGCGGAACGGCTCGATCGTGATCCTGGCGCCATCGGAAAATTTTCGCATGTAAAGCTCGCAGACTGCGCCGTGGTGATCCGGCCCGTGCGCTTCACCGTTGACGGTCAGCGAGCACGTGCCGCAAATGCCTTCGCGACAATCGGAGTCGAAGGCAATCGGCTCCTCTCCGCGCCTGAGCAACTTCTCGTTCAGAATATCGAGCATTTCGAGAAATGATGTGTTCGGCGAAATGTTCGTCACTTCGTAATCAATTAGTTTCCCCTTAGCTTTTGAATTCATCTGCCGCCAGACTTTTAGGAGAAAGTTCATAGTTACGAAATTGAGCTCAGCGCCAGCTCACATTGAAGAGGCTGATCGTTTCCCAAGACGATGCGC
>DASREQ010000040.1:0-212140 GCA_035651975.1 Candidatus Udaeobacter sp.
GACGGGGGAAATACATTTCAGGATATCATTGCCGCTGGCGGGAGCTTCGCCATAGGGGGCTATAACCGAGTTATCAGCAACGATCGAGATAGTCCGATTGCAGGTCGTCAGGCTTGGAGCGGCAATTCGCAGGGCTTCATCACCACTGTGGTCAACCTGCCAGTTTTTCTTCCCCCCGGCAGCAGGTTGCGCTGGCGAATGGCCAGCGACATCAGTGGCTCCAATGAGGGTTGGCGCGTTGATACGATGAATATTGTTGGTTGCGCGCCGATTCCGTGTCCTACGCCAACACCGCCAATAACACCGACGCCGACGCCCACGGCTACTCCAACCGTTACTCCCACAGTAACGCCTACAGCCACGCCGACGGTGACAATAACACCGACCCCAACTCCGACCGCTACTACGACGCCTAGAGCCACGCCGCGGCCACGCCCTACGCCACACTTACGCCCAAGTCCATAGCGGTTCGGTGGCCAAGCCGCGCTCACTTCGGCAACGCGTTGAGCCGCCTTTGGTCGCTACGGCGTGCTGAAGGACAACGCGTTCCGCCCAAGGTGTATCGACTTCTCCTGAAGCCGATGGCAAAACAAATTCGCAGAAGGCGCAAGCTACAGTGGAACGGGCACACTTTTTGGATTAACGCGATAGGTCCAATCACGTTTGTGACCGCTTAATGAATTCAGATCGCGCAATATGGCGTCCACGCTTGAACGATTTGGCGACAGTTCGCAGACTGGGTCTGTATTCGCAGCGTTTCCTGTCAGCAACGCGGCCTGACAGCGGCATCCGCCAAAATCGATTTCTCTTTGCGGACAACTCTGACATGGCTCCGGCATCCATTCGGTTCCACGGAACCGGTTGAAACTTTCCGATTCACGCCAAATCCAATCGAGCGCGCGGGTCCTGACATTTTCAAAACACAAATCGGGGATAGCCGACGAAGCGGTAGGGCAGGGAAGCACTTCGCCGATTGGATTGACTGTGAGATAACGCTGGCCCCATCCGCCAAGGCAGGGTTTCGGCCTCTTTTCATAATAATCCGGCAGCACATAAAAGATGTCGATTTTGCCTGCCAGCCGCGCTTTGGCTGTTGTCGCGATTTCCCGCGCCCGAATAGCTTGCTCACGAGTTGGAAGCAAAGCGGCGCGATTGAGAAATGCCCAACCGTAAAACTGGACATTGGCGAGCTCGACTCTCTCGGCTGACAGCGATTCGGCGAGCTCAATCATTTGTGGCAGCCGATCGATATTGCGCCGGTGAATGACAAAATTGAGACTAAGCGGAATTCCCGCTGCGCGGATTTTTGCAGCCGCTTCCAACTTGTGCTGATGCGCGCGAGTGCCGGCGATTTCATCAGCGAGATCGGTATTGTCCGATTGAAAACTTAGCTGGACGGAGTCCAAACCTGCATCGCGCAACGCATACATTCGGTCGTCGTCCAGGCCGACGCCGCTGGTGATAAGGTTGGTGTAAAGATTTGCCTCTCGCGCTGCGCGAACCAAATCGGCCAAGTCACGCCGGACCAGTGGTTCGCCTCCGGAAAATCCAATTTGCAATACACCGAGGGCAGCTGCTTCGCGAATCACGCGCGTCCACTCGTTTGTCGTGAGCTCTTGATTGTTTTGCGCCCGCCTCGGATTCGAACAGTACGGGCAATGCAACGGGCACCGATAAGTGATCTCGGCGAGCAATGCGTAAGGGCGGGGGACTGTCATAGCAGATACTGAAGAAAGCATGGATGGGCCGTATTCACCATCCTCACAGGTCTACGTGCACGATCTACATTTGCGGATATGGGCAAGGGGTGTAGCCACGGCGCTGTGTCGCGGTGCGAGTGGCAGTGCACTGGGCGCCTCGGCACAGCGAGGCGGCTACAACATCAGCCCAGAGACTGCAGCGTGATAACCTTTTCTCAGCCACAGGCACCATCATGTGAGTTCGATCAGGTGACGTCGTTGCAGATCGGAGAGGGTTTCGCACACATCTGCGGCAAGCATTTTGGGATCGACGTCGTATTCTTCAGCCAGCGCCTGAATAATCTGGCCGACCGTTCTTCCATCGCAGCGGCTAAGAATGTCCTGAGCGGTATCGTTTAATTCGAGGAGGCCTTCCGGAAAAAGCAGCACACTGTTCCCGGTCTTGGAATCGGTTTGCAACCGGACTCCCCGGGCGAATCCTGGCTGGGCAGAGGCATTGATGGTCGGGGTTTGCATTTAAAAACCGTAGGCGTGATGGATCGCATCGAGCATGGACCAAAGCACATCGCATTTAAACTCAAGGACGCGCACCGCCTGGCGCTGCAACTCAGGTGTGTTGCAGTGACCTAGTGTAATCTCGAGCGCTTCGTCAGAGTCGCGTCGCGCCTGCGTAACTCTGCGACGGAAGTAATCAAGGCCGCGCGAATCGATCCAGGAATAATATTTTTCGAAAGCCGCCAGGCGCGTCGCCATCAGATCGGGTGCGAAAAGTTCGGTGAGCGACGATGCGACTGCGATCGGCCACGGCTGAGTGCGAGCGAGATTCACATAAGCATCTACGGCAAAACGAACTCCAGGTTGCAAAAGTCGATCCTGCAGCAGCTCGTCGCGCGACAGCCCGCATGCCTCGCCCAGCCGCAGCCAGGCCTCAATGCCGCCTTCGTTTTCGCTAGTGCCATCGTGATCGAGAATGCGATGAATCCAGACCCGGCGTATTTCCCGCAATGGACAGTTAGAAAGGATCGCGGCGTCTTTGACCGGAATATTTCGCTGATAATAGAACCGATTGACTACCCAACCGCGCAATGCTTCCGGCGAAAGCCGGCCTTCATTCATGGCCACGTGAAACGGATGTTTGTCGTGATAAGCGCGCGTGCCGATCGCGCGTAAATTTTCCAGAAACGTTTCGCGGTCCCAGAGTCCGGTAGTCATATGATATGCTGACTCATGCGCCTGCTCGTAATCGTAATCGAAAGCCGTCGAACATGAGCTGCAGCAGCAGGGAAAGGGATACTCATATGACGATTTCCAATCCGTCGCGTGCGATTTCGATTCCTGACTGCTTTACATGGGCGCGTTCCCGGGAGCTGGGCATAAGAATCGGGTTTGTATTGTTTATGTGGGTGTAAATCTTCCGGCGCGCCGGCGATTGATGCAAGAAATCGAGGCTCCCGTCGCTGATGGGCAGATGGTTCATCTGTCGCGCTCCGCGGGCTCCCGGCCGAATAGCGGCCAGTTCGCCGTCGCTCCAGAATGTGCCATCGAACATAACGACGTCGGATTCGTGAACGGCATTCCGCAATTCGTTCGTTAGTTCACCGACGCTGGGCGCGAAGAGCGCAGTTGTTCCAGACGAATCGTCCCGAAATTGAAACGCGATGCTCCGGGGCAGTTCAATCGCTCGAAACGCGATGGTGCCACTGAGTGTTTGAAATTCGGGGTTCGTCTTGCGCCATTCGATTCCGCAGAACTTCGCAAGGGCGCCTTCGATCCACCCGAGCGCGCCTCGCGTTTCGTCGGATGCATAAACAACGAGCGGCGTCTCCTGTTCCCGCAGAAGCAATAAACCCAGAGCATGATCGATGTCGGCATTTGTCAAAAGAACGCCTGTAACCGGAGTATTGCGCGGCGCATCACGGCGTGGCTGCAACCGCGGCATGCTTTCGATTTGCCGGGTCAAATCAGGCGACGCGTTGATCAGAAACCAGCGGTGAAAACCTTCGGAGTTGCCGCTGATGGCGACGCTCGATTGCGTCTGCGACGTAATCTTTCCGGTACGCGCGGCCGAGCAGTTCGCGCAGGCACAGTTCCATTGTGGCAGGCCGCCACCGGCTGCGCTGCCTAGAATATGGATGCGAATCAACCCGGACTTTTGGGAGTCAGATAATTACGTTCGATCAAACCGCGCCTGCGTAGCAGGTGCATTCAAAAAAGATCGGAACGGTTTTCATCGCTGGTTTGATCCACCGCTTTTTGGTTCGTTTCATAAGTCCCCTGCGTAATTCCAGTTGTCACTTCATTCTACGGAAAAGCTCGAACGAAGTTCCGCTGTGATAAAGCATGTGGGGTATACCGGTCAAATTATTTTTTGATAAAACTGATATCCCCACTTCGTTCGACGCGGGCGAGCCGAACTTTCGACAGGTCATCGAGGTGCGCATCGAGACGCATGTCCTCATCCAAGTCGTGCGTGGAGATGTGGTTATGCCGCATCATTTGAAAGTCACATTGGCCGTCACGCACGATTATGTCGGGCTGGCCCTTCACCAAGATCCCAAATCGATGCGAATAGTATGCAAACCGGGCGAAGAGCCGGTGCAGCAGCACCAAAACTACGCCTCCGCCGAGTGTCGCGAAAAAAGCCGCCGATCCATTGATGGCGCGCGAAAGCACGGCGGCAAGGATAACGAGCAGGACGGCATCGAACGGAGTCTTGCGCGAGAGTGAACGCTTGTGTCCAAGCCGCATCGTGATCAGTGTGACAAGAAAGACAATGATCCCGCGCAGCGAAATTTGGACAAATGTTAAATCCTTCGGTTCTGCGCCCAAACCAAGCAACATCTCAAAAGAGTTCCAAAATGCATTCATGGTAAGATTGTATCGCCGCAAAAAGCCTGGTCGAGCACGCGCCGAGCGTAGTAGCGCTTGCGCGAGAAACCATCGCGTGGCATAAGACGACCGCTTGCCCGGTTCGAACAGGCAGAGCACATGAAATTTATGCCGACCGCTCCACCTCCTTCTCGCGATGCTGTCCTGGAAACGCGCTTTTTTCTTGAGCGCTTCAAGAAAGAGATCGTCGCAGTTCTCATTGTCGTCCTGGTCGCTGTGATCGGTTTTACCGGTTACCGTTATTATACCGACCGACGCGCCGCGGCGGCGTCAGCTTCTTTGGCGAGTGCGAAGACTGCTCAGGAATATCAACAGGTGATTGATCGCTACCCAAACAGCGCAGCGGCCGCTGACGCGTACCTGTTACTCGCCGAAGCTCAGCGGAGGGACAAGAAATTTGCTGAGGCGAACACGACACTTCAGTCTTTCATCGCCAAGTTTCCTCAACACGAGTTTTTAAGCACAGCGCGAATGGCGATGGCTGCCAATCTGGAGTCGCTGGGAAAAAGTGATGAAGCGCTGGCAGCCTATCAACAGATAGCAACAACGTATCCGAACAGTTACAACGCGCCGCTGGCTTTGCTGTCGCAGGTTTACATTCTAAAAGGGAAAAATAAGAGCGACGAAGCGCGCCGCCTCTGCGAAACCATCCTGACGCAATATCGAACCAGCTTTTGGGCCGGCGAAGCCATGCAGGAATTGCGCTTGCTCAAGCCGAGCAGCGCTCCGGTGCCGGCCGCGACACCGGCAGCGACCGTTCCGCCGTTCTTAATGCCTCCGGCGCCAGCGCCCCAGGCTCCGCCTGCACCGAATCAATCGCAGGGCGCGCCCTCGCCAAACAAGCCGTAGTGCCAGGGCGCCTGCTCTATAATTAGAGCGATTTTCGCAGATGCCTGCAGCCACCGGCCTGTGGCCGGTCCCGGAGATACTTTTCACGCAGATGACCGGCCCACCGGGCCCTGGCTACTGCGGTGTGTGTTGCTTAATTCGCAAATTAACGTTTCGAAAATTGGAAACGTTTCCGCGCTCCGGGTTGACCGGATTTTTTGCGCTCCTTCATGCGCGGGTCCCGCCGGAGCAACCCTTCAGCTTTGAGCGTGCCTCGCAAATTGCCATCGACCTGCAAAAGGGCGCGTGCGATCGCAAGCTGCGCGGCGCCGGCCTGCCCCATGGCGCCGCCGCCGGTGGCGTTAATCGACAAATCGTAGCTGTTCACTGCCTTGGCAGTTTGAAGCGGTTGCAGCACGACGTTTTGCAAGGGCACAGTCGGGAAATAATCTTCGAAAGTCCGACCATTGATATCGATCTTTCCACTGCCCGGCGTCATCCGGATGCGCGCGACCGAGGTTTTGCGCCGACCTGTGGCAACGAATTCCTGAGTTTCTGGCATGGGACTACTTTCTGGTGAGTTTGACGGTCTCGGGCTGTTGTGCCGCGTGGGGATGAGAATCACCGCGATAAACTTTCAACTTCCGATAAACATGGCGACCGAGCCGGTTGTGCGGAATCATTCCCCGTACAGCGCGCTCGATTAACAGTTCGGGATGCCGTGCCCGGCGTGCCCGGACATTCTCCGATTTGTGGCCACCCACGTATCCTGAAAAACTCATAAAGGTTTTTTGTTCCTCTTTCTTTCCGGTCAGGCGCACTTTGTCCGCATTGACGACGATCACAAAGTCGCCCGTATCGACGTGCGGGGTGAAGACTGTCTTTTCTTTGCCGCGTAACAGATTGGCGGCTTTCACCGCTACTTTTCCCAGCACCTGGTCCCTGGCATCGATGACCCACCATTTGCGTGGGACTTCGCTGGCTTTGGCAGAAAACGTTTTCATCACTACAGAAAAAGGGACGAAAACTACGAGGAGCGCAAGCGCCTGTCAACCTATCGCGGGTCGTTTGTCTGTCATTTGTAAAATCCTAGTTGGCGGCTGACGCAGCCGCCCTACAATGGTAGGCGTTTTTTCGAAACGCATTGCATTGATACGATGAACACGACAGATGTGAAAACCGCGATCACGCCGCGCCGCGACCAGGACTTTCCCGAGTGGTATCAACAGGTGATCCGCGCGGCGGAGCTGGCTGAACCCTCCGACGTCCGCGGTTGCATGGTGATTCGACCCTGGGGTTACGGGATTTGGGAAAACATGCAGCGTCAACTCGACGCGATGTTTCGGGCCACAGGGCATCGCAATGCTTATTTCCCGCTTTTCATTCCGTTGAGTTATTTCGCCAGGGAAGCGGAGCACGTTGAAGGCTTCGCCAAAGAATGCGCGGTCGTTACGCACACCCGGTTGGAAGTCGACGAGGATGGAAAGATGAAACCAGCGAGTCCGTTGACGGAACCGCTCGTAGTCAGGCCCACTTCGGAAACAATTATCGGCGCCAGCTACGCGAGATGGGTCCAATCCTACCGAGATCTGCCAATCCTCATCAATCAATGGGCAAACGTCGTCCGCTGGGAAATGCGACCACGCCTCTTTTTGCGGACAACTGAATTTCTCTGGCAGGAAGGCCACACCGTGCACGAAACGGAAGCTGAAGCGCGCGAGGAGGCGAAATTGATCCTCAATATTTACGAGCGTTTTGTCCGCGAGCACCTCGCCATCCCAGTATTTACCGGCGAAAAATCCGACAGTGAAAAGTTTCCTGGCGCTGTGCAAACGCTAACGATCGAAGCGATGGTGCAGGACCGAAGAGCCATTCAGGCCGGCACGTCGCATTTTCTGGGTCAAAACTTCGCGCGTGCCAGTGGCATCCAATTTCAAAACCGCGAAGGCAAGCAGGAATTTGGATGGACAACGAGCTGGGGAATGACCACGCGCCTGATCGGCACGCTGATCATGATGCACGGAGATGATGACGGGATCGTTTTGCCTCCAAGGATTGCACCCACGCAGATCGTCATAGTGCCAGTGGCGACCAGGGAAGAGTCGCGTGCCAGCGTAATGGAGGCGTGCGACAATCTCGCGCTGCAACTGCGCGGAAAGTGTTTTGGCGAACTCCCGCTGGAGGTCGAGGTGGACAGCCGCGATATCGGTGGCGGCGTCAAAAATTGGGAATGGATCAAGAAAGGCGTCCCAATCCGGATCGAAATCGGACCACGCGACCTTGAGAAGAACGCGCTGGTTGTCAGCCGCCGGGATCAGCCGATCAAGACCAAAGAGTCGATGTCCATTCAGGAATTCGTCGCCGTAGCACCGGAAATTCTGACGTCCATTCAACAGAACCTTCTTGAGCGTGCCAAGAAGTTTCGTGAAGCAAACACGCGCGTGATAGAATCGAAAAAAGATTTCTACGATTTCTTCACGCCTAAAAATTCCGCCAAGCCAGAAATACACGGCGGTTTTGCACTCGCGCACTGGAACGGCTCACGGGAAGTAGAAGAACAAATCAAGAACGATCTCAAAGTTACTATTCGTGTCGTTCCACTGGGTGATTCGCAGGAGGCCGGCAAATGTATTTTCACCGGCGAACCCAGTGCGCGGCGCGTTGTTTGGGCGAAATCGTATTGAAGCGCAGGGGCGCGCGGCGATCTATGAGACTCGTGGGCGGAGTCTCAGTTGACGCCGCAACGATCGTTCGTTTATTTCGGCGCTGCCGATGGAACTGACTCTCTACAGCCGCAAGTGGTGTTCATGGTGCATCGACGCGAAGGATTATCTCAACGAGAAGGGATATCGTTTCCAGGAAATCGATGTCGGCAAAGATCGACAGGCGTATGAAGAAATGAAGGAGCTTTCCTCCCAAACCTATGTGCCCACCTTCGTGGCGGGTGACAAGGTTTTGGCCAATTTCGATACCAATCAGCTCGAGAAATTTCTCACCGAGCACCAGATCAATCCGACCACTTGCTGATGTTTTTTGGCTTCTTCCTTACACTTGGCGTAGCCGTGCTCAGCGCCGGCCTGCGCAGTTTTCAAAACTCATACGCGCAAAAGGCCG
This sequence comes from Candidatus Udaeobacter sp., assembly GCA_035651975.1. GTDB lineage: Bacteria > Verrucomicrobiota > Verrucomicrobiia > Chthoniobacterales > UBA10450 > Udaeobacter. Next base: position 8,532 of record DASREQ010000040.1, read on the forward strand.
GCGCCTTCGGAATTCTCGCTGCCACTTTCCTTGGCGTTTATTTTGTCACCGGCAGCTGGATATGGGGTTTTGTCGGCGCAATGAGCTGGCTGTTTCTGCCGTGGCTGGAAATTCTCACTCGCATCCGCGCGCTTCGTCTTCCCAAGGAAAAACGGCTTCGACCGAAAAGCCCGCCCTCTTCGGACACATTTCCAGCGCTCAGTGAAATCACGCGCGAGATCGAGGATGAAGGGTTCGTCCACGTGGGAGATGCCGGCTGGGATTGGGAAGATTACCGGCAGTTTTTTCGGATATTTTACAGAGAGGAAGATCGAGCCCAGGCCGCCATCTGCCTGAACGAACAGCGTGATTTCTCGTTTTATTACCTGCGCATTTCATCGCGCGCCAAGAGCGGAACGGTTTGGACGACGTGGAATTATCCGCTCTCCTACGGGTTGAAGCTCACTCCTCTGTTTCGCATTAATCGGCAACGGCCGGACCGATCATTCTGGCAGCTTTATCAAAGCCATCGCGAATTTCTCCGGCGAAACGGCGTAAATCCCGCTGCAATCGACCCACAAGACGAAGAACAGATCGAAACGGAAATGGAGAACGATCTGCGCGACCAGATCGCTCACAACATTCACAAGGGCGTTCTCAAACAGACGCCGGCAGGCGACGTAAAATATTCCTGGCGCGGGATGTTTTATCTCTGGTGCCAGTTTCTGGTCGATCTGGTGCGTTTGTAGTCATCCTGAGGGTAGTCCATTGGACTCGCTTCGCCAGCTCAGAGCAAGCTAATCGAAGGATCTCGTTGCGTTACCTCAAGGGGCCGTTCTCCGGGATTCCTCGACCTCGCCCGGAATGACAGGATATGTAATGTTCATTTGAACTTGCCTTCACTGCGGTTCAAACGATGATGTAAACATGCTGACTCAGGGACAGAAGCGAGTTCTGGATTTCATCCAGCGCGAGCAGCGCGAAAAAGGGATCACGCCAAGCACCCGTGAAATCCAAAATCATTTCGGATTCGCAAGTCAGACATCGGTGATGCAGTACATTTCTGCACTGGAGCGAAAGGGTTTTCTCGATCGGCATGCGCGCAAGGCGCGCGCGCTGATCACTCCAGCCATGAAAGTCAGAATTACCGATATTCCGATCTATGGGCAGATCCCCGCGGGTATGTCGGCGTTGACCGAGCAGACTGTCGAAGGTCACGTGTCGCTCGATGCGCGCTCAGCCAATGTGCAAAAAAATCGCGGCACATTTGCCTTGCGGGTCCGCGGCGACTCAATGATCGGGGCGCACATAGTTGATGGCGACATTGTGATTTTGGAAGACGCCAAGGACGTGCAGAACGGCGACATTGTGGCGGCATTGATCGACGGCGAAACGACATTGAAACGTTATGTTGTCGAGCGCGGCCGGCCGTATCTCAAAGCGGAGAACCCACGTTATCCGGATCTGGTTCCGGCCCGCGAACTCAAGATTCAAGGCGTGATGGTATCGCTGGTGCGGAAACAGGAGCGTCGGAAGAAGCACTGAAGTGAGAGGTCAGAAGTCAGAGGGCCGCAGATCAGAGGACGGAAGACCGGTGATTAATGCGTAGTGCTCTAAGGCTTGGAAAGCAGGAAAACGACTGTTGATCTGCCGGAGTCCTTGTTGAAGCGGGCAAAACACAAGGCCCTGCAAAGTAACACGAGTTTGCGAGCACTGATGATTTCCGCCTTAAAGAAAGAGCTCGCTTCACCGCTGAAAACTGTGAGTGATCCCATCGAACAGATCCGAAATGCAGGAAGGCGCCTTTGGCGTGGCGTCAACGCGCAGATCGTTACGTGCGCGGCTTGCGCAAGAATTAAAACGTAGTTCAGGACCCGAAGCTCGCAGCCAGGTAGCCAGGGAGAGTATCCGTGATAATGTTCTTTTGAACATATATTCAAAACATGCCATGTTTTCTTCCAATGGCTGTGAGCGGGGAGATTATTGATCTGCGCAACCTTCTTGCGAATCGTTTTCCACGCCCCCCCAGATCGGCCTCAACGCGTTTAGTCACGGGCTTAACTTCGTTCGATCAACCTATTGGCGGTGGTTTGCCCAAAGGGGCGATTACCGAATTGATCAGCCCACGCGGAAGCGCGGGAAGCGCATCGCTCATTCACGCTTTCGTTCATGGCGCATATCGGGATCAGTATTTTGTGGCGCTGATCGATGGGCGCGATTCGTTTGATCCTTGTGCGCTGGCCAATTCCATTCTGCATCAGCTGCTTTGGGTGCGTTGCACTAAAGCTCTTGAAGCAGTCAAAGCGGCGGATCTGCTCTTGCGAGATGGCAACTTTCCGCTGGTGATTGTGGATCTGATTCTCAATTCCCCGGAAGAATTGCGCAAAATTCCGCAGACAACCTGGTATCGCTTGCAGCGGCTCGTCGAATCAGTGCCCACAGCATGTCTGGTCCTGACCCGATATGAAATGGTGAGCAGCGCACTATTAAAGCTTGTTCTCGAAAATTCCTGGAACCTGGAAACTTTGGAAAAAGAAAATGCGATTTCTCAACTACGGATTGTTGTAAAACGATCGCACCTCAGCGGCGATGTTGGCAGGGGCATCGCGCTGCGATGCCCGAACGGCGCAGGGCGCCGTCCCTACCTCGGAGCGCATTGATGTTTGCGACCATTTATTTGCCGAACTTTTATCTGCAGGCCGCCATCCGGCATCAGCCGGAACTTTACGCAAAACCCGTAGCCTTAATTGAAGAACAGGAAAAGAAACCTGTGATCATTCAGCTGAACGATGTCGCGGAACAGGCGGGGATCTGCAAAGGAATGACTCCAAGTCAGGCTCTGGCGCGATCTTTGCAGATCGTGATCAAAGTGCGGGCACGCACGCAGGAAAAATCGATCCAGGAAATGTTACTTCACTACGCATTTACGCTCAGCCCATTTGTTGAAGCAACTGCACCGGGTATTTGCACGGTTCAATTTACAGACCACCGCCATCTAAAGGCAAAAGTTGCGCACCTTATCGACCAATTCGCCGAATGTGAAATTTGGGCTCAAGCGGGCATTGCTCCTACGCCAGATACCAGTTTTCTCGCAGCACATCTGGCGCGACAGGTTTTACAGGTCGAGAATACAAAAGAATTTCTTGCTCCCTTGCCGATCGAGACGCTCGCGCTAGCCGGAACATAGACTTGCAGTCTGTGCGCCCAGCGGGTTTGAAACCCGCTGAACCCACAGCGTAGAAAATCTTCGCTGGGCACACAGAACACATTCCTATGTTCCAATCTTACGCCGCTTCCGGGTCGCGTTCGATCCGCAAGCCTGGTCAAGCTTCGACCCAATCAAATTCGGTGCGCGCCCGCAGCCGAATACGATCAGCGGTTCTTCTTCTGTTTCCCGATCGTTTCCGTTTGCTTTACAACAAACGATTTCACGCGGGCATACTCTTTCTGAACGCCATTGGCGAAATCGTGTGGCCCGTACTCAAACAGCACAACAAAACAAAAAGTTAGAACGATAAACAGAACGAGCCAAAAAAGACCGCGCAGGAGCGCCATGCAAACAGGCTAACGTGCGGAGAGACGGCGATCAATACCAGGCACGTTGGGAACGACAACGTCTTGAATGGCATGGCGAAACTGCCAAGCTATTTGGCCATGCGCGTGCCCCTGCTCGATCTGAATGAACAATATCGTGCCCTCGGCGATTCAATTCGCGAGGCAACTAACGACGTTCTGGCGAGCGGCCATTTCATCCTTGGCCCCAAAGTAAGGGCGTTCGAGAAAGCGATGTGCGCGTATTGCAACACGCCGCACGCAATTGGTGTTTCATCGGGAACAGATGCTTTGCTGGCTATTCTGATGGCGCTTGGAATCGGCCGCGGGGATGCCGTGATTACGACGCCCTACACATTTTTCGCTACGGCTGGATGCATTGCCCGCGTCGGCGCCCGGCCACTTTTTGCCGACATCGATCCGGAGACATACAACATTCGTCCGGCCGCGATTCGGCAATGCATGGAGAAAAATTGTCAGCGTGACACGGATGGCTCATGGAAAACAAAAAACGGAGAAAAGGTCCGCGCAATGATTCCGGTCCATTTGTTTGGCCTGTGTTGCCAGATGGACGCGCTTCTTGAGATCGCGGAGGGTTATCGTCTTGTTTTGATCGAAGACGCTGCGCAGGCGATTGGCGCGGAATTTCCGCTTCCTGACAGAATCGCCAAAGCCGGAACGATGGGCGAAATTGGGCTGTTCAGCTTTTATCCCTCCAAAAATCTTGGAGCTGCTGGCGATGCGGGAATGGTTGTGTGCCGCGATGAAGAGTTGGCGCAAAAGCTACGCACTTTCAGGGAACACGGGATGGAACCGCGCTATTTCCATCATGTCATTGGAGGCAATTTTCGCCTCGACGAAATACAGGCGGCAATTCTCGCGGTTAAGCTTCCCTATCTGGAAAAGTGGGCAGCCGCACGCCGCGCCGCTGCGGATTTTTATGGAACGGAATTGGCGCGCGCCGGGTTGGCCGGAAAAATCGGTTTGCCCGCTGAACCCTACAGCGAGTGTGGCCTAACAAACCATCACGTTTACCATCAATATGTCATCCGAACGCCGATGCGCGATGCTTTGCGCGAGCATTTGGGCAAACGCGAAATCCAAACAGCGATTTACTACCCGCTCGGACTCCATCAGCAGAAATGCTTTACCTATCTCGGCTACAAAAGAGATGATTTTCCCGAGACCGAACGCGCCGCGCGTGAGACGCTCGCGCTACCCATTTACCCCGAAATTTCTCGCGAAGCGCAGCGATACGTGGTCGACGCGATCGCGGAGTTTTATGGCTGACGGTGCGTGTGGCGGGATACTTGCAAGCCTCCCGGCGTGAGCCTATATGAATCGCTCGCACTCAAACGGGTAGGTACCGAAGTGGCCAAACGGGGCAGACTGTAAATCTGCTGGCTTTACGCCTTCGCTGGTTCGAATCCAGCCCTGCCCAAATCCTCATCAAAGCGCTGATACACGCCTCGCTGCGTCGAGGGGTTTTTGGCACAATCATCAACGGGCACGGCGACACAGCGCCGTGGCTACAAGATGAGCGCGCGTGAAATGCTAGTAACCTCTTCGCTGGCCACCTTCGCGACGCCCACCGTATCCACCGCCGCCGCCGCCGTAGCCGCGTCCGCCACCGCCGGGCGGTCTCGGTTCCCGCGGACGAGCCTCATTCACCGTCAGTGGCCGGCCTTCAACGGTTTGGCCGTTGAATTTGGAGATGGCGTTTTGAGCGTCCTCTTCGGAACTCATCGTGACAAATGCAAAGCCACGCGATTTGCCGGTGAATTTATCTTGCATGAGGGTAACTTCCTGCACAGTGCCAGCCTGTGAGAAAAGCTCCTGCAGTTCGTTTTCCGTCGTGTTGAAGGAAAGATTGCCTACGTATAGTTTAGTTCCCATCGTCGAGTTTATTCTTGGAAAGGCTGCCAGGTCACTGTTCCCGCTTATCGGATTTCAAATCGCCACTGAATAAACTCAACTGACAATCCACCAACTTCCAGGCTTCCGTTTCCGGTTCGGCTCATGTGTAAAATGCTTCCCGAAGGAATGCAATAGAAAATAGCGTAACAAATTTTGCCTCCTCCATGGCCCAATTAGGTAGTACGACCGGAGAAGAAGCCCCTGCGCGGATCGCAGTCATAGCCGCGGGAGTGGTGAGTCCGCTGGGGTTTGGATTGACGGAAACGCTCGGTTCACTGCGTCAGGGGCGCGATTGCGTCACGGCAGTAACCCGGTTTTCGGTAGCTCAATGTCGCTGTAAAACCGCTGGTCAAGTCGCCGATGACCGTCTCCTCGCCGGCGTGGACAAGAAGCTCCGCGCCCAACGCTTGCATCGAGCATCGCATATGATGATTCAGGCGCTAAGAGAAGCAATGACGCAAGTGCCTGAGTTTGAGCCTGAGTTAACGGTAATCGGAACGACCAGCGGTGGAATGTCTTATGGGGAAGAATATTATCGGTCGCTTCGTCAATCAGGAAACCTGCGGCGTGCGCCGACATGGATCGCTAATTATCCGGCACAAAAACCGGTGCTAGACGCGCAAGAGGAGGTCCTCGGGATTTCTGTGCCGTGTCAGGTAATCGCGAACGCCTGCGCCTCGGGTACCAATGCAATCGGTCACGGGTTCGAATGCGTGCGGTCAGGTCGTTACCAGCGCGTATTGACGGGAGGCTACGACGCTCTTTCGGAACTGGTCTTCACGGGCTTTGATTCACTTCAAGCTTCGACGCCGGAGAAATGCCGCCCGTTTGATCGACATCGCGCCGGCATGGTGCTGGGAGAAGGGGCCGCCGTTCTGGCGCTGGAAAATCTGGAGCTTGCTCGAGCGCGTGGCGCGCCTGTGTTGGCCGAAATTATCGGCTACGGGATTTCCACGGATAATTTTCACATCACGCAGCCGAATCCTTCCGGTGCGGGAGCGCGACAGGCCATGGAGCGAGCTCTCCGCAGCGCGCAAATTTCTGCAGACGAAGTCGATTACATTAATGCGCACGGAACGGCCACGATTTTTAATGACGCAGCCGAAGGGAAGGCGATCAGCGCGCTGTTTAATGGCGTGCCGGTGAGTTCCACCAAAAGCATGATGGGTCATTCGCTGGGTGCCGCGGGCGCAGTTGAAGCCGTCGTCTGTCTGTTGGCGCTCCAAAATCAATTGCTTCCCCCGAACATCAATTTTGGCGCTTCAGATGACGATGTAGATTTAAACATTGTGGCTAATGAATCGCGACCGGCTGTTGTGCGTACGGCGCTTTCGAATTCTTTTGGCTTTGGCGGTACGAATGCTTCGATTCTGTTGCGCAGGGTTGGAGCATGAGTCTGGCGATCGCCGGAATGGGGTGGGTGACCCCGCTTGGAAATGGCGTCGATGCCGTATGGGAGCGGCTGCTTCATGGCGATGAAGCTTCTGCAACGGCGATTTCGGAGCAGTTGCGCGATCGATCTTACTACGCGTTCCGCGTACCTGAATCGGCGCTGACTGGTTTGGCCCATCCACGCCTTCGTCGAGCGAGTCTCATTTCGCGGTTTGCCGCATCAGCAGGTTTGGAGGCGTTGCAAGCTGCGGGAGTAAAAATGGATTCGCAAAATGCGGGACGAATTGCGCTAATTTTCGCGGTCTCTAACGGAGGCGTGATTTATACCAGGCGCTTCTATCGCGATGTTGTTGAAAGCGGGGCGCAGTCTGCCAGTCCTCTTTTGTTTCCGGAAACGGTCTTTAACGCGCCTGCGAGCCATCTCGCGGCAATTCTGGGGGTGACTGGAACCACTTACACGGTCGTGGGCGACGGAGCAGTCGGCCTGCTGGCGATAAAAATGGCGGAGGACGTGATGACAGATCAGTCGCTTGATTATTGCCTGGTCGTCGGCACGGAGGAAATCGACTGGCTGTTATGCGATGCCTATCGACGATGGCGTTTGCTTCGTTCGGAGCCTCCAATTGAGCCATTCAGTAAACGAAAGCGGGGAATGATTTTAAGCGAAGGAGCAGGAGCAATCGTGCTCGCACGCCTGTCACGCAGGAGCGCAGCGGAAGGGCGAGGAGGTTCGATTACGATCGAACGCGCTCATCCGGGTGGCTGTTACCGGAGGAGAACGGAAGCAAAGGAGATTTTGATGCGAATAGTGCGCGACCTCAGTGAAATCGAACCTGACTTTGTGGTCTCCAGCGCTAACGGCACATTTATCGACCACGCAGAACAGGGAGCGTTGGAGCAGGTGATTCCAAATGCAATTACTTATGCGCCGAAGCCGGCCTTAGGCGAAAGCGTGGGCGCGTCGGGGCTGTGGCAAGTTATCCTGGGAATCCAAGCCTTGCGTCATGGAGAACTGCCGCCCGTGCTTCACGTGGATCCAAACACTTCGTTGCGGCTTTCGCGTTCGCGCACGTCGGTGCAAGGCGCGCGCGAAGCAATCATCTTGAGCTCCGGAGTCAATCAGCAAGTAGCCGGCTTGCGACTAGCCCTTAGCTGATATCGTTCAACGGAGCGGAACCAATCTCCAGGTAGATTTTCGATCAGCAATTTCAAGCCATGCCACGCTCGGCGGAGAACCGCGATTTGGTCGAGTTACGCATCCGGGATTCAAAAATAAGACGTTTCCGCGTCTTTCATGTCGCGGAACGTGCGTGTGTCCGTGCAAAACCACATCAACGTCGTCCGGCAGTTGATCAGGCTGTATATGTTGCAGCCGAAACCTCAATCCGGCTCGCACAAGATCGACAACGAATGGCCATTCAAAATTGCTGTCGCAGTTTCCTCGTACGACCGTGACTGGAGGTCCAATCGCGCGAAGCTCATCAAGAACCGTCTCTGCACAAACATCGCCCAGGTGCCAGATTTCGTCGGCATCTTTGGCGAGTTCCAGCACTTTTTCAGGTAAACGATTGTGCGTGTCTGCCAGAACGAAAATACCCAAGGTATCCTTCGATTTCTGAGGCGTTGTCATAACTCAGTCAAGTTTGCTTAGCCTGATACTTGCCAGGTAATTATTGTAGTCGCCTCGCTGTGTCGAGGCGCGCTTATGGCGTTGCGCGGACACGGCGACACAGCGCGGTGGCTACATCACTCCGGGTCTCCATGCGCACATCGATTTGTCCAGTGCCCGATGTTACGGGCGGGGTCGTGGAGTCGGACGCGGCCTTGGGGTTGGAGTAGGTCGAGGCGTCGCGCCAGGCGTCGGTGTAACTGTTGGCGTTGATGTGGGAGTAGGAGTTGGCGTGGGCGTGGGCGTTAGAGTGCTGTACAGTTCCGCGCTCGCGGAAAAATTGCCGTTGCTATCAAATCCCCCTGCAACCAGCACCATCCCGTTGGAGAGCAAGGTCGCCGTGTGCTCATAACGCGCAGTGTTGAGGCTGCCCGTGGCCGTCCATGTCCCGCTCGCCGGGTCGTACAGTTCCGCGCTCGCAGAAGCGCCGCCAGTGCTAAAGCCCGCTGCGACCAGCACCATCCCGTTGGGCAGCAAGGTAGCCGGGTGCTGATCGCGTGCGGTGTTGAGACTGCCTGTGGCCATCCAGGTCCCGCTCGCCGGGTCGTACAGTTCCGCGCTCACGGAAATATTGCCGTTGTCATCAAATCCCCCTGCAAGGAGCACGATCCCGTTGGGCAGCAAGGTCGCCGTGTGATCTTGGCGCGCGGGATTGAGGCTGCCTGTGGCCGTCCAGGTCCCGCTGGCCGGGTCGTACAATTCCGCGCTCGCGGAAATATTGCCGTTGTCATCAAATCCCCCTGCAACGAGCACCATCCCGTTGGGCAGCAAGGTCGCCGTGTGATTAGTGCGTGCGGTGTTGAGGCTGCCTGTGGCCGTCCAAGTCCCGCTGGCCGGGTCGTACAGTTCCGCGCTCGCGGAAGGACGGATACTGCTACCACGTCCCCCTGCAACCAGCACCATCCCGTTGGGGAGCAACGTCGCCGTGTGCAGATAACGTGCGGTGTTGAGGCTGCCGGTGGCCGTCCAGGTCCCGCTCGTGGGATCGTACAGTTCCGCGCTCACAGAAGCTCCGCCAGTGCCAAATCCCCCTGCAACCAGCACCATCCCATTGGGCAGCAACGTCGCCGTATGAAAATAACGTCCGGTGTTGAGGCTGCCCGTGATTGTCCAGGTCCCCCCGTCCAGCTCCGATGGCGCTCGAACATTCGAGGTTCTCTTGCTGATATGTCGCTCACTTCGCTGTCCCAGCGCGCGGGGCATCACTTGGATAACGAGAAACAGCAGAACGAGGAAAAACGCGCCCCAGCGGAGACGCGTCATAGTGATAGGGAAGTTTTGTTTGTTCATTGCAAGTTGTGCTTTTTTGATCCTTTAAGAAATTTCTGAAAATTTGGAAGGTCTTTTGCTTTTAGGAGCGCCCTTTTTACTTAGGTTTCTTGACCAGGCGCGAGAAGTTTCTGGCCCAGAGTTGACTCGTCAAATTTTCGCATACCTTCGATGTCGCGAACCACTAGGCGGCCGGCAGCTTCGTTGATTTGTGGAGTTGCGGATGTTACGTAGCCTCGTCCGCTTCTCATGAGTCAGAACTACAAAGATACTCTTAATTTGCCACGCACGGACTTTCCGATGAAGGCGAACCTCGCCGCGCGCGAGCCGGAAATGCTCCGAGCGTGGGAAGAGACGCGACTCTACCAGCAGATCCAAAAATCGAGGGAAGGTCGCGAGTTGTTCGTGCTCCATGACGGGCCGCCATTCGCCAACGGAGACGTTCACATGGGCACCGCGCTCAACAAAATCCTCAAAGATTTCGTGGTGAAATCGCAGACCATGCTCGGCAAACGCGCGCCGTACGTGCCGGGCTGGGATTGTCATGGTCTGCCGATCGAATACAAGGTGGTGAAGGAATCCCGCGGTCTTTCGCCCCTCGAGATTCGCAAGAGGTCGGAAGCGTTTGCGCGGAAGTTCGTCAACATCCAGCGCGAACAATTCAAACGGCTGGGCGTTTTCGGCGATTGGGAGCATCCATATCTGACGATGGACCCCAAATATGAGGCGGAAATCTTGCGCGCTTTCGCCGTATTCGTTGAGGAAGGCCTCGTTTATCAATCCAAGAAGCCGGTTTTTTGGAGCACGGGCGCGCAAACCGCTCTGGCCGAAGCCGAGGTGGAATACCAGGACCGCGATGACACCGCCGTTTACGTGCGATTCCCGCTTCCTTCCGATCAAGTGGCGAAAATCGGTTTACCAACTGATAAACGAGTGAGCGTCGCGATCTGGACGACAACACCGTGGACATTGCCGGCGAACCTGGCGATTGCCGTGGATGCGAACGCCGAATACGAAGTCCTCGCCAACGAGACTGAGCGAGTGATTGTCGCTCGCAAGCTTAGCGATCAATTTGTTCAACAAACCGGTTTCGCGCCGTCGCAAGAATCGGCTTTTCGTGTTGGCAAACAGCTGATCGGCCTACAAGCGCGCCATCCATTTCTCGACCGAAAATCAACCATACTCGCCGCTGCTTTCGTGACCATGGATTCCGGCACCGGTTTGGTGCACATCGCGCCGGGTCACGGCGAGGACGACTATTGGTTAGGCCGGGCGAACGGATTGGAAATTCTGTCCCCGGTGGACGATTACGGACGCTTTACCAATGAAGCGAACCTGCCGAATCTCACGGGGAAATATGTTTTCGATGCCAATACGGACATTGTCGATTTGCTTCGCGAGCGGAGGATGTTGCTCGGCCAACAAAATTTTCATCACTCCTATCCGTACTGTTGGCGTTCGAAAACACCGATCATCTTCCGCAATGTCGAGCAGTTCTTTATTCGGATCGATGAGCTGCGCGGGAGAGCGCTAAACGCCATTCACAACGAAGTGAAATGGATTCCGGCGTGGGGTGAAAATCGCATCGCGGGTACCGTCGAATCTCGCCCCGATTGGGTGATTTCGCGCCAACGAAGCTGGGGCGTGCCGTTGCCTGTTTTCTATTCGAAAGATGGGGAAGCAATTCTCGACGCGAAGGTTATTCGGAAACTGGCCGATCTTGTCGCGCAACACGGTTCAAACATTTGGTTTGAATTGAACGACGCTGATCTTGCCAAAAAGCTTGGTCTTCCAGCCGGAACAACAAAACGCAACGACACAATCGACGTCTGGATCGACAGCGGTGTTTCGCACAAGGCGGTGTGTGCGCTGCATCCGGAGCTGCGCGATCCGGCCGACATGTATCTCGAAGCGACTGACCAGCATCGCGGCTGGTTTCAATCGTCGCTGATGACGAGCATCGCGCTGAATAATCGCGCACCGTACAAAACCTGCGTAACGCACGGTTTCGTTGTCGACCTCGACGGAAAGAAAATTTCCAAATCCAGCGCATACGAGAAGCCGGTAGATGCCGGCCATTTTGTAAACGAACACGGAGCGGACCTCGTTCGTTTGTGGGCGAGCAGCATCGATTACACGGCTGATGTTCCGTTTTCGGAGGAAATTTTTACGCGCCTGGGTGACACCTATCGCCGAATTCGGAATACGCTGCGCATTTTACGGGGAAATCTCTATGATTTCCCCGTAGCGGCGGGCGCTGACCGCGGCGGGCCGCAGCCAACGGCAGCGGCTACAACCCTGGTTGATCGCTGGATTTTGGAACGTTTGAACAATGTGATTGCCGATTGCCGGTCGGCATATGAAGCGTTCGAGTTCCACAAAGTTTATCACACGCTCAATCAGTTTTGCGCCGTTGACCTGAGCAGCCTTTACATCGACATCACGAAAGACCGGATGTATTGCGACGCAGCAGATTCGCCCCGGCGCCGCGCCACACAAACGGTTATGCATGAAATCTTCCGTGCCTTGTGCCGATTGCTCGCGCCGATCCTGGCATTTACCGCAGAAGAATCGTGGCGATATTCCGCCCTGGGCGCTTCGGTTCACCTGCAGGAATTTCCGCACGCGGGAGACCGGAAAGATGAAGCTAGCAGTCAGGTTGCCGAGCTCTTGAAATTGCGCGGCGTAATCGGCCAGGCGATCGAGCGCGCGCGTCAGGAGAAGTTGATTGGAAATGCTCTCGAGGCGGCGGTTGTTTTACATTCAAATTCCGATGCCACGACAAAAATCAGCGAGGAAGAGCTGGAGGAATTTTTCATCCTGAGTGATCTGACGATTCAACAGGCAGACGAAGCGAGCGCCTCCGTCAACAAAACAGCATACAAGAAATGCACCCGTTGCTGGCGTCACCGGCCGGCTGTTGGGACAAACAACGAGCACCCCGATTTATGCGATCGGTGCGAAAGCGTGGTGCAAACAATGACGAAATCCTAATGATGAATGACGAAAGCATGATCAAATGACGAATGATGAAGTCATCGCGGCGAATTATGTCATTCGGACTTCGTCATTAAATCGCCATTCAACAGCGGCCCGGGCCTGACAGTGAAATTCATCCTCTTTCTCTCGCTTCCGCTCTACGCACTGGATCAGGTGACCAAGCAGATGGTCTTGCGGTTCATCAGTCCTGATCAGCCGCGTATTCTGATTCCCGGTTTTTTCAGTCTGGTTAACGTGACCAATACAGGCGCAGCCTTTGGATCTTTCAGGGGCAACAACACCTTTTTCATCGCCATTTCGTCTGTTGCGCTTGTGGTCGTTTTGGGCCTGCTGTTGGCGGCACGAACACCTGATCGTTGGCGAGATCTTTCGCTGGCCCTTCTGCTCGCCGGGATCCTGGGAAATCTTACCGATCGCCTTCTTTACGGGCACGTGATCGATTTTCTCCTTTTCGATTTGCACGTTCCGTATGCGCATCCCTGGCCGGCCTTCAACGTTGCCGATTCCTGCATCTCGGTTGCGGTAGTGCTGTTCCTTATTCATTCGTTCTGGAAGCAGAAGAGCGCTGCATAACGATGCCGCGCTCGGTGATGCGTTGCACTTCACGTGGCCAAGCGGCTACAGTGGCCGGATGAAGCCTTCTCCGATGGAAGAAGCGGCGCGCAAAGTTGCTGCGCGCCTGCGCGAGGAAGGGCACATCGCGTACTTCGCCGGTGGTTGCGTGCGCGACATGGTCCGCGGTTTGCCACCAAAGGACTACGACATCGCCACCGACGCACGACCGGATCTGGTGCAGAGACTTTTTCCACGAACCTATGCGGTCGGCGCGCATTTTGGCGTGATCATCGTATTGGAAAGCGATTTCCAATTTGAGGTGGCGACATTTCGGTCCGACGAGGCTTATATCGACGGACGGCACCCAACCGCGGTTCATTTTTCATCGCCTGAAGAGGATGCGCGGCGCCGGGATTTCACGATCAACGGAATGTTTTACGACCCGGTGGCGGAGGAAGTGATTGATTTCGTTGGTGGCCGCGCAGATATCGCTGCGAAATTGGTGCGCGCCATTGGCGATCCGACCCAGCGTTTCGTGGAGGATCGGCTGCGAATGCTGCGTGCGGTGCGGTTTGCGACGGTCCTCGATTACGAGGTCGATGCAAAAACCTGGGACGCTCTGGTAGCCAATGCTACCTCAATCCACGAGATCAGCGCGGAACGAATACGCGATGAGCTTGTGCGGATTTTTCTGTCTCCGAACCGGGGACGTGGCTGGGACTTGCTCGATGCGAGTGGACTAATGGGTGCCATTTTTCCTGAGATAGAGACGATGAAGGGGTGCGAACAACCCGAGCAATTTCATCCCGAAGGTGACGTCTTTAAGCACACGCGATTGATGCTCGATTTTCTGCCGGCGAAAGTTTCGATGCCGCTCGTTTTCGCGGTCTTGTTTCACGACGTAGGCAAGCCGCGTACGGCAACTGTTGATGAAACGGGGCGAATTCGCTTTAGCGGTCATGACCGCCTGGGCGCGGAGATGACTGAGGAAATCATGCGGCGTTTGCGATTTTCGAGAGCGGAAATCGAAGCCACGGTCGAGATGGTGCGTCAGCACATGGTTTTTAAGGACGCGCCAAAGATGCGGGTCGCGAAACTGAAGCGTTTCATGGCACGGCCGACATTTGAGGACGAGCTTGAGCTGCACCGGGTCGATTGCCAGGGCAGCCATCGCATGCTCGACAACTACCAATTTCTCCTTCGTCAGCGCGAGGAATTCGCTAACGAACCGATCATTCCGCCGCCGCTCGTGCGAGGAGACGATCTGATTGCCCTCGGTCTGAAGCCGGGCCCCAAGTTCAGCGAGATCCTCGACGCGGTGGAGACGCGACAGCTCGAGGGAAGGTTGCGCAGTCGGGAGGAGGCGCTTGAGTGGGTGAAACGGGAATATCTATTACCCAAGGGCAATTGAAAGAGCAGTTACAAAGTTAAAAGAGTTACATGGTTAAAAAGCAAAATCTGCCACTACCCTGATTTAAACTTTGTAACCTTTGAAATTTTTAACATCGAACGTCCGATGAGAATTCTGATGATTAGCGCCGAAGGGCCGCCACTCCAGCGAGCGGGAGCGGTTATCGATGTCATGGATGGGCTGCCTGCTGCATTGCGTTCCCGAAGGCATGAGGTTTGTGTAGTGCTTCCTTTCTACCGCGAAATTCGAGATAACCGCACATTCAGGCGAAAGGACACAGGGATCGCTGTCGACGTGCCGGTTGGCGATCGCGCTTACTCTGCGCAATATCTCGAGGGCCGAAGTGCCAGCGGCGTCCAATTGTATTTGGTTCGTTGCGATGAATTTTTCGATCGCGACGGAATTTACGGCGAACGGGGCAAACGATATGAAGATAACGCCGCGCGATTTATCTTTTTTTGCAAGGCGGCGCTGGAACTGTCTCGCCGACTGACACCGCAACTGCAGATCCTGCACGCGCACGATTGGGCTTCGGCGTTGGTGCCGGTGTTCGTGCATGCACAAGGGCTGCCGTTCAAGACCGTGTTGACCATTCATCATATCGCTGACCAGGGAAGTTTTTGGGGCCTCGATTTCGGGCTCACAAATCTGCCGGAGCGGTTTTTCACCCTGGACGGGGTCGAGTTCTTCGGAAGGCTGAATTTTCTCAAAGGCGGAATTCTGTATGCCGACAGGATCACGACCGTAAGCGAGCATTATCGTCGGGAAATCCTGACACCATCTGGCGGCTGCGGCCTCGATGGGGTATTACGCGAAAATGCGCATCGTCTAAGCGCCATTTTAGATGGCGCAGATTACAAGGTCTGGAATCCGGCCTCGGACGATTTGCTACCGGCGCGCTACGACGAGAAACGGCTTCGCGGAAAACAGGTCTGTCGTGATGCATTGCTAAAGGAGATGAAACTTGCGCCCGGACCGCGGGGTCCGGTCTTCGGCATGGTGACTCGTGTCGTTCAGGAAAAAGGTTTCGAAATTCTGGTGCCGCTCCTCGATCGCCTTTTGTGGGATGATGTGCGCTTGATCATTCTCGGAGAAGGCGATCCCGCCTACGAAACTGCGCTCGCCGTCGCAGCCAGAAAATTCCCGGCGAGGTTCGCATATCAAAAAGAGTATGACGCAAAACTGGCGCACCTGATCGAGGCGGGGATGGACATCAGCCTGATTCCATCCCAGTTCGAGCCGGCAGGTCTGAGCGCGATGTATAACTTGAAGTACGGCGCTCTGCCGGTCGCGCGTGCGACCGGCGGAATTCACGAGATCATCGAGGACTACGATCCGATCTCAGACAGCGGTTACGGTTTCCTCTGTTACGAATATTCGAGCGAAGCTTTCTGGGACGCGATTAAGCGGGCTCGGCAAATCTTCGGCGATCGGCATCTCTGGACCAAGCTGATGAAACGTGCAATGGCGCGCAATTTTTCGTGGGACGCGTCTGCGCGGCGATACGAAGCTTTATACAAAGAACTTGTGGACGCTGCCGACAAAGTGGCAGCGTAGCTCGCCGTCGCTTAGCAAGTAAGCTTTCCACTTGTCAAACCGACCCGTCTGTGGGATTTTGGGCGGCTTTTTCCCCTTAGGCACTTTATGGCTTACGCAATTATCAAGACTGGTGGCAGACAGTTTCGCGTCGCGGAAGGCGATACGATCGATGTCGATCTCCTGAATGTCGACCCCGGCAAGACCGCGATCTTCGGCGATGTATTGATGTTTGCCGATGGAAAGGATGTGACGCAAGGGAACCCGCTTGTTTCCGGAGCGAAGGTCACTGCGGAAGTCTTGGAGCAACGTAAGGACAAAAAAGTCATCGCGTTCAAGTATAAGCGGCGCAAGGGCTATCACCGCACGGTTGGGCATCGGCGTAAATTGACGCGGGTGAAAATCAAAAGCATCAGTTTAGCAGCGAAAAAGGCGTCAACTAAGAAGGCCGAGGAATAGAAGGTTCGCCGCTGTCAGCAATCAACTAATAACTATTAACTTTCCCAATGGCTCACAAAAAAGGACAAGGCAGCGTTAAGAATGGACGCGACAGCGTCAGCAAGCGGCTGGGCGTAAAAAAATTCGGAAGCGAAAGGGTAGTTGCCGGCAATATCATCGTGCGTCAACGCGGGACAAAATTTCTGCCTGGAAAAAATGTCGGGCTGGGGCGGGATTACACGATTTTTGCATTGATTGATGGAAGCGTGCGCTTCGACCGTGCCGGACGACGGGTAAATGTTGATCCCGTGATCTCCTCGCCGTCTTGAGCGGAGCGACGCGCGGTCGAAAGATCCCGTTGAATCACGATTCGTACCATGACGGGGTCGCTAGACTTCGCTCGGATGACAGTGCTTGTCTAACCAATTCCTTTTGCAGTATAAACCCACTCCGCTCATGAGATACAATACCTTCATCCTTTTCGGCGCGCCGGGCAGCGGCAAGGGCACACAGGGCAAAACGCTTGGAACCATCCCGCGCTTTTATCACTGTGCATGTGGCGACGTCTTCCGCTCCATCGACACGCGCACGAAAGTCGGTAAGGCGTTCCTTGAATACTCCAGCAAAGGTCAGTTAGTCCCGGACGACATCACGGTGGAGCTTTGGCGAGAAGCGATCGATGCGGCCGTGGAAGCGCACAAGTTTAAACCGGACATCGACACGCTCGTGTTGGACGGTATTCCGCGAAATGTTGGGCAGGCCAAGATCATGGAGGAAATGATCGACGTAAAAAAAGTATTTCATCTTGCGTGTCCAAGTCGCGAGACACTTTTTTACCGGCTCAAGAAGCGTGCGCTGAAGGACAACCGCCTCGACGACGCAAACGAGCGGGTTATCCAGCGACGCCTCGATATTTACGAAAGGGAATCGAAGCCAGTGCTTTCGTATTATTCCAGTGAGCTGGTGACCGTGATTGACGCGACTCAGCCGCCTGCGAAAGTTCTGCTCGATATTCTAAAGAGCCTGAACGGCGTGTATGAGCCAGCAGCAGTTTGAAAATTTCACAGCTTCCACTCTCTATTGTGAAAAGTGCAGGACCGCGATGCCTGTGCGCGAGCGGCTGCTTTTAGTCCTGCCCGACAAGGAGATTTTCGATTATCTCTGTACCGGTTGTGGGTCGTCCGTAGGCCGGCGCGAGATCACGGCTGGCGAAAAACTGATGGCGCAAGCGATGGCTCGGCGGCGTTCGGGTCGCTCCGCCACGCTGCATCAACTGACGCCGTAATTCGGCATGCGCATTGTTTTCATCGGCGCAGGCGACATTGGCGTGCCGACCCTGCAAGCTTTGCTGGAGTCGGACCATGAAGTTGTTGGTGTTGTGACCCAACCCGACAAACCAGTCGGGCGCGCTCAACTGGTCGAGCCACCGCCGATTAAGAGAGCATTTGTTGGTAGGGCGCGACCGCCAGGCGCGCCGATTTTGCAACCGACGCGGATCAAAGATCGACAAGCAATTGAAGAAGTTCGTGCGTTGACGCCGGATGTGATCGTCGTCATGGCTTATGGGCAAATCCTGCCACGTGACATTCTGGAAATTCCAAAGATTGCCTGTTTGAACCTGCACGCCTCACTCTTGCCGCGTTGGCGCGGCGCCGCTCCGATCCAGGCGGCAATAGCAGCGGGTGATGGCGAGACCGGCATTACGGCCATGTATATGGACGAAGGACTCGATACTGGCGATATCCTCTTGCAACGCACGATTGATATTGCGTCCGCGGACACGGGTGGGTCGTTGCATGATCGCCTGGCGAAAATTGCGCCTGAAGTGCTATTTGAATCTTTGGAGTTGTTAGCGAAAGGAAACGCGCCACGCACTCCGCAGGATAACGCGTTTGCGAGTTACGCGCCGAAGCTAAAACGCGAAGACGGTAAGATTGATTGGTCGGAGCCGGCTGACGCGATTGAACGAAAAATCCGCGCCTTTGATCCGTGGCCGGGCGCCTTTATGAAATTCGATGGGCGAAATCTGAAAATTTTTTCCGCGACCATTGTGGCTCTTCGCGGAACGCCCGGAGAAATTTTGCAAAGCGAAAAAGAACTCGTCGTTGCAGCTGGTGAAGGCGCGTTATCCCTTGGCGAAGTGCAATTGGAAGGAAAAAGACGGATGACCGCGGCGGAACTCCTGCGCGGACACCGCACGTCGTCATCCTGATCCCGCACGCGCGGGAGAAGGATCTCACAGAGAAGCGGAGCATTACGCACGCTATCTTGTGTAATCAGCCAATTTGTGGAGGTCCCTCGCTGGCTTTGCGCCTCGGGAAGACAGGCGTGTTTGTGCTTTTCAAGAGTGGCGATCTTCTGTTTGATGTTGCCCCGGGGTCATGCAAGCGGAAAAGCCAGCGTATAAACGCATCGTTCTGAAGCTGAGCGGTGAAGCCGTGCAGGAGCGCGGCGGGCGGGACAACATTTCGCCCACGGTGGTGCGCGAGATCGCTGAACGGATAAAACAAGTCCGCGATCTCGGAGTGCAGGTCTCCATCGTTATTGGCGGCGGAAACATCTGGCGTGGTTTGTCGGCATCGCACCGCGGCATGGACCGTACCACCGCAGATTACATGGGAATGCTTGCTACCGTGATCAACGCGCTGGCGCTACGCAGCACTCTTGATCAAATGGGTGTCGAGACGCGTGTCCAGTCGGCCATCGACATGAGAAACGTGGCCGAACCCTTCATCCTGGGGCGCGCCATTCGTCATCTTGAACTCGGCCGTATTGTCATTTTTGCTGCCGGCACCGGCAATCCTTACTTCTCCACGGACACGACGGCCGCGCTGCGTGCGAGCGAGATTCGCGCCGATGTAATTTTGAAAGCTACCAAGGTTGACGGTGTCTATGATCGCGACCCAAAGAAGCACCCGGAGGCGCGACGCTTCGACCAGCTCACTTTCTCGGAAGCGCTTGCGAAACGCTTACAGATTATGGATTCGACTGCGTTTAGTCTGTGCATGGACAATAAAATACCCATCATTGTTTTTGACATGAACAACCCCACCAACATCCGCGACGCCGTGCTTGGGCGAAAAGTCGGAACACTGGTTTGCGATGAACTTCCATCGAAGTAAGAATTCAGCGACATGAGCAAAGATGACATTCTTCTGGAGGCCGAGATGTCGATGGAGAAAAGCGTCGATTACATGGTGCATGAATTTGCCGCCGTGCGAACCGGCAAAGCTTCGCCGGGATTAGTCGAAAACGTCGATGTCCACGCTTACGGATCGACCATGAAGCTCAAGCAGCTTGCGTTGATCACGACGCCGGAGCCGCGTTTGCTCGTTGTCCAGCCTTTTGACGCCGGCACAGTGCAGGACATCGAGAGGGCGCTCAAGGAATCCAAGATCGGCATTACGCCGGCCGTTGAAGGAAAAATCATTCGGCTTCCGATTCCGGAATTGTCAGAGGAACGGCGCAAAGAGCTGGTCCGTTCCCTGCACAAGATGGCTGAGGAAGCGCGAGTGCGTGTCCGTGCTAACCGGCGCACCGCGCTCGACGAAGCGAAAAAACTAAAGGCCGCAGGCGAACTGACCGAAGACGGCTTTCGCGATGCGGAGGAAGAAGTGCAAAAACTCACCGATCGCTTCGTCAAATCGGTGGACGATCATCTCAAGCACAAGGAAGCGGAGGTCATGAAAGTCTAGTCGTCCCCGATCTTCTCAAAGCCATTCTCTCGCTGCTCCAGAGCTTGAACACTGCCGGAAATTAAAAAAGCTCTCGTCGTCCGAATGACTGTGAAGCGGAACTGGGGCCTGGTGGAATGATCCCCTTCAACACGCAATAAGCGGCCTTGCTATCCGATGGCAGAACCAGGAGTTGGTCCAAGCACATCGAGTACGCCATGCGATTTTTTATTAGTTCCATGCAAAGCGTCCATAGGCCATTCTCACTGCCCTGTAATTCTCGTTTTCCAGTCAGACGGCGAAACTTTCGCCGCAGGAGCAGTGGGCGACGGCGTTTGGGTTGGTGACTTTGAATCCGCCTTTTTGCAGGTCTTCGCTGTAATCGAGCACAGAGCCACTCACGAAAAGCGCGCTTTTCGGATCGACAACTAGCTTAACATTGGACGTCGGCACGAGAATGTCCTTTTCGTTTGGGCCATCCACCAAGTCCATGACGTACTGCAGGCCGGAGCATCCGCCGCCGACCACTTTCAGGCGCAGCGCACCGTCTGGATTACCTTTTTCTTGAAGGAGCGACGCCAGTTTGTTCGCGGCTTTTTCGGTAACGCGGATCAGGCGCTCGTTACCAATCTTGTAATTAACAGCCGGTGTTTCTGTATTCATTCAAACCGATTGGATATTAGTCGTCTTAGTTGTGCGTCGCCATACCGAGTAGCTTTGCAACTTCATCTTGCACAGCTTCCAGTTCGTCCAGACGTAACTCCGGATCAAGCACGACGAAGACGTCGCCAGTTGAAGGTTGCTCATAGATCAAGACACGTCCGTTTGCATTGCGTTCCGTCTTCACTTGTTTCAAGACGCGGTTGCGCTCAAGCATTGCTGCCAGAACGTAGCAGGCATTTGCTGGCGGATTCTCGGATGCAATTAAACGGCGAAAGAGTTGTTCCGCATTTTCCCTCGCCAGAGGTTCAGGCGGCTTCGGCGGCAATGGCTCGTAGCGCGATTTCCAAAACGAAAATGGCTGAATGTTTTCATTTCGATTTTGCCAGGCTTCTTCACTCACATCCTCGCGGCGATAGCCATCAGCCCCGTGATAAAGCAGGGTGTAGAAATATTCCCCGGGAACAAACGGCCGATGCGTCACAGCGCAGGCGTCCGCCCGATGTGTAATCGCCCATTCGTTTGGAAGCGGGTTCATCGTGCGATTGTGCGGCGCGGCAAGGGAGGAACATAGACCTTTGGTCTGTGCGCCCAGCGGAGTTTTACTCCGCTGCACATCCATCGGGCACGACAGACAGCGGAAAGCATTTCCGCTGGCCGCACAGGCCACAGGCCTATGTTCCTGTGTCGTTTCATCGTGATACCGTACGGCGCGCAGCGAAAAGATGAAAACCTGGCGCCTCGCGATTGGACGCGCGCAGATAAAGTAGATAGAGGCCGATCGTGGCGAAAAGAAGGTTCGGCGCCCACGCCGCCACCCATGGAGAGACCCGGGCACCTTCCCCGAGCGCGAGAAACAGGTGTACCAGAAAATTCATAGAAAAGACGAGAAAAACCGCAACGCCGACGCTGGACAGGACGCCCCGGCGTGAAAAGCCGATTCCAAGTGGCGCAGCAATGCAGACCACAACCAAACAGGTCCACGGCAGAGCAAGCCGATATTGCAGATGTGTTCGAAACGGCGCGAGCAACGTAGCGGGGAAATCGGCATTGAAACGCAAATACTCTTGTAACTCCGGCAGGCTTAGAAACTCTGCGCGTTCATTTGCGCTGCCAAGCCGGAACGGAGTTTCACTCCAGTGTTCGATCTTGAGCGAAGGGTAAATCTGCTCGTCAACGATATTCCCCGCGTGATCATAGTGAACGACTTTGACGTTCTCCAAATCCCAGATCTTGGTCTCCGGCCGGTAGGTAGCGCGACTGGCGACGTAGTTTGTAACGATATTGTCGTCCGCGTCCTGTTGAAGGACCTGGACGTTATTGAATATGTTGCCCTTGGGAAGGAAATTTTGGATGAACCACGTGCGCAGATCGGTTCGGTTACGGAAAATTTGTCCCTGGATGTAACGACTGGGCCGGGCCTGCGCTTCGGAAAGAAAAGTTTTGCGGGCGAGTTCTGCGTGCGGTGCAAGCGAATAGTTGAGCGCCATACTACCTCCCACGGTGAGCAGCCCCATACCGATCAATGGCAGCAGAACACGTGGGAGACTTATGCCGGCGGTAAGCATGGAGACAATTTCGTTAGAGCGCGACATTCGTCCCAAAGCGAAAAGGAGCGACAGCAGAAGGGAAACCGGGAGCAAAATAATCAAAACCTGTGGAATCTGTGTAGCGTAGTAACGAACGCAAAGGAGCAGACCAACGTGCTCGTCGATAAAGGTCGAAATGTTATCGCTCAGGTCGAAAATGAGCCAGATGGAGATGAAGCCTGCGATGCAGTAAAGATAGACCTGCAGGAAATTGCGAATGACGTATCGATCGAGAAGCCTCATGACGATTTGGATGGTTTCGGGTCGTAGTTACCGTACTCGAATCAGTGGCGAGCGCCAAATGGCAAGACAAAAGACTGACGAAATCCGAATGACGAAGCTCGAAAGAATGACGAACGATCAAATGCCAAAGGATTGCTGGGTCGGGCCTTTGCCATTCTGCCTTTGGGCTTCGTTCGTCATTCGTCATTGGTTATTCGTCATTTCTTGTTGCCCGCCATGATTGCATTGAAAGACAGCCTGGGCAGCGATTTTGTCGAACGTGTACGCGCATTTTTCTCGGAAACCGGGCCATTATCGAAGGCGAAGAATTTCGAGTTCCGTCCCCAACAGCAGGAAATGGCTGCGGCCATCGCCAGTGCGCTGGAGGAAGAGCGCCATTTGGTGGTCGAAGCTGGAACCGGCGTAGGTAAATCCCTGGCTTATCTCATGCCGGCAATCTTGTTGGCAATCGAGCAGCACAAAAAAGCCATCGTCGCGACGCACACCATTAATCTCCAGGAGCAGCTTCTTCACAAAGACATCCCTATTCTGAAGAAGATTCTGCCGGTCGAGTTTAAGGCTGCGTTGATGAAGGGGCGTCAAAATTACCTTTGTCCGCGACGATTGGAACGTGCGCTGCAACAAGCCAATGAGCTTTTCACCGGACCGGAGCAAAATGAGCTGAACAGGCTGGCGGAATGGGCGCGCGCCACGCGGGACGGTTCGCTCAGCGATCTGTCGGTCGAGCCGGATCCCAAAGTTTGGATACAGGTCTGTAGCGAAGCGCACATTTGCACACAAAAAACATGCGGCCAGGATCCGCGCTGTTTTTATCAGCAAGCGCGGAAACGTTTGCTGGGCGCGGACGTTCTGGTGATTAACCACACGCTCCTGTTTATTATGCTGATAAGTCCCGAGATACAGGAAGAACGCGAGAGCGGCTTCATTTTTCCGAACGACTTCCTCATTTTGGACGAAGCCCATAAAGTCGAGCAGGTCGCGTCGCGGCAGACCGGCATCGGCATTTCGCAATATGGCTTAAGATCAACGATCCAGCGGCTCTACAACGCCCGCACACGCAAGGGTCTGTTTACCGTGACGCGCGATGCCGAGGGCGTAAGACTCGCAGCTGATCTGGTCGATGACGCAGAAGAGTTTTTTGCCGCGGTTGAATCGAAATGCGATTTCAAGAAAGGCCGCGAATTTCGTGTCCGTGACGCCGATCTGGTACGTGACACGATCACCAGCCGGTTGGCCGCATTGCAAGCGCGGGTCGCCGAAGTTGTAAGAAGGACGGATGACGAGTTTCTAAAAGCAGAATTACAGGAATACGGCAGGCGGATGCGCGACGCGCGCTTCGGGATCACAACGTTCCTGGAGCAAAGCGCTCCCGAGCATGTGTACTGGGTCGAGCGTACCGGTAAGACGGCGCAATTTCTCACGCTTAACGCCGCCCCGATCGATATGGCGCCTGTGCTGCGTCGAATGCTCTTTCGCGAAAATTGTTCGTGCATCATGACCAGCGCGACGCTCTCGGTGGGTCGCACTGATCTCGCCTATTTCCGGCAACGGATCGGGGCAGATGAAGCCAAGCCGGCCCTGCTGGGCAGCCCGTTCAATTTCCAGAAACAAATGAGAATGTTCATCGTCAGGAAAATGCCGGACCCGCGTGAGGCTAAATATGAAGAAGCGCTGGAACATTGGGTCGCGCATTTTATCGAGAAGACCGATGGACGTGCATTCGTCCTTTTCACCAGTTATCGCGGCATGCAGCAGGTGGCCGAGCGAATGGCGCAATTCTTTTCGCAAAAGAAATTCAATCTGCTGTTGCAAGGCGGCGGCGCGCCGCGGGGAAAACTCCTGGATCAATTCAGGACCACGCCGCGGAGCGTTCTTTTTGGCACCGACAGTTTTTGGATGGGCGTCGATGTTCCCGGCGAAGCCCTTTCGAATGTGATTATTACGCGTCTGCCGTTTGCCGTGCCCGATCATCCGTTGATCGAAGCGAAACTCGAATTGATCGAGGAGCGCGGCGGCGATCCGTTCACTGAATATTCGCTGCCGGAAGCGATCCTGAAACTGCGTCAAGGTGTAGGCCGCTTGATCCGAACAAAGAGCGATCGCGGCATCATCGTGATCCTCGACAATCGTATCGTGACCAGACCCTACGGCCGCGCTTTTCTGCAAGCGCTACCCAAATGTCCGGTGGAAATAATTTAAGGGGTTCCAGGATTAAATGTTCGCTTGAACATATACGACGGGCGACTTAATTTGAGCGCATGCAGTGCTCTGATTTGGCGAAGCAGCAGAGGGGAAACGTCCAACGCCCAATTGCAGAGAAATCACTTCAGGAAATCCTCACAATCCTGCACAAGTGGGGGATTCATACACTTGGTCAGCTTGCGGTGCTGGATAAGCAGCAGCTTGGCGCGCGACTTGGCCCGGAAGTAATCCAGATGTGGGAACGGGCGAATGGGCAATCGAATCGAGTGCTTAAATTAATCCGGCCGCCGGAGTCATTTGAGGAAAGCTTCGAATTTGAAAACGAAATTGAAACCGCCGAGCCGCTTCTCTTCATGCTTCGCCGGTTTTTGGAGCAACTCGCCATCCGGTTGAGTGGAATTTATCTCGTCGCAAAAGAACTGACCCTGCGTATCACGTTCACGGATAAACAAATTTACGAGCGCATTTTCAAAATTCCCCAGCCGACCAACAATGTCGATCTTCTCTTTCGGATGCTGCACACGCATCTGGAGAATTTTAAATCCGAGCATGCGATCGTTGCGGTCGCGCTGAGCGCGCAGCCGATCAAACCGGCGAGGGAACAATTCGGATTATTTGAGACTACATTACGCAATCCTCATCAGCTCTCAGAAACACTTGCGCGTTTGACAGCTCTTCTCGGCGCTGATCGAGTTGGCGCGCCGGTTTTGGAAGAAACGCATCGGCCTGACGCCTTTCGGATGGAGTCATTTGCATGGCAGGCAGGGGTGATTGACCTCAATCGACCGAAGGTTATCGCACCAACATTTCAGACAGCGCTGCGCCGTTTTCGGCCAAATGTGTCGGCATCAGTCTTATTGGATGAAGAGGGGCCTGTGCACGTCCGCGGCGCAGATGTTCGCGGCAAAATCATCGAGCGGCGCGGTCCATTTTTGATTTCTGGAAACTGGTGGGACGAGAAATCGTGGGCGCGCGCAGAGTGGGACCTGCAGCTGGAGAGCGGAGAACTGGTTCTTGCTTATGAAGCTCCGCCTCGATCGAATTACGGCGCGACAGAGGAGGGAACTTGGAAGGTGGATGGGATTTATGACTGAAACTGTTATCTCGAGCGGAGTGACAGATCTCACAAAAGGTCGATTGAGCACTCTCAGTCTCCAGCGTGATCACGCTTCGTAGGGGAGGTCCTTCTCCCGCGGCTGCTGGATCAGGATGACATGCCATGGCTTACGTCGAACTTCATGCGTGCAGCGCATTTAGTTTTTTGCGAGGCGGTTCATTTCCCGAGCAATTAGCTGAGGTCGCCGCCGAGCTGGAAATGCCCGCGATGGCTTTGCTCGATCGCAACGGCGTTTATGGCGTGCAACGATTTTCCGTCGCTGCGCGCGAACATCATGTCCGCCCGATCATTGGTTGCGAATTGTCGATGGAAGACGGCGGCATTTTGCCGGTGCTGGTTGAAAATCGCACCGGTTACAAAAATTTGTGCGAACTGCTGACCAAGGCGCATCTGCGCAGCGAGAAAGGACAATGCGCCGTGCGATGGGATGAACTCCCGGAATTCGCGAAAGGTTTGGTGGCGCTTCTGGGTAGCGCATGCGTTTCGCGTGCTGGCGAGGGCGTCCTCGCCATCGCGGACTTTTCTAAACGCGCGAACTCGACAGTGAGTTGGGAATCATATGAAAGATCGTTTCGGCGCGACACCGAAAGTCCGAGCCGTACCGGCATTAGCACCCGGGACGCGTGCGCTACCCAGACCTTTGCGGACCGCGCGAACTTTCTCCTCAATGCGTTTGGTGGCGAAAATGTTTTCGTTGAACTTCAACGGCATTTCATTCGGGGTGAAGAACGCATCAATCGCGAACTGATCGATCTGGCCCGCGCACACCGATTATCGCTTCTCGCAACAAACAGCGTGAAATACGCGAAGCCGTACGGGCGCGAAGTGCTGGATGTTTTCACCTGCATTCGGGAGCACACTCATCTGGATTCTGCCGGCAAATTGCTAACCCAAAATGCCGAGCGCCATCTGAAAAGCGATCGGCAAATGCGAGCAATTTTCGCGGATTTGCCGGAAGCAATTGAAAACACGTCGCGCCTGGCCGAGCGGCTCATGTTTTCGCTCGAAAATCTCGGGTACGAATTTCCTGAATATCCGGTACCGGCCGGTCATACGATGAATTCATTCCTGCGCACCATCGTCTGGTTCGGCGCGCAACAGCGTTACGCCGCGATTAGCGGGAAAGTGAAACGTCAGATCGAAGAGGAACTGGCGCTTATCACAAAACTCGGTTTTCCCGGTTATTTTTTGATCGTCTGGGACATCGTCAATTTCTGTCGCGAACACAATATCATGGTCCAGGGCCGGGGCAGTGCCGCGAACAGTGCGGTTTGTTATTGCCTGGGGATTACGCCGGTCGATCCGGTGGAAAACCATCTGGTTTTCGAACGATTCCTGAACGAGAGCCGTAAAGGCTGGCCGGATATCGATCTGGATCTCCCCAGCGGCGATCGGCGCGAAGCAGTGATTCAGGAAATTTATCGCCGCTACGGGAAACACGGCGCGGCGATGACAGCGAACGTGATCAGTTACCGCGGCCGGAGCGCGGCCCGCGAGATCGGCAAAGCGCTCAATTTTTCGCCAAGCATTATCGATCGTTTCTCGCATTTGTTTGCCAGTGGCGATTTCCCGCACACGCTCGAGCTCGAATCGCAGATCGAACAGGCGGGCTTGCCGCAAAATCATCCGCGAATGCCGGCGTTCATCAGGCTCTATCGTGCAATTTATGGATTGCCGCGGCACCTGGGCCAGCATTCCGGCGGCATGATTATCTGCCAGAACAAACTCAGTTCGTTTGTGCCGCTGGAAAACGCCTCAATGCCGGGGCGTGTCGTAGCGCAGTGGGACAAGGACGATTGCGAAGACCTCGGCATCGTGAAGGTGGACTTGTTAGGCCTGGGCATGATGTCAGTGATGCAGGATGCGTTTGAATTATGCCGCGAACGCGGACGACCACTCGATCTGGCACACATCCCCAAAGACGACCAGAAGACATTTGAGATCATGCAGCGCGCCGACACGATTGGCGTGTTTCAAATCGAGAGTCGCGCGCAAATGGCCACATTGCCACGGGTGAAGCCGAAATGCTTTTACGACGTCGTGATCGAAGTGGCAATTATCCGGCCAGGGCCGATTCAGGGCGACATGGTGCATCCGTATCTGGCGCGTCGGGCCAAGAAAGAGCCCGTGACTTATTTTGACGATCGCCTGAAGCCGGTGCTCAAGCGCACGCTCGGCGTCCCGTTGTTCCAGGAGCAAATGCTTAAGATCGCAATGGTGATGGCCGATTTTTCAGGGGACGAAGCAGAAGAACTGCGTCGCGCTCTGAGTTTCCATCGTTCCGAAGAACGGATGAATAAGGTCTGCGCGAAATTGCGCGCGGCAATGGAACGTAAAGGCGTGGCCCCGGACAAGATCGACAAAATCGTTCAGTCGATCTCTTCGTTTGCGCTTTACGGATTTCCCGAGTCGCACGCAATCAGTTTCGCCATTCTGGCTTATGGCAGCGCGTATTTAAAAGTGCATCGCGCGCCGGAATTTTACGCGAGCCTTTTGAACAATCAGCCGATGGGTTTTTACACACCGGCGACGATTGTAAAGGATGCGCAGCGGCATGGGTTGAAGATCAAGCCGGTTTGCGTTTCGCAATCCGAATGGCGTTGCACAGTTTTCGATGACCACACTGTCCGTCTCGGGTTTTGCGTGGTGAACGGCTTACGCCAGGAACATGCCGAAGAACTCGTTAGGCAACGACAAGCGCGACTTTTCGATTCGTTGGACGATTTCAAACGACGCGCTTCCCTGGCAAATGACGAATTGCGCACCTTGGCGGAATTGGGCGCGCTCAACTGTTTTACCGAACATCGCCGCGCGGCCATGTGGAAGGTGGAAGAAGCGCTGCACGACGATCTGCTGGATCGTCTGGGTAGCGCACGCGTCTCGCGTGCTGGCGAGTGCGTCCCGCGATCGCAGACTTCCCTTGTGTCAGGCAACCACTCAGGATCTGATTTTGAGGAAAGTGCGTTTCGGCGCGACGCCGAAAGTCCGAGCCGGACCGGCGTCTGCACGCGAGACGGGTGCGCTACCCAGAAATCACCGCTTGCGCCAATGACCTTACCCGAGCGTGTGAAGGCGGATTACGAGACAATGAACCTGACTACCGGCCCACATCCGATGAAACTGTTGCGCGGAAGTTTGCCAAATATTTGGCGAGCAATCGACCTTCCACACGCACGACACGGTTCGACCATCCAAATCGCCGGCAATGTCATTTGCCGCCAGCGTCCCGGCACGGCGAAAGGATTCGTTTTTATCAGCCTGGAAGACGAGACCGGCGTTTCCAATGCAATTGTGGAGCCAGACCTATTTGAACACTTGCGGCTGGTAATTACAGAGGAAGCTTTTCTACTCATTGAAGGCGAAGTGCAGAATTCCGACGGCGTGGTCTTAATCAAAGCGCGCGAGATCAGACCGCTCGCGCACGAACAGCTCATGGGGAGCGAATCGCACGATTTTCGGTAATTCATTGCTGCTTCGCTGTGCAAAGCGAGCCGACCACAGGGCGGCGGCTACAGCTATTCTCCCGCGTGATGCGGCTCGGGCGTTTTCGGTTCCGTCGGTTTTTCGGCTGGTTTTTCTTCAGACTCGATCCATTCGGTGTGGAAAACGCCGGGCTTATCGATTCGCTCGTAAGTGTGCGCGCCGAAGAAATCACGTTGTGCCTGCAGTAGGTTTGCCGGTAATCGGGCGGACCGATAACTATCAAAGTAAGCCAGCGACGCAGAAAATGCGGGAACAGCGACGCCATGTTTGATGGCTGTTGACACCGCCACGCGCCAGTTGCGTTGCGCCTTTTTGATGATTCTCGTGAAATACTTGTCGAGCAGCAGATTGTGCAGCGCGGCATTACGACGATATGCCTCGACAATACGATTGAGAAATTTTGCGCGAATGATGCAGCCGCCCCGCCAGATGGTGGCGATGTCGCTAAGGTTGAGGTTCCAATTGTATGTTGTGCTTCCAGAGCGCAGAAGATCCATTCCCTGCGTATAAGAAACAATTTTCGATGCGTAAAGCGCATCGCGTATTGCATCGATCAATCGCGGCCGATTGCCTTTGAATTTTAGTGCTCTCGGTCGGGGCAGAATTTTGGACGCGGCCATCCGCTGTTCTTTCTCCGCAGAGACCACGCGCGCTTCAACCGCGGCGTTAATCGTAGAAATAACGACCGATTGCTTGATGGCAGCCTGAAGCGTCCAAATGCCGGTTCCCTTTTGTCCGGCTTTGTCCAGAATCATGTCGACAAGCGGGTTGCCAGTGTCCGGATCAATTTTTCGAAAAATTTCTGAGGTGATTTGGATCAAATAGCTGTCGAGCTCGCCCTTATTCCATTCTGCAAAGACATCCGCGAGCTCCGGCGCCTGCATTTCCAGGACATTCTTCATGATCGCATACGCTTCGCAGATTAATTGAATGTCGCCGTACTCGATGCCGTTGTGGACCATCTTGACGTAATGACCGGCTCCGTCCGGCCCCATGTAACGGCAACACGGCTCGCCATCCACCTGTGCAGCAATCTTGCGAAAAATGGGAGCAATGATCTCCCATGACTCCCGGGATCCCCCGGGCATCAGCGAAGGCCCTTTGAGCGCGCCTTCCTCTCCTCCGGAAACGCCCATACCTACAAAGTGAATTCCTTTAGCCTCTAATTCCTTGCCGCGCCGTTGCGTGTCGGTGAAGAGAGAGTTTCCTCCGTCGATCAGCACGTCGCCTCGCTCGAGTAATGGTGCGACTTCGCCAATAACAATGTCCACCGGCTTGCCGGCCTTGATCATCATCATCGCGATTCTCGGTTTTTTAAGCGCGGCGATAAATTCCTCCATCGTGCGGGTCGGCTGAATGTTTTTTCCCTTCGCGCGTCCGGCAGCAAATTTTTCCGTGACCTCCGTGGTGCGATTGAACACCGCAACAGAAAAGCCCTTCGATTCCAGATTTAGAGCGAGGTTTTCGCCCATCACCGCGAGGCCGATCAGTCCAATATCACATTGATTCGTATTCATTTTAGTATCTTCTTTTTCCAATGGCTTGAAACAAGGGGGCGACTCAGTGTAACGAGCACTTGAACCTTATGGCAAATCCGGTTTGTGAAGTTTTAGTGACAGACGCACAACTCAGTGCGCGGGAGAAGTGCGCGGATCCCGCTACAGGTGCGAGAGTTGATTTTCAGGGGATCGTTCGCGCCTTCGAGGATGAGCGCGAAATCGAGGGAATCGATTACGAAACGCATCGGGAAATGGCCGAACATCAGCTGAAGCAAATTGCCGAGCAGGCCGCAATCCAATTCGAACTTCGATCGGTTATTATTCATCACCGGATCGGATTCGTCGCTGTCGGGGAGCCTTCGCTCCTTATGCGCGTGTGCAGTGGACATCGCGAAGCTGCATTTCAAGCGAGCCGATGGATTGTGGATCAATTGAAGAAAAAAGTCCCGATTTGGAAACGGCCCCGGTTCAAGAGCGACGCCCTGGGCCGCGCTTCGCGGAGCCAGGCGGCTACAGTATGAACTGGGCGAATCGGATCACGATGAGTCGGCTGGCACTGACTCTGCTTTTTGTCGTGGCGCTTAATTCCTCCTGGCAATACGCACGCACGACCGCGCTGGTCATCTTCCTCATCGCGGGCCTCACAGATTTTATCGATGGAGAAATCGCCCGGCGTTACGGGGTGGTAACAAACTTTGGCAAATTGATGGATCCGCTGGTGGATAAGATCATGATGGCCGCCGCTTTTATTTCGCTGGTTCCTCTTAAAGCGGTGCCAGCGTGGGCAGCCACCACAGTGGTAGCGCGAGATTTTTTAATCACGGGTTTACGCCTGATGGCGAGCGCAAAGGGCAGGATTCTGCCAGCAGAACGGCTGGGCAAACAGAAAACTTCGTGGCAGATCATTACTATTGTTTTCTTTCTGGCGCTCCTTTCGATGCCGGAACTGCAAGTCGTCAGCGAGAAATCGACATGGTGGGTCCGTGCTTGGACCGAAGCCGGTCCGGTTCTCGTGTGGATTACCGTGGCGTTGACGATTTACTCTGCCCTCGGCTTCACGTGGCGGAACCGGGAGCTAATTGCGCCAGGCGAATAGCGGCAAATAAGATTGAAAGACTGGATCGTCGGGATTCCTTACGGACTCAGATAGCTCGTAATCTACTCGTTTGTAGTATGTTACGTCACAGTTCGCGGAACCGACGCCTAATTGTCCGAACGATTTACAGCTTCGGCTTTTTTGAAGCGCAATTTGCTGAAAATTGCTGTAATCATAATCTGCTTTCGAACAGATAGTTATGAGACTTATTGAATTGGGGCGCCCTATGTTGGCACGGCATTTGCAGCACTTCCGACGATTACGCTTTTTCAGGTTGCTCATGGGATCAAACGCAGTTTCTAAACCCAAATTTTTACTGCTCTGCATAGCCTTGTGCGGGGCAATCCTTGCATCGAGCCAGGATGCCAAGGCGCTTAGCATTGGCGACTCCCACGAGTTGGGGTTCTTCTGGCCTGGCATCCAAAGCAAGACAGACAATCAAGACAAGGCTCTCTACGTGAATCACCTGGTTGGCATGGCCCTTGGAACCATTGAGGTCGCTCGGGGTGAGGTCTATTTTCGGTCAAACCATAGTTTTGTATCCTTGCCGGCTGCCAGCCAGGCGCACAACGGCGGTGGCAGAGCGATCAACCTTGGAACTGGTGGGGTATACAGATACCTGGTCGCGACCTACAGGGGTTACGGGACCGAGGTCTGGTATCTCGGTAATCTGAATGGAATAATAGGCATTCCTTTTCTAGCCTCCGGGCACCAGCTCATTGGATGGACGCTTTTTGCCGCGGCGAGTACCGGGGTCCCAGACGGTGGCATTACAGTAATGTTACTCGGTGTGGCTCTCGGCGTGCTCGCCCTGGCGCGACGCTTCCTGGTGCGTTAACGGTCAGACTTAATTGAAGAACTGCAAAAGACCATATGCCCGCCTGTAGCATCGTAGTGAAAGCGATACACGAGCACTATTCAGCTGCCATTGTGGTCACATGCAAAGACACCGTGCTAAAACACTAATTGGAATATTCGGAATCGCTGGAGCCGTAGCGATCCTGCTCGGTTTCCCTGCTGAAAGGAGTGACTCGGCAACACGAACCATCAAGCTTCCGGGTCCCTATCCATATGAAACACCTGTCCAAGTTCCAGCGCCGCCGCCCGTTTCGGACTCATCGCCCTTGCCGTCGCCTGCTCCTTTTCCCTACCGTGAGTCGGCCCCGGCTGCTGAGGATCACGATTCACGAACAGCAAATGCCCGCCGGCCGCTCACAGCTAAAGCCGTGCGCAAGGCAGCATTCAAATACAATGGAGTGCCAAAATTTTGTGGATTTCTGGCGGCACTCCCCGCCAACGTCAGCGTATTCGATCCAAAACTTGGAACAACACGCGTCCTTGTAAAAGGAGACCATGTAGTACAGAAAAATGTAGCGTGGCTCCGTAACCACAAGAGAGCCGCCGCAGACAAATAAAGCGGAACCCGATGAAATGAGCGGGCAACGGGAATCGAACCCGCATGGCCAGCTTGGAAGGCTGGAACTTTACCATTAAGCTATGCCCGCGTGCGAGTAGTGAAAATAGTGGCCGGTGAGGAGTAACTAGTCAAAAGCGATTCACACGTTCCGGCGCGCCATCCTTGCGGCGAGCGGGTCCTTTATAATTATTTTTCAAAGGCGGCGGCGATCAATGTGGCGTTGTGACCCCCGAAACCGAATGAGTTGTTGAGAGCGACGCGCACTTTCTTTTCGCGCGCCACGTTCGGAGTATAATCCAGGTCGCATTCTTTATCAGGGTTTTCCAAATTGATGGTTGGCGGCACGACCGAATCGCGGATAGCAAGCGCACACGCGGCCATTTCAATCCCGCCGGCTCCGCCTAACAAGTGACCGGTCATGGACTTGGTAGAGCTGATGACGACCTTGTCCGCATGGTTTCCAAACACTTGTTTGATCGCGCGCGTCTCGCAAATGTCGCCGATATCAGTCGAGGTAGCGTGGGCGTTGATGTAATCGACCTGGTCCGGCGATAGACGCGCGTGGTCCAGTGCCATTTGCATCGCACGAGCCGCTCCTTCACCATCTGGCGGCGGCGCTGTCATGTGGTAGGCGTCAGCAGAAACGCCGTATCCGGTTAGTTCACAGTAAATCTTCGCACCGCGCGCTTTGGCATGTTCCAGTTCCTCCACCACAACGATTCCCGCGCCTTCGCTCATCACAAAACCGTCGCGATCACGATCGAACGGTCGGGAAGCACGCTGGGGTTCGTCGTTACGGGTGCTCAGCGCTTTCATCGCTGAAAATCCCGCAACGCCAATTTCGACGATGGATGCCTCCGAACCGCCGGCCAGGAAAATATCGGCATCACCAAATTTGATGATTCGCCACGATTCGCCGATGGCATTGTTTGACGTCGCGCAGGCGGTAACGATGCATAAATTGGGGCCGCGCAGGTCGAACTCCATCGAGATGACGCCGCTCGCCATGTTGCTGATCAACATCGGTATTGTGAACGGCGAATTACGTCCGGGGCCTCTGGTCAACAAGATACGCAACTGGTCCTGCAGCGTTTTTAATCCGCCAATTCCGGTACTGACGATCA
This sequence comes from Candidatus Udaeobacter sp., assembly GCA_035651975.1. Classification (GTDB taxonomy): domain Bacteria; phylum Verrucomicrobiota; class Verrucomicrobiia; order Chthoniobacterales; family UBA10450; genus Udaeobacter. Next base: position 43,354 of record DASREQ010000040.1, read on the forward strand.
CGCCGAAACGGTCTCTCTGTTTCAGATTCGCAACATCAATGCCACTATCCTCGAGGGCCAATTTTGCTGCCGCCATTGCGAGCTGCGAAAATCGGTCGGTGCGGCGGACATCCTTTGGGTTTTTGAAGAATGGCTTCGGATCGAAATCGCGGACCTGCCCTCCGATTTTGCAATCGTACCCGGTGATATCAAAGGCGTCGATGGTGCGAATGCCGCTGACGCCGTTCTTGAGATTGGACCAGAACGTCTCCACGTCGTTGCCGACCGGCGTCACGACGCCCAGACCAGTGATAACTACTCTGCGATCGTTGTTCATTTAGCGATTTAACGATTTAGCGATTCAAAGCTGGTGGAAATGGACTAACGACGCGACGAGAGGTCAATCGTTAAATCATTAAATCACCGAATCGCTAAATAATTTAGCTCGTTCCCATTCCAACGCTTTGAACGGTTTGAAAGAGCTTTCCTTCGGTCTTGATGGAAGGCGCGATAATAATCTCCGTTTGCTGAAATTCGGCAATATTTCGAGCACCCACGTTACCCATGCAGGTCGTCACCGCACCGACCAGATTCTGGCTGCCATCGTCAACTTCTGCCGGGCCAAAAAGGATTTGCTTCAGCGAACCGGTGGCGCCTACCCTAATGCGTGTCCCTCTCGGGAGATTGGCGTGGGGCGTGGCCATCCCCCAATGGTATCCGCGGCCGGGCGCTTCGTGCGCTTTGGCAAATGCGCTGCCCACCATCACAGCATCCGCGCCGCAGGCGAGTGCCTTGCAAACGTCGCCGCCTCTGCTCATTCCACCATCAGTGATGATCGGCACATAGCGCGATGTTTTTTTGAAGTAAGCATCGCGCGCTGCGGCGCAATCGACGGTCGCAGTCACCTGCGGAACACCCAGCCCAAGCACTCCACGTGAGGTGCACGCTGCTCCCGGCCCCACACCGACCAAAACTGCAGCCGGCCCACACTCCATTATTTCGAAGGTCACATCATAACCGACAGTGTTTCCTACGATCACAGGAATGCGCATCTCCCGGCAGAACTTCTCCAGATCAAGCGACTTGTACTCCGACGATATGTGTCGCACAGTTGAAACCGTGCTTTGCACGACGAAAACATCCGCGCCGGCTTCCTGGGCGATCTTGCCGAATTCGGCTGCGCGTTGAGGAATGGAACTGACCGCGGCTAATACACCGCCATCTTTGATCTGGCGGACGCGCGCCGCGATTAAATCTTCCTGAATGGGTTCCTGGTAAATTCGTTGCAGCAGCGCGGTGATCTCGGATTTATCCGCGTCAACGATTTTTTGCAGCACTTCCTGCGGATTTTTGTAGCGCGTTTGCACTCCCTCAAGATTCAAAACGGCGAGCCCGCCCAATTTGTTCATGGCGACGGCGAAGCGAACATCGACAACTCCGTCCATGGCACTGGCAAGGATGGGAATTTTCATTTCGAGTGGCTCCGCTTCTTTGCGCGGCAAACGGAAGGTGATATCGACTTCGTTTGGGTTGATCGTCACACGCCCGGGTACTAGCGCAATTTCATCAAACCCGTAGGTCACCCGCGCTTTGCGATTCCTGCCTATCCACATTCCCATGCTAAATTTGCTCCATTCTAAATCGTTCGTTTAAACTTCCACAGCGCGGGCACCGGGGAAGCAGGGCGTCCGTTCGATCTTCAAATTCGAACGCGCAAATCACGCAGCGCAGCCGATACTGCAAAGCCCGTCGCTCCCGCCGCCGGCGATTCCATTCTCCCATTATCCAAAGGAGAAAAACCGCCGCAAGAAAAAGCAGCAAATAAATCGTAACCAGTGCGGCGAGACTAACGCGAATCACGGCGTGGCACTACCTGGCTTGTTTGCGTGTGGCCGCGTAACGTCGCTGCCCCACTCGATTGTCGCGATTCCCCAGGTCAAGGGCGCTTCAGATTTTCTATCTCCAGGAGCGCGCCGAGGGAAACGGCAACGCGCGAGATAAAGGCGCGCCTGTTCGTCCAACTCCGGATCGCCTGAAGAATTCATGGGAAAACAGTGCCTGATTTCCCCGAGTCTGCTTACGGCCACGCGAAAACGAATTGCTTCAGGCGTTTCTCCAGTTGAAGCAACGAACGTGAGTGAGGGCAATGTCGCAACTCCCAGTGCGTGGAGCTCGCTTGAAAACGAAACAGATGTTGGGATCGGTTCGGCAGGAGGGGCGCTTTGTTGGCGCAGAAACGGTACCGGACCTGGCGGCTGAGAGTCGGGGGGGCGTGCATCGACTTCAAAGGGCGGAAGTTCTTTCAAAGTTGGCTGCATCTCGCGATAGGACGGAACATGCTGAACGTTCGGCAGAGCGCGGAGCCTTGCTTCCGGCGATCGATGAGTCGTGAATGCCACCGCAGGATCTTCCGCGTCGATCCAGCGAAGCAGGCTGCGGCCTTCTTCAGATGCAGGAGTAATCAAGGCCACACGGGCCGGCGGCGGCAGAAGCGTGACGGTCGGCGGATAGACTACTTGAAAAATGTAGAAGCAAACCGCGTGTGCCAGTAAGGAAAGCGCTACAAAGCCCAGGAGCGCTGCTTTTTTTGTCCGAGGTGAATCCCAACTAAAAAGTAAAGCTTCGGGCTCGGGACTGAGAGTGTTCATCGTGGCGCGGCGGCGGCAAGTGATACGGATGTGATGCCGTGCTCCAGAACAGCATTTGTTACTTCAGCAACCGTTTCGTAAGAAGTAGAACGGTCCGCCTTGATGATAATTGATTGGCCTTCGCGCTTGGCAGCCTCCAGCAAGGGCCCGAGTTGCTCCATGGTGACGCGCTGGTCGCGGAAATAAATGGCGGGAACTGCGCCACCTGTGATGCTGATGATCTGCTGGTTAGTTTGTGGGCCGAGCGTAAAACGAGAGAACGGCATGGAAACGGAAATCCCCTGTTGCAAAATAAAATTCGAACTCAGCAACAGAAAAAAAACCAAAAGAAAAGCGACGTTCACCAGCGCCACGAGCACAAGCCAGACGAAGTTGTAATTAACTGTGCGCTCGAGTTTCATGAACGTGGAAACCGTTAATAAGTTAAAAGGATTAAAAAGTTACAACGTTACACGTTTTAGGATCGCGCTCTTAACGAACCGTTAACTGCCTTTGTAACCTTTTACTTTTTCTATGCTGGATTATAAATCCGGACGTGCTTCGAGCTCGCGCGCGGTCTCATCGGCTGGTTGAAAGCTGATGATCCCGCTAATCGGACGGCTCTCGGTCAGCATGTGCACAATTTCGATCCCGGCCCGCTCCATGTCATGGAGCATGTTATTCACCCGCGAGGAAAGGTAACTGTAAGCGACGAAAGTGGGAGTAGCTACAACCAGACCCGCCGCGGCCGTCAGCAAACTCTTGTATACCCCGCTGGAAAGTTCAGTCACCGTGGCGTAGCCACCGCTTGACGCGATCGTCGCAAATGCATCGATCATGCCGGCGACTGTCCCTAGCAACCCGAGTAATGGCGCAAGGAAAGCTATTGTAGCGAGCACCGGGAGAAATCGTTCGAGCTTCGGCACTTCGAGTTGAGCGGCTTCCTGCACGATGTCGCGCAATTCTGCACGAGGTGCGTCATGCCGGATGATCGCCGCGTGAATCACGCGCGCTACCGGTCCCGGGGTCCCGGCCGATTCATGGAGCGCTTCTGCGAAATTGCGTCGCCGAATCAGATTCGACAGTCCCTTCAGGAATTCGCCCACGTGAATTGTTGCACGATGAAAGTAAAAGAGGCGTTCGGCAAAGACCGCGATCGAGATGATGCTACACACCAGAATGGGCCACATTAACAGCCCGCCTTTTTGGATGTAATCAATCATAGCGGTTTTTTAGTCTTCTTTACCGGCTGTGGCAAGCCAACAACGGGATCCGGATGCGAGTGGTCGCTCGGTGCAACGGTTGGCATTCGATGCTTTCCCAATGGCTTCTCCTATCGGGAGCCTTTTCCTTGGGGTTTAGGAGAAGCAGACGGGCGTGCCTTGGCAGCGTTCTTGCCACCCACTAACTTGCCGGAGGCGTCAAACACCGAATAGCCGGTTTGCTTGCCAGACCCATCGTAACTGTAAACTATTTTGTGCAAAAGCGTGCCGTCTTGTGCGCTTTGGGTCTCTTCCAGCATGCGGCCGGCGTCGTCATACTTGTAACGGCTCTTGAAACGTAAGCGGCCATCAGGCCCGGATATTTCGCCGCTGGAAAAACGTCCCGCGTCATCCAGTTCGTAACGAATAGTCTCACGAAGTTTACCATCTTGATCAGTGGTTGTGGCCACGGCCTTGTGCTCTGCATTATCGAATTTGTAGACCGTGCGTGAGCCGTCTGGGTGCATTGAAACGGTCACCCGCACAGCGTCACTCTGTATTTGTGCTGGAGACTGACATAATCCGATTTTGGTGCCACAGACGACAAACGCACACGCCATTGCCAGCCCTGCGTGGAAAAAATTCATGACCCGAGGAGCTTACGGTTGAGGCGGGCAGGCGCAAACGGCTTGAATTTTTTTATTGACCCCGCTGCAGGACGGTGGTTAAAAGTGGGGTCAAGTGGGGCAGAATGGATGATTTCTCCACTCGATACATGGACAACGATTCTCCACCCGAACGCTTCTATGCCGGACAGTTCCGGCATTCCATCGATGAGAAGAATCGAGTCACGATTCCTTCTCGCTGGCGTCGGGACAAGGCGGAGGAATTCATTCTTTTGCCGGAAGCAACTCATCAGTTTTTGCTCGTCATGTCGCCGAAGGAGTTTGCGCGAATGAGTTTGGCGGCAGAAACTAACCAGGGGGTTTCCGCGCGGGATCGCCGGATTTTTTTGCGCCATCTGCATTCCCGCGCGCAGCACGCGAGCGCGGACCGGCAGGGTCGTCTTGTTCTGCCTGAAGAGCTTTGCCGGAAGGTCGCACTGAAAGGTGAGGTCGCGCTGGTCGGTAACCGGGGACGCTTTGAGATTTGGAATTTGCAACGCTGGCAGCGAGCGCACGAGGAAGAAACAGCGACTTACCAGCACGTGGCGAACGTCATTGGCTTATAATCAGATGCTTGGTCAAAACGTCATCAACACATTTTGGTTTGAGCGGCCTTTGTGGGTGACCGTTGACTCGTTTACTGCCGAAGAGGAGGCACCCGAAGTGGAGGAATTCATCTATCACCGTCCAGTGCTCGAGAGTGAAGTGCTGGAATTACTCGAACCAAAGCCAGGCTCGCTGATCGTAGATGCCACATGCGGTGGCGGTGGCCACACCGAAGCGCTTTTGGAGAGCGGGGTTAGTGTCCTGGCCCTGGACCGGGATCCTGACGCCGTCCAACACGTCAGTGAGCAACTGGCACGCTTCGGGAACCGCCTTGCGGTGCGCCAGGCAAATTTTAGATGCGCACTTCGTGTTCTCGACGAGCTCGGTATTCGCACGATCGGAGGCGCGCTTCTCGATCTCGGCGTTTCTTCGCAGCAACTCGAAAACGCGGAGCGCGGGTTCAGTTTCACGCGAAACGGTCCGCTCGATATGCGCATGGATCCGCGGGCGCAACTCACCGCTGCCACGATCGTAAATGAATACAGCGAGGAACAATTAACTCGCCTGTTTCGCGAGTTGGGAGAAGAGCCGGCAGCGCGCCGCATCGCGAGCCTGATTGTAAAGATGCGAAAGACTGCGCCGTTTCGCGAAACTCTGCCTTTGGCGCGGGCGATCGAAAAATTGGTTGGCCGTCATGGCCGTCATCATCCGGCCACCCAGGTCTTTCAGGCACTGCGGATGGAAGTGAATGACGAGCTCGGCGCGCTCAAAGACGGCCTGCGCGTGTTAACCGGTCGTCTTGAGCGTGGCGCGCGCATCGCGGCGATCACTTTTCATTCACTGGAAGACCGGATCGTGAAGAACTTTTTTCGCGATCGGAGTCGCGAATGGCTGGACAAGCCTGAGTGGCCCGCGCCGCAACGCAATCCGGATTACGATCTTAGACTGATTACCCCGAAACCAATTGAGCCGACCGATGAGGAACGGCGAACAAATCCCCGATCACGCAGCGCAAAATTGCGCGTAGCCGAAAAGATTTGAAATGAACCGTTCGCGTCGAAGAAATTGCAATACAGTAAACGCGGCGTCGCTGGCCCGCTGGATTGTGGTGACGGCATTTCTGGCGCTGGCCGGGTTGAGTTACGTTTATTTGACGCTGCAACTCTATCATCTGGGCGAACGCAGGAAGGCGATCGAGCATGAGCTGGCTACTCTTCGCACCCAAAACGACATAGCCAGCGCGCAAATCGCGGCTTTGACATCGCGGTCGGCGTTGCAACGCCGTTTGAAAGAAGGCTACTTGAAAATGGTGCCGATTTCGGAAGCCGACATTGTGCGGCTCACCGTGCCTGCCCGCGCAGCGGACGACGATGCGATCCAACCGGTAGCCAATCCTTCCGGCGCAAAATGAATGCAAAAAACAGTCGAATCCGTTGCGTGCTGGTGTGCGCCGCTTTTATTGGATTATTCAGCACTTTTTCATTCCGTTTAATCTATCTCCAGGCAATCAAGCACGACGAATACGCGGAACTCGCCGCAGAAAAGCACGTCCACAAGCAGATCATCCACGCAGAGCGCGGCACGATTCTCGATGCGAATAATGAAGTGCTGGCGGACAATATTCCTGTTAAAACAGTAGTGGCCGACGCCACGCTTCTTAACGACCGTCAAGCGACCGTCGATCTTGTCAGCAGCGAACTCGGCATCCCCTCCGCGCAGCTTGCGGAAAAGTTAAGCAGCGAGCGCCGTTATATTGTGATCAAGCGTGAAGTGCCAGAGGCGCAGGCCGTCGCGCTGCGCGACAAACTTCGCGCCGCTAATCTGCGCGGAATTTATTTCGAGCACGACACCACCCGTGTTTACCCCAACGGCTCGATGCTTTGTCATGTCATTGGATTCACCGATTTCGACCATCACGGTATCCAGGGAGTTGAAGCGTCGATGGAGGAATATCTCCACGGGCAGGATGGGTTTCGCTTTATCGAACACAATCGTGCTGGCCAGGAAATCGTGCCTTATCGCGGACTGGAGCGACCGGCGCGAGACGGCTATCAGGTCCATCTGACTATCGATCTCAGTCTGCAAAACATTGTTGAAAACGAGATCGACGCCGCGATGAAGGAATATTCTCCTCAAAAAGCCACGATTATTTTAATGCGGCCGCAGACGGGCGAAATCCTTGCAATGGCTAATCGACCGGATTTCGACTTGAACCTTCGCGCCGAGGCGAAGCCCGAAGAAATGAAAAACCGGGCCGTCACCGACATGATGGAACCGGGCTCTACCTTCAAAATTGTTGCAGCCTCGGCTGCTCTCAACGAACGCAAGCTCCGCCCCGATTCGGTGATTTTTTGCGAGAACGGTCTCTGGAATTTCGGCGGCGCAGCGCTGCACGATCATCGAGCGTTTTCGTATCTGAGCGTGCGCGACATTCTGGTCAAATCGAGCAATATCGGCGCGGCCAAGCTCGCCCTGAGCGTGGGCGAACAAAGATATTACGAATACATTCGCCGATTCGGTTTTGGAGAGCGGACCGGAATCGAGTTGCCGGGCGAAATCAGTGGACTGATCCGGCCGCCGCAAGCGTGGAGCAAAATCTCGATCACGCGGATTCCCATGGGCCACGAAGTCGGAGTCACGCCGTTACAAATGACAGTGGCGATGGCGGCGATTGCCAACGGCGGAAAATTGGTCATGCCACGCATTATAAAATCGATTACGACGGCCGACGGAAAAACCATCAGCTCACTTTCCCCTGTCGTGTTGCGTCAGGTGATTTCTCCTGAAACCGCCAAAGAAATCGGTGACGCACTGCGCGGTGTAGTGAGCGATCAAGGCACCGCTGCCGCGGCTGCTGTTCCCGGTTTTACGATTGCAGGCAAAACCGGAACCGCACAAAAGGTTGATCCTCGAGGCGGATACGAGCACGGAAAGTATGTTGTTTCATTCGCCGGCTATCTGCCGGCGGACCATCCTGAGTTTGTGGGACTGGTGGTGCTGGATGACGCGCACACCAGCAAGCCGGAGTTAAATTATGGCGGGCTGATTGCAGGACCAATTTTTTCCCGAATAGCGGAAAAGGCGGCCCGCTATCTAGATCTTGAGCCGCATGAGGAGATTCGCAAAGCGATTCCCGTAGAGCGAGTCGAAAAAACAATGCCGGCAGAGCGAATTCGAAAGCCTGGTCCGGCGGAACGAATCGCCTTAACCAATGCGTCGCGCCATTGAACACCTCGCCCTGGTTCGCGCCTGTGAATCCGTCCCATTGCGGACAGGTTAACGCCTCATGCAGCTCAAGATTCTCCTCTCCGCGACTGCAGTTCGCCAGATCATCGGGACACTTGATCGCACAGTGGAAAACATCGCGTATGACTCGCGGCGTGTGCAAAGGAATGGCATGTTCGTGGCATTGCGGGGTGAGAAATCTGATGGCCACGAATTCATCGGCCAGGCGATCGAAAAAGGCGCATCGGTAATCGTTGCCGAACGCGAGGAACAAAATCCCCGCGCAACGTGCCTTGTCGTCGAGAATACGCGGACTGCGCTCGCTGATTTTGGAGCAACCTTTTACGGGCACCCGGGTCGCAAATTAAAACTGGCGGCGGTCACCGGCACGAACGGTAAAACCACGACTACATTTCTCATCAAGCACATTTGTGAAAACTCCGGCCTGCGTTGCGGTTTGATCGGAACAGTGCGCTACGAAATCGGTGAGCGGGTCCTGCCCGCTATTCGCACCACGCCGGAATCGCTCGATTTACAGGAGCTATTGGCTCAGATCGCGAACGCGGGTTGTAAAGCAGCAGCGATGGAAGTCTCTTCGCACGCGCTGGCGCAGGATCGGACGCGTGGACTCGAGTGGAACGTCGCCGTCTTTACCAATCTTACACAGGACCATCTCGACTTTCACGGGACCATGAAAAGCTATTTCGAATCCAAGCTGAAGCTCTTCACCGGACTCGGGAGTCAGAAAAGAAAGCGCAAACCGATTGCAATAGTGAATATTGATGACCGCTACGGCGAACAACTGCTCGACAAGATCGACAAGGGCGTCGCCGTGATCACTTACGGAATGGGGATGCGCGCCGATTTCCGGGCTTCCAATTACCGCGTTGAGCCCAGCGGCACTTCCTACCAGCTCGACGCTCGCGGCAAGAGTTATCTGGTCCGCGTGCCGTTGATCGGTCGATTCAATGTCGCAAATTCGGTTGCAGCTCTGGCTGCGGCTAATGCACTTGGAATCAATCTCCGCGATGCCGTGTTTAGTCTTGGTAAATCGCCGCAAGTGCCAGGCCGCCTCGAGTTGGTTCAGGCAAAGCGACAGTTTCAGGTTTTTGTCGACTATGCTCACACACCTGACGCGCTCGGGAATGTGCTCAAAACTTTACGCGAGCTTGAGCCGAATCGGTTGATCGCGGTTTTTGGTTGCGGCGGCAATCGCGACCGCCAGAAGCGCCCGTTGATGGCCGAAATCGTGGATCGCCATGCTGATTACGCCATTATTACCTCGGACAACCCGCGCAAAGAAAATCCGGACACAATTGTCGCGGAGATCGAAAAGGGATTCCGGTCGACGCACTACGAAAAAATTGTCGATCGCACTCAGGCCATTAATCGCGCCGTTGAACTGGCACGGCCGCACGACATTGTTTTGATCGCGGGCAAAGGGCACGAAAACTACCAGGAATTCGCGGATCACACTGTTCCGTTCGACGATATCCAAGTCGCTCGACGCGCGATTGAGGACCATCCAATAGAGTTTTCATCATGACGTTTTTGTTTTTGGATTTTTGGAAACACACAATTCCGAGGAGCGTATGCGCCTCCAGTGCTCTCCGCATGCGCTCCTCGATGCTATGAACCCGCTCGCTCTCGGTCAGATCGCAAAGTTCGCCGGAGGCTCACTCTCCTGCGGAGACGGAACTGTTGTAATCGATAAGGTCAGCACGGATTCGCGCACAATTAAACGAGGCGAACTATTCGTCGCGTTGCGCGGTGAAAACTTCGATGGACACAATTTCGTAGATGCTGTCGCAACCAGCGGAGCGGCCGGCGCGATCGTTGATTCCGGCTGGGAGGGACAGGTCCCGGAGAATTTTGCGCTCATTCGCGCAAAAGACACTTTGCTGGCGTACCAGCAGCTCGCTGCCAATTACCGGAAGTCACTGACATTACGTGTGGTCGCAATTACCGGAAGCAATGGCAAGACCAGTACGAAAGACTTTGCTGCGGCTGTTCTGGCCCGGCGGTTTCGGGTCACGAAAACACAGGGAAATTTTAATAATCATGTCGGCCTGCCTCGAACAATTCTCGAAGCCACGTTGCAGGATGAAGTTGCCGTCTGGGAAATCGGAATGAATCACCCCGGCGAAGTTGCCGCGCTGGCGAAAGTAGCCGCGCCCGACGTTGGGATCATTACCAATATTGGCGTCGCGCATATCGAGTTCATGGGATCGCGCGAAAGCATTGCGGAGGAGAAAGGCGCGCTTGCGGAAGCCGTTGGCGCGCAGGGAACGGTCATTTTGAACGCTGACGATCCATTTACCAAGGGGATCGCTGCTCGCGCTCGGGGTAAAGTGATTTTTGCCGGTACAACTGCTGGCGCGATTCGCGCGAGCGAGGTCAATCAGAGCGGGAACGGAACGGATTTCACGATTCTCGAGGGGGCGCATCGCTGCCGGGCCCAATTACCCGTACCCGGTTTGCACATGGTGCAGAACGCGTTGTTGGCGGTCGCAGCCGGTCGTGTCTTCGGTCTTTCCCTGGAAGAATGCGCCGCCGGCCTGGCCGCCGCTCCACTCACAAAGGCCCGTCTGCAGGTCAGGGAAATCCGCGGTGTGCAATTTCTGGATGACAGTTACAACGCAAACCCCGAATCCATGAAAGCGGCGCTGCAAACATTAGTCGAATTGGACGCGGAGGGACAACGGATCGCTGTCTTGGGCGAGATGCGTGAATTGGGCGACCAATCGGAGCGCGGGCACCGCGAAGTGGGCGAAACCGCCGCTGCGTTAAAGATCGATCGTCTGATCGTCATAGGAAATGTTGCCGCAATTATCTCAGACGCTGCAAAAGGCGCCGGCCTGGAGAACAGCTCAACCGTAGCGTCAACGGCTGAAGCCGCTGAATTATTGACCGAGATCGCCGCGCCCGGCGACCTGGTGCTCATCAAGGGCAGCCGCCTGGCGCGCACGGAGCAAGTGATTGAAGCGTTCCGCAATCCAAAATCGATAATCGCCAATTCGCCATGATGTACTTTCTCCATCACCTGAGCGATCGGTTCATCGGGTTCAACGTTTTCCTCTATGTCACCTTCCGAGCCATTGCCGCGGCGGTGACGGCGTTCCTGGTCACGTTGGTCTTTGGAAACTTCATTATTCGAATCCTCATTGCGCTAAAATTGGGGCAACCGATTCGCGGAGCGGCGGAAGTTCACCGCCTCGCTGAACTACACGGTGGTAAACAAGGTACACCCACCATGGGTGGCGTGTTGGTTATCGGCTCCGTCTTTGTATCCAGTCTTCTCTGGGCGCGCCTCGATAATCGTTTCGTCTGGCTGGTCCTCTTTTGCATGATTTATCTCGGCGCTCTCGGCTTCGCTGATGATTACCTCAAGGTAACGAAGAAGAAATCCGATGGTATCAGCGGCCGGATCAAACTGGTCTTTCAGATTGCTCTTGCCGTAATTGTCACTGCTGTTTTCCTCAGCAGTCCGTTGCTGGACGTGCAGGCGCGCGCTCTTTACGTGCCATTCGTTAAGGCGCCAGTCATTGCAAACATGGGCTGGTTCACTTTCGTATTCTTTCTCCTCGTGATTGTTGGTTCCTCGAACGCCGTCAATCTCACGGACGGGCTCGATGGGCTGGCGATCGGTTGCACCATCACTGTGGCGTTCGATTATGCTTTGCTTTCCTACGCGGCCGGGAATTTTCGAATCGCCGAATATTTACAGGTCCCCTTTTATCCATTTGCGGGAGAACTGACTGTTGTCTGCTCCGCACTGATCGGCGCGGGTTTGGGTTTTCTCTGGTTCAACTGTTTTCCAGCGAAAGTTTTCATGGGCGATACCGGGTCGCTCTCCATCGGAGGCACGATTGGCATCGTGGCTATCTGTTGTAAGCAGGAGCTGCTCTTGATTGTCGTAGGCGGCGTCTTCGTGATCGAAGCCGTCTCGGTGATTTTGCAGGTGATGAGTTTCAAACTCACTGGCAAACGAATCTTCGTCATGTCTCCGCTTCATCATCACTTTGAACTGACCGGCTGGAAGGAAAACACGGTGATCGTTCGGTTTTGGATCCTCTCGATCGTCTTTGCGTTGCTTGGTCTTGCGACACTGAAATTGAGATAAATCATGCGCTACAAGAATCAGAATTTTGCCGTTCTTGGTGCGGGATTGAGTGGGAGCGCCGCCGCGCTGCTGCTTAAATCAGAGGGTGCGCAGGTTACGGTGCTCGATAGCGCCGAAGAGAAGAACTTGCTTAAATCGACGATCGACAATCTGCGAGCGCAGGATGTGCACGTGACATGCGGAGCCGCGGCGGAGCAAGACTCGTCTACCTATAAAATGGCGGTCTTAAGTCCGGGCATTGATCCGGCTTCGCGCCTGGTGCGGAATTTCTCCTCGCGCGGAATCGACATCATCGGCGAACTCGAACTCGGTTGGCGCTTTTGCGAAAAAATTCCGGTCATCGCAGTGACCGGCACGAACGGCAAAACGACAACGACCGAACTGCTTGCCCAGATGTTGAATGCCTGCGGGCAGCGAACAATTGCCTGCGGAAATATCGGAAAGCCGCTGTCGGAAGTGGCGCGCGAAAAGCAGCCATACGACGTCCTCACGGTAGAGGTGAGTTCGTTCCAACTGGAGACGATTCGCACCTTTCATCCATCCATCAGTCTCTGGCTTAATTTCGCTCCAGACCATCTCGATCGTTATCGATCGGTGGCGGAATATCGGGGGGCCAAGCTGCGCATTTTTGAAAATCAAACCGATGCCGATGTGGCAGTCGTGAATGCCATCGAAAAAATACCGGATATCCGCCCGCGCACGATCACCTTTAGCGCGTACGTCAACGGTGCAGACTTCCGACTTTCTGAAGGCGCGATTCTTTACCGCGACGAATCAGTTTTGCGATTGGCCGATACCAAGCTGCGTGGTCTGCATAACATCGAGAATTTGATGGCGACCCTTGCCGTTGGCATGGCACGCGGTTTGTCGTTTGGGGAGATGGTGCCGCCGCTTTCTATTTATGAGCCGCAGCCGCATCGCTGCGAATTTGTGCGCGAAGTCAACAGCGTCGCCTATGTGAACGATTCCAAGGCGACTAACCTCGACGCAGTGGACAAGGCATTACGCGCGCAAACCAAGCCAGTCATCCTGATCGCCGGCGGTAAGGACAAGGGTTTTAGCTTTGATCCGCTTCGATCACTCGTAAAAGAGAAGGTCAGATCCACGATTTTGATCGGCGAAATGGCGGAGAGCATCAGGCGCTCCTGGGATGGCGCGGTCCAATCCGAGATCGCAAGCTCGCTTGCCGATGCGGTCGAGCGTGCACATGCCAGCGCAAAACCCGGGGAAATCGTTCTTTTTTCCCCGGGCACGTCGTCCTTTGACATGTTCAAAAGCTACGCTGACCGAGGCGATCAATTTCGCGCGCTCGTCCGCGCGTTGCCTGAAAGCTGATGATGAAAGTTCCGCACTTCTTCAGACATAGAAAACTCTGGGCTGCGACTGCCCGCCGCTCCTCGGGAGCAAGCGCCGGAATGGACTTTGACGAAATGCCGGAACCGAACATGAAATTGTCGCGGGCTTTGCTGATTGTTTTGCTTCTGCACGTAGTCGCCGTCTCGGGAATTATTGCGTTCAACGCCATCAAGACGCGGGAGAATTCGTTTGTTTCGGCATCCTCGGCAAACGCGGATCCTAAACCGCCCGCAACGGCGAGCGCAGCAATTCACACTGATCGCGCCAAATTGCAAAATGCAGTGGGGCAAAAAGCGAACGCGCCTCACCAGGATCCAAGCCCTTCACATTCGCCTTCGAAATTGTCATCAAGAGACAACCACGCGAACCCGCCCACAGTTCCGAAGGCCATTGCGGTCAGGCCTGTCTCTTCTGGAAAAACTTACCTGGTGAAGAAGGGCGATAATCCGGTGACGATCGCCAAAAAACTAAAGGTCCCTTACGACGATCTGATGGAGCTCAACCATATCGAGGATCCGCGGAAATTACGCATTGGTCAAAAGTTGTTAATCCCCAAGACAACGAAGCCAAAAACGACGACCGGAAAGTCAGCGAACACCAAAAAGAAAAATGAAGCGCGCCACGCAAAGCAAAAATCGCATTCGACCTGACCATGCATCGTAAAAGTGCCTATATCCTTTTTCTCGCTGTGCTGGGACTTCTCGTGATTGGGATTGTCATGCTCTTCAGCACGAGCGCTTTTGCGCGCGACAGTCATGGAGATGTCTATTTTTTCATTAGACGCCAGGCGATTTGGTTCGGAATTGGCCTTGCGATCTGCGTCTTTGCCGCGCTGATTGATTATCACTTTTGGCAGCGCACATGGTGGCTGTGGTTTGCGCTCTCGCTCATTGCTCTGGGGCTTTGCTATTTTCCGCATATCGGGATGCGCCTTAACGGGTCGCGCCGTTGGATCGCCCTTGGGCCGGTAACTTTTCAGCCCTCGGAGCTGGCGAAGCTGGCAGCAATCGTCTTCCTGGCTGCCTGGTTCGCCCGACGCGAAGACTCGGGGAGCAATATCCTCTTTGGACTTATCCTTCCGCTTGCAATCGTTAGCCTGCCGGCGGCGCTTGTTCTCGGCGAAGTCGATTTGGGGACCACAGCTTTGCTGGGAACCACTGCGTTTGTGGTCATGTTCGTTGCCGGCGCGAATCCATTATGGCTCGGTACAATATCGTTCGCCGGCCTTGGCGGGCTTCTGATTGTCGCCAGCCGAATCTCCGAGCGAATGGGACGGCTCTCCGCGTTTCTTCATCCGCAAAACTACAAGGAAGATGCAGGCTTGCAGCAGATGCAGGCATTGATCGCCTGGGGCAGCGGTGGAATGGAAGGACTCGGCCTGGGTAACGGCCGCCAAAAAATGCTTTATCTACCGTACGCGCATACTGATTTCATTTTTCCAATTATTGGCGAAGAGCTTGGTCTGAGGTTCAGTCTGCTCGTGATCTTTTTGTTCGTAGTCATTATCGTTTGTGGCATTCTCATCGCGCTGCACGCTAAAGATCGATTCGGCCTGCTTCTTGGCTGTGGCGTCGTTTCGTTGATGGCTTTGCAGGCCGCAGTCAATATCGGCGTCACCACATCGCTTCTTCCGAACAAAGGGCTGCCGCTGCCGTTCATTAGCTATGGTGGTTCTAACCTGGTCGCGTGCATGTTCGGCGTGGGCTTACTGTTAAACATTTACCGGCAGGGCATTCTTGAGCCGCCGCACAAGAAACCTGTGGCCATGCGCGTCCGAGTCACGCCACGTATTTAGCGCCGATGAATAAGTCGTATGAATTGGAAGTGAGGAATCAGATCTTATGAATGCAGTGATCGCTTGCGGAGGAACTGGCGGACATCTTTTTCCCGGTATCGCCGTGGCAGAAGTGCTGCGGGACCGCGGCCACGAAGTGATGCTGTTAGTTTCTGAAAAAGACATTGACGCTCTGGCGCTCTCTGGTCGCGAAAGTTTCCGAGTGGAAAAATTGCCAACCGTTGGATTACCGTCGCCATTTTCTCCGGCTTTTTTTGGTTTCCTTCGCCGTTTTTACGAAAGCCTGGCGCTTTGCCGAGCTATTTATCGAACATTCAAACCCCAGGTCGTTCTGGGAATGGGCGGATTTACTTCCACCGCACCGGTGCTGGCCGGTCGGATTCGCGGTATTCCGACCTTTATCCACGAATCAAACGCAATTCCTGGAAAAGCGAATCGTTTGACAGCGCGAATGGTGCGAGCGGTGATGCTCGGGTTCAAGGAATGCGCGCCGTTTTTTCCAAAAACCAACACTGAAGTTACAGGCACCCCGGTCCGAACCGAACTGGTTCGTTTAGATCGACGGATGGCGCGTCAAAAACTTGGGCTCCGTGAGGAGATCCCCACGCTGCTTGTAATGGGAGGCAGCCAGGGCGCGAGCGGAATTAATCAGGCAATGATTAAAGCGCTGCCGTTCTTGCGAGGCGTTCCACTGCAAGTGATTCACCTTTCCGGCACGCGCGATGAGCGTTTGGTAGCCGATAATTATCGTCGCGAAAATGTCCCCGCCCACATCGCCGCGTTTCATCATCGCATGGAAGAAGTTTACAGCGCTGCCGATCTTGTGGTCGCGCGAGCTGGTGCGGCCAGTCTCGCTGAGTTTGCGGCCTTTTCATTGCCCGCGATCCTAATCCCATTTCCCTATGCAACCGATGATCATCAAACCCGCAACGCGGAAATCTATGCTCGTGGCCAGGCAGCGATTCTTCTGAAGGAGTCAGAAGTCTCGGGCGAGTTACTCGCGCACAAAATTCGGGAATTGATCGAGGATCCAGAACGGATTCGACAGATGGCTGCGAATTCTTCCCGCCTGTCGCCCATGGATGCTGCCGGACGTGTGGTGACGACCATGGAGAGATATACGACTCATGAAGCCCGTCTCTGAAGATTGCAGGGTGACTGCACAGGCTCCGCCGCAGACCGTCTCCGCAGCGGAGACGGTGCATACCTTGCCGCCCGACCTGCCAGCATTCCTCACACGTGAGCAACATCGGATTCATCTTGTCGGCGTAGCAGGCAGCGGCATGAGCGGTATCGCCGCGTTCTTGATCGAACTCGGGCACACAGTCAGCGGGTCGGACAAGGTCAGCACAATGGAAACCGACCGATTGCGGCGGCTCGGTTTGCGTTTTCGCGGGCAGCATCGACCGGAAGACGCAGACCCCGCCGACCTCGTTGTGTTTTCTTCTGCAATCAGGAGTGACAATCCAATTCTTGTTAGCGCGCGAGCCTCGGGTAAGGCGATCGTACGTCGTGCGGAAGCGTTGGCCGCAATCATGCGCAGCAAACGCGGCATCGTCATCGCTGGAATGCATGGCAAAACGACGACCTCAGCAATGACCGCGCACGTCCTGCGCGAAGGCGGGCTGCACCCATCGCATTACGTCGGCGCCGAGATTCCAATTCTCGGGACCAACGCGCACTGGGATCCGCGTGGCGAATATTTCGTTGCCGAAGGAGACGAGAGCGATGGCACCGTTGCGCTTTTTCACCCGGAGCACACGCTGATCCTGAATATCGAGGAGGAACACCTGGATTTTTATGCTGACCTCGACGCAATTGAAAAGGTTTTCTCGCAATTGGTCAGGCAAACGACCGGCAAGGTTTTTTATAACGGCGACGACAAAAATGCGGCGCGATTATGTCGCTCGCTCTCGCGCGGAATTTCCTATGGCTTTGGTGAGACGGCCGATTATCGCGCCGTGGAGATCCAGCTGAAGGATTTTACTTCGACGTTCCGGGTCAACCATCAAGGACAACACCTGGGCGAAGCAATCTTGAATGTGCCGGGACAGCATAATGTTCACAATGCGCTGGGAGTAATTGCGCTCGCGTCGGAGCTCGGCATTGCGTTTAAGAAAATCGCCAAATCGCTGGCAAAGTTCGAGCACGCGCGGCGCCGGTTCGAAATCAAGTATGACAGCCCGCGATTTCTCTTGGTGGATGATTATGGGCACCACCCGACGGAAATCCGCGCCACGCTCAAAACGGCGAGAACGGTTGGGCGCAAGCGCGTGCTTACCATGTTTCAACCGCACCGTTATTCACGTACGAAAGCATTGCGGAAGGAATTTGGTCGCGCCTTCGATGATGCGGACCATGTAATCGTAACAGATGTTTATGGCTCGAACGAAGCGCCGATCCCGGGGGTGACCGGACAAATGATTGCTGACGAAATCGTTGCGCACGGACACCAGGGCGTCAGTTACGAGCCACGCTTGGAATGGGTGCACCGTGCTGTGGGGAACGTGCTTGAGTCCGGCGATCTCGTTTTGAGTCTGGGTGCCGGAAATATTCACGAGCAGGTATCCGTCCTCGCTGCCGACTTGGTTATTGCAGAAAAATTGAAAGACATCGTGGGCGAACATGGCGAAGTCCGCCTCTATGAGCCGCTCTCGAAGCACACCACGCTTCGCGTAGGTGGCCCGGCGCAATTCTGGGTCGAGCCGCGAAATGAGAAGGCCTTCGGCGAGGTGATTCGTTTTTGCCGGGACGAAAATCTTCCGCTCTTCGTGATGGGTCGCGGATCGAATCTTCTCGTTCGCGATGGCGGCGTTCGCGGAGTGGTCGTTCATCCGTGCGGCGGCGATTTTGACAAGATCGAGGTCAACGGCGCCGAGATCACAGCAGGCGCCGGGGCGAAATTGAAGGAAGTTGCTTACGCGGGTAAAGCGGCCGGTATTGGTGGGCTGGAGTGGTTGGAAGGAATTCCAGGCACGGTCGGCGGCGGTTTGCGTATGAACGCAGGTGCGATGGGTGCGCAAACCTTCGAGAACGTCGTCCGTGTTCGCTATCTCGATGCCAATGGCGAGCCGCACACAAGAAAACGGGACGAACTGGTCGTGTATTACCGCAATTTCCCGTTGCTGGAGAAAAATTTCGCAGTGTCCGCCGTTTTTCGCGGCCAGTTTGCGCCACTTGAGGAAATCGTTCGCAAACTGGAAGCGTCGCAGGAAAAACGGCGGACGTCACAACCTGCGGCAAAAAGCGCGGGCTGTATTTTCAAAAATCCTGATACATGTCCTGCGGGAAGGCTGGTTGAGGAGTTGGGACTGAAAAATTCGCGCATCGGAAAAGCGCGGGTATCTGAGGTGCACGGTAATTTTATCGTCAATGACGGCGGCGCGACTGCGGCGGAAATGCTGGAGCTAATCGAAAAGATCAAGGCAACTGCGCGGTCCAGGCGCGGAATCGAGCTGGAGACCGAAGTGCAAATCGTGGGAGAACCGGGGTGACGATGGCGACCGATCAAAGCTTGCCGAAAAAAATCGCAGTCTTAATGGGTGGTCCCGGGTCTGAGCGTGACGTGTCGCTGGCGACTGGTCGCGGTGTTTCCAAAGCGCTTCGCTCGTTAGGCGCAGAAGTCGTCGAGGTCGATGTTCGTGATGAAAACTTCGCGCTTCCGAAAGATGTCGATCTTGCGTTCAACACCATCCACGGAACTTTCGGCGAAGACGGCCAGCTCCAGAAAATTTTGGAGGAGCGCGGCGTGCCTTACACGGGTGACGGGGTCGAGGCAAGCCGGGCGGCGTTCGACAAAATTTTGTCGAAGGAAAAATTTCGCGCGCACAATGTCGTCACTCCGGAATGGGAGGTCGTTGAAGCCGGCCAGCGCCCAACGATTCCGGTTCCGCTGGTAGTAAAGCCGGCAAGACAAGGTTCTACCGTTGGCGTGGTGATTGTAAAAACCGCGAGCGAGCTTGATCCGGCGATGGCGGAGGCAGGCAAGTACGATCGCAAATTGTTGATAGAAAAATTTGTGCCGGGCCGCGAGTTGACGATAGGTATTCTTGGTGATCAAGCCCTGCCGATTCTTGAAATAATTCCCAAGGGCGGATTTTACGACTTCAACAACAAGTACCCGTTCCTGAATCCGCAGGCTGGCGGCGGCGCCGAGCACGTTTGCCCGGCGAAAATCGATCCGAATAAGACGAAGGAGATCCAGGAACTGGCACTGCGTGCTTTTCGCGCGCTCGGCCTGGTTGTTTACGGCCGCGTTGACGTGCTGCTCTGCGACTCGGGCGATCCGTTTGCGCTGGAAGTGAACACCATTCCTGGAATGACGGAGGCGAGCTTGTTGCCGGAAGCCGCTGCGGCCGCGGGTATCAGTTATCTTGATCTTTGCGCGCGTATCATAGCGCTCTCTCGTGCCAGAACGGAAGGGAGTCTGAGGTGAGGCCTATCCAGAGACGCTCCCAATCGCGCAACCGGCGGGTTTCCAATGGGCGCCAGCGTCGGCAGCAGCACTTGCTTGATGTAAAAGTTCGCTCCCGCAGAGTGGCAGAACATCGCGCCCGAAGGGCACTGGCGGTTCTCTCCCGAGTGGTACTACTCGCCGCGCTGTGCGCCGCGATTTATGCGGGGACGCGTGAAGCCGCCAGACGTTTGTTTTTCGAAAATCCCGACTACACGCTGAAGACAATTGAATTCCAGACGGACGGAAGCTTGCAACGCGAGCAGATTTTGAACGCCGCGGATCTACACGAAGGCCAAAATATTTTCCGCGTAAATCTGGCTCGCGTCCACGATCTGATAGAGCAGCTGCCTCAGACCGATGAGGTGGAAGTGGTGCGGAATTTGCCT
The DNA here is from genome assembly GCA_035651975.1 of Candidatus Udaeobacter sp. GTDB lineage: Bacteria > Verrucomicrobiota > Verrucomicrobiia > Chthoniobacterales > UBA10450 > Udaeobacter. Next base: position 63,714 of record DASREQ010000040.1, read on the forward strand.
TCCGAGATCGATATTCGTGTGGTGGAGCGAAAGCCGGTCGCGTGGATCACGACCGAAAAGGAAATTTCCGATCCATTTGCATCAGACTCCGCTTTTCTAGTGGACGCGCGCGGTGTTTTGATGAAAGAAAAGAAGTTGTTGCCCGAATATCTCGGATTACCGGTCATTGTGGGATGCTCGAGCGAGTCGCTCGAGGTGGGCAAAGTCGTCGAATCGCCCGAAGCTAAGACCGCGCTGGAGCTGCTGCGTTTAAGCGCGCGCAGTTTTTTGCAGATGCGCTTTCAGATTCGCGAGATCGACGCCTCCGAAAGCTATCGCCTGCTGGTGACGGATAAGAATCACAGCCGCGTGACATTTGGTTACAACGATCTCGAAACGCAATTACGTCGGCTGGAACAATTTCTTGTTTATTGTGACGATTCAAAACAGGAACTCGCGACGTTAAACCTGCTTGTGCAAAGAAACATCCCGGTAACGTTCGCTCCGCGGGCGGCCACGGTGATTAACGATACCATCGAGCCTGCCCTCGAACCGCGGATTATGAAAGCCATCCCGGTGCATCCTTCTGAAAGCCGCCCTCCACCGAGCAAGGCGCGCATTAATTCAAAACCACCCCTCAGGGCAATTCCCATTCAGCGACAGAAAACGGATTAACACAATGGCGAGCAATAATTTGATGATTGGTCTTGAGATCGGAACCTCCAAAATCTGTGTCGTTGTCGGCGAGAGTCGGCCTGATGGCACCGTCAAGATTCTCGGTGTCGGCCAGACACCATCGCGCGGCGTACGCAAGGGCGAGATCGTTGATTTTGAGACGGCGATGAAATGCGTGCACGAAGCAGTGGTCGATGCTGAACAGAAAAGCGACGTGATGATTCGGAGCGTTTATGTGGCCGTTGCCGGATCGCACCTTCAAAGCTTCAACAATCGGGGATGCGTCATGCTCCCCGAGGACCGCGATGAAATCGATGAGCAGGACGTGGAAGACGTGAAAATCAATGCGCGCGAGGTAAGCATTCCTGCCCAGAACGCATTCCTTCATTCCATCATTCAGCATTATCATGTCGATGGACAGGACGGCGTGCTGAACCCGGTCGGGATGCTCGGCCAAAGATTAGAAGCCGATTTCCATATCATTCACGGAGTGCGGACGCGCATCCAAAACACGATCCGGTGTGTGAAAGAATTGCCCCTCGACGTTGAGGATGTCGTTTTTGGCGGGCTTGCTTCTGCTCAAGTCGTTCTGACGCAACACCAGAAAGACCTCGGTGCCCTGGTGATCGATATCGGCGGAGGGACGACAGACTATATTTTGTACGCGGACGGCGCAGTGAAGCAGAGCGGTTGTATTGCAATCGGCGGTGACCATATCACCAATGACATTTCCATGGGCTTGCGCATCCCAATGGCGCGAGCGGAGAAACTCAAAATCGAGGAAGGAAGTTGTATCCTCGGCAATTGTTTCCCAGGTGAAATGATTTTGCTAAAGGACGATTCCGGTTTTGCGGGAAAGGAGATCGAGCGCGAGACGTTGAACACGATCATTCATTTGCGTCTGCGCGAAACCCTTGAGTTGCTCAAGCGCAGGCTGGACGAGGAGCCATTCATTAGTTACCTCGGCGCCGGTATTTTCATCACCGGCGGATGCAGCCTGCTCAATGGCATCGACAATCTCGCGGAGGAGATTTTTGAAATGCCCGGGCATGTCGCCCACGCTCAAACAACATCAGGTGTGACGGCTGCGGTAGAGAACCCGCAATTTTCGACAGCAATCGGGCTGATCAAATATGCTCAGGCCGTGCAAACAGACCGGCCGGCGAGGGGATTCGGGCGGATTCTTGGAAGAATTTTCAGCGGAAGGCGATGAAAGATGATTCAATTTTTTGCTAGGGCGCGACCGCCGGGCGCGCCGCAGATGCTCGACCTCGGACGGCCCGGCGGTCCGTCCCTACTATCATGATTCAACTCAATAAAAACTATAATCTTCCCGAGCGGGCGGAGGAATTCATTCCAATTAAGATCGTCAGTGTCGGTGGCGCCGGTCTGAATGCGCTCGACCGGCTTGTGCTCGACGGATTGGAGGGAGCCGAGGTCCTGGCGGTTAACACCGACGTGCAATCTCTGGCGAGTTCCGTTGCGGCGCACAAAGTGCAGCTCGGCCGCACAGTCACCCGTGGCTTGGGCGCAGGCGGCGACCCGGAGGTTGGTTATCAAGCCGCTTTCGAATCGACGGAGGAGATCCGCGAGGCGTTAAGCGGCGCAAGAATGATCTTTATTTGCACAGGTCTCGGCGGCGGCACCGGATCCGGCGCGGCACCGTATGTGGCGCATCTTGCTCGAGAGGCGGGCGCGCTGGTTCTTGCATTCGCAACGTTGCCGTTTGGGTTCGAAGGCAGGCGCCGCAACGCCCAGGCGCGCGAAGCTCTGGGTCGACTCAACGAGATCGCCAACGCAGTGGTTTGCTTTGAAAACGATCAGATGGGCGACATGGTCGCGCCGCACGCAGGTATTCATCAGGCATTTTCAAAAGCTGACACCACCATCAGTCAGAGCATTCGTTCGATTGTAAATCTGGTGCAGCGACCGGGGCTCATTCGAATTGGCTTTGACGATTTGGTTGCTGCCTTGCGCAGCCGCAACGGGCGATGCCTGTTCGGTTTTGGCGAATCCGATTCGGACAATCGCGCACACGATGCCCTCGCACAGGCGCTGAAGAGTCCATTGATGGATCGAGGCCGCACACTGGGGGAAGCTGCGCGGGTTCTCGTCCAGGTGGCAGGCGGGCCGAGTATGACTCTGTCGGAAGTCGAAATCGTAATGAAGGAACTCGATCGGCATGTTAGCGACGAAACGCAGATTCTTTTCGGCACTGCTGTGGACGGACGGTTGGGGGACCGCTTGAGCGTCACGATCATCAGTTCGTTTACAGCGGATGAGGTTTTGCCGCAGACTCAGCCTCCGCTGAGCAGTGCGCTGCCAATGCCGCCAGTGTTGGAACAGCCTCGTGAAACCGCGCCGAAGGTCGAGGTTGAGCCCGAGCCTGCGCCGATCGAAGATTTTCAGTCCGCCGAGATGACGCCTTTCGAAGAGCCCAGTCTCGCGGAGGTCGAAACCGCGCCACCGCTGTCCGTGGAATCAACCTCGGACGCATTCGAAGTTCTCGCCACGCCTGAACCGCCTGTGACCACACCTCGAAGAAAGCCGGCGCCTTCAAAAGAAGAAAAACTGCCGGCTGAGAAATCCATGCAGGCCAAACAGGAGGTTTTGCAGTTCGAACCGGTCAACCGCGGTCGCTTTGAAAAGAGCGAGCCCACTATTGTCGAAGGTGAAGATCTCGATGTCCCGACCTATCTGCGAAAAAAAATCAAGGTGAAGTGACGTTTGCGGGTCAAATTGTTGAAGCCGAATTCGTAATTCGTTGAATTGTTAAATCGTAATTCGGAACCGGGTTACGAGTCTCATTGCCCCTGCTTCTTCATTAATTCGAGCACAGCGCTCGTCATTCCGATGATTCCCACGCGGATGGTTGGTTCCGGAACGGGCGCGAACTTGCTGGAATGCAGGCTTGGCAATTCTTTCCCCGCCTGCTTGTACTCCGCGATCTTCTCCGGCTTGACTGCGCCAATGTGAAAATCGACCGCGGGAATGGAATGGTCCGGCAAGCTGTATTCTGAGAAATCTTCTCCGCCCATCGTCGGATCGACCATCTCCACGTTTTCGTTGCCTAACGAGTTCTTCCAAACAGCGACCAGCCGCCTCGTCAGCTCGGGATTGTTGTAGGTCGCCGTGCAAAATTGATCTTTGGATACGCTGACAATCGGCGCGCGATCGGGCGGGACTCCGCCGGCGTCGGCGATTCCCCTGGCGATTCTCTCAATCGCGGCCAATACACGCGCGCGCGTCTCGGGTTTGTACGTGCGCACGGTCAACTGCATTGTCACTTCGTCCGGAATGATGTTGTGCTTTGTCCCGCCGTGGATAGAACCGACGGTGATAACGATTGGGTCGAGCGGATTGTTTTCGCGGCTCGCGATAGTTTGCCAATCGTTGATCATTTCCGCCGCAAGCACGATCGGGTCTTTCGTCTTATGCGGATACGCACCGTGTCCGCCTACGCCCCGCACAGTGACATCCACTGAATCGACATTGGCGTAGGTGTAACCTTCAGTCACACCAATGCGGCCCGTTTCCAGATCTGCCTTGTCATGGAATCCCAACGCGAAATTCGGTTTTCCGAATTTTTCGTAAAGGCCGTCCTTGAGCAACGCACGCGCGCCGGTGCCCAATTCCTCCGCAGGTTGCGCTACGAACAAGATTGTCCCGTGCCATTGGTCCTTCAGCTTCGCCACAGCGCGCGCCGTGCCGATGAACGCGGCGATGTGTGCGTCGTGCCCGCAGGCGTGCATCACATGGACATCCTTACCTTCATCGTTTTTCGCGATGATTTTGCTGGCGTACGGCAAACCCGTTTCTTCTTGCACCGGCAACGCGTCCATATCCGTTCGTACGAGCACGGTTGGCCCTTCGCCATTCTTCATGACGCCCACCACTCCATAGCCCTTAAGTTTGGAGTTCTCATACTTGCCGAGATGCTCGGTGACCTGGCAGCCTGCCGCGCGCAATTCCTTTGCGATGAGGGATGCGGTGCTTTCCTCCTGGCCTGATAATTCCGGGTGAGTGTGAATGTCTCTGTAAATCGCGAGCAACGACGGCATCTCCCTGTCGGCGAGCGATTGTGGCGTTTGCTGCGCGAATGCAAGGGCCGGCAGAATCGTCCACAAGAAGATCGGCCAGGAACGAAGTTTCATGTCTGATCTATATCCACAGATTTGGCAGATTTCCGCACATTATTTTCCAAAAGCCTTGGCCCTTTACCTGGCGCTACACGTCCGCCTTTCCTTCCCAGGGAGAGGATCGAGGTGAAGGTTAGCTCGCTTTCGAATCCTCGGAATCCGCGTAATCTGCGGTTGCAGCCATGGAATTCCAGAAAAACACTCTGCTCTTCGGCGCTGATCCGACGCCACGTATCGTCGCCATCGAACTTGGCGAAACGGGAACGGTCAACGTTTATCGCCGGGAAGCGGACGGATCGACCATTGCCGACGTTGAGCCTTTCCACCCATTTGTCTGGTGTGACTCGGATGTTGTCGATCTTGGCATTGAATCCGAAAAGCTCGAAAGCAGTCTCAATTACGGCTGGTTGGTCACGGTCGATAGCTGGAAAGAGCTAATAGCCCTGCGCAATGGGCTTAAGAACGCCGGGCGCGATTTCTTCGCGTTCACCGATCCAGTGCAGCACTACCTCACAGCGACTGGACGCACGTTGTTTAAAGATCTGGCGTTTGAGGAAATGAAACGGATGCAAATTGAGGTCCTTTCTGTAGCCGGGGCCGGTGACCCCGGTCGGGCCGATCACCTTATGGGCATTGGGCTTTCGGATAATACTGGTTGGGAAGAATTGCTGATTATTGATCCTCAAAACGTCGAGCAATCGGAGCATGATGCGCTGAAGCGTCTGACTGCCATTATTAAGGAACGCGATCCCGACGTGATCGAAGGCCACGACTTGTTCCGCTTCCATCTCCCGCTCCTGGTCGCACGTGCAAAGAAGGCAAAGACAAAACTCGACTGGGGACGCAGCGATGGGTTCCTGCGCTCGCGACCGTCTCGACTACAAATCGCGGAAAAAACAATTGATTATCCCAAGTTCACAGTCGGTGGGCGCCATTTTGTCGATACGTTTTTGCTCGCACAATTTTATGACGTCGGCATGCGTTCTCTTGCTGGTTTCGACCGGACTGATGTCGCCCGGCATTTCGATCTTTGCGAGAGCGGAGAAATCTCCACGCTTACCGGCAAGGAATTGCAAGGCGCGTACCTGGACAATTCAGAACAATTCCGACGGCGCGCATTGTGCGGCGTACGGGAGACGCGCGCCTTATCGGAACTCTTTAGCGCGAGCTATTTCATCCAGGCGCAGATTTTTCCCTACAACTATCAGGACGTGATCGTTCGTGGCAACGCCACGCGGATCAACGCGCTGTTTTTGCGCGAATATTTCCGGCAACGCCATTCCATTCCCGAGCTGCCGATGCCGCGCGCGTTCGAGGGCGGCTATACCGACATCTTCTTCACGGGCGTCGCGCACCATGTCTGGCATTGCGATGTCGCTTCGCTCTATCCGTCGATCATGTTGAAATTCGATTGTTTTCCCGTGACCGATCAGCTGCAAATCTTCCGACACTTGCTCACGGATTTGCGCACGTTCCGTTTGGAAGCGAAGGCAGAAATGCGCGCGGAGAAAGATCCGGCGAGGCAGCATCATCTCCAGGCTTTGCAAAACACGTTCAAGATCCTCCTGAATAGTTTCTACGGCTACCTCGGTTTCGCACAGGGACATTTCGCCGATTTCGACGCCGCGGCGCGCGTCACCCAAATCGGACGCGATTTGTTGAAGAAGATGATCGACTGGTTAGGCGCGCAGGGCGCGAAAGTGATTGAAGTAGATACCGACGGAATTTATTTCGTCCCGCCAGAAGTAGCGCATGCCTCTGGCTTGCGTTCGAAAGCCAACCAGCGGGACGCAGGTTCTACAATTGACGAATTGCGTGAAGGTTTGGCGAAAGAATTACCCGAAGGAATTGAAATCGAGTTCGACGAGCAATTCGACGCCATGTTCAGCTACAAAGCGAAGAACTACGCACTCCTTACGAAAGACGGCGACGTAGTTATCAAGGGTGGCGCGCTCAAATCGCGCGGACTCGAAAAATTCCAGCGCGTATTCCTGGAGGAAATGATCAAACTCATCATGGAAGGAAAACCAGAAGCGATCGCTGATCTTCGGGATCAGTTCGAGCGAAAAATCCGGGATCGCGAATGGAAGATCGACATGCTGATGAAGACCGACACCCTTCAGGATTCGCTTGATAAGTATCGCGCCAAGATCGCCGGCTCCGCGCGTAACCGCGCCGCTGCGTACGAACTCGCCCTCGCCAGCAGCCGCAATTACAAACCGGGCGACCAGATCAGCTACTACATCAAAGAGACCCCGAAAAAGGTTCCCGCTTACGAAGCCGCCAAAGCTGCCAGCGAATTCGATCCCGAAAACCGCGACGAGAACGTCGATCACTACGTGGCCAAACTCGACGACTTGGTGAAGAAATTTCGCGCCCTAACGGATACGGCTTCAGCTCCAAAGCAGGAGAATTTGGCGCTTTAGTCGGCCGATGAGAGGCGCGAGGTTGACGTGCGCTTCGGGTCATAGTTCGATGTCAATCGCGGTCGGCATAGACACGAGCTGGTTATTTTCACGTCGGCTTTTGCCCATACTTTGTTGAACCGCGCGCGTATCGCCTCCAGTTCTGCGCCATCTTTTTGTTGTGCAGCGAGCGCTTGGGACAACCCGAACAGAGACCACCCGTTCTCGGGCAGACGCTTCAGATCGTCGCGATAGATCTGTTCGGCTTCTGTGAAACGGCCTGCAGCCATCAGATTTGCGCCGATAGAATGCCGCAAAGGAATCATCCACGATGGAGGCTCGTCGTATTTCAGGGCGTCTTCCAATGTGAGCGCGGTACGTAGTTCGTCGAGTCCCGGGTCGAGTGTCCCCTCAGCCACCAGTAGTTCGCCTTCAATCATGTGGTTGGCGAGCGCGATGATCGACTCGGCGGTGTTGTTGGATTGGAACTAACGATCCTGCTGGACGGCGAGCACACAGGCGGAACGCTCGCAATGTGGAGCGAGATCACGCCTCCCGGCGGTGGCCCGCCGCCGCATTATCACCTGAACGAGGATGAAATACTTCATGTCATCGAAGGCCGGGTGGCTTTCTTTTTGAATGGAGAATGGAATGAAGCTGGTCCGGGCGGAACCGCGTTCCTGCCGCGCGGGATTGTTCACACGTTCAAGAACGTTGGCGATCAACCGTCTCGCATGTTGAACATGACGATGCCTTCAGGGTTCGAGAGATTTTTCGCGCGCTGCGCCGATGAATTTGCGAAACCTGATGGGCCCGATATGTCCCGGATCGTTGATCGGTGTTGAGAACGGAATTCATTTCGTGCAGGAATAGGGACGCCGCACTGAAGCAGACTGGGCGGCTCACTAAAACACTCCATTTGCTGTCGCCACGGCCCTGTGGGCCGTCTCTCTCTGGGTGAAAGCCAATCACGCCCTGGGCCGGCCACGGGCCGGTGGCTGCAATACTATAATCTCGGCTACAGCAATCTCGCTTCCAGATTGATCTGCGTTCCGGCCAGTGCCTTTGAAACCGGGCAGCCTTTCCTTGTCTGCTCGGCAATCTCGTCGAATTTTGTTTTGTCGATTCCGGGAACCTCAGCATCGGTTTTCAAATCGATCGTTGTGATCTTTGGCGCGCCTTCGACCATTTCCAGCTTCACCGTCGCCGTCGTGCTGACTCGTTTGGCGGGGTTGCCGGCTTTTTCGAGATTCGCCGAGAGCGCCATCGAGAAGCAGCCGGCTTCTGCGGCGCCGATCAGTTCTTCAGGATTCGTGCCCTTACCCTCCTCGAAGCGCGATGAAAATGAATAAGGCCCCTCAAATGCGCCGCTGCCGAGTTTCATGTTTCCCCTGCCTTCCTTCAGTGTGCCTTCCCAGGCAGCAGATCCAGTTCGTGTTGCCATCGTTTTACCTCCTTTGGTTGTTGCTGACTATGATTCGCGTCAGACTCGGATGCGAGCAACCTGTTTCCGCTTAACAGAAAGGAAACTATGCAGGTTCCGATGCGGCGATATCGTCCATCGAGGCGGTGCGATCGCGTTTTGCTTCTGCGAAAATCTGTTGTTTGCGGCCAAGCCAAACACCAAGCGCGCACCAACAGCCGACTACCGGCAGGGCAATATAACTAATCGTGCTTAAACCAAGACCAAGCGCCTGCATGCCACCATAAGACCAGGCGCCTAATTGATCACCGCAGCGATAGCCGAAAGTATCGATGAAACTCTTTGCTTTGTATTTGTCTTCCCGACGCAAGACAGTAAACAGCACTTCGCGCGCGGGCCGCATGAAAGCAAATGTGCTCGCGCGGCGCGCGACTTGAAACACTGCGAGCACTGTGAGAACCGGCACCAACCCCATCGCGGCAAAGCCAAATAAACTGAGAATCGGCATGAACAGCAAAGTCACAGTCACACCGAGGAATTTCATCAGGCGGCCGGTCGCAAATATCTGCAGCAACAGAGTCAGCGTGTTGACTGAAAGGTCGAGCTTCGCGAAAAACGCGGTCCGCGTGGCGCGATCGACAAAGCCGGCCTTGGTGAGTTCAGATTGCTGGAAGTACGCCCAGGTGGACGTTAGCGTGTAGAGCAAAATAAATACGAAGAGCCCGAAAAGGTAAGGCGAACGGCAAATATGAGTGACACCGTCCCAAAATCTGCCGCCGATCGGTTTTTCAGCCGTCGCAGATTCATCCTCTGCTGATTTCGAATCGGCTCGTCGAAATTCTGCAGGAAAAAAACGCACACTCTGCGCGGCGATCTCAAGCATCGCAGCGCAAATCAGTAGCAACACACCTGTGCTGACGCGATGCACGAGCGACGCGGTAATAATCGGTCCAAGGATTCCTCCGAGCGAACCGCCGACAGCGATAAAGCCAAAAAGACGTTTTCCCTGTTCAGTCGTGAACAGGTCGGTCATAAAACCCCAAAATACCGCAGTGGCGAAAAGGTTGAAGACGCTGACCCAGACAAAAAAACACAGGTCGATCCACGGCCGCCTTCCGCGCGGCGCGAACTGCATTAGCACGAAAAAAATGATGAGATTTGAGATAAAGAAGCGGTAAGCGATCGGAATAAATCTTCTCCGCGACATGCGGGCGACAATGGCTGAAAAGAGCGCGTTGGCGACGAGCATTGTGAGCATTACCACCGTAAACATCCACCACAGATTTTCCGAATAACTGGCGCCAATGTTGTCGCGAACTGGCCGGATCACGTAATAGCCGGCAAGGACGACAAAGAAGAAAATGAAGCCCAGCCAGACGGCGCGAATCTCATCCGGCTTTACATCAACGACTTTGGTGAAGAGGCGTTTCACATTAAAAGCGCAGTCATCCCGAGTGTGAGCGAAGGGCCTCTCCTACTAGCGTGACGTGTTCCGCATTTGTGAGATCCCTCGCATTCGCTCGGGATGACATGGCTATCATGCTTTTCTGTTGTGCCACGCCGCGAGCACCTTTGCTTCCCGCTCAGGTGTTAGACCCGCGTGCAGTTTCGATTGTCGATCTTGCGGCAAAGATTTGAACCAGCCGAGGGTGTCGCGCGCTGTCTCCGCGAGGGGGCGAAATGTCAAGCCTTTGGTTAGCGCTCGATCGATTTTCGTTCGCGCAAGTCCGAGCTCGTCACCGGCCCAGACCGGCATGTCCGACCACGCTTCAACTTTCTCTTGTTTGAGAAACTCGGCGGGTAACCAAGTCAAAGTCGCGTTCGAATGGAGCGCACCTTTGATTTGGTCCAGCATCTGACCAATTTCGAGCGGCTTGGCGGGACCGGTTGCATTATAAATTCCTGTCTCGCGATTTTCCGCCATACGGATTGTCCATTCCGCCAGGTCGCGCGCATCGATGAATTGTACCGGATCGGCTGGAGTGCCCGGAGCTAAGACTTCGCCTCCTCGGTCGATGCGCACGGGCCAATAGGTAAAACGATCGGTTTGGTCGCCTGGTCCGACGATGAGGCCTGGACGGATGATTAGTGTTTTTTCAGGAAACCACTTCTCAGCTTCCTTTTCCGACAATGCTTTAAGCGGGCCATAAGTTTTGTACCCTGACGCCTTAACTGCTTCGATTGTCTCTTTGTATGGATCGGCGCCGTCGTATTTGGCCGGAGGCGCTGTTTCGTCTACACCTTGGCCCGTGTCGGCATAGACCGAGATTGTGGAGATAAACACGTAGCGCTCGACATTGCCTTTCAGAATCTGCGCAGCATCACGGACCCAGGCGGGAAGCGTGGTGGGATTATCGATCGCCACATCCCATTGCCGATTTTTCAGCGCGTCAAGCTGACCGTTGCGATCCCCGACCAATTGTTCGACTTCCTTTGGCAACTCGCCGGGATGCGTCTTACCGCGGTTAAAAGTCGTGACCTTGTGGCCGCGGCTGAGTGCGTATCGAACCTCGTACGGCCCGATGAACCCGGTGCCCCCAAGAATGAGAATGCGTAGAGGCTTCACGGATTTCTCTGCGAGCAGCGTTATGGATCCTGCGTTTAATGCGAGAGCGGTCCCTGCAGTGGTTTTGATAAAACGGCGGCGCTTCATAAGCTTTGTCATGTCGGCCGAAGTCGAGACATCTCTAATTTTTTTTAAGGCTACAGCAAGAGATTCCTCCACTTCGGTCGGAATGACAAAGGGATGATGACGAGACGCAATGCAGCACGGGTCATTGGCGGAACGGCAGCTGGATTATTTTTGCCGATTGATGCATTGAGCACGGAGGCGAAAGCCGAATCACCAGCAATGCTGGCGCGCACGATTCCTTCATCGGGCGAAAAACTGCCGGTGATCGGCCTGGGAACCTGGCAGGCGTTCGATGTCGATCTTAAGCCAGATAGCCGGAGACAACTCGGAGACGTCCTTTCGGTTTTCGTGAAGCTTGGCGGTCGCGTGATCGATACGTCGCCAATGTATGGTCGCGCGGAAGATGTGATCGGTAAGCTGACGACCGAGCTCGGAATTCGGGATCAACTTTTTCTTGCTACGAAAGTTTGGACACGCGGCAAGGAGAATGGAATTCAATCGATGGAGCGTTCGATGGCGCTTTTACGCGCGAAGCGAATCGATCTGATGCAGGTCCACAACCTTGTCGATGTCCAGACGCAGTTGGCGACCTTGCGTGAATGGAAGGCACAAGAGCGGATCCGTTACCTTGGAATCACACACTATGAAGCGGGTGCTTTTGCCGAGGTCGACAAAATCATGCGAAGCGAAAAGCTCGATTTTGTGCAGATCAACTATTCGCTCATGGAACGCGAAGCCGAAGAGCGCCTTTTGCCGCTTGCTCAGGAGCGCAGAATTGCTGTCATCGTCAATCGGCCCTTTGGCGGCGGCGATCTCTTCGGTCGAACGCGCTCAAAACCGTTGCCTGATTGGGCTTCTGAATTTGATTGTCATTCCTGGGCGCAATTTTTCCTCAAATGGATCGTGGCCAATTCCGCTGTCACTTGCGTCATTCCTGCCACCGACAAACCAACACACCTCGAGGATAATATGAGAGCCGGAATCGGCCGGCTCCCGGACGCAAAAATGCGCCAGCGAATGGTTGATTTGGTCTCGTCGCTGTAGTTCACCGACCAAAAATCGATCCTCAAACCACCTTTTTTGCAGACCTGTGCGGAATCAGCAATTGCCAAACCGGAAAATTTTACGTTTTGGTAAAAAAATCAGTTGCACGGCCAGTCAATCTCATCGATAGGACGCGCGCTTCATGCGAAAAATAACCCCCTCTCTTATTGTTGGCCTTTGTTGCATAAGTTTCTGGCCGCGTCCGGCGGCGGCGCTCAATTTTTCAGCGCCGAAACCCAAATTTGATTACACCGACGCTTCTGGCAAAAAGCAAACGGTTGAGGTCGTAGAGAAATATTATCCAAAGAAAATTGTGCAGCCGTTCGGCAACGATTCAAAGATCGATCCGAAGCTGCGGCGAGCAGCGACCATCGCAGAAGAGCGCGCACGAGCGCACTCTCTTTCGAAGTGCTGGCACTACGTGAAAGAAGCTCTTGTTGCTGCCGGCGTAGTGAAATCCCGGCCGCAGACGACTCTGGCCAAACAAGCTGGCCAGGAACTGGTGAACAATTACGGGTTTAAGAAACTTCCGGTGACGGACCCTTATCAGGCGCCGGTCGGCGCTGTGTTGGTCTACGGTGCCAAGCGGGCCGCTGGCCACGTCGAGATCCGCACTGAAAATGGTTTCGTAAGCGATTTCCGCTCCAAAACGCCATCTCGCCGACCGCTGCTAGGCGTTTTCGCCAAAAGTTAGGTCGCTCATTCGAGCGATCCCGAGCACCTCCAAAGAATCAATTCCGGCTGGCAATTTGTCCAGCGCGCAAGATTCTTTCCCGATGGCTTACTCGGTCCGAATCGCCATGTGGTCGGGCCCCCGAAACATTTCGACTGCGATGATGCGCGCTTGGGGGAATCGCGGCGACACTTTTGTCGTCGATGAGCCGTTTTACGCTTACTACTTAAACGTGACAGGCAAAGAACATCCTGGCGCGGATGAAGTGGTTGCTTCGGGGGAGACCGATTGGCGAAAAGTTATCGCACAACTGATTCGTCCAATCCCGAGCGCGAAGAGGATTTTTTTCCAGAAACAAATGGCACACCATCTTTTGCCGGAGGTGGACCGCGACTGGCTCGGTGCAGTTACCAATTGCTTTCTTATTCGTGATCCCCGCGAGGTGATCGCTTCGTACATCAAAAAGCGAGAGGCCCCAACCCTGCCGGACTTGGGCTTTATGCAGCAGGCAGAGATATTTGACTGTGTCCGCGTTCGGACGAATTCCGTCCCGCCGGTCGTGGATGCAAAAGAGGTGCTGGAAAATCCTAAACGAATGTTGCGCCTGCTTTGTGATGCGGTCGGCGTGGACTTTAGCGACTCCATGCTTTCCTGGCCGCCTGGATTGCGCGAAACCGATGGTATCTGGGCGAAGCACTGGTACGCTGAAGTCGCCAAAACGACATCGTTTCAACCATATCATCGGAGCCACGCCAAAGTTCCCGCTCGTTTGCAGGAAATTTATGAGCGCTGTCGCGAGCCATATGAAAGGCTTTACGAATATCGATTGCGCTGAGTAACCCGTTGCGCGATTTCCTGGCGATTGCCTGTACCATTCGCAGGGCGTTTGACACAAACGCTGCTACAACAAGACAGTCTGCAATCCGCCTTAAGCCATGCTTCAGAAATTCGATGAGCGAAATCGCAATCTGATCATTAATATCAACGGTGAGCTTCTTCACCGCGACAAGGCTGGAATCAGCCCGTTTGATTCCGCCGTGCAGGGCGGTGACGCGGTGTGGGAAGGGTTGCGGTTATACAACGGCCGGATTTTCAAGCTTAACGATCATCTCGACCGGCTGGAGCGTTCGGCACGCGCGTTGTCATTTGCCGAAATTCCGCCACGCGAAAAAATCATTGAGGAGATCAAACGCACGCTCGCGGCAAACGGGATGAGCGACGGCGTGCATGTCCGCCTTACGCTCACCCGGGGTGTAAAGATTACTTCCGGAATGGATCCGCGTCTGAATCAGAGCGGACCGACATTGATCGTTCTCGCGGAACACAAGGCGCCGGTTTACGCGAAAACGGGGCTGACTTTGATTACAAGCAAAATCCGCCGCCCGCCGCGCGAGGTGCTCGATGCACGAATTCATCACGGGAATCTGCTCAATTCGATTCTGGCGAAGATCGAAGCAAACAATGCCGGCGCGGATGACGCCCTGATGCTCGATACGCGCGGTTTTGTCGCGGAAACGAACGCCACGCATGTCTTCATCGTGCGCAACTCCGATAAATTGCGATCAAGTGGCGATCTGGCGACCAGTCGCGTCGTGGCTTGTCCGGAGGGAATTACGCGGGCCACAGTGATGGAGATTTGTGCCGCGGAAAAAATTCGCTGTATCGAGACCGATTTATCGGTCGTCGATGTTTACGCAGCCAATGAGATGTTTTGTACGGGCACAATGGGCGAGCTGGCTGCGGTCACCAGGCTGGACAACCGCCAAATTGGCGATGGCAAAGTCGGCCCAGTAACAAAACGTCTTAGCGATCTTTACGCCAAACGAACTGCGACCGAAGGGGTGCAGATTGTCTAGCTCGGATGATTTATCTAACCCCCAACCTATTCATGAGGCTGTCGGGCTTCGCTTCGCTCAGAATGACAGCGCGATGAATTAGATGTTGGGCGTTCGACGTTGGGAATGTTTATTCTTTCCAGGCCTTCTTTTTGAAGGAGGTCCGTCCCGAGCCCTCCTCGAATGCTTCAAAGTGTTCCGGGTTCTGCTGGTAATATTTTTGATGATACGCCTCGGCCGGATAAAATTTCACCGCTGGCAGAATTTCGGTTACGATCGGCTTCTTGAATTTGCCGGAGCGCGCAAGTTTCTCCTTTGAAGCTTCCGCGATTTTTTTCTCATCATCGTTGCCGAAAAAAATCGCAGCGCGATAACTCGGTCCGATGTCAGTAAACTGTCCGTCACCCTGGGTGGGATCGATTTGTCGCCAGTAAATATCAAGCAACTGGTCGTAAGAGATTTTCGCCGGATCGTACGTAATCTGGATCGACTCGCGGTAACCGGTTTTTTCGGATGAAACGAGTTCGTAAGTCGGGTTCGGTTCCGTTCCGCCGCAATAACCGACCACAGTTTTGATGACGCCTTTTGCCTTGTCAAAGGCCGGTTGAATGCACCAAAAGCAACCGCCGGCAAAGATCGCGGTTTTGGTTTCCGCAGGAGAAGAATTTTGCCCCTGGCTACTTGGGATAGTGCATGCGGCAATCAACGCGAAGCCCAGCGAGGGAATAAGTGTTCGCTTCATACGTTCGATGTTAGACAGCTTTCCGATCGGCGCGTTGTGAATAACTCAGCTTATTTTTTGCTTGCCATTGGCGAGGCGATCGTCATAAACCGATGGAAGCTTAATTCAATGCGGGCCGGACCAAATCATCACAATAGCCACGCTTCCTTTGGCATTGTCTCCCCGTTTATCCGAATTTTTCGATTCGTTCCCGATTCACTTTCTCCTCAGCGTGCCTGCGGATGAGGGTAGCTTAGCTCACCGCAGGCACGTCCCTTTTCGACTGATCGAGATCCCTTCGCTGACTGATCGTCTCGACCTCGGTAAGATCTTCCGACGCAAAGCGCCTTTGCACGTCGATCTCGGATGTGGCGACGGTTCATTTCTTTGCGCGCTGGCACAGCGCCTGCCGGACAAAAATTTTCTGGGGATCGAACGGCTACTCAATCGAGTGCGCACTTCGGCGCGTAAAGCCGCCACGCTGGATAACGTCCGGCTGTTACGAATGGAGAGTTTTTATGCCGTGCGCTATCTGTTACCGGCCGAATCGGTGGAAAGATTCTATCTATTGTTTCCGGATCCCTGGCCAAAACGCCGTCACCATCGACGCCGGATTGTGACGCGGGATTTTCTGGATTCAATTCATGCCGCGCTTCAGAAAAACGGAAGCATTTACATCGCGACAGATGACGTTGATTACTTTGGGAAAATCAAAGAAATCGCCGAATCAAGTCCCGGTTTTGCAATCGGTAAGGCTGAGGTCGATCTGCCGCCGAGCAAATTTGGACGCACTTTCCAGGAAAAAGGCGCGCCCATTCAATGGGTGGAACTGCGAAAGATTTCGCCTGTGAAATAGCTTTGCGCTTCCCAACCGTCTTTGCGAAACCGCAGTATTACTGCGCCGGTCTCATCCTGGCGAAAGAGTCTGATGCCGCGTTTTCGCAAATTTTCTGCCCAGGTATCGTTAATTCGCTCGTAGCCAGGAAAGTCGCGCGAAGTGGCAATGATTAGACGCGGTCGCGTAGCATCGAGGAAGGCCTCGGAGCCAGATTCTCCCGAATGATGCTGACCCTTGATGATAATGTCGCTCTGCAGATCCATGCGGCTCGTCAACAATGCTCGTTCCGTTGTGATCCCGCTGTCCGACATGAACAAAACCCGGGTCGCCGGCGCGACTAGCAGATGAACGACATACGCTTGATCATCAGCCATCGCCGCGCTGAAGTTCTGCGGAGGGAATAGGACGTGGGCGATCACATCTCGCGACAGTTGGAAACGGCCTCCCTTAACCAGATTGTCCAGTTTAATTGCGCGTTCCTGAAATAAACGCAGCAATCGCCTGTGAACAGCCGAGTGATCGGGTGCCGGATTATCGACCAGGCGGATTCGAGGAAAATCTTCCAGTAATTGCGCTGCGCCACCCAGGTGATTTGCGTCGCCGTGCGTAAGCAGTACGCCGGAAAGCCGATTCACACCGGCCCAATGCAAATACTCGCGGATCACTCGCTGGTAGGTCCGATCGTTTCCGCAGTCGAACAGCCAGTTTGCGCTTCCGGTTTGCACATGGACAGCCGCTCCGGCGCCGACATCCAGGACAGTGACTTTTGCGATGAGTTTTTCGGGCCAATGCGGGCGTTCGACGTAAAAATGGCCGCCGGGAACGTGTGCGAGGAATTGCACTATTCCGATTACAACCTGTGCTAAAAGCCAATTGGCATTATTGAAAATCAACCCAAGCCCCGGCAGAAGCGGCGTCGAAAGCAGGGAAAGCAGCGCGATAGCCAGAATGAAAAAAGCAATCGGCACCACGATTAAATTCGCCACCAAAGAAATCGGCGTGACGATGTAAAAATACCAGAGCACTAACGGCAACGAGCCAATCCATGCTGCAAGAGATACGCCAGCTCCGTCACATAGCCATTTGAAGCCGGCGTGCATCCAACGTTGCGGGCCGCGTAACAGGCTTCGTGGCAGGAACGGATCAGGAGCGGTCCAGCGCTGCAAAAATCCACTAAGTGGATCGGCAAACAATATGATGGCGCCCACAACTGCGAAGGAGAGTTGAAAACCTGTCGAAAAAAGTTCGTTCGTGTTCCAGCATAGGAGAAAGAACGCCGCCGCGGCGAGGCTGTTGAGGACGAAAACCTTCCGTTCGAAAAACAAGCCACCCAATAAAATCGAACTCATTACCGCGGCCCTGACACTTGATACGTGGAGTCCCGTCACCGCGGCGTAAAAAAGAAGCAGGGGTATGATGAGTGCCGCCGCCCACTTGCGCGATAGCCGGGCGACCATCGCCAGCGTCCACAACAGCACGGCGACAATCCCCACGTGCAAACCCGCCACGGCGAAAAGATGAAGTGTGCCGGTTTGTTGAAACGGTTCCTCGATGTCTTCTGGAGTTTGGTGTCTGAGACCAAGCACGATCCCACTGAGAAAATTCTGTACCTGAGGCGCGTTTTCCAATCCCCTGCAAAGTGTGTTCTGCATCCATGCACGGGACTTCTGCGCGAGCCGTAGGATCGGGTTGCCACTGCCGTGTCGAATCAGAACGCCGTCCTCCGGGTAACGAACAAAGAGCATTCGACGGACGTGGTGACGCTCCAGATAGTCGCGCATATCGAATTCACCGGGATTTCGCGGTGGCGGGATGACTTCCGCCGTTCCAAACAGCTTCAGTTCGTCACCAAATTCCTGCATACCTTTCCAGCGGACCTGCCAGACGGCGTGCGCGGATTGTTTCTGGCCTTCGAATTCGACTGACTCGAGCCCGAGCAGAAATGTTGCAAACCCGCTCGGCGCAATCTTTGGTTCAGTGATGACGCACCCGGTTGCTGTGACAACTCGCGGCCGGCTGCCAAGTGCCTCAGCAAGTTGCTGACTTTCCGTGTTGCTTGTCTCAAGATTGTGCAGGAGGAAAAAGCCAATGCCGACGATCGCATAAGTCGCCACCAGTACGGGTCGCCACGCGACGATGACTATGCAGATCGCCAGGACAATGGTCAGCACCGCCAAGGCAGCGCCGGAAATGGGCAAGAGGTCTGAGATGATAATTCCTAATGCAGCCATGAGAGACAGACCCACAAACGGCTGACGCGGCACGTTCAGGAATTTCATCCATCGGCTTTTCGCTCATTGAGCCTTGGCAAGGCAAGCCGCAAACGCGCGAGCGGGACATGGAACATAAGGCTGCGCCTTGTGCGCCCAGCGGACATGTTGTCCGCTGCTCCGGACTTAGCGGGTTACAAACCGGCTGGGCACACAGGCTTCAAGCCTATGTTCCAAACGGCGTTGGATGTTTAGCGTTTAAATTTGGTTATGGCGATTTTGGAGCCGGCACCAGGAGCACAGGCCGAGTGCTGTGTTTCAACACGCCTTTCGTGGCGCTTCCTACCAGTAAATTATACATCGCGCCGTGCCCGTGCCTGCCCATTACAATCAAATCGGTATTGAGCTTATCGGCCTCGTTCAAAATTTCTTCGGCAACCGCGCCAGCCGGCTGATGTAAACTGACCTTGATACCATCCTGAGCTATCTCTTCTTGCCACCTGGTGAGTTTCGATTTCTGGCCCTCATCCTCTGGAATCGTTTCCGGCATGGGTTCAAAGCCGGGAACTGGTACCCCCGACATCGGCGCAAGCTCGGGCATGCCCGCCAGGCCATAGCCAAGTGTGCCCGGCCTTGCTGCAGCAGTGAGTTCTTTTACGTGAATGAGATGGATCTCCGCACCGAGAGCCTTAGCCAGTTGTCGGGCCAGATCGATCACCCGCGGTGCCACGTCGGAAAAATCGATTGGAACGAGTATGCATTTCATGTTCCCCGCCGAGCTTAGCTGGCGGACCGCCCTATCTCAAGATGGTGATGGAGGCAATGCCGTCGTAACGCAGACAATCTTGTCTGCGCTCCAAGACTTGCAGGCACCATTGCCTGCATCACCAGCGCACCGTAATTTCCCTCGTGCAGGATCTTTTCGGGGATGACGAGGATGTCGACGTCGAGCGCGTCGATAGTGCACCGCTTGCGACGCGCATGCGTCCCCGGTCGCTCGATGAACTTGTCGGCCAGGAACACATTCTTGGGCCGGGCAAATTGTTGCGCCGCGCGATTGAAGCCGATCGATTACCCTCGGTGATTTTCTCCGGTCCGCCCGGCAGCGGTAAGACCACGCTGGCCCGAGTCATTGCGGAGATGACGCGTGCAAAATTCGTCCGGATCAGCGGCGTGGAAAGCAATGTCGCCGAAATGCGCAGAGTCATCGCTGCAGCTGCCAATCGTCTGCGCACGTCTGGGCGAAAGACGATCCTGTTCGTTGATGAGATCCATCATTTCAACAAGGCGCAACAAGACATTCTTTTGCCGGACGTCGAGGCAGGAACTCTTCGCCTGATCGGCGCGACCACCTATAATCCGTTCTTCTACGTAAACAGCGCGCTCGTGTCGCGATCACAGGTTTTTCGACTTGAGCCGCTCACCGTCGAGCAACTCGAACTATTAATTGATCGCGCGTTAGCCGACAAAGAGCGCGGACTTGGAAATTACAACGTCCAGATGGACCACGACGCGCGGCGTCATCTTGCAAAGTTGAGCGACGGCGACGCGCGGAAGTGTCTAAACGCACTCGAGATCGGCGTCCTTACCACGCCGCCTCTAGCCGACCGCGCTGAGGTCGGCCACCCAAAACGTGAAAAACATTCTGCAGCGGCTGGGATCAACGCCCCCGGCTACGGAGCTGAGGCTGTTCATTTCACGCTTCAGGTTGCCGAAGAAAGCATTCAACAGAAGGCCGTCGTATACGATCGCGCAGGCGACGCGCACTACGACACGATCAGTGCGTTTATTAAAAGCATGCGAGCATCAGACGAAAAAGGCGCGATGTATTGGCTCGCGAAAATGTTACATGCCGGAGAAGATTTCCGTTTCATCGCGCGGCGGATCGTGATCTTTGCGAGCGAAGACATTGGCCTCGCCGACCCGGATGCGCTGCGGCTCGCGATCGCGATGCAACAGGCGGTCGAATTTGTCGGCATACCCGAAGCGCGAATTCCTCTGGCGCATGCCACAGCTTACATGTGCCGCGCGGCCAAGAGTAGGGAAGCGTACGATGAGCTGAATGCTGCGAGCGAAAAAGTCGAAATGGAACAGACCAGACGGGTCCCGGAGTCCCTCAAAAACAAACATTTTCCGGTGAATCCAGAAGGGTAGGGACCCGAGCGGCCGGCGCCAGCTGGTCTAACAAAAGAAAACAAAGAGAACGAAAGATCGGCCATTACAAACTTCGTTTTCTTGGCTGCCTTCTGTAGAAATCTTTCGGCATGCATCAATCCGGGGAGGAAATTGGAATCGGCGGACCGTTGTCGCGTTTTCTGCGACTGATTCGTTTTTCGCACACAATCTTTGCACTGCCCTTTGCCCTCGGCGCGCTCGTTGTGGCCGCGGACGGGTGGCCCTCGTTGCGAGTTTTGGTTCTGGTTGTGGTCTGCATGGTGTTCGCACGCACCGCAGCAATGCTTTTCAACCGACTGGTTGACTGGTCGCTCGATCAGCGCAATCCGCGCACCGCCTTGAGGCATCGACTTGTTTCCAAGTCGCGAGCGATCGTCGCGCTTGCACTCAGTTCTGGCGGCTTTCTCCTGGCAGCGGCTGCAATCAATCGATTGACTCTGATCCTTGCGCCGGTTGCGCTCGCTCTGATTTTTTTCTATTCGCTCACAAAACGATTCACCAGCGCAACGCACTTCTTTCTTGGTCTCGCGCTGGCTATCGCACCGGTCGGCGCATGGATTGCCCAAACTGGTCGGATCGATCTTGCCCCGGTTATACTTGCCGCCGGCGTAATTTGCTGGGTCGCGGGATTCGATCTCATTTATGCGACGCAGGATTATGATTTCGATCGGCGCGAACGTATTCGATCACTTGTCGTGAAACTCGGGATCGCGCGAAGCCTTCGGCTGGCGCAGTTAATGCATCTTGTGACATTTGTAGCACTGATCGCTTTCGGCGTGGTGGCGCAGCTTGGCCCGGTTTATTACTGGTCGATGCCGCTGATCGTAGCCGCTCTTGTTTACGAACACAAAACTGAGAAGCTCGATGTGGCGGGAGTCAATCGCGCTTTTTTCCAAAGCAACGCATTTGTCAGCGCGGTTTTTCTCGCCGCGGTTTGCGTGGATAAATTGCGTTGGTAGGATCGGCGCGCTGCGCCAACCAGACAGGCCGAGCCGGCTTGGCGTTACAGCGCGGCGTCCCTGGCGAGGCCAACGATTACATCGCGTTTAACATTGCCACCCGCCGCTCGTGCCGGCCACCGTCGAAACCTGTTTCCAACCAGATTCGCACAATTTTTAGGGCGAGATCTTCCGGAATCAGGCGCTCGCCCATGGAAAGCACGTTGGCGTCGTTGTGTTGTCGTGAGAGGCGCGCCGACTCTTCGCTCCAGCAAAGGGCACAACGAACGCCGTGAACTTTGTTGGCCACCATCGCTTCGCCGTTGCCCGAACCACCGAACACGATGCCGCGCTCACATTGATCGCTAGCAACAGCTTCCGCCGCCGGGCGAATGAAAAGCGGATAATCTACCGGGTCTTCGCTGAATGTGCCGAAGTCTTTTACTTCGTGGCCAAGAGTGCCCAGCAATTCTTTGACTTTTTCCTTATAACGAAAACCGGCGTGATCGGAACCGAGTGAAATCTTCATGGAAACGAATTACACGAGTTTCCGCTTCAACGCTCTAACGATTTAACGCTTCAATGAATTATCCACCGTGTAGTTTCGACAGTTCGTTCCAGATTTCGCGTTCGCGTTCGCTCAGCTTCTTCGGCACGTTGATCTGAACTTCAACGTAAAGGTCGCCACGCTTTCCTGAGACTCCCGGCAAACCCCGTTCTCGCAGCCGAAACCGCTGACCGCCCTGCGTAGCGGCTGGAATTTTCAGACGCACCTTTCCTTCGAGGGTGGGGACGAGCAATTCGCTGCCCAGCACTGCCCGCCATGGTTCGATTTTCACCTCATGAATTAAATCGCTGCCTTCGACTGAGAAATCTGGATGGCGCGCAAGACGGACGCGTAGGAACAAATCACCGCTTTTCCCACCGCGGACACCGGCTTCACCCTGGCCAGCCAGACGGATTCGCTGGCCCTCGCGAACGCCACGCGGGATTTTGACCTGATAGTTTTCAACTTTGTTTGAGCCTGCCCGGCGCAGTGAAACCGGTCGCGTGGATCCGTTCAGCGCTTCTTCCAGTGTAACCATGATGTCGGCCTCGACATCGGCCCCGCGCTCCGCCGTTGCCTGGCGTCCGCCAAATCCACCGAAAGCTGAGCGGCCGCGGCCGCCGCCGAAAAACGCTTCAAAGAAGTCGCTGAATCCGGTTCCCCCGAACTCAAATTGAACTCCTCCACCGCCGTCGCCGCCCCATTGATAATATCCGCCATCAGTCGGTTGCGGGCCCCATTGTGGCGGCGGCTGGAAGCCCCCCGGCTGATTCCAATCTGCGCCGAGTTGATCGTATTTCTTGCGTTTTTCTGGGTCACCTAAAACCTCATACGCCTCGTTGATCTCTTTAAACTTTTCTTCGGCGGCCTTCTTGTCCCTGGCGACGTCGGGATGATGTTTGCGCGCCAGCTTGCGAAAAGCGCTGCGAATCTCGTCTTCGGTCGCCGTTTTCGGCACACCGAGCGTCTCGTAATAATCTCGGAATTGTACGGGCATTCGCCTCAAGCTTGTGCCTCCGGTCGATTCGCGCAACTTTTTGGATAATGCGCGAGCTGGGCAAATTCATCGCCATCATTGGCGTAATCGTCACGCTGGTAGGCTTGGTGATGTGGGGCGGGTTTGCGCCGAAATGGCTGGGACGATTGCCCGGTGACATCCGGATCGAGCGCGAACATACTGCGTTTTATTTTCCGATCGTTACCTGCATCATTCTCAGCATTCTCTTGAGCCTGCTGTTGTCTATTTTCCGTCGTTAACGAGTTTTCAATCGCTCAAAACGCTGTAGCCACGGGCCCGAGGCTCGTCTGATGTTGCGCGTTGCCGGGCCATGTGCGAACGGCCCACAGGGTCGTGGCTACAAATGCTATTCAAACGCAACTTGATCGACACGTGACAGCGCTGCTCCACTGCCGTCGCTGCCCGCGCATGAAATCAACTCCGGTCTCCGGCGGCGCAATCGTGAGCGACGTAATGATCATTGGTCAGGCACCCGGCCCGCGAGAACCGGTTTTGCAAAGACCGTTTGCGCACACGGCCGGCAAGACACTTTTCCGCTGGTTCGAAGAATTCTGCGGGATGAATGAAGCCGATGTTCGATCAAAAATTTATTTCGCAGCAGTCTGCCGCTGTTTTCCGGGAAAGAATTCTGGCGGCACAGATCGTGTTCCGGCTCCGGAAGAGATTCGGAACTGCTCTTCGTGGATGGACGATGAGATCGAAATTTTGCGACCGCGTCTCATCATTCCTGTCGGACGACTGGCCATCACGCAATTTGTAGACTGCGCGAAATTGGAAAACGTGATCGGTCTTAAATTTCGTGCCGAGCGCGCAGGGCACCGCTTCAACGTAATTCCGCTTCCGCATCCGTCAGGCGCGTCGCCCTGGCACAAGATTGCACCGGGAAAAGAATTGCTCCGACGCGCACTGAGATTGATCGCCGGCCATTCTGCTATAGCGGCGCTCTGCGAGCGCCGACGGCGGTCATAGACCGTCGCTACAGTTGGATGATTGCAGAGATCGATTAAGGCTGATTTAGTGCGTGACCTGAAAACCATGGCTGCACAGCGAAAGCCCAATTTGGTTCTTTTTCTGCCGGACCAACAGAGGGCGGACACCATCGCATGTTACGGAGGCGTAAAGGTGCACGCGCCGAATCTGAATAAACTTGCCTCTGAATCAGTAATCTTCCAGCGCGCATACGTCACTCATCCGGTTTGCACGCCTTCACGTTCTTCACTCATGACGGGGACGTGGCCGCACATCAATGGCTGCACACGCAACAGCGTGCCACTTGATCGACGATTCCTGGTCTTCCCTGAGTTAATGGGAGATAAGGACTATCGGACAGCGTACATCGGAAAGTGGCATCTTGGTGAGGACGGCCCGATCGGACGAGGATTCGAGGGATGGGTTTCTACTGACGACCACGGCGACTACACGAATTTCCTCGTCTCAAACGGCATCGCGCCCGACAAACAGAACGGACGATTCTCGGAGCTAGCCATCAGCAGCCTGCCGATCGAACTGTCTCGGCCGAAGTTTCTCGAGAGACATGCATGCGAATTCATCGAAAAACATCGCGCCGATCCTTTCATCCTGATTGTTGGTTTTGTAGAGCCGCATTCACCGTACAACGGCCCGCTGAACGATGAGAATCCGCTCCATGAGATAGTCCTCGATGAAACGGCCACGCTTCCTGAAAGTGAAGATATCCCGCTGCGTTATCGTTTAATGCGTGAATGGCAGCAAGCGGAAGCCGTTCTCGACCGGGAGCGATTACCGACTCAATTATTTTTTGGGATAACCCCTGAGGAATACCGGAGCATCAAGCAGCGTTATCTCGGCCTGGTTACGCTGGTGGACCAAAGTATTGGCGCCATCCTCACCTGCATTGAACGATGCGGCCTGACCGACCACACGATTGTTGTGCACACGAGCGACCACGGCGACAGCCTGGGCGCGCATCATCTTTTCGGCAAGGAAACCATGTTCGAGGAAGCTGCCCGTGTTCCTTTCTTGATCCGGCTTCGCGCTCAAACGCGCACGCCGCGTGTTTCACAACCGGTCAGTCACATCGATTTTGTGCCGACGTTGCTGGATCTTCTAGGCCAACCCAAACATCCCCAGTGCGCCGGCGAGAGTCTGCTGCCATTGATTAACCAGGAAGCAGTGACATCGCGGAACGTATTTCTGGAGTGGGCGCCAAACCGCACGAAAGTAAAAAAGGGCACCAGATTGGCTCGGCGACGGCTAATGAAGCGCGCTGTCGAGGAATCCACTCGGGCGATTGTTACCCCGGATGGGTGGAAGCTTTGTTTGCGCGACAAAGACTTGAATGAACTGTACAATCTTACTGCCGATCCGTCCGAGACGCGCAATCTTTATGCTGACAGACAATACGCGTCAGTAATTTCGCATCTTGCCGACGAGATTCATCGTTGGCAGACCGTCAATCACGACAAGGTCAAGATTTGAGATGGATAGCGCTTGCGTGGCACGCTCAGCGTGGAGTCGAACTCCGCACGCGATTTCGCGTTCGTTAAAGGAAAAGGATAAACAAACCAGCGATCATTAGCGCTAGCATCCAGAACAAATCGAGGTTGAACCAGGCGCGTCGCAACAGCCCAACACCCAGCTTTTCATAAACCAGCATTGCCACCAAGCCTGTTGCGAGAAGGTAGCCAAAGGTGTGGACGGCGATTGAACCGATCAGCAGAGATGGTGAACTGACATTACCGAATCCAAAACCGTGCATCGAATGCATGTGTGAGCCCATTGGGCTCGGCGCTGTTCCGAGCGACGCGTCGCCTGATTTGAGAAATAACGGGATGAGCATCAATCCTGCTCCGTGAGCTGATGCCATGATGAAGGACCAGAGAGTTAAATCGCCAAAACCGACTCGCATGCCTACCCAGTTGGGGTGACGCGACCGAAAGAGACGATACAATCCGAAGGCAAACAGGATGGCGGCGGCACCAAATTTCAACGCGGAATGCGGCAGGCTGACCCGAGCCACCAGAACTGCTGCGATGATAATCCCAATGGAGAGCGCGTGCCCCAGTGCGATCGGCAGTAACGCGCGAAGCACCGCTGCGCGTTTCTGTTCCTGCAGCCCAAGCGCCACAGCGAAAAGCCATCCCATGGCTGGGTTCACGCCGTGAAAAAGACCGAGCGCAAATACCACCAGCCAAGGCCAAAGGTGGCTCAGGGAAAACAAAATGAATCGCTCGACGAATCGCCCCCTTCGAGGCGAACCTGATGAACTCGGTAGTCGCTGCTCTCGAGGAAAAACTTTTCGTCAAATGCGATGCCGCCATTGCGGTCGGCATCAAGCTTTACCATCCAACTGCCGACCCCGTTGGGATAAAATTGTTCGTCCCACGCCGCGTAAAGCGAGTTTGTGAAATAGATTCTTTTGCCATCTCGGCTCACTTCCACCATTTGTGGTCCGCCGGCGAGCGGCTGATCCGGCTTGCTCGGGTGCCCTGTGCGATTAGCAATGCCCCCGATGCGAACCGAGCCAGTCTTCTTCGGATTAAATGGATCCGACACGTCGTATTGCAAAAACTCGCCTGTTCCCCAGCAGGAAACGTAAAGAAATTTGTCGTCCAGCGACAAATTGATGTCCGTCACGAGTGGCGGCACCGCTTTGAAATCTTT
Source organism: Candidatus Udaeobacter sp. (assembly GCA_035651975.1). Taxonomy (GTDB): domain Bacteria; phylum Verrucomicrobiota; class Verrucomicrobiia; order Chthoniobacterales; family UBA10450; genus Udaeobacter. The sequence continues at coordinate 90,608 of DASREQ010000040.1, forward strand.
TAGCATCGCCGGCAGTTTGTCCGGGTCGGCAGGTTCGGCCGGAATTTCGATCACTTTTTTGACATCCCATGCTCCATTGCTCCGATGCCACAGCCAGATCGAGGCGGATAAGTCCTTCAGCGAAACCACCACGCTGACAAAGCCGTACGCTTTGGTCGGATCATGTGCCGGACGCATCTCGAGCACCATTTGCTGTTCGGGGCCAAGGTCGAGCGCCTGAAGATGTCGTCGCCGTCGCAGATCCCAGACATGCATTTGATGTCCGTATTTGCCGCCAAGAAGCAGATCTGGTTGAACTCCATTTTCGATCATGTTGGGCGTTCCCCATTCGCTGCTCAGCAACGTGTCGAAGCCCAGGTGCCACCAAAAATCGTAATGGAAAAATTGCGGCCCGCGGTTCATTTCCCACTGCCCGAGTACCTCGAACGTTTCGCAATCGAGCATGAAAATGCCGCCGGGGCCGTCGCCATTGGGCGCGCCTAGCGCGCTAACGTAAATGGCTTCCGGTCCACAGTGAATGGTGTGCGGACGCGAATAATTCGTACGCGCAAAAATTTCTTCTGGCTCGATCACTTTCACGATCTTCGGTTTTCCCGGGTTAGGCTTGGTGTCGATGATGTGAATACGAGATGAGCGGATCCCGGGCACAACCAGGTAGCGACGCTCGACGTGCGGGTGTGGCGCATATGGACAGAGTGCTGAACTGCAAGCGTTCCACCCGAAGTGATGCACTTCATCGCCAAAGCTTGGCAACTTCACTTCGCCGATGCGCTGCCCGTAACTGGACGACTTTGGATCAACATCCACAACCAGCAGCGCGTCGTTCAGTTTGCTACCCGGCGGATTAAGCGCCGCCACAAAGGCATATTTCTCCGGTGGCGCCTGCATGGCCAGCCGTGGTGAAGGATAAAACGTCGGGTCTGGTTTTAACAGTGGCATAGGATCTTTCTCCCTTAGACTGAATTTTGAATATCGCTTTGGACGCGAAAACTCAAGGCCAAAGCCAATTTGGCCAGGCATGAGAATTTCCTCATCGGCAGGTTTTGGGGATTGACCGCCATTTGAGGTTCCGGTCCGCGACGCTTAAAAATGATAACCGTGCAGTTCGATTTCTTTGGCAAAAGCCTTTTCAACGATTCCCCGTTGTTCGTCGTTGAATACTTGCTGGTAAGGTGTGCGATCGGTGCGGTATTCCGATTTCGCTGTAACGCCCAGTGTTCCGTCGAAGGGAATACCTAATTGCGAGAAAACTTCACTGAGTTCGGGAACGAGGTTCTCATACCGGAGAATACGATCGACGATGATTTTTCTTCCGTAGCGATCGGTGTACCGAAAATAGTTGGTGGGCAACCGGCCACGGGCCAGATATTCATCGAGCGAAAGCGAACCGCCTTCGCGGGCAGCATGCATGTGGTAGTGAGACAAAACCTTGTCCCAGGGATTTCGTTCCACGCAAAACTTGAAATAGCTGTTCCAGACTTTCGCTGGAACGCGCTTTTGCACCTCTGAGGCAGGCATGTGGCGATAAAATTTCTCGCGGCTGGCGATTGAATGCCGCAAAGCAGAGAAGAATTTGCCGGGTCGATCCAGGATTTCAGGGATTGGGCTAATGAATCCCTGGTAATTGCGCGGCTGATGGCCTTGGACCGGAGGCTCAATGGGAGTCAGGACGTCTTTGGGTCCGCAGTGTTTTGAAAGGAAGACCTCAATACTCGTGCCGGCTGTCTTTGCCGTCTTGATAAAGATGAATTTGTATTTGTGAGACAGGATCATGGAGCTTCCCGCCAGCAACAGGTCGCACGACTGATAAACAACCGCCAGTATTGGCCTAATTGGGGAAGGCGCCGTAAAATAATCCCACGATAGCGCGCTGATGATTTCCTTTCAGAAACGTTTTCTATTCGTCCACATTCCAAAGACGGCCGGTAATTCGATTCAGAGTGTCCTCCGCGATTATTCCGAGGATGAATTAGTGGCTTTACGGAGTGAACAAGACGGGGTCGAGCGCTTTGGCCTGCGCAATCCAAAGTACAAGGTCAAAAAACATTCAACGCTGACTGAATACCGGGCGGCCCTTGGCGAAGCGGAGTTTCGTAACCTCTACAAGTTCACCTGTGTACGAAATCCGTGGGACCGGATGATCTCGTTGTATTTTACACCGACACAAAATATGGCTGCTTGGGATCGAAAAAAATTCCGAAAGATCATTTCGAGCGCTCTGTCGGTCCCAGATTATCTCCGCCTGGATCAGGGCGAAGAAAATCCCTTCGGGAACGTTGAATACATCATGCGCTTTGAGAATCTTGAGGGCGATTTTCGCACGGTTTGTGCGGCATTAGACATCTCGCCAGGTGCACTGCCGAAATACAATCGCTCCAACCGCGAACACTATTCAAAATATTATGACGAGGAGCTTCGCGAGGTAGTGCGCGAGCGGTTCGCCGCGGAGATCGAATGCTTTCGCTACACGTTTGAGCGGCTGTAACAGCTACAGTTTTCCCAGCGTCACGTATTCGCCGTCTGGGCGGCGAAACCATTCGGGTGGCTCAATCCCTGCCGCGACCATGCTGTCGTAACAATTTTGCGTGATCACCCCTCGCCGGGTGCTTTCTCCAAACACAGCGAAATTCTCCTTCGTCACAAACAACCGGTGCTCGGACAATTTGGGAACGTCGTTCTTGAACTCATCCATTGCTTTGGCGCTGGGAATGTGGTCAGGCAAATGGGCGAAGAGGTGCCGGAGCACTTTGGCGCGCAGGATCTGGTGAATCCATATTTGGAACCAGGCTTTTCGCTCCAAATAAACATCGCCAAATGGATTCTTAATTTTGCGCCGATAGAGAGTCAGCCTGGGGTTATTCAGGGTGGCGCGGCATCTGCAGAACAAAAGACCGTCTACCTCCGGCGAGCGCATGGCGTGAGAGATCAGGCTCGCGATTTTATCAGTGACGAGTTGGATGGGGTATTTGTCATCCACGCACCAGTAAATCCATTCGTCATCGTCGATCCGCGCCAACAGATGCAAAATAGTTCCCTTAATATCAGCTGGCGCCGTGAGATATTTAACCCGTTCGGTATCCACCCCGCCTGACTCTTGATAAGGAACATGAAAGACGAATGGATGATCCGGCCACAACCGGTCATACTGAAAAATCATGTGCTCCGTGATCGCTCGATAGCGATCGCATGTAAGAACGATCGCTTTTATTTTATCCGGCGAACTCATAGCCAAACCGCTCTATATCGACTTTAAACTTGTTCGCGACGACATCCCTGGTTCGCGGCGTGTAATATTCAGTGTAATGCCGCGCCCGGGGATTGGCTCTTTGATGCGGCAATTCCTCGTTCACACCCAGCTTCTTCGCCACGAAAGCCCAGTCCTCGTCGAGTCGTTCGAATTTTCCGATGAAATCGGCGAGTACGTTTCCATTAGGATCGACGAACCAATCCAGTTGGTACCGGTGAGGGGATGAGTGGATGCAAGTGGCGCTGCTGTATTGAATCCAGTCGACAAATTCGTCGAACGTCATTTTATCCCTGAGTTGGATCGCCTCGCTGCGCTCGTAGAGAGAGACAACACGGTCCCACGGATTCCGAACGAATCCGAATTTGAAGTAGGTCTCAAATTGTTTGCGTCCGATTTCTCTCCGGCGTTCTTCGGGACGCAACAAATACAAAGACGCCAGAATTCGATTTTTCCTTCCGCCGTAGTGCGTCCAACAGGTTTCCATCTGATTTTTGATCTGCCACAGATTCAGATGGGGTTTCCAAGCTTTGCCCAGAATCGCCCGGACGCTGGTGGAGCCCGTCTTGGGGATTTCAACAAAAATGCACTTATATTTGTGAGAGATCACTACGCTTGCTGGATGAAAGTATGGGAGCGATGAAATCATGGGTCGGCCGGGACTCGAACCCGGAACCAACGCCTTAAAAGGGCGCTGCTCTACCAATTGAGCTACCGACCCGCGGCGGAAACGTTTTCTAATCCAGATCAAGCGGTGTCGCAAGATTGTTGGGCGGGCGCTTCGGCGGCCAATGGAAGCCAGGCAAGCGAAGCGGTCGCCCTACAATTTCAACATCGTAACCAGATCACGTAGCGAATTCTTCGGTCGATCCAATCGAAAGATCGACAATTCAGCGGCGCTGGCTGCTCCCCAATCCCGTTCCGGATCGTCGCCAACGTGAAGGACCTCGTTCGGTTTCACGTCCATTAACTTCAACGCGCGCCGATAAATTTCCGGATCGGGTTTGTCCGCTCCGATCTCGCTGGAGATGAAAATGTGCTTAAAAAACTTGGAAATACCGAGGTGTTGGAGAATAAGCCGCAATCTCCCGTCAAAATTTGAGATCACGGCGAGCTGAAAACGCGGCTGCAATTGCTCCAGGACGCCGGTCGCTTCCGGGTAAAGTTCCCAAACACCAGGCTCCGCAAAATGTTCGTAAGCGATTTCGAAGAAATTGTCTCGATCGAGTTCGCTTAAAGAAGGGGCTACCTGATCCAGGACAAGACCCACAAGCTCACGCCACCAACCTTTATCATCGTCGTCGCGCGGGCCGATGATCGCATCGCGGCGCGGCATTTTCTTCCAAGCCGAATAGAACGCGTCATCGAGTTGGTGCGCATCGAGCGTAAAGCCCACCTCCCTGCCCACGAGCGCGTAGTGATGGCCGACCGTTCCGTTCAAATAAAGCAGCGTGCCCACTGCGTCGAAAAAGATCGCTTTGATCATGGGACTCAAGCGCTTAAGGCTTTAACGTTCAACGTCCCATGCCGAACACCAAGTCATCATTTTGCTTGGCAAAATCGTTTGATGCGCGTTGCATGAGGTCGAGCGATGAAGGTTGTTGACGAGTCGCTGGCCTTGCCGATGCGGACGCAATCAGCCGGCGAAGAATTGGCAAATAGTATCAGCCACGGGATCGGGCTTGTCGGTGGAATGATCGGCACGCCGATTCTCCTCCTGGCGGCGTTTCGCCATGGCAACGCGTCTTTTCTAGTCGGCACGATCATTTTTGCCGTAACCATGTTGCTGCTGTATCTGGGATCGACGCTCTACCATGCCTGGCCTCGTACGCGCGCGAAAATTTTTCTTCAAACACTGGATCATTCAGCAATTTTCCTGCTGATCGCCGGAACGTACACGCCATTCGCGCTCGGTCCGTTGTACCGAACTGGTGGCTTAACCATGCTCGGCATCGTCTGGGCACTCGCGCTCTTCGGCGTCGCCATGAAAACAACACGTGGCACGCTGCGTCATCGGAAACTTGCCATGACGCTGTATCTGGGAACTGGGTGGCTTGGAATCATTGTTATTCGTCCGCTTGCCTTGGCCATCCCGTGGTCGGCCGTGCTCTGGTTGGTAGCGGGCGGCATTGCCTACACGGCGGGCACTTTATTTTTTGCAAACGAGCGATTGCGCTATGCGCATTTCATCTGGCATCTGTTCGTGATTGCGGGCACATCATGCCATTTTGCGGCCGTGCTTGCATGCGCAGCCTAACAAAGTATCGGGCGACGCGCGCCTGACCGCCGCAAAAAAAACCTGCGGACTGCGTTGCATTAGTTGGACAAGTTCGCGTGGTGGGCGGAACAGTTGGAATGCTGCCGGTTGAGCACAACGATCCTGTTAACACAAAGATTCTCGCAATTTCGGAGGACAAAATCGAAGGATTCGTCCGCGAACCGTTTGAGGAAATCGCGAAACGTTCGGATATAAGTGTAGATGTCGTCATGGCGCGGATCGCCGCGATGTTGCGCGCGGGCACGATACGGCGCGTCCGACAAACATTGCTTGCGACAAACCTTGCGGAGGGCGCCCTGGTGGCGTGGAAAGTTCCCGAAGGCAAAATCGACGCTGCGTTCGACTGGATGTTTCGGCAGGATCCTTTTTCGGGGCATGTGGTGCTCCGTTCCACCGACACAGCGAGTGCCGGATCTGACTACAAGCTGTGGACTACTGTGAAGGTCCCCCAGGGATTTTCATTGGAAGCACATTGCGAATTGCTTGCGAAAAAGGTTGAAGCAGAGCGTTTTCGCGTCATGCCGGCAAAAGGAATTTTCACTCTTGGAGTGGGACACGTTCGTCGGAAGTCAATTGAGCCAGGTAGTAAGGCCGATCAGCCGGCAAAAATGATTCCGGTGCAAATTGTGAATCTGAATGAACGGGAATGGAATGTCCTCCTCGCACTTAAACGCGAATTCAGTCCAGAAGAGATCAAGCCGGCGCCATGGGTGGCGCGTGCCAATGAAGCCGGCGTGCCAGTGGAAGAGTTTTTTCGCGTGGCAGAAGAATTGAATGCGCGAAAAATCATTGGTCGCTTTTCAACGTTTTTGGAACACGTCAAGCCGTCAGTAAGCGGAGTGCGGGTCACCCGATTCAACGCGCTGTTTCATTGGGCGGTGCCGAACGGTCGTGAAATTGAAGCGGGCGGCGAAGTTGGCCGTCACCATATTCTCACGCATTGTTACTGGCGCGAAGGCGGCCCGGAATTCAAGAATGTCAACATCATGGCCGTGGCGCACGGTACTGATAAGCAACTGTTACTCGATCACAAAGCAGCGATCGATCGGCATCTTACCTTCTGCGACGTTCCAGTTTCATATACGAATGTTTTCTGGGGCGGACGCAGCGAGATCAAGCCATCGGAGATTTCACCTCAAATTTACCGCGATTGGGTGGCTCGGCAGTGAGTAAGCTGCAGTTAGCGCCCTCGGCTACAGTTCTGCGCTGACGAACTTTTCTCGGTACGTCCGATCCAGCCTTCGCAGGAGAGCGATGGCAAATTTTTGGCGATCGATTTGTCTGCCAGCCGCCATCGCGACGGAAATTGCCCTGCTTTGCAGCTCCCTCGGGAAATCTTCGTCGGATTGGTTCACATTCACTCCGATACCTGCGATCGCCAGATGCGATGCTCTCTCCTGGGCCCGCATCTCTACCAGGACGCCGGCAACTTTGCGCCCCTCAATCTGCACGTCGTTTGGCGGTTTAATGGCAGGTGCGAGAGAAAATTCGCTTTGAATTGCACCGGAAATGGCTTCCGCCGCCCAGGCCGTGATTCTCGGTGAACTCGCAAGATCGATCTTCGGTCGCAAAAGAATTGAGAACCAAAGTCCCTTGCCTGCTGCTGATTCCCATCGATTGCCGCGCTGACCGCGCCCCGCGGTTTGATGTTCTGCGAAGACAACCAGGCCTTCCTTTGGATTTGCATTCGCAATTTGCAAAATCGCATCGTTTGTCGAGTCAGTTTGTTCGAGGACTATGATTTCCCGGCCGATTACGGCACTGCCGATACCAGCCTGCAATTCCGCAGCGAGAAGCCGGTCTGGCATCTCAACTCTCAGCCGGGCACCGGCGTCATTTCCAGGCTAATATCGACCCCTCGTGCGGCGTTCGTTAGGCCGCCAATGGAAATGTAATCGACTCCCGTTGCCGCGATGCGTTTTACGTTTTTCAACGTGATGCCGCCACTGGCTTCAAATTGGATATTGCCCTTTCTCAAGGCGATGGCTTCTCGAATTTGGGCGGGCGTCATGTTGTCGAGAAGAATGACGTCTATACCGTCCACTTCGGCAAAAGCGCGGGCTTGCTCGAGATCATCAGCCTCTACTTCGATGCGGATGTTTGGTCGCTCGTTGCGAAGCTGACGAATCCGATCGGCGAAACTGGAAAGTCCACCAAAGGTCGCCAGGTGATTGTCTTTCACCAGGACCATGTCGTACAAGCCAAACCGATGATTAACACCGCCGCCCGCGACCACTGCAGCCTTTTCCAATGCCCGTAACCCGGGGGAGGTTTTGCGCGTGTCCAGGATCTTGGCCGGATGGTTGCCAACGGCATCGACAAATTGACGCGTAAGCGTTGCGATGCCGCAGAGGCGCTGCAAGAAATTCAGCGCGACCCGTTCCGCCCTCAGGATCGAACGCGCCAAACCGCGCACTTCGATCATAATGTCGCCGGCAACAACTTCATCGCCGTCTCGGCAAACAACCTGAATGTCTAGGGAAGGATCGATCCGCCGAAAAACTTCTGTGGCGGCTCCCGTACCGGCGACGATGGCATTTTCACGCGCGATGAGGCGCCCCGTTGCGTGAAGCGTCTCCGGTACGAAGAAATCAGTCGTGATATCGCCCTGCCCGATGTCCTCCTTGAGAGCCGCAGAAATAGGATCGTAACGGTCAGGCTTCATCGAAACTTGCTGAGCCCTCCGCTTGAAAGCGATCGTCCAGATTCAAAATTTCTCGGCCCAGTGAGGGACGATAAGCATGAACCCCGGGGCCGTCTATCAAACGCCCAGTAAGTGTGCGGGAAATCGAAATAGGGCCGGAAAACCAGCACAGAATTGCTCAAAAATAAGAAAAGATTCGGGCAGCGCACGCTAAGGAGAAACAACGAATATCAGAAAAACGTGCAACCACCCGAATCGCCTTAACCTGTTGAGTTTGACAGTACGTAACGGCTGGCGTTCAAGTTTTTTACGAAAAATCCGTGTCTGAGCGTTGATTATTGGAAGTCAGGCAATTACGGATCGTTTATAAATCCTCAGTCGCTACAGGAGGTCCCTTTGAGCACTGGGCTCGACTAGCACTGATTCTTCGCGAACCTCTTGGAGCAGCGACTTAAATTCACAATGCTCCAGCGCACGGATCAGATTGGGGTAATCGGGCTTGATTCGAAGCTGGTCGATCGGCACCGGTAATTGCAGATGGCAGTCCAGATCGACCATTTTTCGGTTTTCCAAAATTTGGTTGCGGGAGTTCATAAGTTTCTCGCGAGTTCGCGCGCTTTTCACTTTGTCGATGCTGGCCAGTAACGCCTCGAGCCCGCCGAATTCACGAATTAAGGCGGCAGCAGTTTTCCGGCCCAATCCAACTCCCGGGATGTTATCGACCGAATCGCCGGCCAGGGCCAGCACATCGCCGATAAGACTCGGCGGAACCTCCCATTTTGCAGCCACCTGCTCTTCGCTTAGCAAAGCGAAGGCATCCTTCGGTGAAGCAAGGTCCGCCTTTGCTGTAGTATAAACTTTTACGCACGGGCCAACGAGCTGATACAAATCCTTGTCGTTGGTAGCGAGCACGACCTCCATCTCAGGTTGCTTGCAGGCGGCAATGGCATAGCAGCCCATCAGATCGTCCGCCTCCGTGTTTGGCAGGGAAATATTCTTAAAACCCAGCAAGGGCGTGAGTTTCTGGATGAAATCGAGCTGCGGAACCATCGGCTTAGGCATTTCCTTGCGTGTCTCTTTGTAAGCAGGCTGGAGCTTCACCCGGCGTTCCGGCATTCCTTCGTCCCAAAAAACCGCGCCCAACTTCGGCTGCAAATGTTTGACCATCAGCCGCAATGTTTTTGTGAAGCCGAAAATCGCATTGGTCGGTTCGCCCTTGGAATTCGAGAGATTCGGGATAGCGAAAAACGAGCGATAAACGTAATAGTGACCATCAATAAGCAGCAGTTTCATGGTAAAGGCTGATAATGGATTCTGAATGCATGATACGGGATGATCAAGGCGTGGCCGAAGAATGGATCGTGCGCGTTGATGGCAGAGAATACGGCCCTGCCAATATCGACACATTGCGGGAGTGGAAAGCGGAAGGCCGAGTGCTTCCTGCAAACGAAGCTCGCCGCGCGGATGCCGAGCTCTGGACTTTAGCGGCGAAGATTCCCGGTCTATTCGACTTGGAAGCGCCCGCCAGCGGCCCGCAGATGAGCGCCTCGACAAGCTCAGCACAGGTTCCGCCGGTGTTGCCTTCTCGTGGCTTCGGTCAGATTTTGGCGCAGACGTTTCGGATATATGCAAGAGGCTTTCTTCAATTCATTCCCCTCACGCTCCTGGTAGTCTTGCCTTCGGTATGCGGACAGCTCGCCGTCATGTGGACGCAGGCCGCGCATGTCTCGGATGCGGATCTACGCGTTCTCGCTGCGGGAGGCTTTGCTTTTTTCATGTTTATCTTCTCACTGGCGATGTGGCCTATTTACGTGGGTGGGATTCAGATCCTCGCCGCTGAAATCTCTGCCGGGCGCCGCCCAGGATTTTTCGGTGCGCTCAACGAAGCCGTCCGGTTCTGGCCGCGGGTCGCAGCGCTGTGTGTCGTGGTTTATGGCGTTTTCTTCTTGCTGACCGTATTTGCGCTGCTGATCGCAGCAATGATCGTCGCCGGGGCATCTTCATTATTTGTGATCTTTCTCGCGTTGGCGTTGCTCGTACTTCAAGTTTGGATGTTCGGCCGTTTTTTCATCAATGTGCTTTTCTGGCAGCAATTTGCCGTCCTGGAGAATGCAGGAGTCGTCGATTCATTGCGGGAAAGTCGAAGTTTGGCGCACAGCGGACGCGAGCTTCCATGGTTTCAACGTCCGTCGTGGCGCGGCGTTCTTATTGCTTCCTTGTGGTTTGCATTTGTGCTGGCGATCACGCTGGTCTCGGAGTGGACGACTCTACAACATTCTTTCAATGAATTAATGACGACGCAGGATCCGCAAGCGTTGCTGCAAAAAATGACGGAAGCCCAGCAAGCGCGCGGGTTTGAGGTTTCAAGTTTCGTGCTAGGTGTTTTGCAAAAAATCCTTCAACCGTTGGTGGGAATCGCGTTTGTGGTGCTTTACCTTGACACTCGAAGAGAGCGCTAACTCCTGGCGCGTCGAGTTATATTAATTCGAGTACGAGCGGCCCACGTTATTAATCCGCCTGCCTGCTCTGCAGGAGAAGCTGCGCGATCTTACTAAAGTGACGCCCTATGTAAGTAAGATAAACGATGAACGAAATCAGTTGAGCGCTGATCAACCAAATGTGGCCGTCACGAGTGATGAACAACTCAGGCCAGATCCAAATGGCCAGCGCGCACGCAAGATTGACGAAAAAAAGCAAGGGAACGAGCAGATAAATGTTGCGCAATTGATCGGCTTCGGCGCGCGCGTAAAGAGCCCGATCGGTGTCGTTACGCGATTCTGCGATGCGGGCGTGAATTAATCGCATGTCGTAGACAAAAAGCAGCCACACAACGGCTGCATATGTGGCGCTTAGCTGGAACCACGCCAGAGGATCGTCGAGGCGACTAAAAAGAATCGCTTCGCCCAAGGCGCAACCGATATAGAAGAAGTTATGTCCAAATTCCATCGGCCAGCGAATCAGCGTGAGCGTGTGAATGATTGACCGCGACCAAAAGATAAAGATTACACACAACCCTGCGGCAACATAAGGAAACGAAGCCCAATGTCGCATCGTAAAAACCGCACGAGCATTGTCCGTTAAGAAAAAAAGGGCAACGCCTTGGATAATGCTGGCGAGCGTGAGTTCGACATTGATCACAAGCGTATCCAGCTCGCGGCGACCTTCACTGCGTGGATCCACGATGCGACTCGTAACCGCTTGATCGCCATGCTGTCAAGGCATTGCGTGGCAGCGCAATTTTGTCTCACCCTCCCCGGTAACCTCGGTCATGCGATGTGCCAGATTAGACACAAAAGCTCGCTAGGCGCTAGACATTCATATATCTCAAGTCCCTCGTATTATATGGCTTATGATCATACAGCGTCCGATCTTCATCTTGGCATGACGCGAGCTAATGGGAATCCCTGAAGATTTTTTTAAAGAAAGGAGACTTAAACTATGACTCTGATTCGTTATCAAACCCCGGAATTGGCGCCGTGGTCCGCAGCGGACCGCTGGAGCAATCTAAGGGATGAACTTAACTCGTTTTTCGAGTTGCCGTTCTGGTCGAGCTTTGCGCGCACTGGTCAACTCTTTACTGGTTGGTCGCCTGCGCTCGATCTCTACCAGAGCAATGACAATGTGGTCGCCGTGGCCGAGTTGCCCGGAATGCGCAAGGAGGACATCGAAATCTCTTTGCACGATGGAACATTGACGATCAGCGGCGAACGCAAGCGGGAGGGCAGCAGTAATGGTGAAAACGCCGAGCGTACCGAGCGTTACATCGGCAGGTTCCGCCGCAGCATTGCACTACCTACTCGCGTAGACGCTGGGAAAGTCAGCGCCACTTACCGGGACGGGATTTTGACTGTGACATTGCCGAAGGCCGAAGAAGTGAAGCCGAAGCAAATTCAGGTCAGCTAATCAATTCAACCAAAGGAGACTTCACCATGAATACGTTAACTCGCGAAAACCGTGATGGCGATCGCGCGCAGACCGAACAGTTTGTCGCGCCGCCGGCGAGCGTGATTGAGGCCGGCGATGGCTACACGCTCGAAGTCGAGATGCCCGGAGTGGATAGGGACGGGCTCGACATTTCGATTGAAAATAACGAGCTCACGATCGTCGGACGGCGCTCGCTCCCCCTTGTAGAGGGAACGCTAATCCATCATGAATCGCGTCCGGAAAATTTCCGGCGCACCTTTGAGCTCGATCCATCAATCGACGCAAACAAGATCAGCGCCAGCGTTGAGCAAGGCCTTGTAACGTTGACTTTGCCAAAAGCGGAGCACGTCAAGCCGCGCAAGATCACGGTTGCCTAAGCTTCGTCTCAGGGGAAATCAGAGGCCGCGAAACAAAAATTCGCGGCCTTTTGATTTACCGACGAATCTTTTCTGCTTGGCGAATCGGCGAGCGCGTCGTACTTACAGTCTTTTGATATGGCGGCGAAAACCGAGCAGAAAACAACAGAAGACAAGGTCACTGCAGCGCGAAATAAGAATCTCGACCTGGCGATTCAACAGATCGCCAAAGACTACGGCGAAGGGGCGATCATGCGCCTCGGCGATGAGAAGATTGTCGATATTGCCGTTATTCCGACGGGTAATATCCTGATCGATCGCGCGCTCGGCGTCGGCGGATTCCCAAGAGGCAGAGTCGTGGAAGTCTTCGGCCCGGAGTCTTCCGGGAAAACGACGCTGACTTTGACGGTGATCGCGCAAGCGCAAAAGCGTGGCGGGCTCGCGGCGTTTATCGACGTGGAACATGCGCTTGATCCTGCCTACGCAAAAAGACTCGGCGTGGATCTGGATGATCTCTTGGTTTCTCAGCCGAGTTCTGGCGAGGAAGCGCTGCGAATCTGCGAAACACTGGTGCGCTCTAACGCGTTGGACGTCATCGTGGTGGATTCCGTAGCAGCACTGGTCACCAGAGCGGAACTCGAAGGGGAGATTGGCGATGCAACCGTTGGAGCACAAGCGCGCTTAATGAGCGCAGCACTGCGCAAGCTCACCTCGCTCATTTCAAAAGCCCGGACATGCTGCATTTTCACAAATCAAATCCGGGAGAAGATCGGCGTGATGTTCGGAAATCCGGAGACAACTCCCGGTGGCAAGGCATTAAAATTCTACGCCAGCGTGCGCGTCGATATTCGACGGATCGGCGCGATCAAACAGACCGACGGCGTTGTTACTGGAAATCGAACCCGCATCAAGATTGTGAAGAACAAGGTTGCGCCGCCATTCACGGAAGCGGAGTTCGACATCATGTATAACGAAGGGATTTCATCGACCGGCGCGCTGCTCGATCTGGCGCTGGAAAAACAGGTGATCGAAAAGCGAGGTTCCTGGCTGAGCTACAAGGGGACGCAACTTGCCCAGGGACGCGACGCCGCTAAAGAAGTCTTAAAGAACGATAAACAGCTCTACGAAGAAATTGAGTCGGCGGTCAAAGCCAGGCTCGACGAAGAAAGAGAGTAACGGTCTGTAAATTCTGTTACATCGGCTCAGCGCCGAAGGTGTTTGTTAGTTTTGCCTAGGGGCATCCCTGTAGGAATTTGGTCGCCCCCTGCGCAAGCGCGGAAAGCGCGAGCCATCAGAGTTGCTTTCGGCTTTCCTCGAATTCGTGTTTATTCGTGTTCATTGGTGGTTAGAAATATGACCTCAGCCGAAATCAGAGGATCATTTCTCGATTTCTTTCGCGAGAAAAAGCACACCATTGTGCCTTCGTCGTCATTGCTTCCGGATGCGCCGAACCTGCTTTTCACCAACGCCGGCATGAATCAGTTCGTGCCAATCTTTCTTGGGCAGCAAAAGCCTGCATGGAAACCGGCACGCGTAGCAGATACGCAGAAGTGCATCCGTGCGGGCGGTAAGCATAACGACCTTGAAGACGTCGGACTCGACACTTATCACCACACGTTTTTCGAAATGCTCGGCAACTGGAGCTTTGGTGATTATTTCAAAAAGGAAGCAATCGAATGGGCATGGGAACTACTGGTCAAACGCTGGAAATTTCCAGCGCAACGGCTTTATGCGACGGTTTATAGACCCGGCCCGGGCGAGCCGAGTGAGTTTGACCAGGAAGCGTACGATCACTGGGCACATTTATTTCGCGAAGCCGATCTCGATCCCAAGGTCCATGTTCTCAATGGCGGCAAGGCTGACAATTTTTGGATGATGGGCGACACCGGTCCATGCGGGCCCTGCTCGGAGGTGCATGTCGATCTCACACCAGACGGCGACACACGCGGCGGACTCGTGAACCAGGGGGATCCGCGTTGCATCGAAATCTGGAACCTGGTCTTTATCCAGTTCAACGCGCAACCTGTAGCCGGGGGCGGTGACCCCGGCCACACCGAATATATCCCACTCGCTGCGCGCCACGTCGATACCGGAATTGGTTTCGAGCGCGTCACCGCAATTATTCAAAACACAAAGAACCTCACCGATTTTTCGGGAACCATCTCCAATTACGAGACGGACGTTTTTCGCCCAATCTTTGATGCACTCGAGAAATTGAGCGGCAAAAAGTATGGATCGACAATTCCAAAACAAAAAAGCGTCGGTGACACCGCGCAGGAAAAAGTCGACATCGCCTTCCGCGTTATCGCCGATCACATTCGCGCGCTTTCGTTCGCGATCGCGGACGGAATCATTCCCTCAAACGAGGGGCGCGGCTATGTGTTGCGTCGCATTCTTCGTCGCGCTGTTCGCTACGGGCGTTCGTTAGCTTTCCACGAACCGTTCTTCTTCAAGCTGGTCGATGTTGTTGCGAACACGATGGGCGACGTCTTTGCTGAGCTCCGCGCGAAACAAGAAACAATCAAAGACGTAATTCGGCGCGAAGAAGGAGCCTTTAACAAAACGCTCGATAACGGGATTGAGCTCTTCGAGCGCGAAGTCGTTCATGGCGTTTCCACAATTTCAGGGGCGTTTGCATTTCGCTTGTACGATGAGCAAGGCTTTCCACTGGATCTCACCGAATTGATGGCGCGGGAACGGGGGCTCACGGTCGATGTTGCCGGATTTGAGACATTGATGGAGGAACAACGTGAGCGCGCACGCAAGGCACAAAAAAAGGAGACAATCGCGGTTGACGAAGACAGACTCGGAGCCGAGCCGACGAAATTTCTCGGCTACGAGTTTTTGGAGACCGAATCGGTTGTCGAAACAGTGTTGCCAGGCAAAAATCCCGACGAACTCAATATCGTTCTCGATCAAACACCCTTTTACGCGGAGATGGGCGGACAAGTGGGAGATCGTGGGTTGGTTCACGTACCAGGGCATGATCGAACAGAAGTCGGCCAATTGCGCGTGATTGATACGCAAAAGCGCGGTGATGTTTTTGTTCATCGTGCCGCGCTTGTGGCAGGGCGGGCACCAGAGCCGGGCGAAGCGGTGCGCATCTCAGTTGACGCAGATCGGCGACGCGCCATTCAAGGGCACCATACGGTGACGCATTTGTTGCATTGGGCCTTGCACGAGGTGGTCTCGCGTGACGCTTCACAAAAGGGCAGCTACGTCGGGCCTGACAAACTGACATTTGATTTTTCAAGCGCCCCGCTCACGAAGCAACAAGTCCGCGACGTGGAAAAATTGGTGAACGAAAGAATCGCGGAAAACGCGCCGGTTTCGTGGACCGAAATTCCTTACGCGGAAGCGAAGAAGAGAACAGACATTATCCAGTTTTTCGGAGAGAAATACGGCGACGCAGTGCGCGTTTTGCAAATCGGCGGAGCGCCCCATGCGCTCAATGGTTACTCCATGGAACTGTGCGGCGGCACGCACGTGCGATCGACTGGAGAAATTGGGCCGTTTCGGATTGTAAAGGAAGAGGCGATCGCAGCTGGAATTCGGCGGATCGAAGGAGTGGCTGGCGAAGCGGCGCGTTCGTGGGCGAAACACGAAGCTACACATCAGCACGAAAAGTTTGAAGCCCTGGTGCGGAAGAAACCCGATATCGCGCCACTGCCTGCTTTTCACAACGACGCGACCACTTCTGAAATGCTGCGGCAGGTCGACGTGAGGGCGGCGCATCTCGAAAAAATCGAGGGTGAAGTGCGCGATTGGGAAAAACAGAGTGCCAAAAGGGTCGAAACGCAGCTGAGAAGTCGGGCCGCTCAAATCGCCAACGAACTGGCTGCGCCGCATGTGGGAGAAGATTTCTGTGTCGCTGAAATACAAGACGGTGACAGCAAGCTGCTGCAGGCGGTCGCCGATGTGTTGAAGTCGAAATTCAACGGCCCGATATTTCTGGTGAGCCCAAAAGACGGCAATGTTGCATTAGTTGCTACGGTTCCGAAAGAACTCACGTCGAAGTTTCAGGCGAATAAGTTGATTCAGCAGATCGCGCCGATTGTTGGAGGCAAAGGCGGCGGCCGACCGGAGAATGCCCAGGGTGCGGGCAAAGACTCGAGCAAGATCGCGGAGGCGCTGGCGAAAGCGCGAGAGCTTTTAAGTTAAAATTGCGAGACGCTGGCTTAGGGTAAGCCTCTGGTGTTTTGTCGGAAATCTACGCATGCGGTTGTAGCCACGGCGCTGTGTCGCCGTGCGGGTAACAACACAGCATCGCCTCAACACAGCGAGGCGGCTGCAGCTAAACAGGTATAGCTACGGCGCACTCACGCTCGGCGTGCGCGCGTGTTTCACGAGGAGCTTCGACCTCTTTTCATCTAACGACATTCGATAAATCGACGGCTGCGGACCGTCCCAGTTTTTGCGCTTGTGCTCCGAGCCGCAATCGACAGCCATCAGCAGCACCTTGCCCGTCCGGCGAAATACTTAGCCGATCACCAGGCCGTGTCTTTGCGTCGGCCTCGGTGTTGAAGGCGACGCGCGTGCCGTCTGGCGAAATTTCAGGCAGTGCGCCAGCGGCAATCTTCTCCTGGTGCGTGCCATCAATGTCGGCAACGAAGATGTTTTCGCGCTGTTCATACATAATTTTGCGCTGTGCTGCATTCGTAAACGTGCAAAAGGCGACGCAGCAACTAAAACGAAAAACGTAATTGGCTTCACTTTTACTGAAGCGTGCTGACAGATGGAAAGCGGCCGTTCTTGACCAGGCGTTTCAAATTCTTTCCGTCCGCAGACATGCCTTCAAAGCGATGTGCCGGTCGGCAGAAAATGCTGTGGCAGAAAGGCTGACTAACGCGAAAGCGAAGAAAATCATTCTTCTCATGGTAATGCGACTGTAATGAAAAACGTCACGGCGAGCGCAAATACCAGGACAATCAGATACGCAAATCCTCCAAAAAGGAATTTGAACATGCTGATAAACCAGCCCTGGCGATAAACACAACGGATCGACAAGAAAATTTGGACAACGAACGCGATCCAAAGAAGCGCGATAATCCAACCCGCGATTGCAGCTGGAACCATGCGGTTTAGGCCGATTGTTGCGAGGACGATGAGCATGATCCCGGTGTAAGCGAATGTGTGGATGTGAAGCGCATAAACCAGGTGGTCGACATAGAAGATGTGGCGGCGGAGGTAGAGGATCTTCAAAACAAAAGCAAAGAGGGGGATACAGCAAAGCATCATGTAAGGCAGATTGCTAAAGAGCGTCCTGATAAACAGCCCCATTTTTGTTCCATGCTCGCCCATCTTTTCCTTTGCTCGCGCTTCGATCCATTTTTCGAATGGCGTTGATGCGTTCTTATTTGAACCAGACTCAAGACGTGGGGTATCGGGCTCTCTCGGCTCGGTCGTCGTTTGCCCCGGCTGCGGAGATTCCTGAGGCGGCATTGGAGAAACGCGCTTCAACGAATCCCGAATTCTATTGCGCACTTCCGGCGGCAAATCCTTCATGGCGTCTTCTATTTTGGTACGCGCGTTCGGCATGGGATCGCCGTGTTGCAAACGTTCTTGGATTTCGCGACGCGCATCGGCCGATAAATCTTCGCGCTTCAATTTTTGTTCAAGTTGTGCACGCTTGTTAGGCGCAACTTCCACGCCGCCGAGCGCGGCTTCGATTTTCGCCCGAACTTCTGGGGCGAGGTTTTCCCGTTGCAGTTCATCCCGTATCTCGGCGCGATTTTCCGGCGACAGATTTATCGGATCGAAGTGAGTCGACTTGATCCCGTAGTTGACTGCAAAGAAGAAAAGAATGCTTGCGAGAAGATAAAGTCGCAGCGGATGCACATAACGCACGCGATGCCCTGCGAGAAATTGATTCGTTAGCTTCCACGGACGCGCGACCAGAAGACCGATCGTTGCGAAGACCTTGGAATCCCAGTTCAGGAATTCGTTGAGAAGATCGGCGATGACATGCCGGAACGAGCGCCGATAATCGATCGCCGGCTGACCGCATTTCGCGCACCAATGTCCCTGCAACTCCGCTCCGCAATTCTCGCAGTGCGTCAGCGGCTCGCGCTGCCTTTTTCGGCGGCCAAAAAGTCCCTTCCGAGTTGGGGACGCTTGTTCGATTGCAGAGATCGCCGTATCGCCCAGGACAAATTTTTCCAGTTCATCGGGCATACGAGCGCCAGATTACAAAAACTTTTCTGCGGAGTCTACGCCTTGATTCCAGGGTTAATGAGCAAGCGCGTTCGCGGGGACGCGGTTTATCTCATCGCAAATTTTGCATTGATGAGCTAAGGGGTGATAACACGATCTCATGCGGTGGCGCTTCAACTGTTCAGAACGAAGAGTCCTGACCATCTGATCCTGAAGCGACTGCGCCAGAGCGCCAAATGGAACGCACGCTGAGTCTGATAGCCCCAAACGCGCGACGATTTTTCATCGTCAAAGCACTTCTCGGTATTGCATAATGGTATTCATCGCCTGCAAAACCGATCGTGAAGACGCGCAGCCTACTGATACTACGGGGGCGGAAAGGGATTCGCTCAGAGCCGTCTGCGTTGAATGAGTTGAATAACGAGCACAACGACGGCAATCACGAGCAGAAGATGAATCAGAGCGCCGCCAATGTGGCCGATAAAGCCCAGAAGCCAGAGCACGACTAGTATTACAATTATAGTCCAGAGCATATAGACGTTTCTTTCGGTTACCTCATTTATCCAAAGTTGTATTCCCTTGCCAAGATTTTTCAGCACGTTCAATTCTATTCGTCTTTCTTGCCTGGGGCTTCCAAACCTCAGAATGCTTAGCTTCCGCGACTTGAGTAAGGGCGTCGTTGAGCCGGGCGGCGGGTCTTAGTGCTTGATTCCCGTTGCTTTTTGGAAAAGCGTAAACGCCGTTTGATCGAAGTCTCCTTCTCCTCTTCTAGCCTGATTTTCGATTTTTCGATTTGATTTTGACACGACCAAATCCTGCCACAGTTCGCTTTAACGGATGCTCCGCCCAACGTGCTGGACGATTTCCACGTAGGCTTTCAAGGGAGCAGAGGGATTTTCTCCTTTCCATGCGACGCAAGCCTCTGTCGCCACGACCGGCTTGACTGGGCGAAACACGACATTTTTGTGGGGAAGTTTTTTTAGCTGCTCCGGGACCAGGGCGACACCCAAACCGGCGGAGATGGCGTGTATCATCGTTCGTTCAAGGTCGACATCCTGCAAAACCTTCGGGATGAAACCGGCGCGGTCACAGGTCTTGGTTAGCCACTCGTGGTAGCAGGGATAGCTCGCTTCTGACATTCCGATGAAAAACATGGGCGCGAGAGCTTTTAGCGCGACCGTCGTTTCGTTCGCCAGCGGGTTTTCTTTGGGCAAAGCGGCGACGGTTTTGTAGGACGCAATGGTTCGGAATTCCAATCCGCGCCGTGCAATTGGCTGGTGTAATCCAACGAAACCAAGATCGAGCTTGCCATCTTCGAGCGCGCGAAATTGATCACCGCACGACATGTCGAAGAGGTTAACCGAAACAGTGGGAAACAATTGACGGAACGAAGCGAGAGTCCTCGGCAGCAAATCGTAAAAGAGATTGCTGACATAGCCGATATTTAGCGCACGAACCTCGCCGCTGTGCAATCGCCGGACCGACTCGACAGTTTCGGCTGCGAGAGCAAGAAGGCGTTTGGCGTCCGCGAGAAATGAGCGGCCCTCCTCAGTCAGCGAGACCAGTTGCTTTGTCCGATTGAGGAGCCGGACGCCGAGCTCTTCTTCCAGGTCCTTGATCTGCCGCGAGAGTGAAGGCTGCGCAGTGTGCAGCTTTTTGGCGGCTTTTGTGAAGCTCAGCGCTTCCGCAACGCTGACGAAGTAGCGCAGATGACGAAGTTCCATCGGGGGTAAGACAGTTATCGTAAACCGGCTCGGCACGTTAATGCAAAGAAGGAATTGCAAATTATGAGAGACAACTCGGCCACGCGCAGACAGCCATACTCAAAAAGTATGACGTGCTACCAAGAAGATATTGGCCGGGCAACAAACGGAGAGGTAACGCTTTGCTTTGTTAATTATGGATCGAAATGCTTCAGCTCTTTGGAAAGGAAACCTTCATGAGGGCGAAGGGAGTTTGACTACCGAAAGCGGCGTTCTTTCTGAAACGCAATATTCGTTTCGGACGCGATTCGCCGAAGGCCTCGGCACGAATCCGGACGAACTGATCGCCGCTTCGTTAGGCGGGTGTTTTTCGATGGCCCTGTCGAATGAGCTTGGTCTTTGCGGTTTTCACCCGCGGCGCATTGAAACCACCGCCACCGCAACCTTGGAAGATTTAGCCGCGGGCTGGACCGTCACGCACGTGCAGCTCGACGTTCATGCGAAAGTTCCGGACGCATCTCAAGCGGGTTTCATGGATGCGGCGATCGCGGCAAAAACAAATTGTCCCATCTCCCGCCTGCTTAAAACAAATATCTCAATGACAGCGAGTCTCGACCGATGACATCAAATGCGTCGATTAGCCAGGCGAAGCTAATGCCGGCCAGCGGCAGAGGAAACCCGTTAGAGCTGGCCCTGGAAGTATCGGAGCTTCGCTACCGTCGGTTATTCGAAACTGCGCAGGATGGCATTCTGATTCTCGACGCGAATACCGGCAAGATCATGGATGTAAATCCATTTCTCCTCGATCTGCTCGACTACCCGTTTGAAAGCATGATCGGTCTCCGGCTCTGGGAGATCGGCCAGTTCAAAGACATCGCAGCGAATCGGGCCGCTTTCGAAGTGCTTCAAACAAACGAGTACATCCGGTACGAAAATCTGCCGCTCTGCACCAAAACCGGCAGGGAAATCCAGGTCGAGTTTGTCAGTAATGTTTACTTTGTCGGGTCAGACAAAGTAATTCAATGCAACATCCGCGATATCAGCGCGCGGGCTGAGTTTCAGGCGGCGTCCAAGAGCCACGCTGATACGCTCGAGCTCGCAGGCAGAGCAACAGATGAAATGATCGCTGTGCTCTCACACGAGCTGTGCATTCCGCTGGGGGCCATCTCGTCAATGATAGACTTACTCGAGCTGGGTCACGGTGAGGTCGGCATGGCCGACAAGAAAGATTTGCCGGCCCTGTTTGATAAGTCCGCTTTGGCATTCATCCGCCGCAATATTCAAAGTATTATGCATCTGGTCACCGAGTTGTTCGACTTCACCCATTCCGCCAACGGGCTGTTGAGGCTGGAGCTCGAGAGGGTGGACGCTCACGAGGTGATCCGCTGCACACTGAAAAATTTTGAGAGCCAGCAGAAAGGAGCTGGGATTGGGATCGACCTGCAGTTCCAAGCTCGGCATAGCTACATCCGAGCGGATTCGGGCAAGCTCGAACAGGTTCTGTCGAATCTGATTGGCAACGCGGTGAAGTTCACGCCGAGAGGCGGTAAGATTTCGATCCTCACGCGCAACGAGGAAAACGGCAGGCTGGCCATCGAAGTGAGCGATACTGGGATTGGCATTCCGACAGACGCACTTTCGCGGATTTTTTCGCCGTTCGAGCAAGGGGATTCGTCCATTCACCGACGCTACGGCGGTCTCGGTCTCGGTCTTTCGATTGCGCGTACTTTGACGAAAGCGCATGGCGGAACCTTGGAGGCTGCGAGCGATGGATTAGACAAAGGCGCGAAGTTAACCGCGCGTTTTAAAATTGAAGATTCGCCCCGTGAAGCAGGTGAGAACGAACCGCGCTCTTCACCAGTGAAAGAAGCTTCCCAGTATCGCGCGGCGGCATAACCCGGTGGAACGATTATGGAACCAACTATCACACAAAATGGCGCCCTGTTCGCCCTGCAACACAGACCGGCGAAAAGAAATTATCGCCAGCATCATCATCGACAGATCGCAAGCCGGAATAAAACGATCTCCACTTTACGAACGTCTGTCGGAGAATTTGTCTTTCGCCAAACTCCCCTTGGCTGTCATCTCGAACTCAGCGTCGGCAATGTTCGTTGGCCGCTCGGACTATACGGAACGAACGAAGCGGCTCTGCGCGCTGTGAAAAACGGCAGGACGGGCTTTCGCACGTGGGATGCGCTGGGACGCAAGACCGCTGCCAATCAAATCGGCACGCCGGGCCGCTGGAACAGAGGCGAGCAGAGGCCATGAACGATGGTTCCTTTATCGCCGACGGAGGGAACTTCGCGTTTCCCGATAAAGCGAACGCGCGGCCGGAGCGTCTGTTTTTCCGGTTGCCACTCGATCGCATCAATTGGTTAACCAGTTCCTTTCTCATCGGCACGCTGGCTCTCACATTGACCGCCGTCCCGCTCTATCTCTGGTTCTTCGGGCTTGATTGGTTTCAGGTTGTACTCTTCTTTGCGATGCTTGCCGCTTGCGGATTTAGCGTGAGCTTAGGTTATCACCGGCTTTTCTCGCACATTACCTTCCAGGCAAGCTGGCCGATCCGGCTTTTCACACTTATTTTTGGAGCCGCCGCGTTTGAAAATTCAGTTTTGATGTGGGCGAGCGAACATCGGCGTCATCATAAGCATGTGGATCACGACGATGATCCGTACTGTATTTCGAAAGGGTTTTTTTACGCGCATATCGGATGGCTGCTTTTCAAGCTGAAGACCGATGAGCTGTACGACAACGTAGCCGACCTGCAGAAAGACAAACTCGTTTGCTGGCAAGATCGACACGTCCAGTGGATCGCGGTCCTGGTCAGTTTCGGCATCCCGGCCATCCTCGGTTTTCTGTGGAATGGATGGCAGGGAGCGCTCGGCGGTTTCTTGATCGCGGGGGTTGCGCGAATCGTTGTGCTGCAGCATTGCACATTTCTGATCAACAGCGCATGTCACACGATCGGACGACAGCCGTATTCAACCAGGTGCAGCGCGCGCGACTCTTTCTTGCTCGCCCTCCTCACCATGGGCGAAGGCTATCACAACTACCACCACGAATTTCAGCATGACTACCGTAACGGAGTGAAACCTTGGCAATTTGACCCGACCAAGTGGCTCATCTGGACGCTTTCAAAATTGGGGCTTACCCGGAATCTGCGCCGCGTTCCAGCAGATAAGATTGAGTCGGCGCAAGCACAAACAAGAAACGCGAGTTGCTGATGTGCGGGCCCTTTCGGATCGTGAGATCGACGATCGCGGTTTTCGTTTTTCTAATACCCGGTGTCACAAGTGTTATTCACGCTGAGAGGCCTCATTCGACTGCGTGGACATCGAACACGGGCACACGCAAACTGTTTATTGATCCAAGCTCCGCCTCCGTCGCCCTGGGGAAAGCTAGCCTGATTGTCAGTCCGCTGACACATCGAGACGGAAATTATGTGGGTGACTATCAGCTCAGAGTGAGGCCGTATTTTTTTAAGAGTGAGAAAGGCAGTTTACTCCTGGCGGCATCCGATGAGGCGGTTCGGAAACTCCAGACGGGAACAGCCATGAATTTTACCGGTAAGGCCGTCACGCACAAAGACGGCAGAACCCATATCGTACTGGGGAGGGCAACACCGTCAGCAGGTAACCGCGGGGACGTCACATTTTCAATCATAACGGACGACGCAAAGATAGTCTTCAACACTTCCTATCACTTCGGGACACAGCCGGGGACATAGCCATTCAAATCCAATTTCCTTGTAATCGACTACGGCTCAGTCGGCCCTGAGGCAGATCCGGGTGGAATAACCTCGAAGCATCATGAATTCGGAATGCGCATTACCACTCGTCCGCTTCTCGCTTGGTTTCAAAAAATCGGTCGACCACGATGGCCTTGAGTTGGCTTGCAGTGCGTCCACATACGCGAGAGCCAGTCGCCAATCTGAATTTTCACACTGATCTCTAGTGCGGTCCCGAACTGCATCGACCAGATCCACTACCGGCCATGCTTGAGAAGTATCACGTCTAGCTTACGAAGTATTGGCTAGATAGAGACGAAAGCCGTATTCACCATTCCTGCCGCATCCATTTACCTGACCGGTTCGCCGAATTCATTCGGAAGCACGAACCGGATGGCCTTTAGCTGCGATCACTGCAGCAACTTAGTAAAATAGAAAGTTAACAATGATTAAATCATTCCTCAGTGTCACGTTTGCCACAGCCCTCATGGGTTTAGCCGCTTACGGGCAAACATCCACCTCCTCCACGACGGTTGCGACGGGGACCAATGGAACAACTGAAACCACGACCACAACAACCGAAAGTACGGGCACCGTCACGGAGTTTACTCCGGGCCAAGCGCTGATCCTAAAAACTGAAGCAGTCGAGCCCGTGCACTACAAGTTCGGCAAGACTGTCACATACGTGACTTCAGATGGACGGGTTATCGAAGCTTCGAAAATCAGAAAAGATTCGAAGGTTCGCGTTCACTACATCAAAGATGGCGACAACATGGTCGTTGATAAAGTTATCGTGACCGACGTCCGGGACTAAGATGGCAAGTTTGCTTGGCTTATTTTAGAGACAAGCTAGCAATTCAACGCCTGGCGGATCGAAATGGTGCTCGTCGCCAGGCGTTTTGCTGATCTAATTTCAATCTGAAAGCCGAGGTGCTGATTTTGGCTGCGCTGGGTACGAGGCCACAAAAATGGCGGAAACGTCTGAGTCATGAAGGGGGGCCAAGGCTCTATCTATCGCGGAAGTGGGGAGCATTGTCTCGCAGCGGGCGTAAGCTCGTGCGGCCCAAGCGGAGACTGAATGATGTAGAATATCTCATCACGTGCACCGTATCGAGTTCCTCCAGATAGTCCGCGACGCAGAAATCGCCTATGCGATCTCTCCAGTTGTACGCAGACACCGCCTCAGCGCGGAAGAGACCGAGAAATTCTTGCTCGAACTGCGTATTCCTCGCGCCGCAAACGTCGCCCAAATCACGCATCGTTTAGTCGTTAACGGGTCACAAAAGGCGAGCTCCGAACTCGCTGCCCAGAGTTGATCGAGAACTCCGAACCGGCAAGATTACCCTCGATGCCGCGTGGGAGCGCTTCATAGATCAAGCCGCGCGCGGAAAAGCTTTGCGGAACATCGTCAATCAGCCACGACGCAGAATATTCTAAGCGGGAACGAGAACAACGGGAAGACAACGGGATTCCGGCGGAAGATCGTGTGCCATTTTTTGGAGATCTACGTTCCGGACCCGAGCGAGTTTTCGCGGAACTGCACGCGCGCGGTGTGGAAGTAGGATCCATGCCTTATGAGATAGTAGCGCTGGACGTTAATTTTAAGTGGGACAATTCGTTCTCTTTAGCGATCCAAAATCACGCCATTCTCGAATCGCTCGCCCGACTATTCTTTCGAGCAACCGAATCAGCGCGATAATCGGGGCCAAGCTTTGCCAACTCCAACAAGCTTTGTTTATCGTCTGAACGAGACTATGTTTTTCGACAATTTACCGCTGGAAATTACGTGCCCTAAATGCGGTAAGCAGATCCATGAGACTGTCAGATGGCTCGAGGCCGACAATCGCAAATGCCCTTTTTGCGATACGCTCTTCGACACAACAGAGTTCCGACGGGGAATTGATGAGGCTACAAATAGCACTCATGAAATGCTCAGGAGAGCCTTGGGAGCATTAAGATAAAAATTAAGCTCTAAGCACCATAGCCGCGCGGCACCACCCAGCTGATTTCATACGGCATATCGTGTGAGATCGACTTCCAAAGCTTTGGGTTGACCAGTCGAACTGATTGATGAGACGATCTCGAGCGGTGGGCTCGCAACTTTTCAAAACCAAAAGTCCCGAGCGTCTGATGGCCGAAGCCGCCGCGCCCGAGCGGCAGTTGAAGCGCGCGCTCGGCGCGTTCGACCTGACATGCGTTGGCATCGGGGCCGTCATCGGGGCCGGAATTTTTGCTCTGGCTGGGACGGCCGCTGCCGGCGAACAGATCGAGGCATCCCTGTGGAAAACGCCGGTGCTCAACTTCATCATATCCCATTTTACTCACGCCGATCTGGTATATGGACGGCCGGGCGCGGGCCCAGCGGTCATGGTTTCTTTCGTGGTAGCAGCGATCGCTTGCGGCTTCGCTGCACTTTGTTACGCCGAGCTCGCCTCTATGATTCCAGTATCAGGCTCGGCCTACACATACTCGTACGCAACCCTTGGCGAGATCATTGCCTGGGTCATCGGTTGGGACCTCATTCTCGAGTACGCGGTAGGGAACATGGCCGTGGCAGTAGGCTGGTCGGGTTATTTCGTGCAATTGTGTGGAAGCCTGTTCCATCTGAAATTTCCGCTTTGGTTAGTGAGTGATTACCGAACCGCTACCAGCCTCTTGTCCACCGGAGGCGAGCCGCTCAATAACTATTCGTCCACCACTTTGCCGGTTATTTTAGGTTACCCTATCGCCTTAAACTTGCCTGCGGTTCTGATTGTTGCGGCAGTGACCGTCCTTTTGATCTACGGGATTCGGGAGAGCGCGCGCACCAATACAGCCATTGTCGTTACCAAGGTGGCGGTTGTGGTTTTTGTGATCGCGTTTGGCGCGTTCGTGGTGCGCCCAACCAATTGGCACCCGTTTCTACCCAACGGCGTAGGCGGCATGATGAGCGGTGCTGCTATCGTTTTTTTCGCGTTCATCGGGTTCGATGCGGTCTCGACTACCGCGGAAGAAACAAAAAATCCGCAGCGCGACATGCCGATCGGAATCATTGCGAGCCTGATTATTTGCACTTTGCTGTATGTGCTAATGGCGGCCGTCATAACCGGTATGAGAAAATATACGACGTATCTCGGTGATTCAGCGGCTGTCGCAACTGCATTCGCTGGCAGGCCCTGGGCGCAAGCACTGATCAGCGCTGGCGCGCTTGCTGGTCTGACTTCAGTGATATTGGTTTTCCAACTCGGGCAGCCGCGCATTTTCATGGCCATGGCGCGCGACGGTTTGCTGCCACAGTATTTCGCGCGGATTCACCGCCGTTTCCGCACACCGTACATCACGACGATCTGGACCGGCGTTGCCGTGGGCGGTGTCGCCATGCTGACGGACATCGGTTCGCTTGCCGACCTGACGAACATTGGAACGTTGTTTGCCTTCATTCTTGTTTGTCTCGGTGTGATTATTTTGCGTCGCAAAGACGCCGGCCGTCACCGGCCATTTCGAGTTCCGATGGTTCCGTTGTTCCCGCTTCTCGGGGTCTTTTTTTGCTTGGTGTTGATGCTAAGTCTGCCGCTCGAAACATGGGGACGTTTTGTTGTATGGCTTGTCATCGGGTTGTGCATTTATTTCCTTTACGGCCTGCGCCACAGCAAACTTCGCCGCGGTCTCGACGTTGGGCCGACCGAAGACATTCCTCCGCCGCTGATCAAGACATAGATCGAGAAATCCTTGTAGCCAAGGCTCCTCTTTAAGCCGTGCTTTCCAGAACGCTCCACAGGAGCGTGGCGATGTCTTCAGGTTTTCTCGATGCGGCAAGCGTGAATCACGCCGCTTGCTTCGCGTGAGAGGCTCTATCGTCGACTTCCAGCCACTCGAACGTTGTCGTTTTGGCGGGATCGAGTCCAAGTTTCTTGACTTCTTCGCTGAAGAACTCGCGTTTTTCCGGGTGGTTGTAGAGACTGCTTGCCTCAACTTCATCAGCCCAACGTTTGATTTCATCTGATGTTTTCTTCTCACCGGTTTCGTTGAGCCATTCGACGATTTCCTGGTCGCTTGCGCCCTGCTCAATTTGCGATTTGAAATCGTCGCCTTTCACACCTTTGAAACCAAAGAGCATGTTATCGAGAGGACAATCGAAGTGATATTCCCCAATATCCCCCGCCACCAGGGCGCGACATTTATCGATTGTACGACCAAGAATCGCATAATTCCCAACACGAATGCGCGGACTGCGTGGGGCCTCTTTCCTTAGATCTTTTCCCGTTATCTTCTTTTTCATATCGTACGTGTTTCGGATAGAGCAGGGGATCCGGTCGCCAATTTGGCAGGGGCGAGACGCGTGCCTTACAGTTGTGCGGTGCGGGGAACTTTTTTTTGGCTGCTCCTGGTTTGTGCAGTGACTTTGAATGCGCGAAGCGGCCCCGTTGCGCCCCCACCGACTGGAAAACTTTATCATGGCCTTTATTGGGGTGGCGTCGGAACTGACGAGCATGATCCGACGGAGCACGATGTTACGCCGAATGATGTCGGGCGATATGAGAAGTCGATCGGTAAAAAAGCCGCGTGGATTTACTTCGCGAACAACTGGTTTGAATCGCGAAAATTCCCGGCTGCGATGTGCGGTTGGATCCGTGATCTCCAAAAAATTCCATACATCCGGCTGATGCTTCGTTCCGATGTCGATCAAGGGCATCGTGAGAAGAAGTTCACGCTCCGGAAAATTGTTGCGGGCGAATTCGATGAGGATCTTCGAGCATGGGCACGCGACGCCAAAAATTTCGGTTCACCGATTTTGATAGAGTGGGGGACCGAGCCGAACGGAGACTGGTTTAGCTGGAACGGCAAATGGAACGGTGGAGGCAGGGACGGTCCTGAGCGGTATATCGCAGCGTATCGACATATTATCGATCTTATGCGCGCGGAGGGCGCGGATAATTTGCAGTGGGTTTGGCATGTCAACTGGCTGGATCAGCCGGAGACAGAGTGGAATCGGTTCGAGAATTATTTTCCCGGCGACAACTATTGCGACTGGGTCGCGCTCAGTGCTTATGGGCCACTTACGCCGATGACGGCTGATGGCACGGAAAGTTTGGCGTTCAAAATGCGCGAGGCCTATCCGCGTCTCGCGAAAGTCGCACCTGGCAAGCCGATCATTATCGCCGAGTTCGGTTGCGATTTGCACAATCGGCATGTTGACGCAGCCAACTGGGCGAAAACGGCACTTGAAGATCTGTTCTCAAATCGGTGGCCGCGCGTCATCGGTTTTTGCTGGTGGAACGAAGGCTGGCAAAACGACGATCATAAAAAGCACGACACCGACATGATCATTTTGCACGATGCTGATCTTACCCGTGTCTTTCGCGATGAATTCGCAAAGCACGCTGATAAAGTTCAGGAAGAGGCGGTGTTAAGGTAGGGCATGCGTCCCGCGTGCCATTTTCTTCTTCGCAAGCCAGAGGCTCGCGCTACATTCCTTCCATGGTCAAAGTTGAGGTGAGTTATACCGGTGCTTTGCATTGCGACGCGACACACGGTCCGTCGCAGTCGAAGATATCCACGGACGCGCCGACCGATAACAAAGGCAGAGGTGAAGCGTTTTCGCCGACTGATCTCGTCGCTACCGCTCTGGCGACCTGCATGACCACGACCATGGGAATCAAAGCGGAGGAACTCGGTATCGATCTGCGCGGAATGACTGTCTCAGTTCAAAAGGAAATGTCCAAGGATCCCCCGCGTCGGATCGTTGCGCTCCCGTCGGAAGTTCACATTCCGCTTCCGCCTGATTCGCAGCATCGCGAAGTGTTGGAGCAAACGGCGCTCAATTGTCCGGTTCACAAAAGTCTGCCCCCAGAAATCGATCGGCCGACGAAATTTTTCTGGGAGGGGTAAGGTACGCGAACACGAGTGAAGGTGGAACGCGTCGTCCTCAACGCGTCGGCAAAAGCAATTGCGGCTCTGCCGCCAGTTATTTGCGTCTTCGGCGGTCCATCTGCCATCGTCTTCGGAGAAGCCGATCCACCTTGCTCCAAACCCCTAGCCGTACAACCACTGCATATAATCGCGCACGCCCTCTTCGAGGGGAAATCGCGGCTCGTATCCCAGCGCGCTGCGCGCGTTCGTAAGGTCGGCTTCCGTGAAATTTTGATAATGCGCGTGTGGGTTGTCGAAGTATTCGGGCTGAAAGTTAGTGCCTAACGACTTGTTTAAGACGTCAGTTAACTCGTTGAATGACCGTGCCCGGCCGAAGCCGAGATTGAAAATACCGCTTTGTTTCGCGTCGAGCGCGCGAATTGTTCCTTCGACGACGTCCTTCACATAAACGAAGTCGCGTTTCTGTTCGCCGTACTTGAAAATACGGGGTCGCTGGCCGGCTTTTATTTGGCGCGACAAATGATACACCATGCTGGCAGGCACACCTTTGTGTGCCTCCCGTGGGCCGTAAACATTAAAATAACGCAAGCCAACGATAATCCATTCTGGCGACCCTGCAGCAGCGTTCCGTGCGATGTTGTCCATGATCACCTTGGAAAAGGCGTAAATGTTCGCCGGTGAGGCGGGGCTTGATTCCAGACTAGCCTCAGTCGCGGCACCGTACGTCGCCCCAGAAGAAGCATAGACGACTCGCGTTTTGGTCGGTCGAGCAAAGTTTAATATCCGTCGGAAACTTTCCACGTTGTCGTGCACCTGCTCGAACTGATCGTGATTAGTCGTATCCGTGATCGACGCGAGATGAAAAATGGCGTCGAACTTTTCATCACCGAATTGTTCGCCCCAATCCAGAGTAGCCAGATCTTGCGCAACGAAGTCGCCGCGATATCCCGCGAGATTCTTGAAATTACCGGAGCGAAAATCGTCGATCACCGTCAGACGCGCGGCTGGAAATTTTTCCTGTAAAGCCAATGTGAGATTGGAGCCGATGAAACCGGCGCCGCCGGTGACAATGAAGTTCAAACGAGAATCAGTTGATGACACAGGAAAGGATTTGTGGAGTTGATTAAATAATTCTTGCAGCAGCGAGTGCAAGCAGCTACTTCTCGATCCAGTTCTTTGCGAGCTTGAAAAAAGTGGGTCGGCGCAAGAAATCCCGTGAGAATCGGGAGCAGTTGCGCTGCTGTAACTGGATACGACTTCCCATTGGGCCAATCGTTAGACTCGGAGCATAGACCTCCCAGTCTGTGCGGCCAGCAGGTTTGTAACCTGCTGAGTTTGGATCAGCGGACACGACGTCCGCTGGGCGCACAGGCAAAATGCCTATGTTTCAAGAGCTGGCGGTGAAGGCGGGAAGAAGGTGATTCCGGCGGCTGCCGGAACAAAGCCAGGAGCCAGAATATTTGTCCGGTCCATCTCATTCGGCTGTAGCCGCCCCGTGGTGTCGGGGCGTTGCACAGCACGGCAACACAGCGCCGTGGCTACAACCGAAAAAACTTCTTCGCAAAAAGGAGAATGAGAGCTGGGCGAAGTCGGTGACGTCAATGGTGGCGTAACAAGTCCAACTCTCAGAGTTGAGTTGGAGGTAACTTGTTATGGAAAATCGTCCAGTTTGGTTTGCTCGTATTTCGGGAGCACGCAGCATGCGCGTTCTCCCGCTCGCGCTCTTGGTCTTTGCGCCGGTCATTTGCTTCGGTCAGGAACCGACGCCGACTCCTTCACCGAGCGAAATGGAAGCCGAGCCGATCGTTGTTACTGCAACACGGTTCGACATTCCGCTCGAACTATCGCCCGCCAGCGCCAGTGTGATTAGCTCGGAAGATTTCGAGCAAAAACAGATCGAGCGCGTAAGTGACGCTCTGCGCGAAGTGCCGGGACTGTCGGTTATTCAAACTGGAACAGCGGGCCAATTGACATCGGTTTTCACTCGCGGATTGCGCAGCGAACATACCCAGGTGTTGCTCGATGGCATCCCGATCAATCAAGGTCTGCAGGGCGCGTTTAATTTCGCCGATGTGACCATCGACGATATCGACAGGATCGAGGTGGTGCGCGGACCGCAGAGCACCCTGTATGGGCCGCGGGCCCTCGCGGGCGTCATCCAAATTTTTACCAAACAAGGCACGGGAACGCCGGGCGCAATGGTCGCCGCCGAAGGCGGATCGTACGACACGTTCCGCGAATGGGGCCAGAGCGACGGCAAGATCGGCGACTTCGATTACTCGCTCGGCGCAAGCCGGCTCGACACAGACAACGCGCGTCCGAACAATAATTATCGCAACACCGCTGCGATCACGGACGTTGGCTGGTCGCCTAACGAACAATTGCGGATCGGCAGCTTGTTCACCTACTCGCTAAGCGATACTGGAAATCCAAACACGATCTTCGATCCCCGTCCCATCGACCATTTTCTGACGGAACGTTGGTTAATCGGTCCTCACATCGATTGGAAAGCCACGGACTGGTGGGAACACAAATTTATCTTCAGTTACGATCACGAGCGGCAACTAAACGATCCGAACCAGGACGGCTTTGTAGGTCCGACTCGGGCACTGTTCGAGCGAACGCAAATTGATTATCAAAATGATTTGCGACCAACCTCCTGGCTCATGCTCACGTCCGGCTTTTTCTATAGCCGCGTTGATGCCGGGCAGGAGCGCCCGTTTGTTCTGCAAATTTTCGGGCCCCAACCGACCTTCGTGAGCGATCACACCGAAGAGATCGCAGGGTTCTTGCAGGCCACGCTCACGCCGATCGAAAACCTGATCTTCGTTGCGGGCGGTCGTTTCGATCATTTCAATCAGTTTGGCGGTGTCTGGACTTATCGCGTTGCCGGCAGTTACAAGATCGACAGGACAAACACAACACTGCACTCCAGTGTCGCGACTGGATTCAGTCCGCCAAGCAGTCAGGACAAAATTTTTGGCAACAATTTCGGACTGAAACCAGAGCACGATTTTGGCTGGGACATTGGCGTCAGGCAGGAACTGTGGCAAAACCGTGTTGCCGCCGGCCTGACTTATTTTCACAACGATCTGTCGAACACAATCGGGTCCAACGGTCTTTTTCAAACGCTAAACCTCGGCGCAGCCGAAACGCAGGGGTTGGAAGCCGAATTGCGCGCACAACCGTTCACCAATCTTCTGTTCACGGTGAGCTACACTTATCTGGAGGCGGAAAAAACGTCCTCGAAAGACATTTCACAGTTGCAGGGCGCGCGTCTGCCGCGGCGGCCGCGCAACGAGCTTTACACTTCAGTTTCGTATCTGTGGTGGAAGAAACTGCGTACGGTGGTGGAAGCAAAGTTTGTGAATGCGCGCGAGGAACTGAATTTCGGCGGCCCAAACTTCGACATCGAAGACTACAGCTTCGTGAACATTGCAGCGGAGTACGAAGTGAACTCACACCTGTCGATTTTTGGTCGGATCGACAATTTAACCGACGAACATTACGCCGAGGTGTTTGGCTTTCCTGCGCTGGGCCGCGCCGCTTATGGAGGAATAAAGTTGCGCTTCTAATTGGAAGTGACGGCACAAACAGCAGTCTCCCTTAGAAAACATGCAATGAAGATACCGGTGGTGATGTCCTGGAGCGGAGGGAAAGACAGCGCAATGGCTTTGTACGAACTGCTGCGAAGCAGCGAGTACAGTGTAGTCGGTCTGATGACTAGTATGTCCGAGGAATACCGTCGGATTAGCCATCACGGTGTCAGGGAAGAGCTTCTGGACGAGCAGGCGCAGGCCGTAGGGATTCCGCTCCTGAAAGTTTATCTGCCATCTGAAGTTTCAGGCGGATGCCCGAATGACGTTTACGAGACCATCATCGGTGACGTGATGGCTCGCTACAAAGCCAAAGGCGTGCGGACTGTTGGATTTGGAGATTTGTTTCTGGAAGATCTCCGTGCATGGCGCGAAGGCAACCTCGCGAAAGCTGGTATGCGCGGGATATTCCCCATCTGGAAGCGCGACACGACTCAATTCGCTCGCCAGACGATCAGCCTCGGCTTCAAGGCTTATCTTTCTTGCGTGGAAGGCCGGGTCGGCCCGGGTTTCGCAGGCAGATTGTACGATGAGGCACTTCTTCGAGAGCTGCGTTCGGGGATTGATCCCTGCGGCGAGAACGGAGAATTCCACTCCTTTGTTTGTGATGGTCCCATTTTCAGAAGGCCGGTTTCAGTCCGGGTTGGCGAGATCGTGGTGCGTGACGAGCGTTACTATGCCGATCTCTTGCCCGAGGAATCGACGTCGAGAAATGCAACGCGGGCGAAAATCCTGCCCGTGAAAACCAGGAGGATTGATTGATGAACAAACGATTGTTAACACTAAGCGTCATTGTCTTGAGCGCCGCCGCGGCGCGAGTGTTACCGCATCCGCCAAATGTCACGCCAATTGCGGCCATGGCTCTTTTCGGTGGAGCCTACTTGTTTAGCCGCAAACTCGCTTTTCTGGTGCCGCTCTCGGCGATGTTCCTGAGCGATTTGGGCCTCTGGGCGCTCGGTCAAGTTCCGCTGCCTGGCCTGCAATCGGTATGGGTTTATGCCAGTCTCAGCCTTACGGTTTGCCTTGGTTTCCTGCTGCGGCAACACCGTCGTGTGCTGTCAATCGCCGGCGTGACACTGTCGGGCGCACTGTTGTTCTATCTCGTGACCAACTTTGGAGTCTGGTGGACAAACGCATTGTATCCACGAACGATGGCGGGGTTGCTGCAATGTTACACGGCAGCCATTCCGTTCTTCCGAAATATGTTGCTGGGCGATGCGTGCTACGTCGCGCTACTGATCGGCGGATTTGCGCTGGCTGAAAGAAGGTTTTTGGTCTTGCGCGAGCCGGATTCGGTCGGTCCGAAAATGTTTCCGCGCGCGGTGTAGTTCGCTTGTGCCATCGCTCCGCCAAATCGCCGCTGTTCTCTGGACCGGCGGAAAGGATTCCTCGCTCGCCTTGCACGAGGTGCACAAGATGGGAATGCACATCCGATGTCTCGTCACCTTTGTTCCGCGCAATCCTGTGTTTTTGGCCCATCCGCAGCCGTTTATGGAGGAACCGGCGCTTGCGATCGGGTTACCGCATATTCAGCTTTGTATCACCGAGCCATTAGAGGAAAGTTACGATGCCGCGATTCGGTCGTTGCAAATTGACGGCATTGACACGCTCGTGACGGGCGACATCGCCGAAGTGACAGGACATTCGAACTGGATTGGCGAGTGCAGCCAGCGTCTCGGCATGCGGTTAGCGAGACCACTTTGGAGACGCGAGCGAGCCGATCTTCTGAAACAGATGTTGGCGCTCCGATTCCACGGCGTTTTTTCCTGCGTGAAAACGTTATGGATCGCGGAAAATTGGCTCGGGCGTGAATTCAATGGCGACTCAGTCGCAGAACTGCACGCGCTCCACAGGCGGAACGGACTCGACCTGTGCGGCGAAAACGGCGAGTATCACACGTTAGTGACCGATGCGCCGCTGTTCCAAAAACGCATCCGCATTGTTAAATGGACGAGGCAATCGAATGCCTCGCTGGCTTACATGTTGATTCGGCAAACAGAACTTGTCACGAAATGAAGGTTGAGGAGAATTACCGAATCGCTTCACTGCTGGCCACCGGCACGGCCGAGTCGATAACCTGGCGAATGAGCATTATTCGGAAGTGTTCGGTTTTCCCGCGCTCGGTCGCGCAGTGTATGGCGGCGTAAAGGTGCGGTTTTAGAGTAGCGCTAGCCTCTGGCTTGTGAGTTTGTCGAGTCACAAGCGAGGACGCATGTGCTACTCTACTGACAATGTCCCTGAAACTTTCCGACAAGAAACTGGCCGTGCTCGGCGTCGGCAAACTTGGTGGCATTCTGCTGCGTGCATATTTAAAGCAAGGGATTTTTGTGTCCAGTCACGTCACTGCGACGGTGAGACATGCGGAGAGGGCAGCCAAGCTTGCGAAAGAACTGGGTGTCGCGGTAACCAATGACAATCGCGAGGCGGTCAAAGGCGCCGACATCATTTTGCTGACCGTAAAGCCCCAAACAGTGGCGGAGGTGTTGCAGCAGATCGCTCCCGAAATAACCGCGCAAACACTGCTTGTGTCTGTTGCAGCTTCCGTCCGGACTAGCTATTTGGAGCAGCAACTCGCTGCGGCCAGTGGCGGCAGGCACAATGAAGTGCCGGTCGTTCGAGCCATGCCAAACACACCAGCGGCAATCGGCTGCGGGATGACCGCAATTTGCGGAGGTGCTCATGCGGGTCCGGGCCATCTCGAGATTGCTCGTTGCATGTTCGACGCTGTGGGCCGCACGATTGTGCTTGATGAAAAACACATGGACGCTGTCACAGGTCTGTCAGCGAGCGGGCCTGCATTCGCATACATCATTCTGGAATCGCTTGCTGAGGGCGGCGTAAAAGTTGGTTTGCCGCGTGACGTTGCCACTCTTCTCGCGGCCCAGACCATGAAAGGGGCGGCAAGCGTCGTTCTGGAAACCGGCGATCATCCCGCGCTACTGAAGGACGCGGTCACAACCCCCGCAGGCTGCACCATCGACGGCATCCTCGAGCTCGAAGACGGAAAACTCCGGGTCACACTCATCAAGGCAGTTGTAAAGGCGACCAGTCGCGCGGGCGAACTGCTGTTTGAAAAGCAGGCGTGAACTGCGGCAAGAATCGCTCCTTTAGCGTACGTCCCTACAGGGCGAAGCGCCTGCTGCTTGAATTCGTCGCGGCATCGTTTAATCACGCAGTATGAGTCCGCTGGTTTACACCTTGATCGGGTTGATCGTCGGTGGATTTGTCGCCGCCCTGGTCGCTCTATTCGTGAGGCGCGGAGCGGTCGATGGCGGCGTGGAATCGGAGCTGGTGAAGCGCTTGGAAATGATCGACCGCGGATTGCGTGATGAATTTTCCCGCAATCGCGAGGAAGCAGGCGCGGCGGCGAAGAATCAGCGCGAGGAACTGACGAAGTCTCTCGAAGGCATGCGATCGGTTGTGGATCTGCGTTTGAAGCAATTGCAGGAGGACAACTCGAAGCAAATCGACAAGATGCGGGCCACGGTCGACGAAAAATTACAGGGCACACTGGAGAAACGTCTGGGTGAATCGTTCAAACTTGTAAGCGATCGATTGGAGCAGGTGCACCAGGGTCTCGGCGCGATGCGGCAACTGGCCAGCGACGTGGGAGGTTTGCAACGCGTGCTGACGAACGTGAAAACGCGCGGCGGTTGGAGCGAATGGCAACTCGGGGTCTTGTTGGAAGAAATGCTGACATCCGAGCAATTCGCGAAGAACATGAAGACGCGCGATGACACTGACGAACGTGTGGAGTTTGCAATCAAGCTGCCAGGTGACGCGAACGGCGCGCCGGTGTGGTTACCTGTCGACGCGAAATTTCCAATGGAACATTACGAGCGCCTGACGGCGGCACAGGAAAGTGGTGATTCCACCGCGGTGGAAGCGGCGATAAAAATTCTGGAAACGCAGTTGAAACGCTGCGCCAAGGATATTTGCGAGAAGTACATTAATCCGCCAAAGACGACAGATTTTGCTCTCCTGTTTTTGCCAAGCGAAGGCCTTTACGCGGAAGCGATTCGTCGTGTCGGTCTGGTTCAAAATGTGCAGCGCGATTGCCGGGTTACTTTCGTAGGACCCACAACGCTGGCCGCATTGCTCAACAGTCTGCAAATGGGTTTTCGCACGCTGGCGATCCAAAGGCGCTCAAGCGAGGTCTGGAATCTGCTGGCGGCGGTGAAAACCGAGTTTGGAAAGTTTGGTGAAGCATTGTCAGCAGTGAAAGAGAAGATCGACCAGGCCTCACGAAAGATGGAAGACGTCGATGTTCGCTCGCGCGTGCTCACGAAAAAATTGCGTGACGTGGAGGAATTGCCGTCGAATCCACAGCCAATGCTCAGGGACCTCTTGCCAAATGAGAATGACGACCGCGTCGCCTGACTAAAGGGATATCGAATTGTCTCGCATGAAGACGGCATTGGTCACAGGAGCGAATAAGGGGATCGGCTACGAAGTCGCCCGTCAGCTTGTAGGAAAGGGTTTTCATGTCTTCATCGGCGCTCGGAATCGCGAAGCAGGCCTCAAGGCCGTGGATGGGCTCGTGAAGAAAGGCGGGAAAGCAACCTTTCTGGAGATCGATGTTGTAGATAAGGCAAGCGTTACCGCCGCGGCGCGCGAGCTTGCAAAAGGGGCCGATCATTTGGACGTGCTGGTGAACAACGCAGGCGTCATTGTCGATGGAGACAATGCAATTTTGGAAGTCAGCGACGAGTTGTTACGAAAGACGCTTGAGACAAATACACTCGGGGCGCTGCGGGTGACTCGCGCATTCGTCCCTTTGCTGAGGAAAAGCAAAGCGCCGCGCGTGATCAACGTTTCCAGCGGCGGCGGCCAGTTAACCGGTGGCGCGGATGGCTGGTCGCCGGCTTACTGCATTTCGAAGACTGCGCTCAACGGCGTAACATCGCAGCTTGCTACGGCTTTGCCGAAGTTTGCTGTGAATTCAGTTTGCCCCGGTTGGGTACGGACGGATATGGGCGGGCAGGCCGCGACCCGCTCAGTGGGGGAAGGCGCGGATACGATTGTGTGGCTTGCTGCCGATGCGCCGCAGAAGTTGACCGGGAAATTTTTGCGTGACCGCAAAGAGATACCCTGGTGAGTCGGCTTTTGTAGCCGCTTCGCTGAGCGAAGCGCGACGGTGATCGGCAAAACGGACTATGGCAGCATCGCCCCAAGGCGACGGCTACAGCCGGGATCGTGCAGGAGCACCAGCGAGAGCAAGAGGAAGAATAAGCGTAGGAGGAAGGGGAAGAAAACTTAGAGGACCTGGTCCCATTTGCTCTGATCTTTGAGCATGATTTCACGGAGAAGGCGAATGGGTGGCATGCCATGATTGAGCAATTCGTTGTGGAATCTCTGCAGCGAGAACTCATCGCCTTGCTGCGCTTTGTAATCGTCGCGCAATTTCAAAATCTCCAATTTGCCGAGGGTATAATTGAGGTAACCGGGATCGTACGTGCCGCGCATCGCTTCCTGGCGCGCCGGTTTTTCCTCGTAATAACAGTTTTGCCGGAAAAATTTCGTCGCTTCATCGATCGACATGCCTTGCGTGTGCATCTTGATCGACACACAAAGCCGGCATAAACGGAGTAGCGCTTCATCCGCCTGAGCCATCCGATATTTAGCCGCGCGTTTCACGTCGTCTTCGCTGGGAGTTGGGTTGGTGGAACTGCCGTAGCCTTCGTCGAGCATCATTTTTTCGCAGTAATGCGCCCATCCTTCCACGAACGCGTAGCTGCCGAAAATTTTTTCAACCTTCGTTGCCGGCGATGCGTTCAAGTGCAGAAACTGCACATAATGACCCGGGTAAGCTTCGTGAATCGACATGACGTCTGAAGTGTAATAATTGAAGGCGGTGAGCCATTCTTCTTTTTGCTTCTCCGGCCAGTCATTCTCGGTGGGCGTGACATAGTAATACGCTTCGTTGGCGCGTTTCTCGAATGGACCCGGCGTGTCCATCGAAGCAAAGGAGGTAGCGCGTAAATATTGCGGCGTTTCCTTCACCTTCGCTCTGACATCGGATGGGATGCTGACCAGACGACGATTTAAGACGTATTTGCGAATTTTATCCAGGTCTTTGGCCACATCAGGAATGAGATTTTGCGGCGTGGGATGTTCACTTTGGATTTGCTTGAAAACTTCGATTGGCGACTTGTTCGGATCGATTTTTTTTGCGGCTTCGGCGAATGCTGTTTGTTCGGCTTTTAATTGCTCCATTCCGATCTCGAGGATCTTTTGTGGCGGAAG
The DNA here is from genome assembly GCA_035651975.1 of Candidatus Udaeobacter sp. Classification (GTDB taxonomy): domain Bacteria; phylum Verrucomicrobiota; class Verrucomicrobiia; order Chthoniobacterales; family UBA10450; genus Udaeobacter. The sequence goes on from DASREQ010000040.1 coordinate 130,332, forward strand.
GTCGACAAGTTCGGTCTGCGCCATGAAACGCCTGAATTTTTCCTCACCGAGAGCGAAATCCATGGAGGCTTTCGGAAGTTTCTCGCGCTCCAGCCACGCTGCATAATCGTTGAGCGCATTTGCAGCTTTGCGATTGGCTTCATGAAAGGCGACGCGCAGCTGTTCGTCCTTGAGGTTGCCGACGGCGGCAACGAGGTCTTTTTTCAGGAAATCTGCGGAACCTCTCGCGATCTGAATCGCTAGCTCCACGTACGGTCTGGGAAGGACATCATTGAGATTTGTCTTCGCTGCGATGAGGATATTTGGGATCTGAGATTCGATCGCCACCAGGCTGCGAACGCGATCATCGAGCGGCGCGAAGTTCCTCTTGATATAAACGTTCACGTCCGCTGCCCGCGCGTAGACCATCGGATTTCGCTCGAACACGGACATGTCCTGAATTTTAAAGAGGTCCTTCTTTACCGCGGCCTGCAGAATTCGGAGATCGATGGATTGACGGGGACTCAGTTTGCTCGGATCGAACTTGCTCAGGCGATCGTCGAAGCGCCGTAGCCGGGAAAGCTCGGCGTCCAGTGCGAGGCGGCTGTAGTCTGTGATTTTGCCGTCGTATTCGTGGAGCCCGAGAGCGGTCCCTTCCAGGGGGTGAGCGCCCAGGTAGCCCTTAATGTACTCCTCGGCTACCGCCTCGTATTCGCCGTCTTCAGTTTCGGCAGCGAAACCTCGAATGCCTCCAGGGAAGGGAGCGAGCGCGACGAGGAAAAGGATGAACGCGAAAGCTTTAAGGCTAGGGACCGGTTTCATTGGCGGCGCAAAGTTAAGACAACGATTTGCGTTGGGTGTTGCCAAAAATTTGCCGTGAGCGATGATGACGCTGTTTTTCAAGCTGGGGTCGAAGTATGAGGCGCTTCATGATCTTGCCGTTGTTGGCTTCTCTCTTGCTCACTGTTTTTTCTGCCTTCGCACAGGAGGCGAAACCGGCAAAGAGCGAAGAGGATAACGGCTACGCGCAAATTTCAATTTTCGCAAAAGCGCTCGAGCTGATACGCCAGGATTACGTGGATCAGAACAAGACGAGCTACCACGATCTGGTCAGCGCGGCAATGAAAGGGATGCTTTCCTCACTGGATCCACACAGCCAGTTCATGGATCCGGACGATTTCCGCGACATGCAAGACGACACGCGCAGTCGTTTCAATGGTCTCGGGATCGAGGTTTCGATGAAAAACGGCCTGCCCACCGTGATTACAGCCATGGAAGATACGCCTGCGGCCAAGGCGGGAATCCTCTCGGGCGACCAGATCTTGCGAATTAATGGCATTTCAACTGAGAGAATGGATTTGCAGGACGCCATCAATGTTTTGCGGGGGCCCGCCGGAGCAAAAATAACGCTCACACTATTGCGGCCGTCGACGAAGGAGATCAAGGAATACACGCTGCAGCGTGCAGAGATTAAAATCCAAAGTGTGAAGGGAGCCAGACTGCTCGACCCGGAACTGACCGGCCCGTTCAAGATCGGTTATGTCCGATTGCTCCAATTCAATGAGCCGACGGCCGATGAATTATCGAAAGCGCTCGATGAATTACAGAAGCAAGGAATGCAAGCGCTCGTTCTCGATCTGCGGAACAACCCGGGTGGGTTGTTGAACAGCGCGGTCGATGTGTGCGCGCAGTTCCTGCCGCCTAATACGAAGGTTGTCTCAACGCAGGGCCGGGTGGCTTCGCAACAGCACGACTATTCAACTTCCGGCGTGAAAAAGGAGCGGCCAAATTTTCCAATGGTGGTTTTGATCAACGAAGGCAGCGCAAGCGGAGCCGAGATCGTTGCCGGGGCGCTGAAGGATTTGCATCGGGCTGTGCTTGTCGGCGAAACAACTTTTGGAAAAGGTTCCGTGCAGAATGTGATGCAATTGCCGGACGGCTCTGCGGTGCGTTTTACAACGGCAAAATACTATACGCCGAGCAAGCAGGTCATTCAGGGTAATGGAGTGACGCCGAATATTCGTGTTGGCATGACTGCTGAACAGGAGCGCTCTCTCTTCGCTTTGCGTAACACGGGAAATATGAAACCCGAGGACGAAAAAAGCATTATCAAGACGAGAGACCCGCAGATGTTACGGGCGATCGATGCGCTCAAAGGCGTCATGATTTACGCGCAAGAGAACGCGCCAAAAGCCCAGGCGGTAAAAAAATAGGCGCAGATCGCGCCAGATTCCAGCGACTGCCTCAGTTGCTCGGGTTGGCAGGGGAAGCGCGTGGCTTACAATCGTCTCGTGACGGTATTAGCACTAGAAACTTCCTGTGACGAAACCGGCGTTGCAATCTTGCGTGGACGTACCGGGGACGCCATGTCGGAGTTACTGGCGAGTGAGGTCGCATCGCAAGTTGCCGCGCACGAAAAATACGGTGGGATCGTTCCAGAGATCGCGTCGCGGAATCATCTTATCTACGCACCGCGGCTGCTGGAGCGGGCTACAACTGCAGCCGAGCTTCGTTTGTCAGAAGTCGATGCATTTGCCGCGACGAGCGGACCAGGTCTGGCGAGCTCGCTTATGATCGGTGCTTCGATTGCCAAAGGATTGGCGATCGGCTTTGGCAAACCTTATCTCGCCATCAATCATCTAGAGGGACATTTGCTATCGCCTTTTTTTGGAGGTTCAGACCCGAACAGGCAAATTCGTCCGAACATTTCTCTTATCGTGAGCGGCGGACACACAATGCTGGTCTTCCTGCGTAAGCTCGGTGATTACCAGTTAATTGGCCGCACCCTCGACGATGCCGCTGGCGAAGCCTTCGATAAGGTGGCCAAGATGCTCGGGCTCGGTTATCCGGGCGGACCTGAGATTGAAAAACACGCACGAAGCGGCGATCCCAATCGTTTTGATTTGCCGCGCAGCATGCTCGACTCGGAGAACTTTAGCTTTAGCGGATTGAAAACAGCCGTGCGCTATTTGCTGCCGAAGATTGTGGAGCCTTTCTGTGAAAAGCCGGGTGAGGAACAGCGTCTGACACAGACGCTCTGCAAATTGGATGAGCGGACATTGACCGATCTGTGCGCGTCCTTCCAGCAGGCGATCATCGATGTCCTGGTGCGCAAGACGATCGGGGCAGCACAGAAACACCGCGTCGGCCTTGTAACAGTCAGCGGTGGGGTTAGTTGCAATCAGGAGTTGCGAAGGCAATTGGGCGAGGCATGCGCGCGCGGCGGATTTGAATTCAAGAAAGCCGAACCGTGGTTGTGCACGGATAACGCGGCCATGATCGCGTTCGCCGGGTTATTGCGGTTACAGGGTGGATTTCAGTCTGAAGTGACTGAAGAGATCGATCCAAATCTGCGGCTGGTGCTGTAGCCGTTTCGCTTTGTGAAACGCAACGTGAGGTCGTTAGGCCGGCGTCGCACCGCCCGGAGGGCGACCACTATCAACGTCAGTACTCACGTTCGAGAAGGTAATTTGCCAGCGCGTGAAGGGCTTCAGCTTCGTCGCCACGAAATACAGATAGAGCCTGGTGCGCCTCGGACGTGAGCCGCCTGGCTTCCGCACGCGATTTCTCCAAGCCGATCACCGCAGGATAAGTCGCTTTTTTCGCCGCAACATCTTTGCCGGCGCTCTTACCCAATATCTCCGAGGTTTGCGTTACGTCGAGGATATCGTCGATAACTTGGAATGCGAGACCAAGCCGTTCCCCGAACTGTGAGATTGCGGAAAGTTTCCGGGCGTTTGCATTGGCGCTCATCGCGCCGAGGCGGACTGAGCTTTTCAACATGGCTGCGGTCTTGTTCTTGTGGATAAATCGCAATTGATCGCGCTTAACTCTCTTGCCTTCCGCTTCGAGGTCGGCCACTTGACCAGCGATCAGTCTTTGGCTTCCCGCCGCGCCTGCAACCTCACGCAACAAAATTGAAATGTCGTAGCGAGGCGCGGGCCTGGCAGTGGAGACGATTTCAAATGCGATCGTCAGCAGTGCGTCGCCGGCCAGGACCGCGATGCCATCGCCGAAAATTTTGTGGCATGTGGGACGGCCGCGCCGGAAATCGTCATTATCCATGCTGGGAAGATCATCGTGGACGAGCGAGTAAGTGTGGATGCATTCGACTGCGCAGGCGAGCGGAAGGGCGTTGCTGACGTTGCCGCGACAAGCTTCAGCCGCGGCCAGACAAAGAATCGGTCGTAATCGTTTGCCGCCGGCAAAAAGACTATAGCGCATGGCCTTATGAAGCGTGGCGGGTTTTGTAATCGCTTTTGGCAAATAGCGATCCAGCGCGCGATCGATCTCTTTTTGGCGAGTCCGGAGATATTTTTTCAGATTCACAGGATGAAAGGAGATGCTGAATGCTCGATTCTTGATACTGGATAATCCAAGTCTGCGCGCGGTGTCGAGTGCTCAGATATTCTCGGCCGTTTCGGTGGTGGCAATCGGTTTCACGCGCATAGCCAGGAATGCGCCCAGGAGCAAAATAGCGGCGCTCCAGAGCTGAGCATGCGTCAGGCGTTCGCCATAAATCCAGGCGGAAAGACCCAATGCGAGTGCCGGGCAGAGGAGTTGGAGCGTTTGCGCAAGCGCCACGCCAATTTCGCGAATCGCGACGTAGTACAACACGTGGGCCAGCGTGATGCAGGTCACGGCTGAGACGATCAAAATCAAGTTTACCTGCGCGCCGGCATGAAGCGGTGCGCCGATGTTTCCAAACGCGATTGTAAGCGGAAGCAACAGGAGCGAGGTAATCAAGCTGACCAGTCCAAAGCTACGTGTGGGGCCAAGCTGCGCGGAAGGGCGTTTAATCAGGACTCCGTAAAGCGCCCAACAGAAAGTAGCGGTGAAGGCGATGAATAACCCAGGCAGCCTCATGTGTTCTGTTTCTCGACCCGGCTGAAACCAGATTACGCCAAAGGCGCCAATCAGACCGAGGAGTGTGCCCGCTTGGAACTGCCATTGTCGAATCACTCGGCGTTCCTCAGGGAAAAATGCGAGCGCGAGTAAGGCAGTAAAGATCACGGATGCACGGGCGAAAATCGTGTAAACGCCCGGGCCCATGTAGAACAGGGCGACAACCTGTGTGACTTGATGGACTACGTTGGGGATGCACGGCACGAGACACATCATCACGTCTCGCCATTCGAGAGGAGAAGCGCCGCGATGAGCTCGGTAAATCAGGAGCGGTGCGATAGCGAGGCAGGCGACAAGATAACGATAAAAGTTCTGCGCCCACGGATCGTAGTAGCGATTCAAATAATACATGAACAGCGATGGGGTGGACCAAATAAGGACCGTGCCAAACACGGCGGCGTATCCTTCCGACAGGCTGGTGCGACGGCGTCGATCGACAAATTCCGCAATCGAATTCGTTTGATTCATTTAGGCGTTCGGCACGTTAATTTGCTCGCCTAGAAGCATAAATCGCTCAACAGTTAAGCTGAAAGGAGAATGAATATCTTGAACAAGCAAACAACGACCATCGCAACCGCAGCACTTCTTTGTTTTGCAGCCAGTAATGTCTGCTTCGCGAAGCCACCGGCGGGCGCAAGCCACATGCAGCGTGGGATCGAGCTCGCTCAACAAAAGAATTTCCAGGGCGCGATTGAAGAATTTACCAAGGCGATTCAAGCGAATCCGAAGGATGCGCGTGGCTATGCCAACCGGGGCACCGCCTATCGCCAGGCGGCCCAGGCGGCTGAGGCAGCCGGAGACGGGGGTGGGGCAGCCACAAGATATTCATCTGCTCTTGCAGACTTTTCCAAGGCCATCGAAGTCGCTCCAAAGGATGAAGTGGCCTATCGCGAGCGTGGAATGACCCAGATCATGCAAAAGCAGTTCGACGCCGCTCTACCTGATCTCGACAAAGCCATTGAATTGAAGCCCGACGACGGATACGCATACAAGTATCGGGGCTTCGTGGATATTGAGCTATCGCAATGGGACAAGGCAGTCGCGGATTTCACGACCGCAATCGAAAAACTGCCGGATGATCCACAAAATTATGATCGGCGCGCATGGGCAAACCGAAACCTGAAAAACTTCGACGCAGCGGTGGCCGACTACACTTTGTTAATCGAGAAAAATCCAAATGATGCCGAGCATCTGGTGAAGCGGGGGGCGACCTACACTTCCTTACAGCAATATGAGAAGGCCATCGCCGATTATCAGGCGGCGTTAAAGCTAAACCCAAACGACTACGACACGGTCCAGCGTTTACAATACGTGCAGGCAATGTTGGCGGCGAAAAATGCACCGCCTCCTCCTTCGGCTACTCCAACGCCGATACCCAGCCCAAGTTTGATCACGCCGCGCAATGTGGGCGTTGGCATCGTGGCACTCATTATTATTGCCGTCGTGGTGCGTTTGCTCGTCCGGGGAAAACCCGAAGAAACAAGCAGCAGAATCCGCTGAGCAGGACCTGTCGCTGCAGCGACTGCGGCTCGTCCCTAACAAGAAATTTCTTTGACACAATGATGCGCGCGGTTAGCTTGCGGACGCTTTTTGCTGGAACGAGGCGGTCCCATGGTCGTTCAAATTGCAAATTTGACGCGGCTTTGGGACTTTTGAATCTCTGGCGGAGGGCGAAACCGGTTTGCCTCTCGGGTTGCCGTGGAGGCGCGGGGTTGGCGAAGAGCAGCCCATGTAGCTCAGTTGGTAGAGCACGTCCTTGGTAAGGACGAGGTCACCGGTTCAATCCCGGTCATGGGCTCCAGGATAAAGCCATGACCGGCAGCAGATAATGAAGAAAAAAAAGACAGTTTAGTTAATTAGGAGAATTGAAATGGCTAAGGAAGCATTTAAACGCGACAAGCCGCACGTGAACGTCGGCACCATCGGTCACGTTGACCATGGCAAGACCACCCTGACAGCGGCCATTACGATGGTGCTCAGCAAAAAGGGCATGGCTGAAGTGCGTGCGTACGAATCAATCGATAACGCTCCCGAGGAAAAGGAACGCGGTATCACCATTAATACTGCGCACGTGGAATACTCGAGCGATAAACGCCATTATGCCCACGTCGACTGCCCGGGGCACGCCGACTACGTCAAGAACATGATCACCGGCGCCGCGCAAATGGACGGTGCAATTTTGGTTGTCTCCGCCGCTGACGGACCGATGCCGCAAACGCGCGAACATATCCTGCTGGCGCGACAAGTCGGTGTGCCGTCGATTGTCGTTTTCCTTAACAAGACCGACATGGTCGATGATCCCGAACTGCTCGATCTCGTCGAGATGGAGGTGCGCGATCTGTTGACGCAATATGAATTTCCAGGCGACAAAATCCCGATCGTTAAAGGGAGCGCGCTGAAAGCGCTCAACGGCGACGCGGAAGCTGAGAAACAGGTTCTCGCGCTCGTCGAAGCCATTGACGATTACATCCCGGTCCCCGAGCGGCCGGTCGATCAGCCGTTTCTGATGCCGATCGAGGACGTGTTCAACATTGAAGGGCGCGGCACCGTTGCGACGGGTCGTGTCGAGCGTGGTGTTCTCAAGAAAATGGGGGAAGTCGAGCTGGTCGGCATTCGTCCTACAGCGAAAACAGTTGCCACCGACATTGAAATGTTCCGCAAACTTCTCGACGAAGCGCGTGCAGGCGATAACGTCGGTGTTCTGTTGCGCGGCTTGAAAAAGGAAGAAGTGGAGCGTGGCCAGGTCATTGCAAAGCCGGGCTCGATTACGCCGCATAAAAAGTTTAAGGCGGAAGTCTATGTGCTGAGCAAAGAGGAAGGCGGGCGTCACACTCCGTTCTTCACCAATTACCGGCCACAGTTTTACTTCCGCACCACCGACGTAACTGGCACAGTCAAGCTGCCCGAAGGGGTGGAAATGGTCATGCCTGGCGATAACATCTCAATCGAAGTTGAGTTGATCACGCCAATCGCGATGGAAAAAACGATTCGCTTCGCCATTCGTGAAGGTGGCAAAACCGTTGGCGCCGGTCGCGTGAGTGATATCCTGGATTAAAACTCCTCCTCTGATTCTGCTCGCTTGTGGGATGTGGAAGGAAGAGGAGGTTAAAAGGGAGCGGAGGAGGAAAAGTAAACTTACGCCAGTAGCTCAATTGGTAGAGTAGCGGTCTCCAAAACCGTCGGTTGGGGGTTCGAGTCCCTCCTGGCGTGGTTGTGAAGATTTGCAAACGCCGAATGCCCAACCTCGAACACTGAACTTCGAACCCGGACAAAGAGAATTGGGCGTTGGACGTTGGAGGTTGGATGTTGGACGTTTGCTTTAAGAGTTAGATGATCACCAAAATCAAAAACTTCTTCAGCGAAGTTAAGGTCGAACTGCAGAAATGTTCCTGGCCGTGGGATCTGAAAGAGAAGGGATTCCGCCGATACAAGGAACTGAGTGACTCGACCGTGGTGGTGCTTATCGCGATGTTATTGCTCGGTGGATACGTTGCCCTTTTCGATCTGGTTCTGGTGAACGTTGTCCATTTTTTCACCCGGTTGCACTGATTTATGGCACAGACACTTGCAGGCAAAGATCAATGGTACGTCGTGCACGTGCTTTCCGGCCAGGAAAATAAGGTGCGCGAGAACATCTTGAAGCGCGTCAAGACAGAGGAAATGGGCGATCTGATTTATGAGGTGCTAGTCCCGACCGAGCGCGTGTCGGAAATCAAGAAAGGGAAGAAAAGCGAGACCACGCGGAAATTTTTTCCCGGCTATTTGATCGTTAACATGCATTTGCTCGACGAAAACAATCAGCTGGTCGGGCGCACCTGGTATTTCGTCCGGGACACCCCGGGCGTCATCGGCTTCGCCGGCACAAAGGACAAACCCATTCCGATGCGGCAGTCGGAGGTGGACAGCATGCTCGCGCAAATGAAAGAGCGCGAAGAAAAGGTGAAACCCAAGGTGAGCTTTGAGGTTGGCGAATCCGTGAAGGTCGCCGATGGTCCGTTCCAAAACCAGACCGGCATTGTCGAGGAAATCGATCCGGAGCGTGGGAAACTTCGCGTCTCCGTCACCATTTTCGGTCGCGCTACTCCTGTGGAACTTGAATACTGGCAGGTCGAGCGCGGCTAGTTCTCCGCTTCAACGTTTCAACCCTTCAACGCTATAACGAACCACAATGGCAAAAGAAAAAGTAGCTGAAATCAAACTCCAGATTCCCGCGGGACAAGCGAATCCAGCTCCGCCGGTTGGAACTGCGCTTGGTCCACGCGGCGTCAATATCATGGCGTTCTGCAAAGAATTTAACGCGGCGACCCAGAAGCAAGCCGGGGACATTCTCCCGGTCGTCATCACTGTTTACAAAGACAAATCATTTACCTTCATCACGAAGAGTCCGCCCGCCGCGATTCTCTTGAAGAAAGCGGCCAACATCGCCGCCGGTTCCAAAGAGCCTAACAAAACGAAAGTCGGCAAGGTCACGCGCAAACAAGTTGCGGATATCGTGAACACGAAGCGCAAAGACCTTAACGCGCGCAACGACGAAGCCGCTTTTCGCATCATCGCAGGCACCGCCCGTCAAATGGGGTTGGAGATCGTCGATTAAGATTGTAAGGCTCGCTAGCAGCCTATCTTCCGCCCAAATACTCCCATTCCTGCAATGCAATTGGCACGTTACCGTTTTTCCAGACGAAATCGTGGAACGCGCGGAGATTGAATTTGTCGCCCTCCTGCATGCGAGCCTCAGCTAAGAATTTCATGATCTGGAGCTTGCCGATCTGATAGGTGATGGCTTGGCCGGGACCAGTGGAGAAAGCAATCGCTTCCTGGCGCGCGGTATTCTCATCCATCGGGACTTTCTCCTGTAGATATTTCGCAGCTTGTTCGAGTGTGAATTCACCGAGCGCAAGTTTTACGTCCACTTCTACGCGCAAGGCGCGAAGCCGCATGAAATTATAGATGATCTCGCGTGTGTGGGGGCTGTCATCGAACAACCCGGCCTGCAACATCATCTCTTCGGCGTAAAAGCCGATTCCTTCGTTCGCGCCGGAGTCGTAATAGTGACGGCGGATGGGATCCTCATTTTTCCAGGAGAGGCAAAGCTGAAAATAATGGCCTGGAATTCCTTCATGAACTGTGATTGGCCGCGGATCTTCTGCCGTGGCGCGCAAGAAGTAAGCGAGATTGCCTGAAGGTTCGGTCACGTAACGAATACAATTCTCATTCAAACGCGACGGCGATGTGAAGTCGTCCATCTCGCTGAAGCCTTGGACTGCGCGCAGATATTCTGGCATCGGCCGCAAAGTGTAATGCTGAAGCCAACTTGGGACGGTAAGGATGTCGCGCTCTTGGAGAAACTTTCGGATCTGCAATTCTTTTTCCGCTGCTTCTTTAATCCAGTTGTCGATGTTGTCCGCAGTCTTAAGCGGTGGCACATCCTTGTTGCGATTTTTCTCAAACGCCTCGAATGCCACCGCGCGGTTCCATTCCTGTCGCCCCATTGCGAGAAGGTCTTCAGGTGAGTACGGCATCATCGCGACATTCTTGAGAAAGAAAACGTATGCGTCGCGCCCAAGCGCGGTCTCATTCGGTAGCGAGGGCAACGTTGCTCGAAGCTTTTCGCGAAAATGTTCGAGCGCGTCCGCCGCGCGATCCGTTGCGTTGTTCAGTTCCTTTTCTTTAAGAGTTGTGGATTTTACCAATGCTGTTGCCATTTCACGCAGACGCGGCCGAATGTTTTCAAGCGCTTGAATCGCGACAGTGGCAAATGGCGCTGGCGGCTTATCAAGATTCTCAGTGCCTTGCTGCAGGATCGACGGAATGTTTTGGATGCGCGCTAGAATTTCCCGGCTGCGCTCGACGTTGTACGGTCCGGGTACGGTGAGTGCTTCGACTAATGCCGTAAGCGTTTGCGCGATATAGAAATTGGGATCGCGTTTCCAGCGTGGATTAATATCCAGTTCCCAGCGCACCCGCGCCAAGGCCGAACCGATCACGCGATAGTCGACCTGCTGTGGGATTGGCCAGGTGGTTGAATCCAGTTTTTTCCAGCGACCTTCGAACTCTGCGAGATCTCTTCGTTGTTTATCGATGCTCGCTCGCGACCAATCGCGGGTCCCGTCGGGTCGCTCCATGCGATTAACGTCATCGCCGGTAAACGGCGCGTATCTCGCACGCCACGCCCAGAAGTCGCTTGCCAGTCTGTCCAACGATTGTTTTTCGGCCGAAGCATTGCCTGACAACAGCGCAACAAGAATGACGGCCGTCCAACTTTTTTTCATTTAGGAATCAATCTGCGCCTCGACGGAGCGTGATTACATGAGGATCGTTGTCAGGCCGATACATCGACGCACCGTAACAGAGCGCAGCGGATTTTTCGTGCGCATAACGAATTTTGGTCAACTTTTCGTCCCAGTGTTCCATGTAGGAGCAGTTCGCGGTTTTCTTACTGCCAGGGATGGGCACATAGCGATTCTCTGTAAATGTGAGGAAATCTGCTTCGCCGGGCAGCGGGATCGGAACAGCCCAGTTTGGTGACAGCCTAACGAGTCGAGGCCCGGTGAGATCGAGCGCAAAAACCGTATCGCCGTCCGTGCTGTTCAAATGTAAGTCAAAAAATGTCAGGCGCAGCGGCCCATCGAACAGAAAATGCTGATTCGTGTCCTGGCTCTCGTGCAGCAACCCGAAGACGCCGTAGAACCCAGGAACTTTGTCGAACTCAGTTTCAGTTCCATTTCTCAAATCGCGAAGCACGTAATGTTTTCCATGACCCGGCCCGTCGATCTGATCTTCTTCACTGTTGGGATCTTCACGCAAAACCAATTCGACAGAACGATCGGGCGATTTATAAGCGGGGACTGGCGTGGCAGTGGGAGATGCAGACGCCTCAGGTGAAGCTGAAGCGCTGGGAGATGGCGATTCCTCGGGCTCGACGTTTGTGAAATACGGCGAGCTTTTCGCGGCGACATACCAATCCGGCGCCCTCTCTAATTTTTTCAATGCTTTACCCGGGGGATCGACGCTCCAAAATTCGCGAGCGTTATTGGGTTTTTCTCGCGTAAAGACAATCAGGCTGCCGTCGGGCGCAAAAATCGGAGCGGAGTCCTGTCCAGAGTTATCATTCGTTAATTGGCGGAGCAGTTTTCCGTCCTGGCGATACAGATAGAGATGGGAATGGCTCGTTCCCTCCGCCTGTAGATAACGAATTGCGACTACGATTTCCGGGGCGCCTCGCGCTGGCACCCCAGGGAGCAAAGACATTCCCGCGAGAATCAAAATTCTAAGAGCGCAGCGCATCATCTCAGCGGAAGTTGGATGGTGCTGGGGTGTGTTGCGTCGTGATAAACCTGTACGTGGCAGGTGCGGGCGTCCTTCGCCGTTTCTTCCGCGACGACTCCGCCCGAACAATAGTTCTTCTGCCAATGAATGGAATTGGGCGACGAAACGACCAAACGAAGACGGCTGCCCTTCATCAGTCGACGCGCCACAAACAAGCCCGGGTTGAGGTCGCAGCGCACGATTTCGCCCGGTTTCACCAGTTTCGCTTCGCGCAGCGAGTTGCGATAACGCAAGCGCCGGGTGTCGCTCCAAAGCACGATGCTGGTGCCATCGGGTTGGATTTCGTACAGGTAAGCTGAGAGATCGACATCAGGCGTATCGATTGATAACCATAACGTTGCGGCTGGGCAGCCGATGAGTGGCGTTTCCTTGGGCAGCCGCCCGGTGTGGTACACCAAGCCATCCTTGCCGATGCTCAACGGATATGTTTGATCGAGGCCTGCCGTTTTTTCTTTTGGGTCGAGTCCATCGACTGTTTCGCCGCGCGTGGTATCCAGGGGATCGTAAACGAATGTGTCCGAACCATCGGTGGGCTGCTTTTCCGCCAGTGAGCCGGAGCGGAACACGCCATTTGCATCACCATTTTTGGAATCGAGGTAAAAAATCTTCGGACTCGCGACTAGTGTTTCCAGATTGTCGGCGTATTTCCATTCGCCGTTGGCGCCGCTGTTGCCGGGCGCGAGCAAGTAGTAAGCGATCTGATTCTTGAGAAATTCCGGCTTCGGTCCGTTTTTCATTGTCCAGTCATACCATTGCCGATGGAGATCATTAAGATCGATAACGGACGCGGGTCCGAACTTTACGCCAGCGACTTCAGCCGTCGGCGTACGCGTGCCTGCGTGGTCCCATGGACCAATGATCAGAAAATGTTTTGCACGCGCTTCCGGCGAGGCATTTGCGAGATGATCCCGGTAATAGGAGAGGGCGCCCAGTTCATCTCCATCATATTGGGCGGTGATTGTTAAGATAGGCAGCATAATCTTCTGGAACTGTTCGCGCGTCGGCACCATGGCGTCGTAGTACGCATCGAGTGTGGGATGTTTGACAATGCGTTGAAAATTCACGGACGGATTTCCGACAAACGAGTCCAGTGATTTAAAAGGGATATGTTTCTTATAGGCATCGAGAAACTTGGCTCGCCAGAATTTTTGATCAGCGAAGAGATTGTCCTGTCCAGTGCGGCCACTCGTGAAAGTGAACCATTGCATGTCATAGGTGAGACCGACGTTTTCGGTGGACGGATAATCGAGACCGGGATGAGCCGCTGCAGCGGGAACAATTGTCGCCAGGTGCGGTGGGAATTCTTTCGCCGTTGCCCATTGATCAAACCCCGCGTACGAACCGCCCCACATCGCAACTTTGCCGTCGCAATACGGTTGTTTTGCGAACCACTCGACCAGGTCGTGTCCATCCCGTGGATCATTTACAAACGGCTCGAATTCGCCGGCGGAATTTCCGCGACCACGAACGTCGACAAGCAAGAATGCATAGCCATGCAATGCGAAGTACGCTCCACGCGCGTGGTAACTATCAGAGATGTACGGCGTCAGCGTGAAGATCACTGGCGTCTTTGGTGACGATCCATCCGGAGTTCTCGGCAAATATAGCGTCGCGTTCAGCTCGACCTTGTCACGCATTGGAATCTTTACGCCCCAGCGGAGATCGTAATCGGCCAATGGTTCCGATGGCGATGGTGTGCCAGTGGGAGTCTGCGCAACCACGATTGTGGCGAATACCGAGCAATGCGTGGCAGCTAAGATCGACCAACTCGAAATAATTCGGGATCGTAAAAAGTCTTGGAATTTCATCACCCCGCGATTCAAGCGAGGAAAGTGCGGGACACAAGAAACTTGAATTGAAGATTTTCGGTCATCATTTGTCAGGCGTTGGCCGGAAGCGAGCGAGGAGGGAGTCTAAGCCAGGCGTCTGCCCTACAAGCCCGGGCGTGGTCCTGATTTGCAGGAAAGCGAGTTTGCGAGACGATAGGCAATGGCGCGCGGCCTTTCGAAGAACAAGCAAAATCTCAGCGGTACGAGTCAGGAGAGCGCGGCCACCTCTGAGGCTGGGCCGAAGTCCGCTCAACCGACGAGTTCTCGAATAACCTCTCGGGTTTCAGTCGAGCTACTCTGTGCGGGCAGCGTATTTCTTGTCGCACTCATTCTTTATAGCTGGACGCTTGCGCCCACGGTTACTCTGACTGACAGCGGAGAGTTAATCGTAGTCGCTCGCAGCCTTGGGATCGCGCATCCACCGGGCGTTCCGTTGTGGATCATTCTCGCCCATCTCGCCTCGCTTGTGCCTTTTGGAAACGTTGCAGTGCGGATTAATTTTTCGTCCGCGCTTTTTGCCGCGCTTGCTTGTGCGATGCTCACGCTTGCGGTGGCAGAACTAACGACTACCGCGTCATATCTCGCCAGGTCAAAGCGACGAAAGAGAGCCGTCCAGCGGAGCAAAACAGCTGAAGAACCGCGGTTTGCGCGCCTGTTGTTGGCTGCGCCCGCACTGGGCGCGGGTTTGCTCATGGCGTTTTCCCGTACGCTGTGGTCGTATGCGACGATTACCGAGGTCTATGCTCTGAATACGCTGCTTATCCTCGTTATCTTCTTTCTAATGCTTCGATGGCGGCGACGAATCGTGGAAGACAGGACGCATTTCTCGACGGTGTCGAACACAGGCCAAGTCGCTGCGCCCATCGAGAGGCACGACGCTGTCCTTTATGCGGCTGCGCTGGTATTCGGGCTGGCGCTAGGCGTTCATCACGTTACCGTGGCGCTCACCCTTCCGGCCATCGCAGTCATTGTTTTTCGAACTCAAGGCGTAAGGTTCTTCACCGGCAGACGTCTCGTTTATGCCGCATTGATTTCAATCGGCGCACTCGTCGCCGTCTATGCCTACTTGCCGTTCGCGGCGTCGCGCTCGCCTGTCATTAACTGGGGACATCCGCGTTCACTGCAGGAAATATGGTGGCATATCACGGGCCGGCAGTATCAGGTCTATTTCTCCTTCAAGCCGGAGATAATGGGCGCACAGTTTGCTGAATTCTGCAGAATGGCACTCCGCGAGTTCGGCTTTCCGTGGTTACCGTTGTCGCTGGTTCTGGCCTTCGCGGGCTTCGTTGACGCTTTCAAGCGGGACCGTACGACTTTTTGGTTTCTCCTGACCATCATCATCGCTGATTTGGCTTATGCCCTCAGCTACGAAATTGCGGAGGATAAAGACGCGTACTATCTGCCCACATTTATATCGATCGCGATTGCCGCTGGTTTTGGCATTCGATGGACGATTCGACGGGTCCTTTCCAAGCCCGCGCCAGTCGGGAAGCTCTCTGGAGCAGTTGCAACCGTCGTTTTGCTTGTCTGCGCGATTCCTCTCGGTGCGAACTGGCCTTTTAATAATCGCAGGCAATACTTCATCGCGCATGATTACGTGGAAAATCTGTTGAGCACGGTCGCGCCTAACGGCCTGCTGCTCACGCTCGACTGGCAGGTTGTCTCCCCCATGTTCTATGCGCAGGAGGTAGAACAATTCCGGCGTGACGTAAAAGTGGTGGACATCAATCTTTTGCGCCGGTCGTGGTATTTCGATTATTTGAAACACGCTTATCCCGGCTTGATCGAGCGGTCGCGCGAGAAGATCGACGGTTTTGTTGATAATCTCAAAGAATGGGAGCGCGATCCCGGAGCTTTTGCCGGGAGCCCCGCGCTCACTGAAAGAATCAGCGCAGCATTTTTAGAGATGATTCAAGCAATGGTGACGAACGAAAGCAAGGTTGCGCCGGTTTACATGACGAATGATTTGCTTTCCTCCGACTCAGTGAACGGCGAGTTGACCAGATGGCTTAATCAAAAATATCAACTGGTCCCGCAAGGGCTTGTGTTCAATCTCGCCGACGGTCAGGGCTTTCATGATTCGCCTGATGTACATCTGCAAATCCGCGGCCTTGCCGACGGGACACTGCGATTCGCCAAAACCGATCCAGTAAACGTTAAAGTCATACCGGTCTACACAAACATGCTGATTAATCGCGGGCGATATCTGGCTTTATATGGTCAACACGAGCGCGCCATTACTGCTTTCGAACAGGCGCTTCTGCTCAATCCGGATTCCGCGTTGGCGCGGCAGGGGCTCGCTGAGAGCACGGCAAAAGTGCGGAGACCGTAGCGTAGGGTTCTTTTCATTATTCGCTGAATCTTCGATCGTCATTCGGACTTCCTGATTTTTCCCGGCGTAGTCTTGCTTTGTTCGCGCGAACCTTTTATATGCGCGGAGAATGAATGTCCTGGTTTGTGAGCGATGGTCGCGCCTTGTTCTGGCAATCGTGGCCTTCGCCATCGGAGCGATTCCAATCCGGGCCGCTGACAATGTCATCGCGCTGAAAGCCGAGCGCATGTTCGATGGGAAATCGAAATCGCTCATTCCAAATGGCGTCGTTATCGTTCAAGGCGACAAGATTGTCGATGTTGGCAGCAACCTGGCCATTCCAAGCGACGCGCAGGTGATCAATCTCGGCGACGCGACACTCACGCCAGGATTCATGGATGCCCACACGCATTTAACCCTGGATTACTCCGGCGACTACAATGTGCGCCGATTGAACGAGCTTGACCTCAACGTCTCGGAGCAGGCAATCATCGCCACGGCGCATGCTCGCGCCACTGTCGAAGCAGGATTCACGACCGTCAGGGATCTTGGAAGCCGCTTTGTGGGCAGCCGCGAGTTCGTCGACGTAGCCTTGCGTAATTCGATTAACAAAGGAGTGGTCGTTGGCCCGCGCATGTTGGTTGCGACCAAGGGAATCGGCGCTACTGGCGGTCATTTTGATCCGACCAGCGGATTTCGTGATTTCCTTTTCGGGCGTGAGCCGGATTACACCGATGGAATTATCGACAGTCCGGACGACGCGCGAAAAGCAGTGCGGTTCGAAGTCAAAAATGGCGCCGACGTGATTAAGGCTGCCGTTTCGGGCGGGGTGCTTTCTTTAGCAGACGAGGTGGACACCCCACAATTGACGCCCGCCGAAATGGTGGCGCTTGTGGATGAATCTCATCGTCTGCGCAAAAAGGTGGCAGTGCATTGCCATGGCGATCAAGCTGCGCGGGAAGCGATTGAAGCTGGCGTTGATTCCATTGAACACGGTTCGTTTATAAAACTCGAAACGCTTACCCGGATGAAAAACAAAGGCGTTTTCCTGACGCCAACACTCATGGCCACCGAATGGATCATGAGCAAGCTGGGGAATTATCCGCCAGCATTACAGGCCAAAGCGAAAGCAGCAGCGGCCGCGCGCTCGGACATGTTTCGCAACGCAGTAAAATTAGGAGTTAAGATATCTTTTGGGACCGATGCCGCCGTCTTTCCACATGGTCAAAACGCACGCGAGTTTAAGGTAATGGTTGATCTCGGGATGTCGCCAGTCGAGGCGCTGAGATCTGCGACTGCCAGTGATGCGGAGCTTCTTGGCATCGCGCAAAAAACTGGCACGCTCGAAAAAGGAAAACTCGCCGATATCATTGCGATGCCCGGCGACCCGACTGGCGATATCACGGCAACCGAGCGGGTTTTCTTTGTCATGAAAGAGGGGAAAATTATCAGGAATGGATCGCCGACTGTCCCTTCCGGCGCCAAAGGGACAGACAACGAAGATGTTAAGGCCGCAGCGAATTAACGTTTCCGCACTGCAACGAAAAGGAAGTTAGTTTTGACAAGGGAAGGAACGCCGCTAAGCTTCCAATCCGCCGCCGGATTGGGCGGCCTGAAATTTTAGGCAGGAGACCCGTTTTTCTCTCAAGATACCGGGTCGGTAGAACTGCAACACGAAGATGCAAAGAAATCGAAGCAAACGTTATCGGGCAGCCGCGCAACAATTAGATCGCGCAAAGTCTTACAGTCTCCCCGAGGCCGTCTCGACGCTGAAAAAATTTCCGCCAACCAAGTTTGATCAGACAGTCACGGTCTCATTTCGGCTTGGGGTCGATCCAAAGCAATCCGATCAGATGGTTCGCGGAACCTGTCCCCTTCCGCATGGCAGCGGCAAGCAGGTCCGTGTACTGGTTTTTGCCGAGGGGGCGGCGGCACAGGCAGCCAGGGAAGCGGACGCAGAGTTTGTTGGGATGAAGGATCTAATCCAGAAGTGTCAGGAAGGTTTTCAGGATTTTGATGTCGCCATCGCAACACCGGCAGCGATGGCAGAGGTGCGAAAATTGGGGAAGATACTTGGACCGCGGGGACTGATGCCGAATCCGCGAACTGGAACGGTCACAGACGACACGGCTAAGGCCGTGGCGGAAGTCAAAGCGGGTCGCGTGGAGTTTAAGCTGGATAAGAACGGCAACGTGGCCGTGCCGGTTGGAAAATTTTCGTTTGAGGAAAATGCGCTTGTGGAAAATGGAAATGCAGTAATCGAGGCAGTTGTTCGAGCTCGCCCCGCCAGCGCGAAGGGACGATACCTTGAAGGCGTGACAATCAGTGCGACCATGTCCCCCGGAGTTCGCGTGGATCCAGCACCGTATTTGAATGTGTAGTGAGAGGTTCAATGTCGAAATAAAATGAGACCAGAAAAAACCAACATCGTTTCCGATCTCTCCGAGAGGTTGAAACGCTCTCCTTTTGTGCTGGTAACCGATTACCAGCGCATGAAGGTCGCCGATTTTAGTGAGTTACGGAACCGGTTGGCGCCAATCGGGGCAGAAGTACACGTCGTGAAGAATAATTTCCTGAAACGAGCGATGACCGATTCGGGTTTTCCTGATGCGGGCGATATGCTGACCGGTCAGACAGCCGTTGTTACAGGTGAGAACGAGGTCGCGCCGGTGGCTAAGATTTTTAAGAAGTTTGCGACTGAATTCAAAATCGCGACACTGAAGATTGGCTTTGTTGATCGGGCCATCCTTTCCAGCGCGGAATTGGAACAACTGGCGGAGCTGCCGGCGCGCGAAGTTTTGCAGGCGCAATTGCTGGGACTACTTTTGTCTCCCGCGACGCGCTTCGTGCGCTTGCTGAACGAACCAGGCTCCGCGTTCGCCCGGTTGTTGAACGCGAAGGCGGAAAAGGAGGGCGTGCCCGCGCAAGCGACGGCGTAAAAAGAGTTTTTCGGCTCGCAACGGCGGGTCGGGAAGTAAAAGGAAACTGTCCGGGCCAATGGCTATTGACCTTAATTTTCCGAAAGCTTTCGGAAGCGGCAATTGGAGGAAATAAAAATGGCAGACACAGATAAATTGGTAGAGCAACTGAGCAACCTGTCGGTGCTGGAGATTGCGGGGTTGGTCAAGCAACTGGAAGAAAAGTGGGGGGTAAGCGCAGCCGCCCCGGTGGCAGTAGCGGCAGGTCCAGCCGCAGGCGGCGCAGCTGGTGGAGCAGCAGCTCCGGCAGCGGAAGAGAAAACTACTTTTGACGTGGTCTTGAAAGAGATGGGCGCGAATAAGATTGCTGTGATCAAGGAGGTTCGCGGCGCGGTGCCCGGACTTGGCCTCGCTGAAGCCAAGGCGCTTGTGGAAGGTGCCCCCAAGACAATCAAGGAAGGCGTGACAAAGGAGGAGGCGGACGAGATCAAGAAGAAGATCGAGGCCGCAGGCGCAAAGGTCGAAATCAAATAACACGACCAGGCAGCGGTTCGGGGTTGTTTGTCGTCATTCACAATTTAATGGCGGCTGCGTAAGGACCGCTCGCGGCACATTTTCCTTGCGCAGCAGAAATTTTAGGTTACTGTTCCTTTCTGTTAGAAGCAGGCAGGCAGAAGTTATTTTTAACCCGGCGCTCAACGGCAAATCACAAAAACGGCAGCAAAATGGTGGCCAATTTGACAAGCCATCATTTTGGACGCATTTTTGTGTCCTTCGCTCGTTGCTGAGCCCCTAAAATCTTGCCCGTTTCGTCCACGAGTGGTTGCGTGGACGTCGCGAGGCTAACTCTTGGCTAGTAATTTATGTCGGAACGTATTTACTTTGGAAGCATCAGGGAAGGGATCGAACCGCCCAATCTAATTGAGGTTCAGGCAAACTCGTACGTTGATTTCCTTCAGAAGGATGTCCCTTTTTCAAAGCGGAAAAATCAGGGACTCCAGGCTGTTTTCAAAGAAGTCTTCCCAATCGAGAGCTACGACGAAAAAGCAGTCCTCGATTTCAGCCACTATGAAATAGGGGAGCCCAAATTGAGCGCGCTGGAAGCGCAGCGGGAAGGACAGACTTACAGCGCGCCGTTGCATGTGACGTTCCAATTGCGCGAAGAAAAAGGGACGAAAGAAGAGAAAGTCTATATGGGCGAAATCCCGCTGATGACGCCGCAGGGGACCTTCGTTATCAACGGTGCAGAGCGCGTGGTGGTAAGCCAGTTGCATCGCTCTCCGGGGATAGCCTTTGAATCTACCGTCCACGTAAACGGCAAGGTGCTCTACAGTTTTCGAATCATTCCTGATCGGGGCTCATGGATTGAGGTCCAATTTGATACGGCGGACCTCCTTTACATTTATCTCGACAGACGCAAGCGACGCCGGAAGTTTCTTGCCACCACATTCCTGCGAGCCCTCGGCTACGGATCTGACGAAGACGTCATCAAACTCTTTTATAATATCGAGACGCTGAAATTGAGCGAGAAACTCGACGAAGAGAAGCTCGCTACCAAAGTGCTGACTGCGGAAATCCGCGACGGCGATGTGACGGTGGCACGCGCGTTCGAACCGCTCACTTTGGCGACGATCCGCCAGATCATGGCGCTTAAGATTCACGAGGTGAAAGTGATCGATATCTCTAACGATGACACTGTCGTGAAAGCGCTTCGAAAAGATCCGGCGCACGATCAGGACGAAGCGCTCAAGGACATTTACCGGCGTCTTCGCCCTGGCGATCCGCCGACCGTGGCGAATGCCCGCGCTTTGCTGAAAAGGCTTTTCTTTGATCCAAAGAAATACGACCTCGGGCGGGTCGGTCGATACAAGATCAATCAAAAACTCGGGATCAACGTTGATTCTACCGAGCGTATTCTAACCGACAAAGATTTTATCGCTGCGATCAAATACCTGATCAATCTGCGACTGGGCGAGGGGACTCTCGACGACATCGATCATTTGGGAAGTCGTCGTGTGCGCACCGTCGGTGAATTACTGGCGAACCAGTGCCGTGTCGGTCTTGCGCGCACGGAGCGTCTGGTCAAGGAACGCATGACCCTGTTCGACATCAATGTCGACGGCATGACTCCGCAAAAGCTCATCAATCCAAAGGCGCTCAGTGCGGTCATTCGCGATTTCTTTGGGCGGTCGCAGCTTTCGCAGTTCATGGACCAAACGAATCCGCTCGCAGAGTTAACGCATAAAAGGCGTTTGTCGGCTCTTGGGCCAGGGGGGCTCAGCCGGGAGCGCGCGGGGTTCGAGGTGCGCGATGTTCATCCGTCCCATTACGGGCGCATTTGTCCCATCGAGACACCGGAAGGTCCAAACATCGGCCTGATTAGCTCGATGAGCACTTTCGCGCGGATCAACGAGTTCGGTTTCATCGAGACCCCGTATCGCAAAGTGGAAAAGGGCCGCGTTACGGATCAGATCGAATATCTTACTGCAGATCGCGAAGAGAATTTTCTCGTTGCGCAAGCCAATGCGCCTGTAGACGGACGCGGACATTTCACCGGCGAAAAAGTATCTGTCCGTTATCGTGGCGACTTTCTCGAGGTCGATCCTGCCAAGGTGAATTACATGGACGTCTCGCCGAAACAGCTTGTATCGGTGGCGGCGGGCCTCATCCCGTTCCTTGAACACGACGACGCGAACCGGGCGCTGATGGGCTCCAACATGCAACGCCAGGGCGTCCCTTTGGTGGTTTCCGAGTCACCTTTCGTGGGCACGGGTTTGGAGGAGAAAGTGGCGCGAGATTCTCACGCGGTTGTTCTGGCGGCCGAGAGCGGCAAGGTGGCTTCGGTTATGGCAGATCAAATCGTCGTCACGAAAGATGGTCATCTCCCTGAGAGCAAGAAGAAGCTCAAGACCGATCCGGCCGCTGGGATTCACGTTTATGAGCTCCGCAAATTTATGCGGTCCAATGCCGGCACGTGTGTGAACCAGAAGCCGATTGTGCGCAAAGGTCAGCACGTGAAACGTGGTCAAGTCATCGCCGATGGTCCAAACACCGATCACGGCGAGCTGGCTCTGGGCCGCAATGTGCTCGTCGCGTTCATGCCTTGGAATGGCTACAACTTCGAAGATGCCATCATGATCTCGGAGAAGGTGGTGAAGGAAGATATCTATACCTCCATCCACATCGATGAATTTGAGATCGGTGCGCGCGATACCAAGCTCGGACCGGAAGAAATTACGCGCGATATTCCCAACGTCAGCGAAGAGGCTCTGCGCAACCTGGGACCCGATGGAGTTGTGCGGGTCGGCGCGGAAGTTAAGCCGGGCGACATTTTGGTTGGGAAGATTACACCGAAGAGTGAAACCGAATTAGCGCCGGAAGAACGCCTGCTGCGTGCAATTTTTGGCGAGAAGGCGGCCGACGTGAAGGACACGTCGCTTACCGTTCCCTCGGGAACCTACGGAATTGTGATGGACGTAAAAGTCTCGTCGCGCCGGGAAGTTTCACGTGAAAAACTCACACCGGCGGAAACCAGACGACAGCTCAAGACTATCGGCGAAGAACACAAGCGGAAGAAAGAGACCCTGATCGAGCAATTGACGGATTCGCTTTCCAACGTCCTCCTCGGCGAAAAAGTTCCTCTCGATGTCGTAAACGCCAAGAACGGCGAGATCATTATTCCGGCTAATCGCAAGATCACCAAAACACTCTTGCGAAAGTTGGCGACGGCGCATGATCACATCGAGATCGATCCGAGTCCCATCCGCAACAAGATCCGCGAAATCATTGGCGCGTATGAGCACAAGTTCGCAGAGCTCGAGCTGGAACGCGATCGCGCCATGGACCGCGTGGAAAGCGGCGACGATATCGACCCGGGAATCATCAAGCAGGTCAAGGTTTATATCGCGAGTAAACGCAAACTGAGTGTCGGTGACAAGATGGCCGGGCGCCACGGAAATAAAGGGGTTGTAGCCCGCATCGTGCCTGAAGAAGACATGCCTTTCCTGGCGGACGGCACGCCGGTTGAAATTGTGCTTAACCCGTTGGGTGTGCCCAGTCGTATGAACGTAGGACAAGTTCTGGAAACCCACTTGGGCGTTGCCGCGAAGGCACTCGGATTCAAGGTGGCGACCCCAGTGTTCGACGGAATTAAGGAAAAACAGATCCGCGAATATCTGCATGACGCCCGAAAGAAAGATGGATTCACCTGGGTACAGGAAAGCGGCAAGGCAAAGCTTTTCGACGGACGCACCGGCGATGCTTTCGATCAGGAAGTGGTAGTTGGCTACATCTATATGATGAAGCTTGGTCACCTGGTGGCGGACAAAATTCACGCTCGTGCGGTCGGCCCCTACTCGCTCGTTACTCAGCAGCCACTCGGCGGTAAGGCACAATACGGTGGCCAGCGTTTTGGTGAAATGGAGGTCTGGGCGCTGGAAGCTTATGGAGCCGCTTACACTTTGCAGGAGCTGCTCACCGTTAAATCCGATGACGTGCAGGGGCGAACCCGGATTTATGAGTCGATCGTTAAAGGCGATAACTCGCTTGAAGCCGGTACACCTGAATCTTTCAACGTTCTCATCAAGGAAATGCAGAGCCTGGGTCTCGACATAAAAGTCGGCGGCCAGGCGCCTACGTTTCTTGAGAGCGTCGCATAATTTTTAAACTGTAAATTATTTGGAAAACACATGAACGAACATTCCTGGCGTGAGTTAGTGGGCGAAGAACGGCCCGTGGGTTTTGATCAAGTCGCGATTGGCGTCGCGTCGAGTGACACGATGCGGTCGTGGAGCAAAGGCGAAGTCAAAAATCCCGAGACGATCAACTACCGGACGTTTAAGCCGGAAAAGGGGGGCCTTTTCTGCGAACGCATTTTCGGTCCGACGCGTGATTGGGAATGCTCATGTGGAAAATACAAGCGGATCAAGCATAAGGGCGTTATCTGCGACCGGTGCGGGGTGGAAGTTACGTTGGCTCGCGTTCGCCGCGAACGCATGGGTCACATCGAATTGGCCGTCCCGGTCTCGCACATCTGGTTTTACAAATGCATGCACTCCCGTATCGGCCTCATGCTCGATATGAGCGCCCGGCAACTCGAGCGCGTGATTTATTACGAGGATTATATTGTCATTGATCCGGGCAAGACGCCGTTGCAGAAAACGCAACTGCTTAACGAAGTCGAATATCGCGAGGCGCAGGAGCAGTACGGCGAAGATTTTGTTGCGGGCATGGGCGCGGAAGCGATTCGAAAACTTCTGGCGGAGATCGATCTCAACAAGCTCAACAAGGAGCTGGAGAAGGCGATGGCTGCCACCAAGAGCAAACAAATTCGCAAGAAACTGGCAAAGCGTCTCAAGCTCATCCAGGGCTTCCAGAATTCGCACGCGCGTCCCGAATGGATGATTCTGGATGTATTGCCGGTTATCCCACCGGATCTGCGGCCTCTGGTTCCCCTCGAAGGCGGACGTTTTGCGACCTCGGACCTTAACGATCTTTATCGCCGAGTTATTAATCGTAATAACCGGCTGAAAAACCTGCTCTTGCTGAAAACGCCGGACGTCATTATTCGCAACGAAAAGCGAATGTTGCAGGAGGCGGTGGACGCATTGTTCGACAATGGCCGACACGGTCGTGCTGTGACCGGCGCAGGCAATCGGCCTCTTAAATCCCTGAGCGATATGCTCAAGGGGAAGGGTGGACGTTTCCGCCAAAATCTACTCGGCAAACGCGTCGATTACTCAGGTCGCTCCGTAATTGTGATCGGTCCGGAGTTGAAGCTGCATCAATGCGGATTGCCGAAGAAGATGGCGCTCGTGCTTTTCGAGCCGTTCATTATCCGGCGACTAAAAGACCTGGGCTATGTGCATACGGTGCGCAGCGCGAAAAAAATGATCGAACGCCAGACGCCTGAGGTTTGGGACATTCTCGACGAAGTGACCAAGGGTCACCCGGTGCTGCTTAATCGCGCGCCCACTTTGCATCGATTGTCCATTCAGGCCTTTGAACCGCAATTGATCGAGGGTGAAGCCATTCGTATTCACCCACTGGTTTGCACAGCTTATAATGCCGACTTCGACGGGGACCAGATGGCAGTGCACGTGCCGCTATCCGTAGAAGCCCAGATGGAAGCGCGCATGCTGATGCTCGCGCCGAATAACATTTTTTCTCCTTCCAGTGGCAAGCCGATTACCACGCCTTCTCAAGACATCACGCTCGGTTGTTATTATCTCACCCAAAACCCTCGTGGTGTGGGTAAAGATGGTCACCGTCTCCCGTTGTTCGCCGATGCAGCCGAAGTGGAATTTGCGATGACAGAACAAAGTGTTCACACGCACGACCGCATCCGGCTTAAGAACCCGGATTTCGGCAAGCAAACAATTTACGGAAACGCGGAATCCCGAACGATTGAAACCACCGCGGGCCGGGTCATTTTCAATGAGATCTGGCCGAAGCAACTGGGATTTTTCAATAGACCTGCCGGCAAAAAGCAACTTAGCGACATCATCTGGCGCTGTTATCAAATTGCGGGACCCGCAGAGACTGTTGCGACGCTGGACAAGTTGAAGGAGCTTGGCTTTGCCGAAGCCACCAAGGCTGGCGTCTCCATTGGAATTTCGGACATGATTATTCCGAAAGAAAAGGAGACAGAGCTGGAAAACGCCTATAAGCAGATTCGACAAGTCGAGCAGCAATATCGCAAGGGCATCATCACCGATGGCGAGCGCTACAATAAGATCATCGATATCTGGACGCACGCCGGTGACGAAATTTCCAGTGCCATGTTCCGCACTTTGGAACACAACGATGGTCGTAAGGAGTTGAATCCTGTTTTCCTGATGGTCGATTCCGGTTCTCGTGGAAACCGCCAGCAGGTTCGTCAGCTCGCAGGCATGCGTGGTTTGATGGCCAAACCTTCAGGCGAAATCATTGAGCGCCCGATCACATCGAACTTTCGGGAAGGGCTGACCGTACTCGAGTATTTCATTTCTACTCACGGCGCTCGAAAAGGTCTTGCTGACACGGCGCTAAAGACGGCGGACTCCGGATATTTAACGCGCAAACTAGTCGACGCTGCACAGGACGTCATCATCAATGAACAGGACTGTGGAACCGTTAACGGCATCGTCGTCCGTTCAATTTACGAGGGCGATGAAGAAGTGGTCGACCTTGGCCAGCGCATTATCGGGCGCGTGAGCTGCGAAACGATCGCTGATCCGGTGGAGAAAAAAAAGAAGATCGTCAAAGCGAATCAGTTGATTGATGAAAAGATCGCCGCGGAGCTTCAGCGTGTGGGCGTTGAGAGCTTGAAGATTCGTTCGGTTCTCACCTGTGAGTGCGGGCGCGGCGTGTGCGCCATGTGTTATGGACGCAATCTGGCTACGGGCCAATTCGTTAAGCTCGGCGAAGCAGTAGGGATTATTGCAGCCCAATCGATTGGCGAGCCAGGAACGCAATTAACGATGCGCACGTTTCACATCGGCGGCACTGCCAGCCAAACCTTCAAGCAACCAATCATTAAGGCAAAGAACGACGGCACCGTGCGCTTCAACGATCTGCGAACCGTGCAGGCGCTCGACGGTAGTTGGATCGCGTTAAATAAGAACGGCTCGATTAGCGTGCACAACGCAGAAGGCCGCGAGCTTGAACGCTACAACGTGGTGATCGGTTCGATGATCTCTAAAGGCGACGGAACCGGCGTCAAGAAGGGTGAGACCTTTGTTCAATGGGACCCGTACAACGTGCCGATTCTCACCGATAAAGGCGGCAAGATAGAATTCCGCGACATGATCGCCGGCGTAACGATCAAGCGCGACGTTGATGAAGCGACGGGCCTGATGGGCACCGTTATCATCGAGCACAAGGAGGATTTGCATCCGCAAATTGTCATTGTCGATGACAAGAAGGAAGTGCTCGCCAGTTATTCCATCCCGGCTGGCGCCCACGTCATTGTGGAAGAAGGCCAAAAGGTGCGTGCTGGCGCTCTGCTGGCAAAGACGCCGCGGAAAGTCGCAAAGACTAAAGACATTACCGGAGGTTTGCCGCGTGTTGCCGAATTATTTGAAGCGCGTCGCCCGAAGGATGCGGCGGAGATCGCGAAGATCGACGGCGTGGTTGAGATGGGGGGCTCCGTTCGCGGAAAACGACGCCTGATTTTGAAGGATCCCGACACCGGAGCCGAGGAAGAACACCTTATCCCGCTTAACAAACACATCATCGTGTTTAAGGGCGACTTTGTGAAGAAAGGTCAGCAACTTACCGAAGGCCCTGTGGTACCTCATGAAATCCTCGAAGTCTGCGGACCGCAGGATTTGCAGGAGCACCTGGTCAACGAAGTGCAAGAGGTATATCGGCTGCAGGGTGTTGAGATCAACGACAAGCATATCGAAATCATCGTGCGCCAAATGTTACGCAAGGTGAAGATTACCGATCCTGGCGATACGTCGTTGCTATGGGGAGATCAGGTTGACAAGCTCGACTTTGAAGAGGAAAACAAGAAGGTTGTCGAGAAGGGTGGCAAGCCGGCAGAGGCCGTCCCCGTTCTACTCGGCATCACGAAGGCTTCACTCGAAACAGACAGCTTTATCTCGGCTGCCTCGTTCCAGGATACGACTCGCGTTCTCACGGAGGCGGCCACGCTGGGTAAAGTGGATAAACTGCGCGGCTTCAAGGAAAACGTGATCATGGGTCACCTGATCCCCGCCGGTACCGGCTTTCCGGAGCACCGCGAGATCAAGCTGGTCGAGAAAGGTGAGCCGATTGGCGCACCGGTAATGGAAGAAATCGAGCCGCAGCCGGCCATAGGGTAGCGGAAAATGTAGGGCGTCTGTGCCGGACGCCACAAACGTTGGCGTTTTACAAAAACGCCCTACAATTTGCCTGATGTCGATCGTTACTAAAACGGGCGATAAGGGCGAAACGTCCCTGATGTACGGCCATCGCGTGTGGAAAGGCGATGCACGCGTGGATGCTTACGGTTGTATCGACGAGCTCACTGCTGCGCTTGGTCTGGCTCGCTCCCTGGCGAGCGACAAATTTGTGTCCGCCGAAATCCTGGCCGCACAAGAAGAACTGATCGTTGTCATGGGCGAATTGGCAACGGCTCCTGACGATCGGGAGCGCTACGCAAAAGATGGCTTTCACATCACCACGTCAGCGATGGTCGATCGCGTCACAGCGGTCATTGAAAGTCTCGAGAAAGACGAATCGCTTTATCCGAAGGACTGGGTAATCCCCGGGGGAACACCGGTTGCTGCAGCTCTCGATTTTGCTCGCGCAACGTGCCGCCGCGCTGAACGACAAATCGCCGCGTTCAGCGCCAGCGACGCGAAATTCAACACTGAAATCTTGCGTTACCTAAATCGCCTTTCCGATCTCTGCTGGGTGCTGGCCCGGTACGTCGAGAAAGACTCGCGAACTTCCAATTAGCGGCGGGTTGCTTTGCACGCCCTGGATTGCGCTGCAATCCAGCGTCAAAAATTGGCAACCGCCCGGCAGCAACATTTATCGCTGCATGTTATGCATCGTCGCATGAAATTCAGATTAAGTTTTGCCGCTGCGCTCTTCCTTTGCGTTTCGAGCGCGCGCGCACACGAAGCCATTTTCTCATGGACTTATACCACTGACCTTACACCGAAAGGTCATGGTGAATTTGAACAATGGATTACCACGCGCTGGGGAAAGGATCATGGCAGCTATAGCGTTATCGATTTTCGTGAGGAGTTCGAGTACGGCGTGACGGATAATTTCCAGCTCGCGCTCTATCTCAACCATCATTACGTCTATGCCAACGATGACATCCCGGTCGCAGATCCGGCGCATCCTAGAAAACTTTTGCCAGGTGTTTACGAAACCGGCGGTGAAGATGTGCACGCCGGACATAACCCGGCGACACCGTTTGACAGTTATCACTTCGAATCAATCTCGCTCGAAGGGATTTATCGGCTCCTGAGTCCTTACAAGAACCCGATTGGTCTGGCGCTTTATTTCGAGCCATCGGTGGGGGATCAGGAAACAGAGTTGGAATGGAAAATCCTGTTGCAAAAGAACTGGCTGGAAGACCGGCTCGTTTGGGCGCTCAACGTAAATTACGAACTCGAATACGAAAAAGCAGACCAGGGCGGCTACGAGCGCGACGGCATGTTTGAATGGTTCACCGGACTTTCTTACCGCTTTGTGCGCAATTGGTCAGCGGGCTTGGAATTTTGGAACCATCACGAATTTGCCGATGCCACCGTCCACGAGCATTCAGCCTACTTTTTGGGACCGACGATTCATTATGGTGGCGAACGCTGGTGGGCCACCCTTGGATTTCTTCATCAGTTACCAATCGGACAGGCATTTAGTCAGGATAACAAGGAGTTTGCCGCGCACGACGGTTACATCTTTGGCAATGAACACGAAAAATATTACGTGCGCTTCAGAGCAGGGATCAACTTTTAGCTCACAGTGAAAGCAGAATTTGTCTTCGTCGCCTTGCCGGTTTCGGCGCTGATCGCGCCATCCGCTTTTGCCGTTCGATACCTCACGGTCGACCAGGCGCAGCATGCAATTTTTCCAGGGAAATCATTTACGGCGGCGCCCGTGAAGCTAACGAGCGTTCAACGTAAAGCGATTGAGCAGGCTAGCGGCGTACGCGTCTTGCATGACGAGCAGCAGGTCTGGCATGTAAGTGGCGGCGGGTGGTTCGTCGTCGATGAAGTCGTCGGCAAACATGAATTCATCTCTTATGCGGTCGGTTTGAACGCGGACGGCTCAGTCAAACAGATCGAAATCATGGATTACCGCGAGACATACGGAGGCCAGATTCGCGATCAAAAATGGCGTGCCCAGTTTGTCGGGAAGACCAGCAAATCGACGCTTAAACTCGATAGCGACATCAAGAACATCAGTGGAGCAACTTTGAGTTGCCGGCACATCACCGACGGCGTGAAACGCCTTCTGGCATTTTATGAGGTCGCGCTCAAGCATTGAAATCCGTCGTTGTCGCCCATTACTCGGCACGTTTGTAGAGATCGCAGCCTCCGGGACGAATACCGCAGATTTGGAATGCGGCATCGCCGCCGCGTTTGCCAGTGTTGAAAAGGTGCATCGCCTGATGAGCTATCACGATGCGAGGAGCGATGTCTCACGGATGAATCGCGACGCTTTTATAAAAGGTGTAATCGTGCACCCGTGGACCTGGCAGGTCATGAAAGTCGCAAAGAGGTTTGCCGAAGAGAGCCAAGGCACGTTTGATGTTACCGTCGCTCGATTGCTTACGAAGTGGAATTACCTTCCTAATTGCTGTTATCAGTTCAGTCCAACCGCGACCTCGCGTGACATCTTTCTTCGCCGTAACCACGAGGTCTTTTTCCGCCGCGCGCTGATTGTCGACCTTGGCGGGATCGCCAAAGGTTTTGCGGTTGATCGTGCTGTCGAAGCCTTGAAAGACAACGGTGTTACCGCCGGAATCGTAAATGCCGGTGGCGACCTGCGAACATTTGGGCCGGCATCGCGGCTTATTCATCTGCGACATCCCAGAGATCCGACGAGCGTTGCCGGAGCGGTGCGGTTGCGCGAGCGTGCCATGGCGACTTCGGGAACCTATTTCGAGCGTCGAAAATATCGCGGCATACATGTGGCTCCATTGCTTGACGGGCGAACCGGTCAATCTGGACGCGAAATAATCAGCGTCAGCGTAGCTGCTGCAGAGTGCATGGCCGCGGATGCGCTGACCAAAATCGTTTTTGCACTGCGTGAAAAAGCCGCAGGCTTGCTGGCACGGTATCATGCCGACGTATTGTTGCTCGAGGGCTATGGCGCGCCATCATGGATCGTTCACTCATCATGCGACACCTGCGACCAGACTCGATTCGATTGAAGCGTTTGCAGAGATATTTTCTGTACGCCGTGTTGGCACTGCTTTTTTTAAGCGGCGTGGCATGGACGTATTGGAATTATCTTACTGCGTCGGCTGGCGATTTTGAGATCAGCGCGAAAGCCTGGGCGATGAAAATCCATGGCGCCGCGGCGATGGGAGTTTTAGTGCTGATCGGGATGGTCCTAAGCGGGCACGTAAGGTTCGCATGGCGGGCGCACCGCAATCGAGCAAACGGGTCGGTTTTTCTGAGCGCGCTCGCCGTTTTAACCATCACCGGTTATGGCCTTTATTATGCGGGCGGCGAAAGACTGCGGACGTGGACAAGTTGGATTCATCTCACCGTCGGCCTGGCTTTGCCAATCTTGCTGCTGGTCCACATCTTTCTGGGAAGGAGGACACGCCCTTCGGGTGAATTTCGAATCCGATCGCGCCTTGTGTCTCCGGATGCCGAGGATCGACACGCGAAGTCCGTTATTGCGGGCCCCCCATACAGCCCCCGATGACGCCGGTAAGACGGCTTAATTTCAGGTTGCGCATCGACGTGTGCTGTAGCATCTTCACCGTCCCGCTCCGGAGTTCCCCCTCGCGGATTTTCTCCTATGGCAGATACAACAGAATTAGTACCTGAACTTTTGGAAGCCGGTGTTCATTTTGGACATCAGACGAAGCGCTGGAATCCAAAGATGAAGCCGTTCATCTTTGAGCAGCGTAATCAGATTTACATCATCAATTTGGACGAAACCGTGCTTCAGCTTCGGCGGGCCACGGAATTTCTCCAGGACGTAACGCGACGTGGAGGCAGGATTTTATTCGTCGGTTGCAAGAAACAGGCGCAGGAAGCGATAAAGGAGGCTGCCCTGGCGTGCGGCCAGTTTTATGTCAATCAGCGTTGGCTGGGCGGCACTTTGACCAACCTCGCGACCATTCGCAAGAGCATTGGGCGACTGAGGTACATCGAAGAAATCGAGCAATCACCTGAATACAAGAAGATGGGAAAGCAGGAACTGGCTGCTCTTAATCGTGAGGGGGCAAAGCTCCGGCGCAATCTCGATGGCATACTTGAGATGTCGCAATTGCCTGATGCCCTTGTCGTCATCGATACGATCCGCGAACAAAACGCCGTGAACGAAGCCCGACGCCTGGGGATTCCAGTGGTTGCCATCGTAGACACCAACGCTGACCCAGACATCATCGATTACCCAATCGCTGGCAACGATGATGCCATCCGCGCGATTCGGGTGATTCTGCAGAAGTTGGTGGATGCTATTGTCTCGGCAAGCAGCGAAGCGCGTATCCGCGAGCAAGTCGAAATGGCTGGCGTTTCAGCGTAGCCGGCCCATAGCCAATAGGTGATGGATGATAGTTAACCGACGCTGGATTCTCTTTTTAACGCTCTAACTACTTAATGAAGACAACAGCTGAAATCGATCCCCAATTAGTCAAGCAACTCCGCGAAAAAACCAACGCAGGTTTTATGGATTGCAAGCGCGCCCTTGTTGAGAGCGGCGGCGATCTCGGAAAAGCCGAGGCGATTTTGCGGACCAAAGGAATTGCCAGCGCAGGAAAGAAAGCGTCGCGCGCAACGAAGGAGGGCGTGGTGGCTTCCTACATTCACCTGCAAGGGAAGGTTGGCGTACTCGTGGAGGTGAATTGTGAGACTGACTTCGTGGCGAGGAACGAGAATTTTCGCGAGTTTGTGAAGGACATCACCCTGCATATTGCGGCGGCGCACCCGCTTTATGTGAGCCGTGGTGACGTACCAGGCAGCCTCGTCGAAGCTGAGCGCGAAATTTACAAAGCCCAGGTCAAAGGCAAGCCTGAGAACGTTGCCGACAAAATTATCGAAGGAAAACTCGAGAAATTTTACAGCACGGTTTGCTTGCTCGAACAAGGCTTCATTAAAAATCCTGATATGACCATCAAGGATTTACTGAGTACCAAAATTTCCGAACTGGGCGAGAACATCGTCATCCGCCGTTTCGTCCGCTATCTCGTTGGCGAGCCGCTACCCAGCGACGCGTAGCCTGCTGTAGTGGCGCTTGCCGCGGCGCACCCCGAACCTCCGAATAGGTGCTTGGCACAAGCACCTCTACAACTCGCGTGCACCCGCCTCCTCCATGGCTAGGTTGGAAGGAGAAATGGCCCTCGAAGAATACAAGCGGAAACGCGACTTCAAGAAGACGGCTGAACCAGCCGGAGGCAAATCGTTGCCGAAAAAAATCAAAGGCGCGTCGCGGTTCGTTATTCAGAAGCATGCAGCCCGCCGTTTGCACTACGATTTCCGCCTGGAGATGGAAGGCGTGCTGAAATCCTGGGCGCTGCCAAAAGGGCTCCCTTGGAAACGAGGCGAAAAACACCTGGCCGTAGAAGTGGAAGACCATCCAATCGAATACGAGCAGTTCGAAGGGATTATTCCGGAGGGACAGTATGGCGGTGGCACCGTGATGGTGTGGGACCGTGGCAACTATCACGTTTACGGCGAGCAGCCGGTGAAATCGTTACGTGAAGGCAAGCTCCACCTGGTTCTCGACGGCGAGAAAGCAAAGGGCGAATGGACCCTCGTGCGAATTCGTGGTCGTGATGATGAGAAAAACCAGTGGTTGATTTTGAAAACGGGCGATGATGCGAAGCCGATGTCGAAAAAAATGGAAGACCACTCGGTCAAAACTGGACGCACCATGGAGCAAATCGCAAAAGCTCGCGATGCCGAGTGGGAGTCCGGTCGCGAAGCGGACGAGAGCGCCGCCTCGAAATTCAAAGCGCGGATTCGCGATGCCATAAAAAAAAAGGAAAAAACTAAGGTTGTAGGGCAGGCGCATCGCCTGCCGGCCGCCAAGCGGGGCAACCGAAGCGGTCGCCCTACGATGGCAAACCTACCGGATTTGCGGTCCGCAAAGGCTCGTTTTATCGAGCCGATGAAAGCGAAGCTAGTCGAGAAACCACCAGCGACCGGCGATTGGATTTACGAACTCAAATTCGACGGCATCCGCCTGATCGGAGTCAAGAGGGACAAAAAGGTTTCGTTGCTGTCGCGAAATCAAAACGAATTGACTGATCGATTCCCGGAGATCCTCGATGCAATAAAAATGTTACCGGCGCGCGAATGCGTGATCGATGGCGAAGTCGTCGCGCTCGACGACGAAGGCAGGTCATCGTTTCAATTGTTGCAAGCGCGCGAGATGGAAGGGCGAAAGAGTCCTGTTTATTTTTATGCGTTCGATCTGCTCCAGCTTGACTGCAAAAGTCTGCTTTCACTTCCATTGGAGGCGCGTAAGAGTGTTCTGGAAAAACTCTGCGCCGGGTCGGGGGATCCCCTTCGCTATTCTGGCGCGATCGGCGGCGACGCCGAACAAATACTTGAGGAGGTGAAGCGACGCGGCCTAGAGGGAATTATCGGCAAACAACGCAACTCGGTTTATGAAGCCGGGCGCAGAAGCGGCGCCTGGATCAAGCTCAAGTGTGTCAGCGAACAGGAATTCGTTATAGGCGGGTACACTCCACCACAGGGCTCACGCAAGTATTTCGGCGCAATCCTGGTTGGCTACTATGAGAACAAAAAGCTCGTTTTTGCCGGGAAAGTTGGCACCGGCTTCAGTGCAAAATCTTTGTCGGTGCTGCACAAGAAGTTCCAAAAAGAAGCCCGCGACAATTGCCCGTTTGTGGATCTGCCATCAAAGCAAAATGGACAGTGGGTGCAGGACATCACACCGTCGATGATGCGAAAAATGCGTTGGGTGAATCCAGTCTTCGTCTGTGAAATTAAATTCGCCGAGTGGACGCGGGACGGGAAACTACGCGCGCCTGTTTTTTTAGGATTGAGAGATGACAAGGAGGCAAGCGAGGTCGTCCGAGAAGCGTCCACGAGGCTTTAGCCGAACCGAGCGAGCAGGGATGCCGCAGCAGAGACGGTCGGGCCCGCGATGGCAGTGGGTGAGCTCGCGGGCAGCGAGCGAATCAATGGACGCGGGACAAAAAATTGCGTGTACCGTTTTTCTTGGATTGCGCGAAGATAAGAAGCCCAGCGACGTGTGTTCGCGAGAGTTAAGGGAAAAGCAAGCCGGAGCTTTGGGCTTGCCGTGACTTGACCTGGGGAGATCGGACGAAAAAGTTAGAAGAGTTTCTAGGGAGGTTTGGGGTTGTTATGCGAATCGCTCAGGTCGCGCCGCTTTACGAAAGTGTCCCGCCGAAATATTACGGAGGAACCGAACGCGTGGTGTCCTATCTCACTGAAGAATTGGTTCATCAAGGCCATGACGTGACTCTCTTTGCGAGCGGGGATTCTCTGACCAAGGCTCACCTTGTTGCGGCATGCAGGCGTTCTCTGCGCCTCGACAAGCATTGTGTGGATCGGTTAGCCCATCAAATCTTGATGCTCGAGCATGTGTTTCGGCGCGCGGACCAATTCGATATCATTCATTTCCATGTGGACTATCTGCACTTTCCCCTGAGCCGTCGTCAGCCCATAACGCACGTAACGACGTTGCACGGCCGTCTCGATATTCCCGATCTTGCCCCTCTCTATCAGGAGTTTCGAGACATGCCGGTGATCTCGATCTCCAACGGGCAGAGAGAACCATTGGACTGGGCAAATTGGCAGGCCACGGTTTATCACGGCGTGCCAGCTGACATGTATCGGTTTCGGGCAGAGCCGGGTAGTTATCTTGCGTTTCTGGGAAGGATTTCGCCGGAGAAACGCGCGGACCGCGCTATCGAAATTGCCAAACGCGTTCAGATCCCGCTGAAAGTCGCCGCAAAAGTGGATCGCGTGGACAAGGAGTATTTTGAGAGCGTAGTCGAACCGTTGCTCCGCCATCCGCTGGTAGAGTTCCTCGGGGAGATCGGTGATGGAGAAAAAGACGAGTTTCTTGGGAACGCCTACGCTTTGTTGTTTCCAATCGACTGGCCAGAGCCATTTGGGCTGGTGATGATCGAAGCAATGGCGTGTGGGACGCCGGTAATCGCATATCGTGGCGGCGCCGTGTCCGAAGTGATGGAACAGGGCAACACCGGTTTCATCGTAAAAGGCTTGGAAGATGCGGTGGAAGCAGTGCTGCGCGTGCCGGAATTGAGCCGGAAGCGTTGTCGTGAAATCTTCGAACAACGCTTCACAGCTACTCGAATGGCTTACGACTACGTGCAGGTTTACAAACGACTGATCAACGAGGGCAACCAGTCCCTGGAGGCTCGCGCGTAATGGCCAAAGAAGTCATTCGTATCCGGGACGAGTTTTATATTCGCTCTTCGTCACCACGCGTGGATGTACGCACGCGCGTATTAAAACAGGAAGATGCCTTCGCCGTCTTCGACCGGTTCGGCGACATCGATGCGTTCGGCTCCGGCGAACTCGGTCTTTATTACCAAGACACCCGATTTTTATCCCGGTTGACCTTAAAGTTGGGAAAGGATCGCCCACTGTTGCTTAGCTCAACCGTCAGAGAGGACAACGCCGTCATGGCAGTGGACGCAACCAACCCGGACGTCTGCCGCAATGGCGAAACGGCAATCCCACGAGGAACAATACATATCTTTCGCTCGAAGATTTTGTGGAAGAGAACCTGCCACGAAAGGCTGCGAATTCATAATTACGGACGAGTGGCCATCGATTTTTCGTTCGCGGTCGAATACGATGCAGATTTCGCTGATATTTTCGAGTTGCGCGGCAGCAAGCGCGAGCGCCGCGGCTCTCGGATTAAAACAGAGGTGAAACAAGACGGGCTCGTGCTCGCGTACGAAGGCTTGGATAACTGCATTCGGCGGACACGAATTGTCTTCGATCCGCGGCCAGCTCGTCTAACGGAGGCCGTTGCCACCTTCCAAGTCCGCCTTGAGCCCGGCGAAGAGGCGAGCTACCGGTGGGCGATTGGGTGCGAGGCCGGCAACGATTCGCGGATCGAGGTCGAACCGTGTTTCGAGAAAATAATCCACGAAGCAACCGGAGCGCTCGAACGCGCACACGCTGAAGAACCGCAGATTTTTACATCAAACGAACAGTTCAACGATTGGCTGAACCGGTCACTGGCCGACCTCCACATGATACGAACGGAAACGCGCTACGGCCCGTATCCGTATGCTGGCATTCCTTGGTTTGCCACCGTGTTTGGGCGGGATGGGATCATCACTGCACTTCAGTGTCTGTGGTTTAATCCGTCTTTTGCGCGTGGTGTACTGTCGTATCTGGCAGCTACCCAAGCTGACGCTGATACGCCGGAGCAAGATGCGCAGCCAGGCAAGGTGCTGCACGAGATGCGCGAGGACGAAATGGCCATGCTGGGCGAAATCCCGTTCAAGCGTTACTATGGTACCATCGATGCGACGCCCCTGTTTGTCGTGCTGGCTGGTGCATACTACGGACGCACAGGCGACCGCATGTTCGCGGAGTCAATTTGGCCAAACGTGGAGCGGGCGCTTGAGTGGATCGATCGTTACGGCGATTCGGATGGGGACGGCTTCGTCGAATACAGCCGCAAGTCGACACACGGGCTGGTTCATCAGGGTTGGAAGGATTCTCATGACGCGATTTTTCAGAAGGACGGCACGCCTGCCGAGGGACCTATCGCGTTATGCGAAGTACAGGGATATGTTTATGCGGCAAAGCTTGCAGCTGCGGAATTGGCTGAACTGCTGGGCGATCAGGCACGAGCGCGCGATTTGCAGAAGCAAGCTAAGAGCCTGGCCCGTCGGTTTGAAGCGAGTTTCTGGTGTGATGAGCTTTCCACGTATGCGCTGGCACTCGATGGCAGAAAGCGGCCTTGCCGAGTGCGAACGTCAAACGCGGGTCATTGCCTTTTTGCCGGAATCGTATCCGCGGAACGTGCGCGTCGCGTCGCGGCGACACTGACAGATGAAACGTCTTTCTCGGGTTGGGGAATTCGCACGGTTGCTACAAGCGAGGCGCGTTATAATCCGATGTC
This sequence comes from Candidatus Udaeobacter sp., assembly GCA_035651975.1. Classification (GTDB taxonomy): domain Bacteria; phylum Verrucomicrobiota; class Verrucomicrobiia; order Chthoniobacterales; family UBA10450; genus Udaeobacter. The sequence continues at coordinate 168,371 of DASREQ010000040.1, forward strand.
CTACCACAATGGCTCGGTTTGGCCACATGATAACTCGTTGATCGCCGCCGGCTTTGCGCGTTACGATCTAAAGGAAGCCGCAGCCGCAATTCTCGCTGGGTTGCTTGACGCGAGTCTTTTCTTCGACTTGCATCGGCTGCCCGAACTGTTTTGCGGTTTTCCAAGGCGCCCCGGCGAATCACCGACGCTTTATCCTGTGGCTTGTGCTCCACAAGCCTGGGCATCGGCGGCTGTGTTTCTCTTGCTGGAAGCTTGCCTGGGCCTGAACGTGTCGGCTCCGGAACGAAGGGTGACATTCTCAAAGCCAATCTTACCACGTTTCCTCCAGCAGGTGACGATCCGTCGATTGAGAGTGGGAGACGCGCGTGTGAATCTTTTGCTGACCAGGCACGACGAAGGGGACGTCGGCGTCAATGTGCTTCGCCGCGAAGGAGAGCTGGACGTCGTTGTGTTGAAATAGTCCCGTTTTTGAATTGCGCTTGTTCGCGCAGCGCAGGCAAATTCGCCACTGGACGAATCCGTCCTCCGGCGGATATGGTGTGGAGGTGAAAGCAAAGGTCATCGTCATGCCGAAGGCTGCCGTGCTCGATCCTCAAGGTAACGCAGTGCGCGATGCCATGCGACACCTGGGCATGCCGGAAGTCCGCAGTGTGAGAATCGGGAAATACATGGAGATAGACATTGATGGGCAAAATAGCGACCTTGAAATCCGATTACGCCGTCTCTGTCACGATCTGCTTTCGAATCCAGTAATCGAAGACTACGACCTCCAAAAAGCTGATGTGGCAGGCCGGAAGAAGACGCTCAACACTCAGCCAAAGAAGCCAAACATGAGGAAGCCGAAATGAAAGCGCTCCGATATTTTTTCTGTGTCGTGTTGCCACCACTTGCCGTGCTGTTAACCGGTCGCATCGCGAGTTTTTTTCTTAGCCTCCTTTTAACTTTGCTGGGCTGGATTCCGGGCGTTATTCACGCGTGCTTGGTCGTCAATGATTATCACGCGGAGCAGCGCGCCGCCGCGCGCTGAATTGATGATGAAATTCGCCGTTATTCAATTCCCCGGTTCAAATTGCGATCAGGATTGCCTTGCGGCAATTAATGGCCTCGACGGATTGCACGCCGAATACGTGTGGCACAAGGAAACTTCGCTGGAGGATTTTGACGCTATTGTGCTGCCTGGCGGCTTTGCATACGGCGATTACCTGCGGTGCGGCGCCATCGCGCGTTTTTCGCCGATCATGAGGACCGTGATTGATGACGCGCGCTCTGGGAAACTTGTCCTCGGGACGTGTAACGGATTCCAGGTTTTATGCGAAGCGGGTCTGCTGCCCGGCGCGCTGGTTCGTAATCGCTCGCTGCGTTTCATCTGCGACATGGTTACTACTCGCGTGGAAGTCGATGACTCACCATTCACGCACGGCTGCCCAAAGGGCACCCTACTTCGACTGCCGGTCGCTCACGGCGAAGGTTGTTTCTTCGCGGACGCAGCGACGTTGGGTGAGCTGAACGCAAATCATCAAGTGATTTTGCGCTACGCGAATAGTCGCGGTGACGTTGTTCCGGAAGCGAATCCGAATGGTTCGATTGAAAACATCGCCGGTATCTGCAATCGCCAGCGAAACGTGTTCGGGCTCATGCCTCACCCTGATCGTGCGTCGGACGCGCGACTCGGCAGCATGGACGGCGCAAAGATCTTTCGGTCAATGATGCAAACGATTAGCGCGAATCGTGCGACCGACAAATTGGAGCGAGTGAAGCGGGTCGCGTGAGTCTCTTCATCACCGGCACGGACACGGGTGTAGGCAAGACGCATACAGCCGCCCGGCTTTTGCATTTGTTGCGGGCATCGGGCGCGTCCTGTGCCGGATTGAAACCGATCTGTTGCGGAGATCGTAAAGACGCAGAATTCCTGCTGGCGGCTGGCAGTGGCGGCCTGACAATCGACGACGTTAATCCGGTTTGGTTGAGAACACCCGCGGCACCCATCGTGGGTAGCTTGATGGAGAAAGTCGATATTGATATCGATCAGATCCTCGCGGCCTTTCATTCTCTGCAGAGGCGGGTCGAACACGTCATTGTGGAAGGCACAGGCGGTTGGATGGTGCCGATTTACCGCAATTACTTCGTCAGCGACTTGGCAGCCGTGATGAAGCTGCCGGTCCTGGCTGTTGCATATAATCGCCTCGGTTGCCTTAACCACGCGGTCCTCACGGTGCAAAGCATCCTCGGATACGGGTTGCACTGTGCAGGTCTGGTATTAAACAACGCGCAAGAAACCGATGACATAGCTGCTCTGACCAATGCCGATATTCTCAGGAAAATTCTCGATGTTCCATTGCTTTATGAACTAGGGGAAAACCTTACTGAGTTGCCGGCTGATTGGCGACTTATGCTCGATTCGACGATTGCGTCATAACGTGTCGCGTCGATACAGGAGTGTAAAAAAAGTGAACACTCTCAGGGAGCTTGCGCACGATCCTGCTGGGGGAACGAGAATGGCATCGCTGTTGCTCTCTTGATTCACAAACAACGATTATTTTTATGCTCTTACAAAAAACCTTACATATGAGCCAGCCAGTGGCGGAGTGCAGGGCTCGTCTGGCCAGCATCCAATCATATCGACGGCAATTCCTGATGGTCACCCGAGCGACTGTGACTTCGTCCAAGACGGTCGATTTCAGCTTCCGAGGCCCACTGGGCTTTGAAGCCCACACAGTGCTCCTGTCGGTCGAGAGCGAATCGCCTGATCAGTACGTGTTCGAGTCCGTTGGTGGCAATATTTCGCTGATGGGCATTGTTGATTTCGCCGAGATTCGGCCAAACTGCACTGAAGTCACGCTCGCGGTTCACTACGACATCAAGAACAAGCTGTTCGCCTGGCTGGATCGCCGCTTGCACTTCGTGGACAGTTTTGTGACTGCCGAATTGCGCAGTATCCGCGCGCACTTTGAAGGTATCGCTGCCAGTTACCTCGAGCACGGCCGCGTTCTGCCTGTGTTCCAAACGGCTACCGCCTGACAAAACGAACATCTGAGGAAGCGCGAAGGCGCTATTTACGCCACGCTGCGCGCGCCGATCGATTAGCGCACCCTCACGGCGTGCTTTCTATCCAGGCGAAGGGTCTGGCCCGGCTTAAGGCTAAGTGTGGCCTTTGGGTCGCGAATCTTCGCTCCGTCGACTTCGACGCTGCCCTGTTTAATCAGTCGCGAGATTTCGCTATGCGATTTTTCCAGATTGAACACTTCGCGATAAACATTCGAAACGAGCGTGACCGCTGCAAGTCCCCCCTCTGAAATCGTAGAAAACGCAGGGAGATCGGCGTGTTCCAAATCGCGTTTGCTAAAACGAGTGTTCCACCCATCGAGCGTCTTTTGAGCAACGGCAGCGGAGTGGTAGGTCTGAACAATTTCGAACGCGAGCTGCTTCTTGGCTTCGAGCGGATGCATCTGATTCGGCGGAGTGCGTCCAAGGAGCAAGTCGGAGTATCGTACCATCAGATCGTCCGAGATGCTCATCAGTTTCCCGAACATTTCAGAGGCCGGTTCGTTGACTGCGACAAAGTTCCCCAGGCTCTTACTCATTTTCCTGGAGCCATCCAATCCCTCGAGAATGGGAAGCAGAAAAACAACCTGTTGCGGCAACCCTTCCTCTTTTTGGAAATCGCGTCCGATTAAGATGTTGAAAAGCTGGTCCGTGCCTCCGAGTTCCACATCGGCTTTTACCATGACTGAATCCCAACCCTGCATGATTGGATATTGAATTTCGTGGGCGCGAATCGATTGCTGGTTATCGATCCGCGTCTTGAAATCTTCGCGTTGCAACATTTGCTGCAAGGTCACGCGGCTGTTGAGTCGAATGACGTCTTCGAATGACATGGCTCGAAACCAGTCGCCGTTGCAAACGATCTCGGTCCGGGCCGAATCAAGAATCTTAAAGGCCTGCTCACGGTAAGTTTCAGCATTCGCCTGTACTTTATCATGCGTTAATTGCGGCCGCGTGACAGAACGACCACTCGGGTCACCGATCATCCCGGTGAAATCGCCGATGATCAGAATTGCCTGGTGTCCCAGGTCTTGAAACTGCCGTAGTTTTCGCAGAACAATCGTGTGTCCAAGGTGAATATCGGACGTAGTCGGATCGACGCCTAATTTGACCCGCAGCGGGCGGCCGAACCCGAGTTTTTCACGCAATTCCTCTTCGTTGATGATTTGGGCAGCGCCTTGCTTTAACAACGCAAGAGCTTCATCCGGTTGCATGATCAACAATAGCGCGCCCGCCCTGCGCGCTACTTGTTTTTGTTCAGCAACTCGCGCACCTGGTCGATCGTAAGCGGCGCGTTTTGCTGGTTCAGCGACTTTTGGCTTTTCCCCTGATCCAGAAACGGCCGGTTTCCGGCGTATGCACGGCCGGCGACCTTTTTATTGGATTGAGAGACATCGCGCGGACCGCGCGCCGATTGAGTTGGATAGGCACGTCGAGAATCTCCCGCTGCAGGCCGCGACAATTTCCTGGGTGCGCTATGGTTGCCGTGGAAAGCCCGGGAATTGAATTGCTGTGTCGAGAGCTCGCGAGTTCCCGAAAAAGTTTTCGAATTGGATTTTTTCTCGAAATAAAACGTACCGACGCTTGCCTTTTTGTTTATCGAAGTGCCATCCGCGATGAATTTCTTCTTCTGCTGGCTGTTTTGGAGGGTCATGTCGGGTCTAAGCAGGCGATCGACCAGTTTGCGTTCTTGGTCCTGGGCCCGAAGGCAGGAAAGAGCAATCAGGAGTGATACCGAGGTCGCCAGTAATTTCTCCACGCAGCGAGGCTGCCGAAATTACGACATGCTTGTAAAGCAAATTTCGTAGTGCGCTGGTCGGGCCGCCGCTCTACGGCGTCCAGTCGGCCCCGCGCGTCGATCTCCAGGAAACGTCCCCTTTTTAATGGTTTTCTCGACGCTCTCAGGAAATAATGAGCGCATGTCTGACCATGTTTACAAAAAGATTGAGGTCGTCGGTTCCTCGCCGAAGGGGTTTGAAGATGCAATAAATAATGCGCTGGCACGCGCCGAAAAGACCGTCCGCAATATGCGCTGGTTTGAGGTGACCGAAACTCGCGGAGACGTCGAGAACGGCAAAGTCGGTCATTGGCAGGTAACGCTCAAGATCGGATTCACGCTCGAGGAGTGAATGAGCGACAATTAAGCGTCGCAAGGGCAGACCGTTAATTGCTCGGCTGATTTAACGATTCAACGGTTTACAATCAACGTCTTACGATTTTTCTTCCTGGGCCGCCTGATACAGCTTGGCGGCGCCGTAAATCAGGATCGCGGGTCTTAGTGCCACGACGAGCAACCGAAAGAGACCCCCCAGAATTCGACCCAGCGGCAGCCGGTTCAAGATGTAACCCGCCACAAAGGCGCACAAAAGTGACTGTGCCGGCCTTTCGCGAACGTAATCCTCAGTCTCAGTGAGAGCCGTCTCGACTTGTTCCTTCACCCAATGCAGTCCGCGTTCCGGAAATTCGGCAGCAACTTCAGCAGATGAACGGTCCATTCGTTTAATGATTCGGATTCTGATCCTGCTCTGCGCGCATCGAGCTGTCAACGCAATGTCAGACGGAACATAAGGCTTGCCGCCTGTGAGCCCAGCGGGTTTGCAACCCGCCGAACCAGCGATGGGCGCCATGCCTTTTGGTCGGACCGATAAGACGTCTATGCTCATCAGTCTTGCGGCCGTCAACGCAATCTCAGCCAAATCGAGCTCGCGCCTGCGCCCGGAGGGAAATCAGGCGGCGCAGGCGATCGATGGAAAGTGCCGGCGCGGCGCGCTGCCTTGAGTCCGTAGCGGGCCATGACTTCCAGCGCATGTTCACGCAATGTGGAGCAATTAGTCGAGATCAGAACATGGCTGTTTCGCTCTGTCAGTTCGAGGGAATCAACGAGTAATTTTTCGAAGTCATTTTCAACGTGGAAGGTTTTTCCTCCGGGCGAACGCGAAAAAGTTGGCGGGTCCAGGATGATGACATCGAATTTCTCGCCTTTACGCGCTAACCGCGGTAGGACCGCCATCACATCGTCAGCGATGAAGCGATGGCCCATTGTGAGAAGGCTGTTCAGCCCAAAATTCTCGCGTCCGCGTGCCAGCGATTTCTTGGAAAGGTCGATGTTAAGGGTCGTCGCTCCAACGTAGGCCGCGCTCACAGAGAAGGAGCAGGTATAGGCAAAGCAGTTTAAAAGGTGCTTGGGCGCGATGTGACGAACAAAGCTGCGATTCTCTCTTTGGTCAGGAAACAATCCCACAGAGAAGCCTGCCCCGAAATCGATCCCAAATTTTAAGCGCCGCTCAATCACGATGGTCTGTAGATTTTCGGCCGGGTTTCCACATATAAGCCGCGGCGGGTCGCGTTGTTCACTTTTTCGAGGGACGAAGCGAGCGAAAATGCGGTCGAACTTGAAAGGGATACCGTTCGCCCACTCGTTCAATTCCTGAATAAGTCGCTCGCGAACCAGGACTCGCTTGAACGAGATGAGGATATCGCGTCCGAAACGTTCCACCCACCCATCCTCCATTGTGCAGAGCCGATGCGCGTCCGTTCCCTCGGCTTGGAAGTCACGAAACAAGCTTGCGTCAATCCAGCCAGAACCCATTTTCGTCGGCCGTATCTACGGACATATTTTGGATTCGGCATGACCTAACGGATCGGTTGCCGCTAAAGCTGGGCGTCGCTACACTCCGTCTCCGAATGCAGCAAGTTACCGTTCGCGTCCCAGCGAGCACCTCTAACCTCGGTCCTGGCTTCGACTGCCTGGGTGTCGCACTGCGCATTTATAACAGCATAACAGTTACTAGCGGGCGATTGTCAAAACAACCCCATCCGCCGATCGTCTCGCAGGCAGCCAGCCTGTTTTTCAAACAGGCGCGCCGCCGCCCGTTTCCGTTTTCCTTTTCAATCGTAGAAAAAATTCTGCGATCGCGCGGCCTTGGCAGCAGCGCGACCATTCGCCTGGGTATCTTGTATGCGCTTAACCAGCTCAGTGGCGATCCACTCGATCGAGCGAGGATTTTCCAATTGTGCGACGACTTGGAAGGTCATCCTGATAATGCTGCGCCGGCGAGCTTCGGCGGTTTTACGGTCGTAGGGTCGGCGCGCCGGGCTGACCGGACGCCGCAACGTGGCGTCTCTACCTTTCAGCGCTTCCAGGTTTCGGCTCGGCTTTATTTCGTCCTCTTGATTCCTGACTTCGAAATCAAAACGTCGCTGGCCAGAGGAATTTTGCCTTCCAAAATTTCGCGTTTAGCAGCGGTCGAGAATTGTGCAAACGCCTGCACGATCACTGCCGCTTTCGCTTCGAAAGATTACGAAAAACTGCGCGGTGCATTTGCTGATCATGTTCACCAACCATTTCGCGGAAAACTGATTTCATTTCTTCCAAGAGTCATCGCCGCTGCCGAAAAAGCGGGTGCGCTTGGTGCTTTCCTTAGCGGCAGTGGCTCGACAATCTGCGCCATCACGTTGCAACATCCGGACCGGGTGGCTGTGGGCATGAAGCGTGCCGCCCGGACATCGTTGTCGCGTACAATCGTTACGCGGGCTGATAACCGAGGCGCGCAGATTTTGAATTTGAAATCTGAAATTTGAGATTACCCAATGGGCCGGCGGCTTGAAAACCTGGAGCAGTTTGGAATCGATGTTGTGCTCGAACGTCGTCATGGTGTTCGCGCTTCGATTTTGCGGGGAATTCTGTACGCGCTCTCGTTCGCTTACGATCGGCTCGTGCAACTCCGGCTTTATTTTTATCGCAAACGAATTTTCCGGGAACGCGCGCTAGGCGTTCTCGTGATCAGTGTGGGCAACCTGACTGTTGGTGGCACGGGCAAGACACCGATTGTTGAGAAAATTGCGCGCGCGCTGCAAACAGGCGGCCGTCGGGTGGCAATTTTAAGTCGCGGCTACAAAAGCGTTCCTCGCAGACGAAGCTTGCTAAGCCGGCTCTACGACAGAAATCCCGATCCTCCAAGAATTGTCTCCGACGGAACATCGCTCCTGCTGGATTCGCGTACCGCTGGCGATGAGCCCTACATGCTCGCGCACAACTTGAAAAACGTGATCGTCCTGGTGGATAAAGACCGCGTCAAAAGTGGTCTGCTCGCCATCGACAAATGGAAAGTCGATACGCTCCTGCTCGACGACGGCTTGCAATATCTCCACCTCAAACATCGGCTGGACATTGTGCTTGTGGATCGCCAGGCGCCGTTCGGCAATGAATTCCTCCTTCCCCGAGGCACGCTGCGCGAGGCCCCGCGAAATCTGAGACGTGCCAGCTACGTCTTCATCACGAAAAATACCGGCGAACCGAATGATGCGCTGATTAAAAGGATTCGCCGCTATAATCGCACGGCCGAGATCATCGAATGCGCGCATAAGCCGCTTTATCTGCAGAACGTGTTTACCGGGGAAAAAGTGCCGCTGGGGCGTTTGCGTGATGCATTCATCGGTTCGATCAGCGCGATCGCTGCGCCGGAAAGCTTCGAAAGCGCGTTGGAAAAGCTCGGTGCGCACGTCGATCTCGCCAAGCGCTACATCGATCATCATTATTACTCCGAGGCGGAGCTAACCGGTTTCATCAAGCGTTGTATCCGGCGCGATCTGGAAATGGTCGTGACAACAGAAAAAGATTCGGTGCGTATGCCGCGTTTGTCCGAGGCCGAAGTGAAGGTGCCTGTTTATTTCTTGCGGGTGGAAATTGAGATCCTTAGCGGCCACGAAAGCTGGGAGCATTGCGTGGCGCGCATTTGTAAACCGCAGCCTTTGCTCCCGCCCGAGCGATTCTTCGCCTAGCCGTTTGTTTAATTGGGCGTTGGACCTTGGGCGCCGGCGGCGCCGGAGCCTTGCGAAGATGGCATGTGCGTTGAACGTTGCCTTTCCATGCCTCAAAAAGCTGAACTAGTCGTCGAAGACCGTAAGATTCAGGTTTCGAATCTCGACAAGGTGCTTTATCCCAAGGTCGGATTCGCGAAAGGGCAGGTGATTGACTACTACATCCGTATCGCGCCGGTCCTCTTGCCCCACCTGAGAGATCGTCCACTTACCATGAAACGGTATCCGAACGGCGTCGAAGGCGAATTTTTTTACGAAAAAAATTGTCCAGCGCATCGGCCCAAGTGGGTCCAGACAGCGAAGGTGTGGAGCGAAGGCAATCAGCGAATAATGCATTATTGTCTCGCTAACAATTTGCCGACGCTTGTATGGGCGGCAAACCTTGCCGATCTCGAGCTGCACACGTCGCTCTCGCGCAAGGACAACATCAAGCGGCCCACCATGATGGTATTTGATCTCGACCCCGGCGCGCCCGCCGATATCGTCCAGTGCTGCCAGGTGGGCCTGTGGCTTCGCGATTTGTTAGGTAAAATGAAGCTGAAATCGTTCGCAAAAACGAGCGGCTCGAAAGGACTGCAGGTCTACGTGCCGTTGAATACGTCGGTGACCTACGATCAAACCAAGGATTTGTCGCGTTCTCTTGCTCAATATTTGGAACGCGAGCATGCCAATTTGGTCACGTCCAATATGTCCAAGTCAGTGCGCAAAGGCAAAGTGTTCGTCGATTGGAGCCAGAACGACGAACACAAGACCACCATTTGCGTTTATTCGCTACGCGCCAGGGACGAACCGACCGTTTCCACTCCGGTGACTTGGAACGAAGTAGAAAAATGCCTGAAAAAGAAGAATGCCGACCTCTTGAGGTTTCGCTCCGATCAAGTTCTCAGCCGCGTCGAAAAACTCGGCGATCTCTTCGAATCTGTCGAGAAACTGAAACAAAAACTGCCGCACAAGTGGAATACTTAGGATTCACACGACAAACAATTATTGAGCATGAACAACCACATATGGTTCGATGCGATTGGATGGGTCGGAGCAGCCTTGCTCCTGGTGGCATACGCAATGGTTTCCTCTAAAAAATTGGAGGCAGACTCAACTGTCTACCAACTCCTCAACATCATCGGCAGCCTTTTCCTGGTTGCTAACACAATCTTTTATCGGGCATATCCTTCGTCTTTTGTGAACGTGATTTGGGCCGGAATAGCCGTTTTTTCCGTCGCCACGAGAAAAGCGCGTTCTGTCTCGCTAGCCTCGTGCAACGCTCCGCATGCAAAAACTCGGCGACCTGACCGAATCGATGGAAAAACTTAAAACAAGAGGTTCCGAAGAAATCCCAGCTTTAAAATTATGAGAGCGGTAGTAATCAAAGCACCCGGAGGTTCTATCGAAATCGAGGAGCGCGAGCGTCCCATCCCGGGACCCGAAGAGGTTTTGATCCGCGTCTGTGCGTGCGGTCTCTGCCACGGTGACGTGATGGTGAAAAAGGGACAGTTTCCCTTCGCACGCTACCCGGTTGTGCCCGGACACGAAATCGCAGGTACAATTGAAGCAGTGGGAGAACGGGTTCGGTTTCTTGCGCAGGGAGCGCGCGTTGGTGTGTCGGCTCTATTTTCCTCGTGCGGGGTGTGTTGGCACTGCCTTGGAGCAGATGAATTTCTTTGCGAGAAACTGGATTTTACCGGTGTTACGAAGGACGGCGGATTTCAAGAATATATGGTCGCTCCGGCTGCTTACGTTGTACCGCTGCCCGAGGCGATCGAGTTCGCAGAAGCTGCGCCACTTATGTGTGCTGGTCTCACCGTTTTCAGTGGAATGCGTCACGCCGGATTTGAACCAGGCGATAAGGTGGCTGTGATCGGACTCGGCGGATTAGGGCACATGGCTGTGCTTTTTGCGAAATCCCTGGGAGGGCGGGTCGCAGTGATTTCGACGAACGCCGAGAAGAAGGCTGACGCTGAGGCGCTCGGTGCAGAACGATTCATTCACGTCAAGACTACAAATCCGGCAGACGCACTTAAGGCTTGGGACGGGGGCGCCGATCTAATTCTGGCGACGGCGCCGGATGCCGAAACGATGGCGGCCGCTTTCACCGGGTTGGCGGGCAACGGAACAATGATGGTTCTCGGCGCTCCGTTTGCGCCAATATCAGTGAGCGCGTTCGATTTGATCATGGGCAGGCGACGTCTAATGGGTTCGCCCGCGGGTTCGCGAAAAGATCTCAAAGATATGCTCGCGATTGCCGCATTGCATGGAATCCGCCCCCGAGTAAATCGCGTACCGCTTGAACGCCTTGCGAATGCCTTCGAGGAAATGGGCAAAGGGCACATGACTGGACGTACGGTTGTTGTTATGAAGTGATATTTGGTGTACGCATCGTCACCCGACGCAGCGTGCGATTCGCTTATGCGTAAAATTAACGTCAAAGATATTCCTGAACAGGAACGAAAATCGCCGAAGGGAAAGTTCGGGCGATTCATGAAACATGTTTCCATCTCGCTCGGACGCGAGCCAGAGTCACTCGATCTGTCAAAGCGGCACCCGTTTGACCTGACGCTGGTCCGAATTCCAAAAGGCAAATTCCTCTGTCCCTATCATGCACACGCAGCTGAATCGGAGCTTTACGTCGTGGTCTCTGGCCGCGGCAGCGTGCGCGACAAGGATGGGATAACAGAAGTTGGCCCGGGCGATGCATTTTTCTTTCAGCCAGGTGAGGCGCATCAGCTTTGGAATGCGGGGGATGGGGACTTTGTTTATTACGTGATCGCTGATAATCCTCGTAGCGGCGGTGCGACCGGCGATTCTTGTTACTATCCCGACAGCGGAAAATGGGCGGTGACAACAGACGCACGTGGAGAAGTCGTCGTAAAAGGGACGGAAACTGATTATTTCGACGGCGAAGAATGAGGTCACGCCGGTCCATACGGTTATGCGCAAAGTAAATCTGAACGAAATCAAGGAAGAGGCATGGCAATCGCGGGGTGGAAAATACGCTGTGTCGTTCAAGGGAATTTCGGAAGCTCTGGGACGCGAACCGAGCTCGCTTGATTTGTCCAAGCGTCACCCATTTGATCTGGAATGGAATCGAGTGCCTCCCGGGAAGGCAAATTTCCCGTACCACGCGCATTCAGCACAATGGGAGCTTTATTTGGTAATCTCTGGAAAGGGAAGCGTTCGTCATAAAGACGGCAGAACCGAAGTTGTGGCTGGAGATGCATTCATTTTCGGACCCGATGAACCGCATCAACTTAGAAACGCCGGTGAGGAGGACTTCATTTATTATGTGATTGCGGACAATCCAATCGGCGAATCGAACTACTATCCCGACAGTGGGAAATGGAAGGTAAACAAGTCATCCGCAGCAGATCGGGTTTTCATTAAGGGCCAGGAAACGGATTATTCCGACGGCGAAGAGTGATTGATTGTCATGTCAGGAGGCCGAGACATCTCTCGATGCGCTGATGCCGTAAAATAATCCAGAGATTCCTCGACGCCGCTCGAAGAGACAGAAGAGGAGGATGCCGTGGTCAGCCTGAAGGAGATCCTTTTGCCCGTTAGCTGGTCCGTATCCAGATTACAGGCATGGATTCGCATAAATCTCCGGACGATTTCCCGTACAAGACTTACCTTAACATTCTGCATAACCCGCTTGAGCTCATCGATGTGCAGAAATTAGCCGATGCCTGCACCGACAAATGGTATAACCAAACGCTATGCGATGTGAATGACTCGGTCGTCAGGCTGGCGGTGATCCAGGGCGAATATCATTGGCACGAGCATAAAGACATCGATGAATTTTTTTTCGTTCTCGATGGACATTTTCTCATCGATCTCGAAGATCGCGTTGTCGATCTTGCGCCAAGGCAGGGTTTCGTCGTGCCAAAAGGTGTGCGCCATCGCACGCGCGCGCCAGAACGCAGCGTGATTTTAATGGTCGAACGCGCGGACATTATTCCTACCGGCGATTAAATACGCCGAAGGCAGGTGAAAATCATTTCGGGTGGACAAACAGGTGTGGATCGCGCCGCTCTGGATGTCGCGCTAAGACATGGTGTCGAGTCGGGTGGTTGGTGTCCGACGGGCCGTCTCGATGAATTCGGTAGAATTCCCGACTGTTATCCACTTAAGGAGCTGGAAAACGGTGGATTCACGGAGAGAACGCTTCAGAACGTCAAAGATTCCGATGGAACCGTTATCTTTTATCCTGGCAAGTTAACCGGCGGTACTGAGCAAACAGTCCAATTTTGCGTTGGGCAACAACGCCCGCATTTGCTCGTCGATGCATCCAGCGTTTCCGGTGAAGATGCTGCGAGATTGATCGATGAGTTTGTCCGTAAAAACAAGATTGATGTCCTTAACTTGGCTGGTCCGCGTCAAAGTGAATGGCCGGATGGATACGATTACGCGTACTGGGCGCTGGATAATTTTCTCGACGCTTTGTAGCCACCGCCCCATGGGCGGTTGAGAATAGGACGGCTCACAGAGCCGTGGCTACAGATTTACTATTCGTAGCGCAACGCTTTCACCGGATCGAGACGGGCAGCAAAGTACGCGGGAATGAGCGCGGCAATCGAGCAAATGAAAAACGCGGTAATACAAATGATAGCGACGTCTCGAGGAATGACTTCTGCCGGGATCGACGAAAATTGATAAACTTCCCGCGGAAAGACCTCGATATGAAATGTTGCTGCCAGCCAGTGACTGAACTCGTTGCGGTAACGGATTAACGTCATTCCGAGTCCTAATCCTGTCAGAGTTCCAAAGAGCCCGACAATTGTACCCTGGCCAAGAAAGATCCAGATGATTTGGGCAATGTTTGCACCGAGCGCTTTCACGATTCCAATTTCCCGCCGCTTTTGCACGGTTACCGTAATGAGCGTGCTCATGATTCCAAAAGCGGCAACGACGACGATGAAGAACAACAGGAAAAACATCACAGTGCGCTCGAGCCGCACGGCTTCGAAAAACTGGCTATTCATGTCGATCCAGGTCTGGGCATATTGCGGTGGCTCAAGAAATTGTTCGATTGCCTGTTTCACGCGCTCAGCGCTGTACGGGTTGTCTGTCCTGACGGTAATGCCGTGCAATGCGTCTCCCAGTCCGTATAGCTCCTGGCCGACATAGATCGGCACTAGCAGAAACTCGGAATCGTGCAGGTAATGACCCGTTTCAAAAATACCGGTAACCGTCAGCTCTTTTGGCAGGATGACATCGCGCAATTGGTCGATCGCCTTCTTTTCTTCGTCACCCTTGGCGTTTTCCAATTTTTTGATTCCATCGAGAATCTGCCCGAGATTGCCCGGCGAATAGACGGTGATCTTATCGCCGACGCTCACCTGCAGTTTTCGCGCAAGCTCAATCCCGAGCACGGCCGATTCCCCTTCCAGGTCGAGCTTGCCGTATTTGATGAATTTTCTCAGCGGGACGACCTTCTCTTCCTCTGCCGGATCGACGCCGCGAATTAGCGGGGCCACTCGCTTGTTTTGAAATTCGACGATCACCGGTCCCTGGATGTAGGGAGCTGTCGCAACCACGCCCGGCGTATTGTCGATTTTTGTTTTGAGCGTTCGCCAGTCGCGCAAAACATCCTCCGTGCTTACGAGAATGTGCGCGTCGAAGTCGATGACTTTCTGGCGCAGCTCACGATCGAACCCGGTCATCACAGAAATCACCAGAATCAACACTGTCACGCCGAGCATCACGCCAAGGACCGAGATCAGTGTGATGATCGATAGAAACGTGCGCTTTGGTTTCAAGTACCGCAGCGCCAGGAAAAGACTAAACGGAAGCTTCAATTCGGGATTAGCGTGGCGGCAAACTCGCTTGAATTCAACCGCCCCCTCTACTCGGAAAGCGCATGAGCTTTCAATTCCTCTAGCGTGACGAATTCGAGCGCGGACGCGTGGGTTGCTTCAAGATCGACTGGAGCCGCACGGTTGTGATCGAGCGCGCTTTTCCAGCGCGTCACACAGACGCACCATTTGTCGCCCGGCTTCAGTCCGGGGAAGCCCCATTCCGGCCGCGGAGTGACAAGGTCATTTCCATCGAGCACAGAGAAATCGAGAAATTCCTCCGTCACTCTCACACAGACCGTATGAAGTCCGATATCTTCAGGTCCGGTGCGGCAAAATCCATCGCGATAAAATCCGGTCATTGGGTCACGGCAACAACATTTCAGTTCGGTTCCCAGAACATTCGTCCGCATAAAAGTAAGTGATCAGAATATCCAACGAACCTTAACTGTCGACGAGCGCAATTACATTGGCCTGAGATATAAAAAGCGACGCGGGGACGCACCGCATTCCTTAAGCACTGGCATGCGAAACTACACGAGCGGACCAGGTCTTTCTGTTTCGCGAAGTTTTCGCAGTGCGCACTGCTTGCCCGCCGTGTGCAGGCGTCCTTGCGTCGTCTTATTTTTAGCGGGACGCCATCAATGGTAGCGGCAGCTGTGCCGGCGCTGGATGGGTTTCGTCTTTGCAGGCGACCCGCCTTTGGCTAGACAGGAGACCGTCAACTGTCCCGTGTCTCGACAAATTGTCATCGCTTACTGGCTCATTCCAGGCGAGGCGGCACGCAGTTATTTCCAGAATATCATTAATGACCTCGCGCGACGATATAACGGGCCTCACTTCGAGCCGCATGTGACGGTCCATGTCGAAGCGAATTGTACGGACGCAGTGGACGGAGTGCTTTCAACAGCCGCAGAAGGTTGCGAACAAATCGTGCTCCGAGCTCTCGAGGTAAGTGGTTCCTCTGAGTTTATCAAAACGCTTTTTGTACAGTTCGCTATGAACAGACAATTGCAGCGGCTTAATGAAAGCATTCGTAGCGCGGCGCGCGATTCCTTTGATTACCAACTCAATCCGCACTTGAGCCTGCTCTACAAGAAAATGTCGAGTCACGATCGACGCCTGCTCATGCGTTCGATTGAAGTGCCGTTTCCAGAAGTAACGTTTGACTCACTGAAAGCCATCCAATGCATTTCGCCGACACAAAGCTCTGCCGACGTAGAAGCATGGCGCGTCTTAGCGACGGAAAAACTGTCCGGGTAGGTGCTTAATTGGATCACATATGTGATCTAAAATTGAATTGGCCTCTGAATTGCGAGTTGCTGGGGCGCAAGGGTTCGCGCTATAGCTCGACAATTCTGTATGGTTTTCCTGTTTTGCGAAGCGCCGGGGCAGAGACGTTGTAAACCGGAATACCAGTGGAAGTCTCTCCATCGAGGATGCCGTTGTGAGCGTGGCCGTGAAACACGGCATCGACCCGAAACCGGTTGATTGGTTCTTCCAACCGGCTGGAACCAAGGAAGGCAAAAATTTCGGGATCTTCCCCTTTTAACGTGGCGCGGACAGGGGAGTAATGGAGTAATACGATTCGCCGTTCTGTTTGCAGCTTCGCGAGCGCCTGCTCCAGCCGCACAGCGTGCCTGATCGATTCTTGCACAAATTGTTTAATGAGCGGTTCGCCCCATGCATTTAACATTCGCCTGCCGAAGCCACCGCCGAAACCAGCAACGCCTGCGAAGCCGACTCCTGCGACTTCGATAGCTTCGCCGTCGAGCACATTTACACCTGCGTTATCGAGAATCTTACAAACCAATTCAGGCTGTCCCGATTCGAAATCGTGATTGCCCAGCACCGCAAGCATTGGGATTTTCACAGCAGCGCGGATATCAGCCACGAGTGCCTCAGCTTCGTCGGGAAGTCCGTAATCCGTGAGATCGCCGCAAAGCAGGAGCACGTCAGCATTGCTTGAGATCTCGGCAAACGCTTCATGTAACATGCCACGTGAGTGTTTGCCGTAATGAAGATCCGCAGTCGCAGCGATTCGTAATGCGCGCTTGGTCATTCTTCTTGAAAAACGTAATCGATGACGTCGGCGGACGTTCTTAGCAAGCGTATCGCGGCGTCACGGCCATGCACTCAAGATCGGCCTTGATTGCGTTATGAAGGTGATGGCAGCGAGGAGAACAGCAGCCGGGAAGGACAAAGGCGATCGGCTTCATCGGGGATCGGTGGTGGCATTACGGGATGCGGACATTCCGTTTTTGATTGGTGGCGCTTATGTCGTGGAAGTTTACGCAGGCGTGTCGCGTCAGACCAAGGACTTCGATCTATATCTGCGGCCGCAACATGTCGGTTCGGCCCTCAATGCACTTAAGCGCGCGGGATACAAGGTGGAAAGAACATTTCCGCATTGGCTGGCCAAAGCCAAACGCGGCCGGGACTGCGTCGATCTGATTTTTCGCGCGGGTAACGGATTGTGCGAACTCGACGATTCATGGTTCGAGCGAGCGAACAACAGCGAATTCCTCGGTATGCAAGTGAAGCTTTGTGCGCCAGAGGAAATGATTTGGATGAAGGCGTACATCATGGAACGCGAACGGTTCGATGGCGCTGACATCGCGCACATCCTTCAGAGTTGCGCGGAGAGACTCGATTGGCAGCATCTGATTCGTCGATTTGGTCCAGACTGGCGCGTGTTGCTCAGCCATTTGGTGTTGTTCGGTTATGTTTATCCGGGCGAACGCGATAAAATTCCACGCGCGATTATGGATGATCTGGTTACCCGATTACGCAGCGAGCAGCGTACTCTCGGAGACAAGCGCATTTGCAACGGCACGCTACTTTCGCGAAAGCAATATCTCCTGGACATTCAAGAACGCGGATTTCGCGACGCGAGGCTGCAGCAACGTGTCCATATGAATGCGAAGGACATTTCACAGTGGACGAAGGCGATCGCGAAAGAGGAAAATGCGCGGGGCAAGTCTGCGTGACTTGTTACTGCGTTAGGACGGACCCCGAATCAATGTGGCGCAGTCGCGGGCGTTGGAGTCGATTGGGCAGAAACCGGTGAAACTGTTGGCGACGGAACCGCAGACGCGCTGGCGATTTTCATTTTTGCTTTGTCGAGCACTGCTTTTTCTTCCGGATAAATTTCGTTGTCCGCCGCGTTCGCATAATCCCTCGCTGCGTCGAGTTGGCCCGTATCAGCCAGCACTAGCGCTGCGTAGACTGCCGCGTGCGGGTCGTGTAATTGATCCGCTGGCAAGGTTTCAATAATAGCAAGGGCATCCCCGTTTCGGCCAAGACGATAGAGAGAGAACGCATAAGTCACGGCGCAATTGAGTTCGTTCGGAGCACGGTCATGTGCCTCTTTGGCGAGATCATGCGAGCGTTCGACGTTCCTCTCGAGATTGAGACCGAGTCGCGCGAGATCCGCAGTGATCGGCGCCTCGTTAGGAGAGGTTTCGTGCAGACGCTGGAGAACATCGTAAAGTTTTCCGGTGTCATTCTCTTGGCGATAAAGCCGGCGAAGCGCGTCCAACGCCTCGCGTCGCAGGGGTGGATCTTCAGACACGCGTAGCCACAGTTGTTCGGATTGTTTCTCCAGAGTCCATTTCGAAGCGAGACGCGCGAGGACAAGTGCGCGCTCAGGCTGGTTGACAGTCGATTGTTCTGCGGCGCGCCAGAGCTTATCGAATTCGCCCGCAGTCCCGCTATCGCGAGATAATTGGCGCACGGCAATTGCCTGATATGCCAGTCGCAGATAATCGGATTCGCCCCACATTCCCTTGCGAGTCCATCGTTTCAAACGGGTCCAATTTTTTGCGTTCGCGTACGCGTCGGCCACCACAACGGAAGCAGGTGGTGCTGTTATTTTCTCAGCCGGGAGCTTCTCGATCCACTTAACAACCTCACCGGGCAGTCCATTTTGGTTCATCCATTCCATTAGCGACGCGAGATCGGATGGATTCTTTGCGGCAAAAGGTTTTACTCGCTCCAGCAACAGATGGAATTTCTTCTCGTCGAGCTTTCGATAAAAATTCAGGCAGAGAAGGTAATCGCCGAAGGTGACCTCCTGCGACATCTGGAGCTGTTGCGCCAGGTTATCTGCCGCCGAGAGATCATTGCGTGCCACAGCATCATTAAGCAACGCCCGCAGCGCGCCGGTCCGATAGGGAGCGAGCTGGCTGAGTCGCTCTAGATTTCGGCGTGCTTTTACATTCTTGTCCGGATCGCTGGAATGAATCTGCAGTGCCGCGAGATTGAACTGGTAGAGATCGTTCTTAGATTCTTTTTTTACGGCAGCGGCGAATTGCTCTTCTTGTTCGGCCCAATTTCCTTCAGCAGAAGCCAGCCAGCCTGCAACAACATGAAAGGCTGCCCTGTCACGATCCCTGGAAGGAATCCGATCGAGCGCTTTTCGCGCAAGATCTAGCTGCCCAAAGCGCAGGGCCGCGGAAACGAGATTAAGCTGACTGTCCGGATCTTCTGGGCGCAATCGCGCAATTTGTTCGCGCCATGAAATCGCCTCTTCGAGATTCTGTTTCTCCGCTGCTTCCGCTAATATGTAGAGAGTCGGCAGAGAATCGGGATGTTTTGCCAGCAGTTCTTGCGCGGTCTGAGTTGCTTCACTGAACCTTCCCTGCTGCAGCATAGAGGCTGCTTCGTGTAACAGGCGGGTTTGATGCCAGTCAGCGTATAGTTTTAAGCCATAGCTGATAAAAAGGGCGCCCAGCAAAACAACGATTGCCACTCCGCCGGCGACAAGAGCAAGACGAGCTGGCCAAAGCTGTCGTCGGAAGAAGGACTCCAGACCAAAGAGTGATTGGCAAATTCTTCTATATCCAGCCTCTTCGGTTCGTTCCGCGATTTTCATGTTGTATCTCGAGGCGCAACGATCCGCTTATTCCTTTTCATCACACCGGTGCCAACAAGTGAAGCTAAGGGCGAGTGACTACCTCCGGTTCTTCAACTACAGGAATTGACTTAACCGAGTCCTCGATCTTTTCCCTCAAACGTCGGCCCCAAACATATCGTCCCAGTAACACCTTTACTGTAGCTGTGAGTGGGACAGCGAGGAGAGGACCGATCACCCCGCCTATGATTAAACCCCAGACAAAGATCGATACGATCACCGTCATCGGATGCAACCCCACGTAATTCCCAACAATTCGTGGGGCGTAAAATATCCCTTCCAGGTTTTGTATTGCGATGAAAATCCCCGTTACAATGAGGGGATGCGTCCAATCTCCCCATTGGAAAGCTGCAATCAGAACGGCCGGTACCCAGCAGATAATGATCCCGATGTAGGGCACCATCGTCAGCACAACTACCATCGCTCCAATCACCGGCGCAAAATTGAGACCAAAAACCATCAGCGTCGTGCCGATAAGTATCCCATCGACTAGGCACACTAAAAGTTGGCCACGGAAGTAGGCGGTCACGTACGAATTGATCTGCGATAATACGTCTGCCACTTCGTCTCGCAGAGGCGATGCCCGCAGAGGCAGATATTCTCTCCAGTGCGCCTGGATGCGCGGTTTCTCGTTTAGTAAAAAGAATAAATAGATCGGCACCAGGATGAGGCTGAGCAGGAAACCTGTGATGCCGAGAAAACCGCCGATGCTTTTCTTGAGAATATCCCAGAATTTTTCCATTAGCGTCGGAAATGCCTGCCGCAAATTAGGCATTTGTTTTTCCACGTACGCCTGAATGCGCTGGCGTTCGGCAGTGGTCAGCTTTGGCGGACCCGCCGCGATGGTTTCAGGTGCAGGCGTAGTGTCAGAGGCTTTTGGGGTGGGCGAGACAGTCGGTTGCGTGTGAGGAGTAGCAGAGGACGCCGGTCCGATGAGCCAGTTGGTAAAACTTGTCGAGGCAGACTTCGCGCGGCCACTGCCGAGGAACCCGAAGGTTTGATCAAATCGATAGATCAGGTCTACCATGTAGTCGCGGGCGCGCTCGGTATAAGCGGGTACTTGCCTCGCGAAATTCGCGCTTTGTATCGAGATGGTCGGGACGAGCCAGGCTGCCAATCCACCGAGAGCAAAAAAGGCGATGGCGAAAACAAGAGCCACCGCCTTGGTGCGACTGAGCGTCCCGCGAGACATTTTTGTCACCAGCGGGTCCAGCAGATAAGTCAAAATCATCGCTATGGCCACCGGGATCAGGATCGGTTGAAGGAAACTAATGACGGTGGCGCTGGCCCAGATCACCGTGCCGATGATCACGATGAGAAGAACCACACAGAAAGCCGTCAGCGCCGCCCACATCATCTTGCGCTGCCACGGTGTGGGATAGTCGCTCATGTTCATTGCGGAGAATGCCGCGGGTTACTGGGTTGGATTTGTCTTCGTTGGTGGACCGTTGCCAACCGGCGCCTTCGTTCTTTCGATCTTGTTCGCCAGATTCTTATTTTTTGGATCGAGTGCCAGTGCTTTTTGCCAGGCCTCCAAAGCTTCAGAGATGCGATTCAATTTGAAATAGGCGTCGCCAATGTGCTCAAGGATAACCGGATCATCGTGGTCGGCAGTTTTTGCAGCAAGCAGCAGGTTGTTTAAAGCCTGGTCGAATTTCCCTTTTCGGAACTCTACCCAACCGAAGCTGTCCAGGTAGGAAGCATTGTTTGGTTCCAGCTCGAGGGCGCGTTTAATCATTGCTTCGGCCTGGTCCAGATTCATGTTGTGATCGGCCCACATGTAGCCGAGATAATTGCAAGCTTCCGCTGAATTCGCCGGATCCATCGCGATTGATTTGCGAAGGAGATCAGCCGCTTTCTCGTACAGCCCAGCCTGCTCTGCCGTCGCGCCATAGTTAAAATAGAACTTGGCATTTACGATGTCGTTATCCTGGTCGAGTTGCGCTTCGTGTAATACCTCCTCAAAAGTTGCCACTGCCTGCTGAGTCTGTTTCGCTTCACTTTGGGCAATGGCGAGATAGTAAACAATTTCCGGCGCTCCCAGGAATCTGCGCCGCGCTTCTGTCAGCAATCTGACCGCACGATCCGCGTTCTTTAAAGGTCCAAGCATCAGTTCCGCCAGATGCAAATAGGTGCCTACACGATTTGGATTAATCAGAAGGCTTTGCTCATAATTCGCGGCTACTTTCGCAAAGGTCGCTTTTGCTTCGTCGACTTTCTTTGCGCGTTGGAGCGATCGCGCTTCATCGTCCAGCACCTGCGCCAATAAATCGTAGGGTTGGTACTTTTCAGGATGTTCTTTGATGATTTGCTCGAGCATCTCAACTGCTTTACCCCGCTGATTTGTCAGGACAAAACCGGTCGCCAGTTTCTCTCGCGCGTTTGCATCGTCCGGTTGCAGCTCGAGAACGCGCAAATAAAGAGGAATTGCCTCCTTTAATTGCTGGGAGGCCGCATAGTAGTCGGCGACATCCTTCAGAATGGCAGGGTCATCGCCTGCATGTTCGGCCGCCTTCTTAAAAATTGCATTGGTCCTTTTAAGTTCGTCGGGCTTCGGCTGTGAATCGGACTTGAAAAGAACCGCCACGTAAAGTTTGCCAAGCCGCATCCAAAAGTTGGCGTCGTTACTGGGAAACTTTGTAGCGCGATCCAGAACCTCCACTGCCTTTTTCTCCTGGCCGGCCGCGAGTTCGATTTCCACCAGCCGTTGATAAGCTTCGATGTCCCCGGGATTCAGGGTGATGGCCCGGTTGGCGTAATCGATAGCCTGATCAGTTTTCTTGAGATACTTCGCGTAAATGAATGCGAGCTGTTGATATGGATCGGCATCCTTCGGATTCGCCTTGATTGCATCTTTCAAGACATCGATCGCCTGTGGGAAATCGTCCTGTTCTATCAGCAACGCGGCCACGCGCGAAGCAAGTTGCGACTGGCCAGGATCGACATTCAACACCTTCCGATATGCTTCCAACGCGCGATCCATCTCGCCATTTTCTTCGAGTGACATTCCCTCGACAAAATGCGTCAGCGCATCCGCCTTGTGCGCGCCTTCCGAACGCAGGGCAAGATCAGGAGCCGGCTTAAAATTGGATGAATCGTCCTGGCGCCCGGCCTTTTTCGTTGTCGCTAATGAAGATCCCGTTTTTGCCGATGACCTTTTCTGCTTTGCTCCGGCCGCAGCGCTTGTCACGGTAAGCAAAACCAGCGTCAAAAAAAGACATAGGCGCGGCGAAATGCCCCTTTTTTTCTTCCGCTGCCTCACGCTCTTAATGTTAGTCTGCGGCCGCGATTTGTCATCCCGAGGTCGTCTCGGTGACCCAGGGCCTCCCTCACACGGTGATCGATCACTCTGACTAGCCAGTCTGACGCAGGCTTCGCGGGTGAGGCCTCTCACTTCGTTCGCGACGATAAGCTGGATTTTGAGTTGTTCGCCGCTTCGCCGCCGCGCCAAAGGGCACAGAAACAAGGGGTTGAAAGTTGGACGTTCGCCGTTAAACGTTAGGCGTCGTCCAAACGCTCCGTCAACAGCGCTACGCCTTGTATCGGAGACGCTTCTTGTGCCGATGCGCTTTCATGCGCTTGCGGCGCTTGTGCTTTGCAATTTTCGCTTTGCGTCTTTTTTTAAGAGAGCCCATTCAGGTTTTCAAATTCGCGAGTCCCGACTCAAGCATCAGATGTGTTCCAATGCAACTCAGTTCTCAGATTGGTCGGTAACATTACTTCTTTAACATCGCATCCCGCTTCGCCTTAAACTCACTTCCAGGTTTCCACTCCGGGAATTTGTCGCCGTTTGCTACTTGATAGCCGACCTCGAACAAGAGATCGATATCCTGCACCGCACCGGAAAGATCCCAGTTTGGGTCAACTTCGTCGGACACCTGATGATAATGGTGCGTGGTGTAATCGTCTTTCTTTTCCTGGCCGAAATTTGCGGGTTTCCCGGTGAAATCCTTGCCGCCGCCCGTGTAGAGCGAAGGCACGCCGCGCTTGGAAAACTCGAAATGATCGGCGCGGTAAAAGCTGCCTTTCTCAGGTTGACTATTGGGTTTCATCTCTCGACCGTTGTGTTTCGCGGCTGCACCTAACAAGTCGTCGAGCGTCGAATTGTTGTTACTGAGGTCCTCGATATCGTGGGTTTTCCCCCACAAATTCACGGTGTCGATGTTGATATCCGCCAGCGTTTTATTTAGTGGATAAAGCGGATGAAGCGCGTAAAACTTCGCGCCAAGCAATCCTGCTTCTTCAGCCGTCGTTGCCATGAACAAGATCGAGCGCTTCGGCGGCGGATTCAATTTTGTGAACGCCGCCGCGAGTTCAATGACAGAGGCCACACCGGACGCATTGTCGATCGCACCATTAAAAATCTGGTCACCCTGTAATTCGGGATGACGTCCGAGATGATCCCAGTGCGCGGTATAAATAACGTATTCGTCCCGCAACTTTGAATCACGTCCTTCGAGTTTGCCGATCACATTATGCGATTTGAAAGAGCGCAGTTGTTGTTTGATGTCGATGTTGGCTTTGGCTTTTAAAGCTACTGGCCGGAATTCTTTAGTGATCGCCGATTTCTTCAGCGTATCGTAGTTTTGGCCACAATCGGTCAGTAATTTCTTTGCCACATCGAGCGTGATCCACGAGGGCGCGCCCACCGTATCCATATTTTTGTTAGGCGAATCGATTTGGTAGTTTTCCTTGGCCCAGCTTGTTCTCACCACCGAGTAAGGATAGCCGGCCGGCCCAGTCTCGTGAATGATGACAGCAGCCGCAGCGCCCTTTTGCGCAGCGATTTCGTATTTGTAAGTCCAGCGTCCATAGTAGGTCATCGCTTTCCCTTTAAACATTTTCTCATCGAGTTTTGATGGGTCGTTCGGGTCGGGAATTGGCGGATCACCAATCAACATCAGTAACGTCTTGCCACGAACATCAACATCTTTGTAATCGTCCCAGCCGTATTCCGGCGCGACGACGCCGTATCCGACAAAGACCACGTCTGAATTGTCGATCTTGATCTCCGGTTGTAGACGCGCTGAAGACGCAACGAAATCGTCCGGGTACTTCAGATCGATGGTTTTATCACCAACGATGAAGGACATCCTGGGCTCGCTCTTGATTCCGGCGAGGGGAACTTCCTGAGTGTAAGTTCCGTCCGGATTGCCGGGTTTTAATCCAATCTGTTTGAACTGATCACTGATGTATTTGACCGAAAGTTCTTCGCCTTTGGTTCCCGGTGCACGCCCTTCGAATTCATCCGAAGCAAGAACCTTAATGTGCGCGAGGATCGCGTCCGGGGTGATCGCTTCCAACGCGGGCTCCAGGCGCAGTGCCAATTCATCAGCAGCGAAGAGCGATGTCGCACCGGCTAAAAAGATTGCAACAAGCCAGCGGGCAATTTTCATGGCTCCTCTGTAGCGGCGTTTTGTAAACACCGCAAATCACTGACGAAGGAGCCGCCTTGGACTAAGCGTGGTCAGATTTCTTCTCGCGCTGAATAAACCAATCTAACGTTGAAGAGAGCGCATGCGCGCCGAATTCGTCGTAGATCTCGACTGTATTTCCAATGATCAAACGGCCCTTTGACGCAGCTCTGCGTCAAGTTGAGCAAGAGATTCAGACGCCGCACCGGGCGTGGACATGATGCCGCTATTTGCGGGATTCCGGAATTTTCACTTCCGTGCGGCGCAAGACCAGCACAAGATTATCAGAGGAACCGAAATGTTTGAGCAAAAATTCACCGCTGGAAGCCTCAGCGAGACCAAGCTGTGCTCCCGCGTGAACTGTACCTAAATAATTGAGATACTGGTAGGCTTAGCGAGCTTCGTGCGAGTGGCCTGTGCCAGCTTTGTTTTTCTCTTGGGGGCCGATGCCAATTTTTTTCAAGAACGGTTGAATCGATTGTTTGCGGCCGAGGAACTTCTCGATTGAGACATTGACGTCACGCGAATCGCCTGGCTCGTAAATTTCGCGGCGCAGTTTCATTCCCGCTTGTTTGTCGAGGTAACCATCCTTCGCTTTTTCGAAAACTGTAGCCATATCTGCGGCAATCGCGTCAGCCCATGCATAACCGTAGTAACCCGCGTCGTATCCATTCAGGTGGCCGAAGTAGGACACGAAAGTCGTGCTCGGATCGATGGGCAGAAAAACTTTTTCCAAGATCGGATTTGAAATGGCCACGCTGTCGTAAGGCGTATCTTCGGCGTGTTGGTTGTGCAATGCGAGATCGAGCGATGCAAACGCGAACTGGCGTCGATAAAAAACACCGGCATTTGCCAGTTTGGCGTCATTCATTTTTTTGATTATCTCCGCCGGAATCTTTTTCGATGGATCGCGGTAATCGGCCGCAAACGTATCGAGCACTTTCTTGTCCCACACCCAGTTCTGCAGCATCTGCGACGGCGCTTCTACGAAATCACCCGGCACATGCGTTCCGGCGAAACGGCCGTACTTCGCGCGAGTGACAATCGAATGCAGGGCGTGACCGAATTCGTGGAATAAAGTCTCGACCTCCTGGTGCGTCATCAGAGACGGTTTGTCCGCTGTCGGAGGCGAAAAGTTACAGAGCAAGGCGACAGTCGGCCGCTGGTATTTTCCATCCGGCAAAAGTTTTCCGCTGATGATTTCGAACTGGGCGAAGTGATTGAATTTTCCTTCGCGCGGAAACATATCGAGATAAAACATCCCGAGCGGCTCGCCCGTGGAGGAATCGGTCACCATATAAAGCTGGAGATCGTCAATCCATTTATAAGGCGCGGCGATCTTCTCAAACTTCAGACCAAAAATGTTCTGATAAATGTTAAACATTCCATCGAGCACTTTTTGGTACGGGAAATACGCCCGTAACGCTTCCTTATCGACGGCGTATTTTTGTTTGTCGCGCTGGTTGGCGTAATAGCGCCAGTCCCACCCCTCGATTTTGGCATTGGGATCTTTCATGTCGGCGGCCTTCAACTTTTGTAATTCCGCCACCTCGCTGGCGAACTTGGGCTGAATTCCGGCGACCAAATCGCTAATGTATTTCTCGGCGTTCGCGCCAGTCTTGGCCATTTTGACTTCCGTCTGGTAGTCGTCCCACGATTTATAACCGAGCCGTAGCGCGATCTTGTTCCGTAACTCGAGCATCTGGTTGAGAACCGGAACGTTTGTCTCTTTGGCGAGCGTCTTCCGAATGACATAAAGCTGTTTGCGCGTTGCTTCGCTCTTTGCGTTTTCTTCGACGGTATTGAATTGCCACGTGACATTCGCCATCACCGTGTAGGCGTCGTCTCCGGTCCTAACGCCTGGTGAAGCGAAGAAGCTTTCCGGCAATCCATTCAAATCAGCCTTTGTGAAGATCACCGGAGCGTTGGCCTTCACGATGTTCGTATCGAAATCAGTCCCGAGTTTGGACAACTCCTTTCGTAGCTGCTCTACCTGCTTGCGATCATCGGGCGGAAGGTCCAAACCGGCACGGCGATAATCGCGTAACGTTTCGTTCAGAAGTTTTTCGTCCTCACCCGAGAGTTTCGGGTGCGTATCGGCGAAGGCCTTGATTGCCTTATAAACATCCTCGCGATAATCAATGCCCACAGCCCAATCCTGAAAAGCTTTCACTGCATTCTCCGCGGCGGCGCGCATTTCGGGGTTGGTGTTTGTCTCTTTAATGATTACGGCCTTGTTGGCTGCAAGCCCCGCTTCGTAAGTGAGATCATCGAGTGCAACGACGGTACTCTTAAAGGTAACCTTCTTCAGATCTTGCGAGCCGATTTGATCCAACGCCTTGTTCGCTTTCGCGATGGCATCGTTCATCATTGCCTCGATAGCTTTCGGCGTTTGCTCCCAGTCGGGGATCGTCAGGACAGCATTGGCTTTCGCGGCAGCAGCGCGAAAATCGTTTACGGTTTTCAATTCGGCGGCGGAAAGGCTGGCAACAGTAACAATGAACAGCAGAAAGAGGGATGAAAGCTTCATACAATGGTTGAAAGTCGTGCAACATCGGTAGCAGCTTTCAAAAGGCAAGCGCTAAGCAGCGCGAGCATGTTGCCCGCGGCTTCAGTCACAACCGGCTGTGCTGCCCGGAATCATGGCGCGTGAATCTGCAGCTTTTTTAAGAACGGGTGGATCGATTGTTTGCGGCCGAGAAACTTCTCGATGGAGATGTTGACGTCACGCGAATCGCCTGACTCGTAAATCTCGCGCCGCAATTTCATTCCAGCCTGTTTGTCCAGAAAGCCGTTCTTTGATTTTTCAAAGACCGTTGCCATGTCGGCTGCAATCGCGTCGGCCCAGGCGTAGCCGTAATAGCCCGCATCGTAACCATTGAATCCGCGAAAGCTGGAAATGAAACTCGTTTGCGGATCAATCGACAGAAATATTCGTTCGAAGATAGGATTCGAGACCGCGACACAATCGTGTGGTTGGTCGGACGGGTACGGCCCGTGCAGCGCAAGATCGACATCAGCAAACGCAAATTGTCGCCGATAAAACATGCCCGCTGTAGCGAGCTTTGCATCGTTCAGCTCTTTGATCACGACACTTGGAATTTTCCTTGATCGATCTCGATAGTCAGCAGCGAATGTATCGAGCACCCGTTTGTCCCAGATCCAATTTTGCAACATTTGCGACGGCGCTTCGACGAAATCGACTGGAACATGCGTCCCGGCGAAGCGCGCGTAATTCGCGCGGGTCAGGATGGAATGGAGCGCATGACCGAGTTCGTGGAAAAGGACTTCGACTTCGGAATGACTTAGCAGTGAGGGTTCGTGGTTGGTCGGCGGTGGAAAGTTGAGAACCACTGCGGCGACGGGCGCTTGATATCTTCCATCCTTCAAGCGCCGGCCCGTTACGATCTCGGATTCGCCGCCGCCACCGGTTTTTCCGTCGCGCGGGAACAGATCCAGATACAAAAGCCCGACAGGGGCCTTGGTGGCCACATCGGAAACGACGTAAAGCTGCAGATCCTCGGTCCATTTGGACGGTGAGTTAATTTCCTCGAAGCGCACACCGAACACGCGGGCAAAGATCGAGAACATGCCAGCGAGCGTTTGCTGAACAGGAAAAAAGTTTCGCAGCGCTTCTTGATCCAGGGCGAATTTTTGTTTTTTGAGCTGGTTCGAATAATAGCGCCAATCCCAGATGTCGATCCTGGCGTTGGAGTTATTGGTGTCGGCGACTTTCATTTGTTGTAACTCGCGCAGTTCGGCGTCGAACTTCCGTTGAATGCCAGCGGCGAGGTTATCGATGTACGCCTGTGCGTTGGCGGCGCTTTTCGCCATCCGGATTTCCGCCTGATAATCCGCCCACGATTTGTAGCCAAGGCGCAGCGCAATGTCGTTGCGCAGCGCGAGGATTTGGTTCACGGCCGGGACATTTTTCTCTTTAGCGAGCGAATCGTGCGCAATGTAAAGTTTTTTGCGAGTCGCTTCACTCCGGGCATTCTCCTCGACGGTGTTGTACTGCCACATTGAATCGGCCATCACCCGATAGCGGTCGTTGTCGATTTTGATTCCGGGCGATGAAAGAAATTTGTCGGAGAGGCCGTCGAGTTCTTCTTTCGTAAAAACGACGGGCGCCTTTGCAGCGAGAATATTTGCCTCGAATTCAGCGCCCAATTTCGAGAGCCTTCGTCGAAGCTGCTCAATTTCTCTTCGCTTCTCAGCCGGCAATTCCATTCCAGCCCGGCGAAAATCGCGCAGCGTCTCGCTCAATAATTTTTTGTCTTCGCCGATCAACTTCAGCTTTTTCGCGGCGAATGCGTCGATCGCTTTGAAAACGTCCTCGCGGTAATCGATCCCAACATTCCATTCCTGCAATTTTTTCAGCGCGCTCTCAGCCGCCGAGCGCATAACCGGATCAGGATTTGTTTCGCTGATCAGCGTGGCGCGATTTGCAACCGCGCTCGCATCGGCGCGCAAATTCTCCAGCGCAGCTGCGCTGCTCTCAAACGTCACGTATTTAAGGTCTTGCGAGCCGATTTGATCGAGCGCCGCGTTTCCTTTCGCAATCGCTTCCACGATGGAAGCCGTGAGCGCATCCGGTGTTTGTTCCCAATCGGGAATGATCAAGACACGATTGGCTTTTGCGGCAGCCGCCTGAAAGGGGTCGAGGTTTTTGAGTTCGGCCGCGGAAATTTCAGGTTCCAGAAAAGCGATCAACAAAGCGGTGAGCCACACAGTCGTACAGATGCTCACAAGCGCAGCGGAGGAATTTTGGTGAATCTGCGCTTGATCTGTGTTCATCTGTGGTCAGACCCATAACAGATATTTGGATCGAGATGATTCAGAAATTTTTTCTTGCCTTTATTCCGGTCTTTGTCGCAATCGATCCAATTGGGCTTGTTGCGATCTTTACGGGGCTCGCTGCCGACGCTTCGTCGGAACAGCGGAAACGCCAGGGGTCTCTCGGAATCTTGACGGCGCTTTGCGTGGCTGTCGGATTTATTTTTCTCGGGGAAATTATTTTCGACGCACTCGGAATCACTGATGCGGATTTTCAAGTAGCGGGCGGCCTTATTTTGCTTGCTCTGGCGGGCCGCGAGTTACTCAGTGTTGGGCCGTCCGACCAAGGAGGAAGCAGTGAATTTGGAATCGTGCCGCTTGGAATGCCATTAATCGCGGGTCCGGCGTTGCTTACGGCACTGCTCATTCTCGTCGACACGGTGGGGCTAGTATTCACGCTGGTGTCGCTTCTGGTTAATCTCGCCCTGGTTGCACTGGCGTTCTGGAACGCAAACTGGTTCGCGCGCTGGATGGGCAGACAGGGGTTGCGCGGCGTGTCAAAGATCGTCGCCCTCCTCCTTGCTGCGATTGCTGTCAGTCTCATCCGTCGCGGCTGGAATACGCCCGCCTGACGTGGCAGTGGGAAGCGACCCTCTAGCGAAACCCCCTTGGCTCCGGCATGTCGCCAGGCTTCGATCACTTCGATGTTATTCGAAGCTAGAAAAGTGACTCTACACGCGAACCGCTGGCAATATGCCTGCGCGACGAGGGCCAGAATTCTTTAAGTTCTGCGCTTTTATCACCGGCCTGATATCGCCGGTTTAGCTCAACTTCAATCGCCTTGATTTCATCCTGCTGTGGAAGGGCCATTCCCGAGTAGATGTAGGCGGGCACTTCGTTGCGAGTCCTGGTAAAGGGAACCTGGGCATAAAGATCCAGGCGGCGCTTCTGCAACTGCTCCGTCGTCCAGTTCTTGTAAACCGGGTTCGGATGTCCCCATGCATCCGCGTTCCGCGCGTAGCGGTCATAGGTATAACCTCCGGTAACCGCCGGACCTGGCGGTGGCGCTGGCTGTTGCGCGCAACCGATGAGGCCAACGGCAAATGCTGCTAAGAACAATCGTTTCATACTCTTTACTTTGTTTAGAGACCTCGCTTGTCACTATTTAACCACAGAAACCCTTCGCAGTCGCATGTTTATTTTGCGTATCAGGTTAGCGAAAGGTATTTTGTGAGCGGCCAGGGTCCGAACAAGGCGCCGGAGCCGAATCAGATTGGCAGAGTGCCCGTTCCAGCTGGTCGTTGACACTCTAGAAGCACCTGATACTATCCTCGCTCCAATGAGATTTCCCTTACCGCTCACAGCTAAAATCGCAGCCTACGTGATTAGGCATAAGTTACGTGGCACGAAGAAATTCGCCACGGTCCTTCAGCTCGAGCCGCTGCACACCTGCAATCTCACATGCACGGGTTGTGGCAGGATTCGGGAATATTCCACGTCGCTTAAGGACATGATGAGTTTGGAGGACTGTCTCGGAGCAGCAAAGGAATGCAACGCACCGATGGTTTCCATCTGCGGCGGCGAGCCGCTTATCTATCCGCACATTGAAGGGCTGGTTCAAGGACTGCTCGCTCAGGGAAGGATCGTTTACATTTGCACGAACGCCATGTTCATGCGCAAGAAGATGCGCGAGTGGATCGCTTCGCAGATCTCGACTCGTCCGGAATTTGTCGAAGAAAAAATCACTGCGTTAGTCAGTGCCGGACTGCTAAGCGAAAAAGATGCGGCTGAAATTCGCAAGGGACCAAAGGACGCGGCAAAACCGACTATTGGTCCCACCAAATGGATGTACTGGAATGTGCACCTCGACGGCTTGGAGCGAACACACGACCTGATCGTGGAACGCGAAGGCGTTTTCAAGGAGTGCATTCTCGCAATCAAAATGGCCAAGCTGCTCGGGTATCAGGTTGCGACCAACGCAACGATCTATAAGGAAACCGATATGCAAGAGATCGAACAGATGTTCGATTATCTTTCCGATCTCGGCGTGGATGGTCACACCATTACTCCCGGATACGATTACGACGCAGCCAAGAGGGACATGATCACACGGCTCAACTTGAGACCGGAAAACTTTTTCCTCACTCGCGGAATGACGGTCGAAAAATTCCAAAAAGTCGAGGAGTGGATGAATCGTTATACCTTTTTGGGAACGCCGATCTATTTCGAGTTTCTTGCTGGCAAACGCGATTTGACCTGCTCGGCTTGGGCGATTCCGACGCGGAATATCCGGGGCTGGAAAGGTCCATGCTATTTGATGACCGACGGCCACTACTCGAGCTACGCAGAGTTACTGGAAAAGACTGAATGGGACCGGTATGGCGTCGTGAACGGCGTCGCGCGTGATAGCCGTTGCGAAAATTGCATGGTGCATTGCGGGTACGAGCCGACTGCGACGTTGGGGTTGCAAGCGCGACGCGGGGACACGTGGAAAACGATCAAGTTCAACTTCGGCCCGAAGCCGAAACCCTCTGGCCGTGGCAGCGAAGTTCTCGCCTTCAATGGCGTGAGCTCCGGTAACGGTCACCTGACCGGGAAGCGCGCGGAAGTTGCAGCGCAGGCCTCGTAAGCATCGGATTTACATGCTGGAATCGTCGAAGAACTTCATTTCGTTGCCCAGTGCGCGACCGGAGTTATCGGAATCTTATTCCGCGTATGATGAAGAGATCACGGCCGCTATCGCACGCGCGCAAGAGAACCTGTTACGTCAGCAAAAACCGGATGGCCATTGGTGCGGGGAGCTGATCGTCGATAGCACCCTCTGCTCGGATTACATCCTTTTCATGCATTGGTGCGGCGAAGTGGACGCGCAATTGCAGCGGCGCTGCGTGCGTCACATTCTTAAACGCCAGCTGCCGGACGGGGGATGGAACATTTATCAGGGCGGTCCCAGCGAAATTAATGCGTCGGCAAAGGCCTATTTTGCGCTGAAGCTCGCCGGCTGCTCGGTAGACGCACCGTTTATGCAGGAGGCCCGGGCGACCATTATGCGACTGGGCGGTATCCCGCAGATGAACACGTTCAGCAAGCTTTATCTTGCGTTGCTGGGTCAGTTTCCGTGGAAATATCTGCCCGCGATTCCGGTGGAAATGGTGCTCCTGCCAAAGTGGGCGCCGTTTCACATTTACAAAATGTCGTCGTGGAGCCGGGCCATGCTCATGCCACTCGCCATCATTAACCATTTCAAGCCGACCAGAATTCTGCCTGGCGAAAAACAATTGCACGAACTCTATCCTCTCGGCACCGAGCAAAGCGACCTACGCCTGCCCCGCAGTGAAACCTTCTGGACCTGGCGCAATTTCTTCCTTCGACTCGACGATACCTTCAAATTTCTATCACCGCTCCGGATTCGACCGCTACGACGGCGGGCCTTGGAAGAAGCGGAGCGGTGGATGCTCGAGCGAATCGGTGAGGGGAGCGATGGCCTCGCAGCCGTGTTCCCTGCGATGCTGAATTGCTTAATCGCCCTACGCGCCCTCGGTTACTCAAAATCCAATCCGATTTACGCCAAGGCGGAGAAAGACTTCGCCGGACTCTTCGTGGACGATTCCGAGGATTTCCGTATCCAACCGTGTCTCTCGCCAATCTGGGATACCGCGATCAACATCATTTCACTGGCTGAATCAGGCCTTCCTGCCGAGCATCCTGCGCTGCAAAAGGGCGCCGAGTGGCTGGTTAATAAAGAAGTGCGCATCCGGGGTGACTGGTCGGCAAACAATTCATACCAGCAAGCCAGCGGATGGGCATTCGAGTACAACAACGTCTACTATCCGGACACTGACGATACAGCGATGGTGTTGATGGCGCTGCGGCTGGTCCGGCCGGAGAATCCCCAAGCGCTCAACGAAATCTTTCGCCGCGCACTGGATTGGCAGCTTAGTTTCCAATGTCGTGATGGTGGCTGGGCCGCGTTTGATAAGAACGTCACTACGCCGTGGCTGGAAGACATGCCGTTTGCCGATCACAACGCGATTCTCGATCCAACATGCAGCGACCTTACCGCGCGGACGCTTGAAATGCTTGGTTACATTGGGTTCGATCCCAAGGCCCGATCCGTTCGCGACGCCATCCAGTATTTGATCGATACCCAGGACGAAGACGGCTCGTGGTACGGGCGGTGGGGCGTCAATTACATCTACGGCACCTGGCAGGTGCTGCGCGGTTTGCACGCGATTGGCCAGGACATGACCCAGGATTGGATATTGCGCGGCCGCGACTGGCTTGAAAGCTGTCAGAATAACGACGGCGGTTGGGGCGAGACTTGCGGCACCTACGAAAACCCATCAACCAAGGGCATTGGCGAAAGCACGGCGTCGCAAACAGCATGGGCGATCATGGGCATTTGTGCATGCGGCGATCTCGATCGACCAAGCATTCAGCGGGGCTTGCGCTATCTGCTCCGTTCGCAAAAACCCGATGGTTCATGGGATGAAGAACAAATTACGGGAACCGGTTTTCCGCGCGTGTTCTATTTGAAATACGACATGTATCGCCAAAACTTTCCGCTGCTCGCGCTCGCGACGTACGTCAATTACCGCAGCGGTCTCGGACATCGTCCGACTTTTTATCGCTGCGAATGATTCTGTAGCTACGGGCCTGCGCCCCGTTTGTCCTAAAAACGAACCGGCCACAGGCCGAGCGCTACAGCGGTTATTTCGTTACGCGAAAAATAAAACTGTCGCGCGGCGTAATTCGATCTAACTGTAAAGATTATGGCTTACGAATTACCAAAATTACCTTATCCGTACGATGCGTTGGAGCCGCATATCGATGCGCGCACGATGGAAATTCATCATACCAAGCATCACCAGGCTTACATCAACAACCTGAACAACGCGATCAAAGGCAAAGCTGATCTCGAAAGGAAATCGGTCGAGGATTTGATCAGTGATCTCAAATCCGTTCCGGAAGACATCCGCACAGTTGTGCGCAACAACGGCGGCGGTCACGCGAATCACTCCTTCTTTTGGAAAATTATGGGACCGAATGCCGGTGGCGAACCGAAAGGCAAACTCGCTGACGACATCAAATCAACGTTCGGCAGCTTCAACGATTTCCAAGAGAAATTCGCCGCTGCTGGTGCGGGACGTTTTGGCAGCGGCTGGGCGTGGCTGATCAAGAATAAGAACGGAACACTCGAGATCATTTCGACTCCGAACCAGGACAGTCCTCTGATGGATGGCAACACGCCGATTTTGGGCGTCGATGTTTGGGAGCATGCCTATTATCTGAAGTATCAAAACCGACGCCCCGATTACATCAAAGCCTGGTGGAACGTGGTGAACTGGGATGCCGTGAATTACTGATTGGCGTTTAGCGAGTTCTGTTCTAGCGGCGGTCCATGACCGCCGCTAAGCTTGTACGCCTCGGCGGTCACAGACCGGCCGTTACAGAAGTGCATGGCTTATCTAAACGAGAACTATCTTAAGCTTCAGGCAGGCTATCTCTTCCCGGAAATCGCCAAACGGGTGCGCGAATTTTGCGAAGCAGATCCGCAGGCCGCCAGGCGATTGATTCGCTGCGGAATTGGGGACGTCACCGAGCCGCTCCCGCGTGCAGCAATCGAGGCGATGAAGCGAGCTGTCGAAGAGCTAGGCCATCACGAGACGTTTCGCGGTTACGGGCCCGAGCAAGGCTACGAATTTTTGAGGTCGGCAATCTCCCAGTACGATTATCGCGATCGCAACATCGACATTACCGCCGACGAGATTTTTGTCTCTGACGGCTCAAAATGCGATTGCGGTTACGTTCTTGATATTCTCGGAGATCAAAACAAAGTCGCGGTCCCCGATCCGGTGTATCCGGTCTATGTCGATACGAATGTGATGGCGGGCCATAGTGGGCCGGTAAGAAAAGATGGGAGCTATGAAGGAATTCTTTATTTGCCGTGCACAGCCGAAAACGGATTTGTTCCCGATCCACCGGCAGAACACGCCGATCTTGTCTATCTTTGCTTTCCTAATAATCCAACCGGGGCCGTTGCGTCGCGTGAACAGTTGACACGCTGGGTCGCTTACGCGCGCGAGCATGAGGCGCTACTACTCTTCGATGCCGCGTATGAAGCCTATATTTCCGAGTCAGGGGTGCCGCATTCCATTTTTGAAATTCCAGAAGCGCGGGAGTGCGCGATTGAATTGCGCAGTTTTTCCAAGAACGGCGGGTTCACTGGTGTGCGCTGCGGATTCACGGTGATGCCTAAATCCGTGCTCGGGCGGACGGAGAACGGTCGCCGACTTCCTCTCCATCCGCTGTGGCAACGACGTTGGAGCACCAAATCGAATAGCGTGAGTTATCCGGTGCAACGCGGCGCCGAAGCGCTCTATTCGCCGGAAGGGCACAAGCAATCTCGCACGCTGATTGATCATTACATGGGGAACGCAAAGATTCTTCGCGGCGCCGCGGTGGACCTCGGCCTCGAGGTGTTCGGCGGCGTCAATGCACCGTACATCTGGGTGAAAACGCCCAATGGCCTAACGAGCTGGCAACTGTTCGATCGGATGTTGCGGGAATTGAATGTCGTCATCACACCCGGTTCCGGTTTTGGCGCACAAGGCGAAGGCTACATTCGCATCTCCGCCTTCAATAGCCGTGAAAACGCCGAGGAAGTGGCGCGCCGCTTGGAAAAACTGTAGCCGCCTCGCTTTGCGAGGCGCCGCCCTGACGCGGTAAGAACGTCAGGCATCGAGCTTCCCGGAGGAAAGCTGCGATGGGCGAATCCTGTTTGTTGATATCGTGCGAAAAACTTTCCCAATCGTAACTTGTCATTCTTTCGCGAACTTGGTAAAACCGAGCGGCTGCGAAAACCTTCCCAAGTTTCGATCGATGAAGAGGAGCCACACAGCTCGATCCGCTTTCTTCAATGTGCGCCTCGTAGTGAGCTTGTGTATGGCATTTTGCTAGCGCTACTGAGCGTTGACGGGTTTTCCGTACAAGCACAGGAGAAGTATGGCAACACGACCAGATTTACTGACCCGCTGGTCCCTGCCTTATTTGACTGCTCCAAGATTCACGAGCTGGGCATCGACAAACAAGAAAACCTGCAAGCCGGAGCCATCATGATTTTCTGCGGCGAGGCGCACGGAGGCTCAGCTTCGCTCGCAGGCGCTTCGTCTCGATTTATCCAAAAATTGCTGCAGCCTGAGGTGTACGGCACAACGGATGTCGACCTGGTCACAGGCACCGAGACCTTTCCTCACATCGATCAATCGACGACATTTACCGCGGGTAACCCGGATGACCCTCTGGAGATCGTCGTCGCCTTCAACGATGCGCGAGGCTTTGACGCCAATCCCAGTAGCGGTGCCGGTGCATCGGTCTCCACCGACGGCGGCAATACGTTCACCAGGCTGACCACCGCCAGCGGCCAAAGCCCCTTCCCCAATGCGAGTAGCCCCGTCGTCCTCTATAACAAACCAAGTCAGAGCTGGTTCACTATCTGGCTGGATAGTGCCTGCCCCGGCTTAGGCGGGTTCAAGTCTACCACTCCCTGGGATCCAGATAGCTGGACTCATTTTTGCATTCACACCGGTGGTGGCGACGACCGCCAGTCCGGCTGGGCTGATAACAACCCATCCTCCCCATTCTACGGGCGAATGTACGTTTCATGGAACGACTTTAATCAATCCAGCGCGAACGTTGTCTGCAGCTTCTCCACTGACAACGGTGCTACATGGCATAGCCCGATCATGGTGAGCACCCAGAATGCTTTTATCCGCAATGTCCAGATTACCGGCGACCTCGCGACAGGCGACGTGTACATCGCAGGCATGGATGAAGGAGGCGGAGGTTTCCCTCATATGGACACTAATTACATCTTCAAGTCCACCGATGGCGGTAACACCTGGACTAACAGATATATTGGTACCAGCTTTCCTGGACCGGGCGTTGGCTTTGTCGGTTACTTTGCCGTCATGTTTCCGGATGGCGGTGGTTACTGGCGTAACGAAGGCTGGGGTCAGCCTGCCGCTCTGAATGGCATAGTTCACCTGGTCTACGCCCAGCAAGGCGCGGGAAGCGACCCTGGCGATGTCTATTATATCCGTTCCACCGACGGTGGTGTGACCTTTGGCACGCCGTTCCTGTTAAATACCGATGGCACTACCCGCGCCCAATGGCAGCCCAGCTTGTCAGCCAGCACAGATGGCACTCTTTTTGTCACTTGGTACGACCAGCGCGAGACCGATAGTTGCACCAAGGGCGACCCAGCTGTGCCGTGCTATAGAATGTGGGGACGCAAGTCCACCGATAACGGCGTGAGTTGGCTGCCCGACCAACCGTTCTCGGATGTAGTCAGCCCGCTTCCCGACCAGCCCGACCCGGGCATCGTGACAACGTACGCAAGCGACTACGACTACGGCTCCTCGGCCTTCAACGAGCACCTGCATGCATGGTTGGATGGGCGGGTGACCATCAGCGGGATTTCCCAGCAGGATGCATTCTTTGATAAAGAGCCAAGCTCGGCGGGGACTCCGAGTCCAACCCCAACTGCTACTCCAACAGCGACACCTATTCCAAGAACAACTCCGGCTCCGAGGGCTCGACCGACGCCACATCCGCGCCCGTAGGATCCTGTCTCGAACAGCCGTGAGAACGCCGAAGAAGTAGCGCGTCGCTTGAAAAACTGTAGTCGCCTCGCTCTGCGAGGCGCATCCCCGACGCGCTAAGAACGTCAGGTCGACCTTCCCGAAAGAAAGCTGCTACAGCCGGACCCTTCTTGTCGATGCCGGACATATATCGTCCGCACGATGTCCAGCGCATTTCATTGAAGAAAGCCAACAGTATCGTTGTCGCCAGAGAATGTTCTACGAAAGACCAATGCTGCACTGGCGCCGTGTAGCGATCACGAATTGACGCGAAATGCTGTGAAGTGCGCTGTCTTCAGCGCAGAGCCTGTTACGCTCGCAAGATTCGACGAATTTGCTGAGGACAGCGGACGCTACAGCAACTGGCCTCTGCATGTAGCCAGGCGATACCGGACGGCCTAACGAGTTGGTAAAGGTTGGGCATGCGTAGCGGTCGCTGCGGCGACCTGTTTTATGCTTCGCGTCGAAACAATTTCCTCGGAATCCCAACGCACTGAAGACTAGGAAACCAAAGGAAAGTCCGCGATCGCGAGGGCGCCCTCGCCAGCACGCGACACGCATGCGCTCCCCAAATCAACGCGAATCACCGCTTGTCGATGATAGGTTGCTGCGTAGAGTGCGCTAAATTTTGCAAAGACGAAGGAATGGGAGAGTGTCGGATCGAAAGCAAAATTTGCCACAACTGTATCGCTTTTGTTTCTTGATGCTGGGCGACTCGCGCAAGGCGCAGGAGGTCTTTAACACGACGTTGCGCGAAGCGGGTGTGCGCGCCGCACAGGGAGAATTGCCAAGGGAACCATTTTGGCTCTTTCAAGAGGCCCGCTGGCGCTGTTTGGAGGCAGGTGAAACGGACCTGCAACCTGAACCACTCGAAATCGAGGAGCACGACATAGCTCCACAGGCTGCGTCACAGATCAAGCAGCTCGAGCCTGCGCAACTGGCAATTTGGATTTCTGCTGCGCCCGACCCTCAGCGGACTGCGCTGGCGCTCTTTTATCTGGACGAATTCGATTACCTCGAGATTCTCGACATTGCCGAACTCAAGCTGAGCACACTCTCGCGATGTCTGTCGCAGGGGCGGCGACAGTTGCAGGCATGGCTGGATTCCAAGCACTACGGGACATCGAGTGTATGAGGACCCTGCGGATATTACGACGGCGACGGGCTCTCTTGAGCTGTGCGCCCATCAGCCAAGACCATTTGGCTGACCGTTCCATGCGCGCCGCGGTCTCACGTGAAGACGGGTCCGAAGAATTTGTTAACCAGCAGAACTTTGATCGAGCCGTGGCGGAACTGGTCCGTCTCGTTCCGATCCCGCCTGAGTCGGCTGAATGGTTTCTGGACAAGGAGGCGGTTCGCCGCCCGAAGTGGACATGGAGAAGAATCGTGCTCAATCCGGCCGTCCTTGCGATCAGCATTGCGGTGGTAGTCATCGCCGGAGTGTTTACGTTCCAAGTGCTTAGTCGGCTAAATGATTTCCCAGGGGCGGCGACGGCGCGGAAATTATTGACCGTAGCCGGCTCCACTCGATCGATCATGCTCGATCCGGTGAGCACCGAAGCGGGGACGTTAAGCGATCTGTTCTTTATGAAACACGGCTTGGAACACTACGACGTTCCAGATGAGTTCGCCGATTTCCGCACGATCGGCTGCCGCGTTTTTGACGACGACGAGTCTCGGCGGATCGCTCAAATTTGGGTGGCCGAAAAACACATGCAGTTTTTCCTTTTTCCGGCGGAGCGAGATGTGAAGACCGGGGCTGTGCTGGGGTTTCCAGGTTGGCGCTATGTTCATCAGGAAGGCTGGGTCGGTGCAGTCACGGAACACAACGGGGTTTGCTTCATGGCCGTGCTTCAGGGGCCTGAGAAGGACTTGAAGCCGTATCTTTCCAAAACAACAGAGTAGGGGATCTGATCAAACAAAAAACGCCGAACGCTCAACGCCCAACATCCAACCCCCCAATTCAGGAAGCAACCCGCGATCAAACATGCCAGGGGGGAGATTCGAACTCCCGACCAACCCTGAAAGCTTTCGGGGCCGCTCTACTGTTGTAGGTGATAAATTGCGTGCGCCGGATTCTTCTTTGGCTTTAGTGCTCGCTCGATTCGCCGCGCATCTTCCAGTGTCAACACTTCTTTTTTCGCCACGATCTCAATATTCGTCCCCAATCGCTTGGTTGTCGCGGTGTGACCGCGGAGATGCTGGGCGAAGCGCAGGCCCAGATTAACGCACGAACCTATATAGTGACGACCTCTTGAGCCGCGGAGGATATAAACCCAAGCCATTTGTATCAAAAATGCCAGGGGGGAGATTCGAACTCCCGACCAAGGGCTTATGAGTCCCCTGCTCTACCACTGAGCTACCCTGGCTCTTGCTTCGCGCAAAGCTTAATGAATTTTCTTGAACGACCAACCCCGAAAGCTTTCGGGGCTGCTCTACCGCTGAGCTACCCTGGCGCGGAGGCAAAAAATTGAATCCCTTCGCGTGAAGTGTCAACGCGACCGGAATGCATCAGCGTTTGTTCCTGCTGTCGTCCTGAGCGAAGTGAGTGACCACACACAAACTCCGAAGATTACACTAGCGACCCTGTCTGATCCGCGACAGATCGCGAGGTCCCTCGGCGTCTTCGCGCCGCGGGATGACACGCGGCGTTGAATCTTTAGCCCGCGCTGCTAATCAGAACTACGGAATGACAAGCGGTGAAGGAATCCTCCAAAGACTTTTCGCCGCCGGAAATTCGTATTGGCTGACGCGCTTCG
The DNA here is from genome assembly GCA_035651975.1 of Candidatus Udaeobacter sp. Lineage (GTDB taxonomy): Bacteria > Verrucomicrobiota > Verrucomicrobiia > Chthoniobacterales > UBA10450 > Udaeobacter. The sequence goes on from DASREQ010000040.1 coordinate 209,528, forward strand.
TTATTCTCCGGCTGCTCGGGTTTGTTTATGCAGTCGCTTTTTTGGTAGCGGCGCAACAATTGGTGCCGCTCATTGGCGAACATGGATTAACACCGGCTAATCATTTTCTCGAGAACGTGCAAACACAACTCGGTTCGCGTAGCGCCGCTATGCTGCGAGTGCCGACGCTCTTTTGGTTCGGAATTTCAGATAACGCGTTGTCGATCTTCTCCTGGATCGGTTTCGGCTTATCGCTTGTCGTTCTTGTCGGTTACGCCAATGCGATTCTGCTTGCGGTACTCTGGGCGATGTACATGTCGATTGTGCACATCGGGCAGATTTGGTACGGCTACGGCTGGGAGATCCAACTGCTCGAAACCGGATTCTTAGCGATTTTTCTTTGTCCGTTGCTCGATGGACGGCCGTTTCCAAAGTGCAGGCCGCCGGTCCTGATTATCTGGCTCTTCCGGTGGCTTGGGTTTCGTATCATGATCGGCGCGGGTTTAATCAAATTGCGCGGCGACCCGTGCTGGCGCGATCTCACCTGCCTTTACTATCACTACGAGACGCAGCCGATTCCCAGTCCGATCAGTCGGTACCTGCATTTCTCGCCGCATTGGCTGCTGAAATTTGAAACAGCATGGAACCATTTCATCGAATTGATCGTGCCATGGTTTTCATTTGGGCCGCGCAAGGCGCGCCACATCGCCGGTGTGTTGCTCGTTACGTTTCAAATCTTTCTCATCATCAGCGGCAATCTGTCGTTCCTCAATTATCTGACAATCATTCCGTTTCTGGCGTGCTTTGACGATACATTCCTTCGCCATTTTTTGCCGACGGCAGTGGTTAAACGTGCCGAACGCGCAGCACAGGAGTCGGAGCCCTCGCGGATAAACAACACAATGGCGATCGGCCTGTCGATCTTGGTTCTCTATCTAAGCGTCGCCCCGGTGCTGAATCTCGTTTCCGGACGACAGTTGATGAATTACTCCTACGATCCGCTCGATCTTGTAAATACATACGGGGCGTTCGGTACAGTCGGGCGCGAACGCGACGAGATCATCTTTGAAGGCACCGAAGATTCAATCATCACCGGCGACACCAGGTGGAAAGAATATGAATTTAAAGCCAAGCCCGGTGATCCAAACCGGCGGCCGCCATTCGTGGCCCCTTATCAACCGCGGATTGACTGGCAAATCTGGTTCGCCGCAATGGCTTCACCCGGAGAATATCCGTGGACATTGCATTTTGTGTCGAAACTTCTGCATAACGATCCAGGCACCTTGTCACTCCTTGCAAACAATCCATTCCCGGACAAGCCACCTCATTACATTCGAGCCCGACTCTATCGTTATCGATTCGCGCCAATCGGGGAGAAAGCGTGGTGGAAACGCGAACCAATTGGTGAATGGCTGCCTGCTCTCTCGATGGACAATCCCGAATTTCATCGTCTGCTCGAAGCCATGGATTGGTTGGAGTGAACTGGGATTTGGGTACGGGAGTTCTGGACAGCAGATCGTGATTTCTCGATGTTTCCGCAGCTCAAAACGCACAATCCACTGGTCAAGCCGTGAGTCTTGGCCACACGTGCAAAACCAACGAGTGCAGACAAACGCCTGACAGTGAAATCTGTCCCAGTTCTAGGTGCGAATTTTCTAGAGCAAATTGGCAGCCAGACTTCTCCGCTGCATTCTGATTACCTGGCTTACCGGAACCGGGAGATTACCTGGAATGATTTGATCGAGCGGCTGCCTCACGTTGCCTTGCTCGGCGACAGTGTTTGCACGGGAGTCTACATCTCTTCGATCTTGAGCACATTTTGGCGCGCGCGTACTTGCACCGGGAGTAACTGGTTTCTCGACACGAGTCCGGCGCCAGCGGGCGTCCAAAGCGTTTCGAAGAGACTAGAGAAGTTCACTCCGTTTGTTGCGATTGAATGCGCAGGCATCGGCGCGCTCGTCGATCATGAAGGCCAAAGGCAGAACTTTTTCCGAAGAATTCTTAGGACGCGTAATTTCTCCCGGCAAATTGACGACTTACTGGCGATGAAACGGTTTCCCGATCTGACTCTAATCTCGATCGGACATAATAACGTTGATTGGGCCTGGCGATGCGCTCCTGCAGAACTTGAGCAGCCGGAGAAGCGTTTGCGACAACTCAGCCGGCGCTTCCGAGAAAATTTCGCGCGAGAGATGCGCCGGTTGATTGGTCATGCCCGCGCGCAGCCTCACACGGCCGCTATTGTCGTGTATGGCCTCGTCAATTTCGAGTCGTACTTTCGAGGGCGTGAAGTTGCAGAGCGTCTGCGAGCCAACGACGCATCGCGCTATCCGCATCTGGAAACGACTTACAAATATTTCACCTCCTTTCGGCAAGCTTACCGCTCCAATCTGATTCGCCTCGCAGAGATGGTGAATGAGGTGTTGCGCATGACGGTGAGTGATTTGAACGGCGAACTTGCTGACAACTCGAACATCCAATTGCGGTATTCGGATGCCCTGGCAACAGCCGACCTGAGTCGCGTGGAATTGCTTCACCCAATCGATGGCTGGCATGCTTCGGTTGAAGGCCACAACGTTCTCGCAGAAGCAGCGTTTCGAGATCTCGGACCAAGTTTGGAATTTCTTGAAATCA
>DASREQ010000041.1:0-3633 GCA_035651975.1 Candidatus Udaeobacter sp.
GAATTCAGCAGCGGAGAGATCGCAGCACAGCAGATCACAAGCGCGAGTTTTATGTGTGGCTTCATATATAATCCTCCTGGCAAAGTAGCTGTTTTGTCGAGTGTGAGCACACCTTGGTAGCTCAGACGTATCGGCCCATCCTGCGATCGCAGATGTGTTTTTGTTCGCAACTGTTCGAGGGGGCGAATCTGTCACGGGGAGCGAACTTTAAATTTTGAGTCCAGCCCGTCTGCCACTTCCGCCACGCCGGCTGTTTAGAAGCGGGAACGAAAGGAATATGAGATTCGCGAGCAAGCTCAACATGATCGGAATGGTGCAGGGCGCGTTGGTGTGATTGGCGACAATCGTTATCGTGCGCCGATCCGCGATTGTAGCGCGACCCCATAAAGCCGACAGGACAGGTTGGGCTAACGTCAAGTTAAACGTCAAGGGCAGGCGCATATCGTGTCCACCGCAACACGGTCACCGCGACCCGCAAGGGGTCCAGCGGAGGTTGGGGGAAAACCATGGTTCCGAACATCGCTTTCCATTGATCCGCAGCCTGCGAGCATCAACCCAACCATCAACATCAGTATTGTTTTCATTCACTTTGTGTTTTCCTTGTCGATCGTGGCTCGACCATTCACCATCCGTCAATTAATTCGCGTTCTAGCGCAACTCTGAGCGGTCCGGGAGAGCTTTCGACGACGAAGGCGCTTACCTGGCAAAGCATTCCCTTGAGTCCAGCGTGTCTGCCAATTCCCCACGCCGGCGGTTTCAAAAGGGATGCGCTGATACTGCCTTGGCGCAGAACCTCAACCACAAATGACGGCATCGAGAGCTTAAGTTGTTGACAAATTCAGGCGAATCCGGCTTTAGGGGAGTTGGACACCAGCTGGGCATTTCCTTTGGCTACTTCATTGGCACTGCGTGTTACTTGCCGTTTTCTCCTTTTCCTGTGTAAGGCGATTTGCCAAATAATTGCACTCTCGTCCTTCACAGCACCGTCTGAAATGCGAGTCTCAATTATCATTCCAGTTTTGAATGAGGCGCCTTTGATACGCCGTTTTCTCGCTCATTTGCGCGAGCGAGCGCCCGGAGCGGAAATCATCGTGGTCGATGGCGCAAGCATCGATGGCACAGATCAGCTGGCGGCAGGGCTCTGCGATCAACTTGTTCGGATTGACCAAGCGAGTCGTGCGCTACAAATGAATGCCGGTGCCAGCGTGGCGAGTGGCGACGTTTTCTGGTTCCTGCATGCAGACTCCGAAGTGCCAGGGGAGTGCTTGGATGAGATTCGCCGCATCATGGCCGATCCGGCAGTCAGCGGCGGTTACTTTCGGATCCGCTTGCCGTCAGGCGTTGTTTACCGGTTGTCGGACAGCTTTGCGCATTATGCCGGGTTTCCGCTCCGAATGCGATGCGGCGATCATGGAATTTTCTGTCGGCGAAGCGCCTTTATCGATGCCAGTGGATTTCCGGATGTGCCGATTATGGAAGATGTGGAATTTTTTCGGCGGCTTCATCGCTGCGGTCAGGTGATCCACAGTAACAAACGCATTAGCGCGAGTCCTCGCCGCTATGAGGCAATTGGACCAACGCGGCTGACATTTGCCTACGGATTAATCGCAACACTTTATTTTTTCGGCGTACATCCGTCGGCGCTTGGGCCGCTTTACCAACAAACTTGTTGCGCTGCGAAGCGCCGGAATCCGGCTGACCCAATTTAGTGGCGCCGGTTACTTGCGCGCACCTTTCTCTTCGCCACGATCGACTACCAAATCCGGGCCGTATCAGAATTAGCGCGGGCCGTGCTTCTCGATTTCGATCAGTCGTGGTGTGAACTTTTGTTCGGCGCGGCTGAGGGACGTAAATAACAAATAATAAAACGACAAGATCGCGAGAAGAAGAAAACCGCCGATTGCAAAGTGATGCGCCCGGATGCGTTGCCAGCGGGGCATGAATGCGACGAGGCCGACAGCGCTTAGCACCACGATGACCGCATCGAAGCTCGAGGCGTCCCAATAGCTTCCGCCAAGATAGAGCAATCCGCCAAACTCGTCGAAGGTAAGGCCAAGGCCGATTCCGTAAATGAGGGCACAGGCATCGCGTTGCGTATCATTCAACCTTGCGAAAAGTAAAACACCGCAAATCGCGGAAAGAAGAATTATCCCGTAATTGAAATGATGCACATGCGTTCCGCCCATATGCAGAAAAAAATCGGGCATCCGTCGTGTCGTTATCAGAATAACAAGCGCGCGCGCAGTGATGAAAGTCACGAGAAGAGCCGCGAAGGTCAGGCGCGCGAGATGACGACTCGGATTGGGCCGGCGATCGGTCGCTGAATGTCCGCAAGGGGGCATGGGGCAGGTTAGCTTGCACGTTAGAACAAGCACGGTGTCCAGGTAAAGCAATGTGTGCCAAGCAGACATTTGGCCTGCCCGGCGTTACAACAATTGACTCCACGCGCGGAATTCAAACCTGCCAAATGTCGCTACAGCAATGCGTCCATCACACGCAAACCGCGAGGCGGTCCAAGAATCTCACGGAGAATGACTGCATCACGCAAACCAGACGATGACGCAAGCAAGACCGCGATGTTGGCTCTTCGGTCGTCGCGCATCGCAACCCTGGGCGCTTGAGCTGCGTAAGGCTGCGCAGGCATTTTCGAGGTTGGTGAGGCCGCAATTGGTAACGGTCCTTTCTGGACCTCAAAAACCGGCGCAGCCGTTATCTTTGGTGCGGGGATCTTCTGCGCTTCTTTTACCATTGGCGCCGGTGGGGTCTCTCCGCTAGTTGCTTCTCGTTTTCGGCGCTTCTCTCGTCGAAATTGAGAAAGCGGTGATGGCGGCGGTTGCACCGGCGATAGTGGATGCGGGGGAATGTTTGTCCGGGGAGCAACAGGCGGCGGCGGTGCTGAAGTAGGCGGTTGGCCTAGCGCTTCCAGCAACTTGCGAATCTGGTCGCCCGAGTTTGACGGCGCGCGGCGCGATGAGGCGGGCGTTTCGCTTGGCGACGCAGGTTCGATCTGATCTTTGCCTTTTTTGGCCAACACTTTCGCCAGAAACTGGAACAACCCGGCCACGATAACGAGCAACAGGAAAAGAAGATTATCCAGGTTAGCGGCGATCATGGGTATCGCATCGTTAAATCGTTAAACCGTCGAAGCGATCAAAGGCGAATCCGTCCACTTCTCACTGACCCTGTCACGTTCCTTCCGTCCGCGGCCTTTCGCCGCCTGCTATTGATTCGCGCATGGACGTGTCAGCTTGCACGTTTTTCATCCGGACATAGTCCATTACCCCAAGGTTACCTGAGCGAAATGCATCTGCCATCGCCTGCGGCACCAGCGCTTCGGCTTCGACTACCTTAGCTCGCATCTCCTGCGTTTTGGCGCGCATTTCCTGCTCCACAGCCACAGCTGCCGCTCTGCGGACTTCAGCCTTGGCTTGCGCCACACGTTTGTCAGCTTCGGCCTGCTCGGTCTGCAATTTGGCGCCGATGTTATCTCCGACATCCACGTCCGCGATATCGATCGAGAGGATTTCAAAAGCGGTATTACTATCGAGACCTTTGGCTAACACTGTCTTGGAGATTCGGTCCGGATTCTCCAGAACTTCTTTGTAGGAATGAGCTGAACCAATTGCGCTGACG
>DASREQ010000042.1:0-60658 GCA_035651975.1 Candidatus Udaeobacter sp.
TAAAGCCGAAGCACTCCGCGCCTCATTTTTGAACCGGCTCAACTGCGTCACGTCCGTCGTCAGGCTATCTGGGAGAAGCTTGAGCGCGGCTTTGCGCCCGAGTCGCTCGTCACGCGCGAGATAAACCTCGCCCATTCCGCCAATCCCGATCAAAGACTCGATCCGATAATGACCAATTAATTCCCCCACAGATGCGCCGCCGCGATCGTCGGTCAGTAGTTCCGGAGCGACAGCAAAGGCTGGGGACTCGAGAAAGTCCCCCAATTTTTCGTTAGATTTGACGAGCCGCTCGACCTGTTTGCGCAAGTCACTGTCACCCTCGCACGCTTGCTCGAGAAACGCGACGCGTTCTTGTGGCCCCCGCGTCATCGCCTCGTCAAATAGGTCGGTGATTCGTTGCCACAGCTCGGGCTCCATCAACATCCCTCCGTGGTCAGCTCTGCGTAGAGCCACGCTTTGGCTGCCTTCCAGTCTCGCATTACCGTGTTGGGATGTACTTTAAGGAGCTCGGCAATCTCTTCTACGGTTAATCCGCCGAAGTAACGCATTTCGACGATCTCGCATCGGCGGCGATCAAACCCGGCCAGCTTTTCAAGCGCTTCGTCAAGCGCCAGCAGCTCCTCCGCTCGCTTTTCGGTGACCGAAGCCGTCTCGTCCAGGGTCACTCTTATCGCCCCGGCGCCGCGTTTCAGCGCGTGTCGTGCGCGCGCATGATCCACCATGATGCGCCGCATTAGTTGCGCGGCAACGGCCATAAAATGTGTGCGGTTTTGCCATTGCGGCTGTGTCTTGTCGGTAAGTTGTAGATAGGCCTCGTTGAGAAGCGCGGTGGTTTGCAACGTATGACCGGCGCGTTCCCGGCTCATATAATAATGCGCCAGCCGGTGCAATTCGGGTTGCACAAGCGGAATCAGCTTGTCGAGCGCTTTCTCGTCTCCGCCGCTCCAGTCGCCCAGCAGTTGCGTAACCGCTTGTCGCGTGGATGGGGGTGTCGTCATACAGGCTGCTCGCCGCAGCAAATTTTACCACGGCCGAGGGATTTTTACAGCCTGACACATTCCTTAAAAAATTTCGCGCAGTCGTGGTGGGTTTCAGGCGGGCTTTTCGCTTTACCACATGAACCGGCACAAACAACAGACACGCCGGAAAAACCAAAACAGAAAGCAAACAAGAAAGACCATGCAAACTAAACAATCAGTAACCAACTCAAACAATTATCAGCCTTCGACTGCTTGCAGAGAAAAGCATGCAGCGAAGAAGCTGCCAGTTCGTTTGATCGTGATAGCCGCTTTTGGCTTCCTATCAACGCTACTTGCAGTTAGCGAGACCGTACAGGCACAGGACATCGCGTCCAGGGATTCTGCGCCGGTCGTTTTTCAGGCGGCCGGAGCAACCACTGACTCGATTCAGAGCTCAGTCGATGCGTTTCGCGCTGCTCTGGGTATCCCTAACAACCTCAATAACCCAGGGCCGCTGTCACACGGTCGCCGCGAGATCAACTGGGACGGCGGTAACCCCAACGTCATGGATACGACAGCCCCGGTAACTCCGTTCAATGTGTTCCTGAACACGCGCGGCAGTCAGTTCACCACACCGGGGTTAGGCCTTTCACAGGCTCCTCCATCGGGCGGACCCCAGGGCGGGCTGGCTGTCCTCTTTGGTAATCCCAGCTACAACAAAACTTTCAGGACGTTCAGCCCCTCACGGTTGTTCACTCCTGTGGGGAGCAACATTACCAATGCCTCGTTCTTCATACCGGGTACCAATGGCACCGTCCCGGCAACAGTCAGAGGTTTCGGCGCAGTGTTCACAGATATTGACCAGCAGGCAGATGGCAACCCAAATCATAAGGCCAGCACGCTGATCGAGTACCTCGACAAGGACAGCAGGATCTTATTCAGCAGTTCCGTACCGGCTTCGCCGGGCGGTGGAAACCTGTCCTTTTTCGGCATTGTGTTTGGCGATGCGCGCATTGCGTCGGTCCGGATCCAGGCCGGAAACGTTGCCCCGGGGCCAAGCGACGATGCCCGCCATGACATCGTCATGATGGACGACTTCATCTACGGCGAGCCACAGCTTCTCAAGTAAGAGAAGTGAGATTCCACGGTAGATGCTATGGAAGCGCCGCCCAATCTGAACGCAACGGCCTGACCCATAGAACCTAACGAGAATAAGACGAGCTGCCGGGCGTCCAGTTGGACCCCGGCAGCTCATTCGTTTTCCTGTCCTCCTCGAAGCGACGCCCTTGGCAACACGGCACACTGCGCATCGGATTCCAAGCAATTAAGATTTGAAGGAATTGAGAATATGAAGATCAAAAGAAGCGGATCGCAAAAGAGTTGATAGTTAAGGGTTGAGAGTTGAGAGAAACAAGATGGAAATAAAAAGATTTGGTTCACAACGCTCGACGAAAGGGCCGGCTGATTGGTTTACGGGTAGCGTGCGCATAGAGCCACTGTTCGAGCCATCTGAACCGGCACGTGTTCGTGGCGCGAGCGTGACGTTTGAGCCGGGTGCGCGCACGGCGTGGCATACGCATCCACTGGGTCAGACGTTGATCGTCACGTCCGGCTTTGGTTGGGCGCAGCGCGAAGGTGGACCGATCGAAGAAATCCGGCCCGGTGACATGGTGTGGTTCGCGCCTAACGAGAAGCATTGGCACGGCGCAACGCCGACGACCGCGATGACGGACATCGCCATTCAGGAGGCACTCGATGGAAAGGTGGTCGAGTGGATGGAGCACGTTACTGACAAGCAGTACCGGAAGTAGGAAGCAAGGCGACCCACGATTTGAAAGCTCGGTTTACTTACATGCTTGGCAGTTCCGTCTGTTTCTTGTGAGATCGACGTCTCCAACGCCAAAGGTAGGAGCACTCTGTCTGACCGATAATTCATGCCTCTGGTTGCAATCCCAAGCGTTATCAGCGCGATGACGGTTTTTGCTCTTTGCGCAGTGATCAGCGATCAGTGATCTGTAGCTGGAAGAAATCATCTGCAACAGGAAAGGTCAACGATGTCGCGTGCTTACGAATTCGTGCAGCTTGATGTTTTCACGCGGATGCCGCTCACCGGCAATCCGCTTGCCATTTTCACCGACGCGCGGGGTCTGAGCGACGATCAAATGCAAGCGCTCGCTCGTGAAATGAATCTTTCCGAAACAACTTTTATCCTGCCGCGTGAGCGTGAGGTTGAAGCAAAGGAGGGGAAACGAGTCCGCATATTCACGGTCGAGGAAGAGTTGCCGTTTGCGGGCCACCCGACACTGGGCACGGCGTTGTATTTACATAATGCCGCACCTTGCAATGAGATCGTCCTCGACTTAAACGTGGGGAAGATCGGCGTAAGCTTTCGCGCCGATTCAAATGACAAAAACAATCGTGTCGGCGGCGATGTCTTTGGCGAGATGCGGCAGCGCGACCCGGAGTTTGGCCCAACTCTGCCGCGAGATAAGATCGCCAGCGTGCTTCAACGTGATGGCGCTGAGCAGATCGCGTCCGAATGGCCGAGCCAGATCGTGTCGACTGGATTGCCTTTCGCCATTGTGCCGATTCGCGATTCGAAGAGTTTGGCAAACTTGAAACCTGATCTTGCGAGAGTCGGCACTCTACTGGAAGGAACGGGCGCTAAGTTTTGCTACTTCATCAGTCACGACGAACGCGAAGGCTGGCGCGAAGTGCGGGCCCGAATGTTCTTCTATGGCGGAGAAGATCCGGCCACCGGATCAGCTGCCGGTTGTGCTGTTAGTTGGATCGTGCGCCACGGCCTGGCAAAATCCGACGAGCCAATTCTCATCCGCCAAGGCATCGAAATGGGACGACCGAGTGAACTTTTTGTGCGCGCGACGCGTGCTCCTGAAAAGGTTATTAATGTCCGAGTCGGCGGATACGCGGTAGAAGTGCTGCGCGGTACGGTGGTTTTGTGACCTTGTCAGCGCTAATCGCCGCGATGATCAACAATGAGACTTCCTTTACTTCGCTATTTCTGTAAGCGGCACTGCTCTCCGATGATTTTGACCGGCACCCGCTTGTGCTGGCTTCCGTCGAACCGACGCAATCTTTTTGGCCTTTTAAAAGGTTTGAATCAGTTCAGCCAGAGACTTTTCTGGCGTCGTAAGTGCTCCTATTGAACTGGCTCGGGGTGATCGTTATCGGGCAAACGGCTTGCAGCGAGCTGTCGGCTTACTCGCCAATTATCTTCACCAGCACGCGCTTTCGCCGGCGGCCATCGAATTCGCCGTAGAAAATTTGTTCCCACGGTCCGAGATCCAGTCTGCCTTTGGTGATCGCGACGACGACTTCGCGACCCATGATCTGACGCTTGAGATGAGCGTCGGCGTTGTCTTCGCCGGTTCGGTTATGCCGATAGGCGCTGGTCGGAGAGTGCGGCGCTAGTTTTTCCAGCCATAGCTCATAGTCCTGATGAAGGCCTGGTTCGTCGTCGTTGATGAATACCGAAGCGGTGATGTGCATGGCGTTCACCAGACAAAGACCTTCCATGACGCCGCTGCGGTGAACGAGTTCCTGGATTTTTGGCGTGACGTTGATGAACCCGCGTCGGTCTGGTACTTCAAACCAAAGATGTTCGGTGAGCGATTTCAATTTCTGCAAAGGTGTAGCCGCTTTCGGCAAGATCGACAGAAATATTCACTACAAAACGTGCAAAGATCGCAGAGAAAGGGCGATCGCTGCGGCTTAGGAGTCATTTCATATCCACATGCGTTGCGGACACCGGTTTGGACGGGACGCAAACCGAGAGTAAGAGAATTCAAATGAAGCCTGTCGAGGTCAGAGTGAATGACAAAATGCAAAAGGGGTACGTCTATTTTCGGACGAAACCGATGGGACGCGCCTTCCGCCGCGGCTTTACGCCGCAGCTTTCGCCCCGAAAAATGCTCGAACTCGGCGTCTTCGGCGGAAAGTACATGACGGATTGCCGAAAGGAATTTCCGTCAAGTTGGTTTAAGCGGGCCAAGCTTTCCAAAGATAGACATCGCGCGTCGCTGAATTATTTTGGTGTCAATGCGTCGCAGCCGCTTTCGGAATGGCGGCGCAAAGGTTGGATTCATCCCGACGACCCGCGCGGCTGGTTTCAGTGGTATTGCCGCTACTATTGCGGACGGCGTCACGAAGATGATCTGCGGCAAATCTCGCGCTGGCGCGCCTTGCGGCGCCACGTTGCCCAAATAAAGAAGCATTGCGCTCCGCGCGATTTGAACTGTCGGCGCCGCCAACGCCAGGCGTTGCTGCACTGGGCCTACGATTCTCGCAAAATCTGAGCAGGCGTCTCGCCGCTGGAAGGATCAGAAATCAAATCTGTCCGAACGAAGCGCGAACTTGCGGGGAACAGAATTATCGAATTTCTTGCCGAAAATCGTTCAAGAGCGAAAGTGTAGTGGCGCCCGCGTTTCTGGTGCGCCGGCTGCGATGTCTGGGCTCAAAACTTCACCAACATTACTTGGCGATTTTCGAACCGACGCGCGCGTGCTCGTTCTCATCGGTCTTGCATTGCCCGTGGGTGCGATCAGCGCTGTGGTTGCGAAGGCATTGCTCTGGCTGATTGGCGGAATTAGTAACATTGTTTTTTTCCAGCGGTTTTCATCGCAGCTTGTTTCTTTGCAGCATAATCATCTCGGGGCGTGGGTGATTCTGGCGCCGGTGGTTGGCGCGCTCATAATCGGTTTGATGGCTCGTTACGGATCCGAAAAGATCCGCGGTCACGGAATTCCAGAGGCACTGGAAGCGATTCTCCTGGGTGGGAGTGCGATTCAACCCAAAGTGGCTGTGCTCAAACCGATTTCCTCGGCGATTTCGATTGGGACGGGCGGTCCCTTTGGCGCGGAAGGCCCCATTATCATGACGGGTGGCGCGCTTGGCTCCATCCTGGCGCAGCTTTTTCATCTCACGGCGGCTGAGCGGAAAACTCTGCTGGTTGCGGGCGCGGCCGGGGGAATGTCGGCCGTTTTTGCATCGCCGATCGCGGCGACATTGCTTGCGGTTGAGCTTCTTCTTTTTGAATGGCGCCCGCGCAGTTTCATTCCGGTCGCAACGGCATCACTGGTGGCCTGGCTCTTGCGCGCTCCTCTCCTTGGCGCCGGGCCGATCTTCCCGGTGACGCCGCATAACTTGTTAGGCTGGCACGCCATCCTCGTGGCTATTGGCATCGGAATCGCGGCGGGATTCGGTTCGGGTTTGCTCACCGCGCTCGTCTATCGATGCGAGGATGCTTTTTTAAAATTGCCAATTCACTGGATGTGGTGGCCCGCCATCGGCGCAGTCTTTGTCGGTATCGGTGGTTGGCTTGATCCACGCGTGCTGGGTGTCGGGTACGAACTTATCCACGGACTGTTGCGCGGAGAAATTCTCGGGGGCGCGCTCGTCGGCTTAATGATTGGAAAGTCGTTAGTCTGGGCGATTGCGCTTGGCTCAGGAACATCCGGTGGTGTGCTGGCGCCGCTCTTGATCATTGGTGGCGCGCTTGGCGCCTGGTTGGGACAATTCGCTCATGTCGGAGATGTCGGCCTATGGGCTGGTGTAGGAATGGCGGCGATGATGAGCGGAACGATGCGTTCGCCTCTTACCGGCATGTTCTTTCTCCTAGAACTCACCCATGATTTGAGAGCCTTGCCCGCTTTACTAAGCGGATCAATTGCCGCGCTTGCCGTGACGGTGCTGCTGTTGCGCCGTTCCATCCTCACCGAGAAACTTTCGCGCCGCGGCCAACATATCGCTCGCGAATACAGTGTCGATCTCTTTGAGTTGAAGCGTGTGCGCGACGTGATGGATAAAGATGTGCCGTTGATTCCCGCAACCACGCCGTTGCAGCGATTCTCAGCACGCGTGGCTAGCGGCGATCCGTTGATTTGCACGCGACAGGGAACATTGCTGGGCAATGAAGGCGGCGAGCTCGTGGGGATTATTACCCGGGGCGATGTGGTGCGGGCTTTTGAACGTTCCCGCGATCCAAATGTGACGCTTCTGGATGCGGGCTCGACGAATCTGATTGTCGCTTACGAAGATGAAACATTGCACGACGCCATCGCTCGAATGCTCAGGCACGACGTTGGCCGTTTGCCGGTAGTCGATCGCGCGAATGAGAAGAGAGTAGTCGGTTACCTTGGTCGCGCCAGTATCCTTGCGGCGCGTCAGCATTATTATCGCGACGAACAATTACGTGAGCGGGGGTTTCGCAAAGCGGAATCGATGGAGCTCCAGAGCGCGTAAGGCCAGGTGCCGGTGCGATTCATTGCGCGTGAATTTTGTCTTGATTGTCCCGTGACCGACAAGTTTTTGGCGCGTCCGGCAAATAGATTAATGCGCGCTTCAAGTGACACATTGCGTGGCTTTCGTTCTCCTGGGCCGCTTCTGGGAGCGCTGAATCGATTTCGTTTTCAATTCTGGGTATGGACGACATGGCTCCGTGAGCTCGGCGAATCGCTTTCGCGTTGAATTCTCTCTTTTGGGATACTGAAAAATCTCTCGCCTGCGCAATGGTGGCAGATGTGCGAGACGATGAGGGTTTGTGGATTAACAGCCGTACGAATCTGCACCGCCGCGCGTTCTGTCGCGACCGAATAGTTCAGAGGTACGACGACACAGTAAAATTATAGGAGGATCAACTCATGCAGCCGACCACTTACAACGCGAAAGCTTATTCCGCCGCGAACGAAACGTCGCCACTGGCTTCCACGAAAATCCAGCGTCGCGATCCGAGCGACCGCGACGTGCAGATCGAGATCCTCTTCTGCGGCATTTGTCACTCCGATCTCCATTCCGTACGGAACGAGTGGAGCGAGTTCATGGCCACGAACTATCCGATTGTTCCAGGCCATGAGATCGTTGGTCGTGTCGCCAAGGTCGGGTCGGCAGTGACCAAGTACAAACCGGGCGACCTCGTTGCGGTGGGCTGCATGGTGGATTCGGACCACACCTGCCCAAATTGTAAAGCCGGCCTGGAGCAATTCTGCCCCAACATGGTTCTCACCTTTAATTCAGCGGATAAGCACCTCGGTGGTTTTACCTACGGTGGCTATTCCGAAAGCATCGTCGTCGACGAGCAGTTCGTGCTACGTGTGCCTTCCAACCTCAATCCCGCCGCAGCCGCGCCGCTCCTTTGCGCCGGTATCACTACGTACTCACCAATACATCACTGGGGCGTCGGCAAAGGCAAGAAAGTCGGCGTGGTTGGTCTTGGCGGACTGGGTCACATGGCCGTCAAGTTTGCTCACGCGCTCGAAGCTCACGTTGTCGTTTTCACCACTTCGCCTAACAAAATGGAGGACGCGCTGCGGCTTGGCGCCAACGAAGCTGTCGTCTCCCGCAATGCTAACGAAATGAAAAGGCACGCAGGGAGCTTCGACTTCATCATCGACACTGTCTCTGCCGATCATGATATCAATGCCTACATCAACTTACTCGGCCTCGATGGAAATATCACCATGGTCGGCGCTCCCGCAGAACCTCTGAAGGTGCCCGCGTTCAGCCTTATCGTGCGGCGCCGCCGTCTCTCCGGCTCCTCTATTGGCGGCATCGCCGAGACGCAGGAGATGCTCGACTTTTGTGGCAAACACAACATCACCGCCGATGTTGAAGTGATCCCTATTCAGCAAGTAAACGAAGCCTACGAGAGATTGCTCAAGTCGGATGTGAAGTACCGGTTCTCGATCGACATGGCTTCACTCAAATCTGAATGACCAACGCGAGACGTGGCGAAAGCCTAACGCACAAATGATCCGAGATTCTTCGCTTCGCCCAGAATAACACTAGTGGAACAATCAACAGGAAAAACATGAAGAAGCGCAAACTTGGAAAGACTAACCTGGAAGTCTCAGCGATCGGGCTCGGTTGTATGGGAATGAGCTCTGGCTATGGGCCGCCCAAAGACAAGCAGGAGATGATTTCTCTGATTCGATCGGCAGTTGATCGCGGCATCACGTTTTTTGATACCGCCGAAATTTACGGTCCATTTTCGAATGAAGAACTCGTAGGCGAGGCGCTCGTGCCGGTTCGAAAACAGGTGATGATCGCCACCAAGTTCGGATTCAAATTTGGTCCCAAGGGTGAGCAGATTGGCCTCGACAGCCGGCCAGAGCACATCAGGCAAGTTGCCGAAGCCTCGCTCAAACGACTCAGGACGGATGTCATCGATCTGTTCTATCAGCATCGTGTTGATCCCGACGTGCCGATCGAAGATGTCGCGGGGGCGGTCAAGGACCTGATTCAGGAGGGAAAGGTGAAGCACTTCGGGCTTTCCGAGCCAGGAGTGCAAACGATCCGTCGGGCACACAAAGTCCAACCGCTCACTGCGATCCAGAACGAATACTCGTTGTGGTGGAGGAAATCCGAAGAGGAAGTGTTACCTGCGCTCGAGGAACTCGGAATTGGCTTTGTACCATACAGTCCGTTAGGCAGAGGCTTTCTCACGGGAAAGATGAACGAAAACACGACCTTCGACAGTTCGGATTTTCGGAACCTGCTCCCACGTTTTACGCCGGAGGCCCGGAAGGCGAATCAGGCGTTGGTTGATCTGGTTAACGAGATCGCGAAACGGAAGAAGGCCACGCCTGCTCAGATCGCACTGGCTTGGTTGCTTGCGCAAAAACCATGGATTGTTCCGATACCAGGCACCACGAAACTGAAACGCCTTGAAGAGAACATCGGAGCGGCAGAAATCGAATTTACTTCCAACGATCTACGTGAGATCGAAAGCGCCGCGTCAAAGATTAATGTGCAAGGCGATCGATATCCCGAAAAGTTCGAGCAAATGACCGGACGATGAATCCCACGATTGTGTGTGGCCAGTAATGAGCGACAACCGGCTCAAAGAGATAGCTACTTGAGAGTTGCGCGGTTCGCAGCGCCACGAATGACCGCGATCAGGAATTCGACAGATGGCGTCGGGAACACTTCGACGAGCTGGCGTCAGCTGACGAATGCATCGCGCAGAATTTTCATGACTTTTTCCATCGTGTTCCAATTGCGTGTTGTCGCCGGTACGCCGAGGAGCTTCTCAATTTTGCCGAGATAACTGATCGCTTTCATCTCCCGGCGATACAGACCCAGAACGAATCTGTTTTCGATCGCAACGATTTTTAGAAGCCAGTCGGTGTCCGACGGCAGACTGAGGGGGAGAGAAGGCGGCGAGGGGGGTCTTTTGGCCAACACATTGACAAAGCGCGTTATATTCGGGCCGGAAGGTTGTTGGACGAACGGATCCTTTGACGCGAGTTTGATGATGTCGCGCGCTGAACAAATCATGATCTCGCATTTGAACGGCAGCTTCTTCGCTATCGCGGTGCGTAAAGTGGATTCGCTGACATTTTCGCGCACCACAAACGTGCCAACGGCGCCGATGTTTACGACACCAAACTTCGCCAACTGTTTGGCAATGGCGGCTGGTTGGCATCGATTCGCTCCACCGACGTTCACCGCACGAAGAAATACGACCCAGCGCATCAGAGAAGTAAGAACGAAGAATTAAGGATTACGAAAGCGAAAATTGTTTGGTGCCGGTCTGCAAACTTCGAGTCGCTAGTCAGGTGAGATTCGTCTGAATGAATCGTGGACTGGTGTGGATGTCGATTTGACGCAGGATTGTGTTTCCCGAATTAACGAAGCGATGCGGCGTGTTGGCGGGAATTACCACGATGCCGCCGGCCTTCACTTCGCGCGTTTCGTCGCCGACCGTGATGGTGGCGCAGCCTTCGAGCGTGAACGCCACCTCGACGTATGGATGCGTGTGCAATGGCGGACCCTGGCCGGGTTTCGCGTTGACGATGTAGGCTGAGAAGGGAGCGCTCTGCGTTTCGCCAACAAATTCGTACGACATTCCGATAAACGGGAGTTCCCCAAGACTAAGAAAAGACATAACAGAACTGAGGTGTAACCAGCGGCGCGTGACAAGGGCAAAATTGCCCCCGGCACCTTCAGCTGCGAAGGCCTTTACAGGGAAGCGATCCGGTTTTTTGGTGCACGAAATCCGCTTGAAATGCAACCGTTTGGTTGCATAATAATCGCGGATGGATGCAGTCTTTAAAGCGCTCGCCGATCCCAGTCGCAGAAGATTGCTCGACGAATTGCGCAAGGAGAACGGGCAAACGTTGGGCGAACTATGCGAGCACCTGGACATGACACGCCAGGCGGTGACCAAGCATTTGGTGTTGCTTGAAAAAGCAAACCTCATCGCGGTCGTGTGGCGCGGGCGCGAGAAGCTGCATTATCTCAATCCGATGCCGTTGCACGAGATCTACGAGCGTTGGATCGGCAAATACGAGCGCCATCGCCTTCAGGTGTTGAGCGATCTCAAGAAAGGTCTCGAATCCGCCACGGGACGGATCCGCCGTGGCGGACAAACCAAAACTAAACAGAAAATCAAAAACAAAATGAGACGGCGGATTAGAGACCGCCGCTCCTTGACATAATCCTATGAAAAAAGACCAATTCGTTTACGTAACCTACATTCGCACCACGCCCGAGAAATTGTGGAAGGCGCTCATCGAACCAGAATTTACTCGGCAATTCTGGGTTAACACAGCTCAGGAATCGGAATGGAAGCCGGGCGCTTCATGGCGCATCAAAGCTCCGGGCGACCTCATCACCGACAGCGGCGAAATTATCGAAATCGAACCGGCTCGGCGGCTCGTATTGAAGTGGCGCAACGAATTCAGACCTGAATTGAAAGCCGAAGGTTATTCACGCCTGACCTACGAACTGGAACAGGAAGGCAAATCGGTCAAGCTCACCGTCATCCACGAAATGGATAAAGAAGGCTCGAAGTTCATCCAGGCGGTCTCGAGCGGATGGCCGCATATTCTGGCCAGTCTCAAAAGTCTGCTGGAAACCGGCGAGTCGTTGGAAGAAACCCGCGAATGGCCGCGCGAAGCGTGTAAGTGATCAAGTCAAAAAATCCCAACGGATTTTGATCCATTCAGCCCGGCGTCTGGCCGACGAAATCGGCCTACGCCGGGCGATGAATCATAGAATTGAGTCGCGGGCGTTGGGATAGGCTCTGTCACATTGGAAAGTGGATCGACTTCTCCCGAAGGTGATGGCAGCAACCGCCGCAGGCCGAAATATTCGGCGGCAAAGCCGCAATCACTTTGCTGCACGGTCCATCCAAATTACTGAATGCCTAGCAGCGCCTCAACTCTGAGATCATCCGCAGCTTTCCGCCCAAATTAGCCTCCGCCGGATGCGAAGGCCACGCCTTCGCGCCAATCAGAAACACGCTCGCCAGCCATCCCGGCAGCATGCCGATCAAATCCTGTGACTCTTGAGTAATTAATAGTCTGTCCTGAAATCGAGTTTTCCAACAATTTTTCGCCGGAATGTCTGAATGGGTCGCTCTGAGCCGTCATCGAGGTGAAGCTGCGAGTATCTCCGCGGCTTCATGAACCAACGGAAAACAGAAAAATGAAAATCGGAGCGACTCTGTCCGCCCCACAATTGGCGCCAGTCGCCCACTATCAACAAAAACGAAATAAAAAGAAGAAAGGCAAATGAAAACCATACAACCACGAATGAAAAATCCCGCGATGCTGATTCCTGAAGCGATGCAGCCTTTGATGGCTTTTATCGCGGCGGTGCGAAAAAGCGGTGTCTCTCAGCGCACACTCGATCTTGTTCATCTGCGCGCCAGCCAAATCAATGGTTGCAGTGTCTGCGTCGATATGGGCTCTCGAGAACTTAAGAAGGCCGGCGAGACAGACGATCGTCTGTTCTCCGTAGCCGCCTGGCGTGAAGCGCCTTATTTTACCGAGGCCGAACGTGCCGCGCTGGCGCTTGCCGAAGCGGTTACGCGACTTAGCGACCGGTCAGATCCAGTAGCAGAGGAAGTCTGGAACGAAGCCACGCTGCATTATGACGAAAAAGCGTTAGCAGGTCTCATCCTCTGGATTGCCACGACTAACTTTTTCAACCGAATCAATGCCGCCACGAAACAAGTGGCTGGCGAGCAGGCCTGGAGCAAACGCTAAAGAACAAAGCACAAAAACAACAACTGAAACTAACAATATGAAATACGCATTACTTGTTCACCAGTCACAGGAACACTTCGATCAGCGCGATGACAAAGCCGCAGTGGCGGCCGGCCGCGCTTACGCCGAGGCGCTGCAAGCAGCCGGCGTCTTTGTCGCCGGTGCAGGACTAGATTCACCCAGGATCGCGACGACGGTCACGGTGCGCGATGGGAAACGGCACGTCCACGACGGTCCATATGCAGAGACAAAAGAGTTTCTCGCTGGATTCGGCATTATCGACGTGCCGAACCTGGACACGGCGTTAGAGTGGGCTGCTCGCCATCCCGCAGCCGGGTTCGCCACCATTGAGGTGCGACCCTTGCTAGGGTTTGGGGCCGCATCCGCGAAATCTCGTTAGGCGCCAGAACGCGCTCTATGAAGAAACGTGTCGACTCAGTATGAATGATATGAGCAAACGCGCGCGGCACACCCTTGCAGCAACAGTAAAAATTGGCCGTCCGTTTGAAGCAAAAGTATGAGCAACATCGCAAAAAAGCAGTTATCCCAAAAACAACGTGAAGAACTACTCAGAGCGTTGAAGACCCGTTTTGAGAAAAACATGAACCGCCACAAAGCTCTGGACTGGGCCATGGTGCAGGCCAAGCTGGAAGCGAACCCTGAAAAACTGTGGTCGCTCAATGAAATGGAAAGCACCGGAGGCGAACCAGACGTTGTCGGTCGTGATAAAAAGACGGGCGAACACGTTTTTTACGATTGTTCAGCCCAAAGTCCCAAAGGCCGCACCAGCCTGTGTTACGACCGTGAAGCGCTGGATTCGAGGAAGGAACATAAACCAAAAAACAACGCCATGGACATGGCTGCGGACATGGGCGTTGAGCTGTTGACGGAAGACCAATATCTGGAGCTCCAGAAAGTCGGAGATTTCGATACGAAGTCGTCGAGCTGGGTGAAAACGCCTGTGGATATGAGAAAACTCGGCGGTGCGCTCTTTGGCGATCGCCGCTTCGGCCGTGTTTTCTTTTATCATAACGGTGCGGAGTCTTACTACAGCGGCAGGGGATTTCGTGGCTCGCTGAGGGTCTGAATTTTGCAAAGACCAGGGTCGCGGCCGGCATCATGCTGGTCGCCGCGATCGAAGTAACTTCCCACGATGACCGAATCCGCCACGCATGATGCGATTGAAGCCGTTGCACGTGATTCGTATGGGCGACTGGTCGCCTACATCGCCGCACGCACCGGCGACATTGCCGATGCGCAGGATGCGTTGAGCGAGGCGCTAGTTGCCGCTTTGGAAAATTGGCCGATGAAGGGGGTTCCAAAAAAGCCCGAAGCATGGCTCTTACATGTTGCCCGCAACCGATTGATTGACGCCTCCCGCCGGGAACAAACCCGGCGAAATGCCGAGCCTTTGTTGCAACAACTCGCCGAGGAAACTGAAGCAGCGAAAACGGAGCACCAGTCTTTTCCTGACGAACGCCTGAAGCTGCTTTTCGTCTGTGCGCACCCTGCCATTGATGTCGCTGCACGCACCCCACTCATGCTTCAGGTGGTGCTTGGGATAGACGCAGCAAAAATTGCCTCCGCGTTCCTGGTCTCTCCTGGAGCAATGAGTCAGCGCCTGGTCCGAGCAAAGAATAAAATTCGCGACGCTGCAATTCCTTTTCGTGTGCCGGAACCGCCGGAGCTGGAAGAACGAGTTTCCTTTGTTCTCGACGCCATTTACGCCGCCTACACGACTGGCTGGGAAAGCTTGATGGAAACAGCTTCCACGCATCACGCGCTCGCGGCGGAGGCGATCGCGTTAGGACGAACTTTAACACAATTAATGCCCCGCGAACCCGAAGCTTACGGTTTGCTCGCGCTGATGTTGCACTGCGAAGCGCGACGTGAAGCACGTTACACCAAGGATGGCAAGTTTGTGCCGCTGGATCAGCATGACACGACGTTTTGGTTGCAATCGATGATTGACGAAGCCGAGCGTTATCTGCAATCGGCTGCTGCATTCAAACACATGGGGCGTTATCAATTGGAGGCCGCCATTCAATCCATTCACGCCAGTCGAGCGCAAACCGGACGGATCGATTGGAAAGAAATCGCTTTGCTCTACGAAGGATTAGTGCGAATTGCGCCCCGGACCGGGTCGCTCGTTGGGCGAGCCATTGCGATTGCGCAAACAGGTGAGCCGGCCTCGGGATTCGCTTTGCTTGAACAGATTTCCGCGGATCAAATATCGGATTATCAGCCCTATTGGGCCGCGCGCGGGCATCTGCTCCGATTGCTGAAGCGAAAAGATGAAGCGCGAGACGCGTTCAATCGCGCGGCGAGCCTGACGGATGATCCCGCATTGCGTGAATACCTTTTTCAACGGTCCGCTGGAAAGGAATAACATTGCCTGAACGCTTGTTCCGACATTCTCCGGATTACGGCGTTATTTCTTGTTCTGCAGCAGGGAGAAAATCTTGACCAACTGCGGCTGACAGTCTTTGACTAGCATTGCTTGATGCGTAACGGCAATGCGAAAAAGGAAAACAAAAGGAGATCTCAGCGTCCAGGCGATTGCAGGAACGCATGTCGTGCTTCTGGGAATGGATTTTCCCAAGGAAAATTGCCCGGGCTTGCTTGGATTCGCCTTACGACGCGAAGATCATACCGAGGGAGAGAAATATTGGCTGTCCGGATACAAGACTTTCAAAAGCGTTGAGCCGTTTCCACCTCCGGGGATGCTTTACTCAACGCGACAACATCCCATCCAAGGTTTCACGTGGTCGGATTTTTCCGCGAAACCGGAGCACGATTACACGTATGAAGTGTTTGCGCTGAGGGGCGCGCCGGCGACTCCGCAAGAGGCCGAATATGTTGCGGTCAAGATCCGCACAGAGAGCGAGCATGGCAGAACGCATCACGTACATTTCAATCGTGGCGCGGCCGCATCGCAGGAATACACGCGGGTTTTCGGTGACAAGCGACCCAAAGATGTAGGGCCCGCGGCGTTCACGTGGCTTTCGCGCGGCTCGGCCGAATCAATCGCAGCCTTCATCGGGCGCGCAGTTGGTCCGGGTTGGGGGCTGCGCGTCGGCGCTTACGAATTCACAGATGAGGATGTGCTGAAGGCATTAGGCGCTGCGCGGGACCGCGGTGCAGATGTTGAAATTCTGTACCACGCAAAAGACGACGAACAAAAGATCGCTAATGAAACAGCGATCCAGAAATTCGGTTTGAAAAATATCTGCTTCCCGCGCGTTGCGCAGGGCCTGACCCTTTCGCATAACAAGACCATCGTGCTGACAAAAGCTGGCAGTGCTCAAGCAGTGCTCACTGGTTCCACGAATTTCAGTGTCGGAGGAATCTATGGTCACAGCAACGTCGTTCATGTCTGTGAGAGAGACGAGGTGGCAGCGAAGTATTCATGGCTGTGGAATGAGCTGAAGAAGAACACAGCGAAAACTGCCGATACCAGCGTGCTGGTTGGCAAAACTCCACTTCCAGGCAATCCGATCGCGCAACAAATCACAGCTATTTTTAGCCCGCGCGATTCTCTGCAGGCGTTGGACTGGTATGCGGAGCAGGCCAGGGGCGCGAATGATGCGCTGTTCATGACGTTTGCCTTCGGGATGAACCAGCGTTTCCAGGAAGCTTACCGCAGTGGAACCGCCAAACTGCGTTACGCATTGATGGAATCGATGAGCGGCCCTACCAGGACCAAGGCGCAAAGGGAAGCCAACGAAGCCGCAATCATCAAGCTACGGAAAATGAAAGCGAACAAGTTCGCGATTGGATCGCGTCTGGGCAAAGGCGCTTTCAATCACTGGCTGGTCGAACAGCTCTCAGGATTAAACGTTAACGTGCGATATCTGCATACCAAATACATGCTGGTGGATCCTCTGGGCCCGAACCCGCTGGTGGTTTCCGGTTCTGCAAACTTTAGTGAGGCCTCTACCACGAATAATGACGAGAATATGCTGATCATTCGGGGTAATCCACGCGTCGCTGACATTTATCTAGGCGAATTCATGCGGCTCTACCGTCACTTCGCTTTTCGCGACTGGCTTATGCAACATCCTGAAGCCGACGAAGTCCAAGTCGGTCATCTCGACGAAACTGATCAATGGTGGAAACGCTACTTTGGCGACAGCTTCGAATCCCGGCAGCGCAGTTATTTTGCCAGTTAGAGACTGCTCAAGTGGAGGGGCGAGCCCCGCGAACCTCCGTATCTCTTCGGATTAAGATGACTCTTTGTTAGACGTCGCAGAGCTCCGCCCTCCATTTCAGGCGCAGGGCAATCGAAATCCTCAGCTTATCCGGGGACGTATACCGCATAGCCACGCGGCCCCGCCCATAACTCGACCCAGCCGGACTCGTTAGTCCATTTATCCTGAGGCGTGCTGATATCGTTGCGGCCCCGCCACGCTGTCGGAACAAGGCGTGTGTTGTTCCATCGTGTTTGGATCCACGCTCCGTTCCAGTCGCCGCGATTGTTTAACACAAAGATCAATCCGCTTCGATCGCCGTTGCCGAGGCGTTGCATCACGTAAAGGTCGTCGTCCACAAAGAGCACTTCTGTCGCACCAGTAGCGTGGTGTTCGTGAATTTTGATGAGCGCATCGATACCGTTTTGATTGTTTGGCTGGGCGAGGTCCCATTTGAAGTAATCCTGCCAGAAAACACAGGGATAACCTTCGTGCGTGAGGATGAAGGCGTAGGCGAGCAGTTTGTCGTTAATGATCGGACTGTCGCGTACCACATCGTGGTTCTCGACGAAAGTCACAGCCTGCGCCGGGCGATCCCACACTAACACTCCGCGGTCTGTTAGAGTGCGGAGGCTAAATCCGTAGCTATCGCACAAGTCGCGCAAACGCCAGCGCAACGGAAAATCGAACGCGCCGACCGGATTATCCGACCACGCATTTGCCTCGTCGAGCCAATCGTCAATTGTGCGTTCGCTGTCCCAGCATTCGCCGACTGCGTAAGGCTTGAAACTGGTGGTGCCACGCAGCGCGCGCAGTTCCTGAATCGAACGAACCATCCAACCGCCGTAACCTTTGACCATGTCGTAACGAAACCCATCGAAACCGATTTCTTCCAGAAGCCATCGGGCATAGTTGATGAGTTCGGTATAAACAAAAGGAGTTCGATGACAAAGGTCCGGCATGTCACCGAAAGTCGCGCCATCCCAGGTCTCGTATTGACTCGGATGAAAACATTTCCAGTCGCGCGAAAATTTGCCGCTCTTTGGGTCGAACTTTGTCCAGCGTGACTTCCCATCGATCGGATTCAGTTCCTGTGCATCGCCGCCGCTGTTATGATTGAATACCAGGTCGGCATATACTTGTAGTCCGAGCGCGCGAGCGGATTGGATAAGGCCGAGCAACTCGGCTTTGGAGCCAAACCAGGTAGGCACGCCACCTTTCTGATCAAATTCACCCAGGTCATAGTAGTCATAGGGATCGTATCCCATCGATTTCCATCCGGCCGCTTTGTTTGCCGGCGGAAGCCACAAGGCAGTGAAGCCAGCCTCTACAATCTCGGGCAGTTTTGATTTGATAAGCGTCCACCAGCGGTGCTCGCAATTTTCCTCCTTGGGACAATCCCAATAGAACGCTTGTAACATGACGCCCATAATTGCCGCTCCTTTCCACTGTGTTAAAGCCTCGTCAGGCTACGTACCAAACAATGACTAACAAAGCCCAACCAAAAGGCGAGACGAAACGCAAAAATTTTCGAATCAAACCGATTGGATTCGTTCGTGCCAACTTGCAACGTCGCAAGGATGCTCCCGGCAAGGCCGCGAAAGCGCGCCCAATGCGGTGATCGGAGTACTTCTTTTTTAACGTGAAGGCCCTGCACCGACTACAAGCTGGCGACGGAATCATTATGATCAGCTGGCTGCATCGTGGTCAGAAACATGTAATGGAAGTTCATCCGAGAGGAGACTGCCTGAAAATGATCGAGTCAGCGTCACGCATCGCATGGGTACGTACACCGGAACTGTCTGGGACGCCGAGATTGACTGAAGATTCGACCGGCCTTTGACCCAGGATGGTCTGACGGCAATCTCAAATTCCTCCAGCCGCGACAGATCGCTTGCGATAGAAAGCAGTCGAGGCGGAGGTACCCGCCGTGTTACGTCGATGTCACACGGTTTTTACATGTTTTAAACCGGCTCGTCACAATTGGGTTGTAAGTGTTTGGAACGTGCGGCTACTGCCGCCAAACCCAATACAAAACGAAACAAACCAACACCAATAAATCATGAAATTAACTCTCAAAAATCAACTGCAGGCAAAAGCCTGCGTAATCGCTGCTGCCGCGCTTGTCACAATGGCTGCCTCAACGGCTGCCGCGGACCATGTGAGGGTCTTTAACGAAAAGGTAAGCGGTGTGCCAGCAGCAAATCCTGTCGCGATCTCGCCCAACGTGTGGTCACCGGAGTTTACTACCGGGCTCGTCGAGCAGGGCGCCGATCTGCTCGAAAATCCATCGGGCGTGATCACGAGCTTCGGAAACCTGGGAGAGGGCAGTCGCACCGAGCCGGATGAAAACACCTATCTTATTCTCGATCATAATCCAGGTGGTCCCACGCCAGGCTACGATTATGGGCGCCGTTTCCTGTTTCAGGGACATGAGAACAGCGATGATCTCGCTCACGTTACGCGCATTAATCTCGATGTGGCGGATCCCGATCACCGTATCACGCTCCTGACGCCGGTCGATGACAGTGGCTTGACCCATTTCAACAGCATTGATGGTTCAACCTGGGACCCGTTTAGTCGCACGCTACTCTTTGCTCAGGAAGATGGCACAGACGGCGGCGTGATCGAGATGGGCGCGGACTTTGATCCGAACACTGGAGAAGGTGCCGGTTTGCGGACACTTTATGGCAGCCTCGGCCGCGGCGGTTATGAGGGCATTCATCCTGATGACTGGGGGAATATCTGGATTGTCGAAGACGTCGGTGGCACCACGGTTTTAAATCGGGGAAGGAATCCCAACTCGTTCGTTTACCGGTTCGTTCCGGTGTCTCCGGATGATCTTAGTCACGGCAAGCTGCAGGCGCTCCAAGTCTCGGTCAATGGCAACCCACTCGTGTTCGTGCCAGTGGACGACCAACACCCGAACGGCGACACCCGTTCGGAGAACCAACTGCTTCTCCACACAGTGGGCAGATCATGGCCAGTGCAATGGGTCACACTTCATGACACAGAGACAGATGGCACAGATCCATTCGATGCTAACACCCTGGCAAAAGCCGCTGGCGCAACGCCATTCAAGCGGCCGGAGAATGGGCAGTTCCAGCCTGGTTCGCATTTTCAGACGTTTTTCTTCGACATCACCGGCGACACGGATAATCGCGCCGGCACAGACCCTGTGCTTGCAGCGCGCGGCGCCTGGGGCGGAATCTTTCGTGTCGATCTCGACAGAAGCCGCGAGACTGGAACCACCTCTCTCGTTGTCCTGGGCGACGCTGACCACGCCGCGTTCGATAATCTGACGTTCGTGGATGACAAAGACACGATCCTGGTGGCAGAAGATCGTGGCGACACGTTGCACGATCAGTTAAACAAGCTCGATTCGATTTGGGCTTACAAGCTGAACCAACAGCATCCGGACCGAAGTCTCGTGACTCGATTTCTCGCGCTCGGGCAGGACCGCTTGGCGGGCGTCCCAGGGGAAGAGGATAACGAGCCGACTGGTCTGCACATGTCAGAGGGAGACAGCACGATCGGCGGACTAATCGGGACCAAAGTATTCAAAAAGGATCGGGCGAGGCTTTTCGTCACGCAGCAGCACGGCGAAAATAACTTGTTCGAAGTCGCTCCCCGCGATTAAGCGGAAGTAGTTAGGTGAGGCGTCTCGCGCCCCAGACGAGCAAGCGTCTGGGGCGCTTTTTTGGCAGCGGCTTGCCCCGAAAGCACGCACACACCCGCGATACATCGATATTAAACGGAAGATTAATTTTAACCCCTGCTAACGGCAGCAAATTTAAGAAGACGGCCAACTTTGACTGGAACGGGCAGCTATCTACGATTATCGCACTAATGTGGAGGCCTATCCCAGGTGGCAGGCGTGGATGCGCGAAAAGCACCCGCGCCTGCTGGTGATCTGGGGTAAGTATGATCTCTCGTTCGATCCCGGTGAACCGGAACGCTATCGCAAGGATGTTCCTAACGCGCAGGTTCATGTTCTCGACGCGGGTCATTTTGCCCCGGATACAGCGGCAGACGAAATCGCCGCGTTGGTCGGAGATTTTCTCGGTTCTTCACGTTGAGTGTTGTCATGTTTCTAAAAAAGCACGATGAAAGCGATAGACGGTTACTTTTTGATTACGCCGGACGATCTCCATTGGCGTCCCTCTAATTTGATGAAAATCCCGAATGCGGATTTTCTCGAGCGAACAGGCAGTGAGAATCTTAGCGCGCGGCTCTGGCGGCTGCCGCCCAAAAGCGCAAACACTCTACACAAGCACGTTCGGCAGGAAGAGTTCTATTTCGTTCTGGAGGGCACAGGCCGTATGCGCGTGGGCGATGAGACGTTGACTGTACCGAAATACGGCGCAGTGCTGGTTGGGACTGACCAATTGCGGCAGGTATTTAACGACACCGACGCGGAGGTGCTCTGGCTCATCGTAGGTGCACCGGAGGAACTGGAATTTCTGCAGGGCTCGAAGTCAAAAATGGATCTCTCTCTGATATATCCAACTGACCCAACACGATTGCCCAGAGAACTCGATGGTGTCGAGTGGCCCCCAAAAAGTTGACGTTCGGCGGTGCACCCCGATACCAACTTTTATTCGTATCTAGAGCACGCGAAACATCCGTCTTCGCTCGGCTACAGCGCGACAAGTGCGAATTGACGCGAAAGAATCAAGAAGGCCTCGATGAAATTCGTGGGCCGTAAATTCACTGTTGTTTATTGAGTCTTCCTAAACCACTTAATCCCGCATTTGAATCGCTCGTGATCCACGATCTCCTCTGTCTTCGTGTTGATATTCATCGAATCATTGTTCCCCAGGGATGAAGCAGAAAAAGACCATTCGATATTCTCTTTTAGCGTAACGTTTTGTCCTTGATGCTGGGCGTTTGCCCAATGATCGGCTCGATTTGGGCGAAAACGGAGTAGTTGCTTAGAATGGTAATAAATTTTGCATCGGCAAAATGTTCGACTTTTAAGCTCTTGTCGGTGGGGTGCTCAATGGTCCAACCTATCCTTATTGGCTCTCCGTTTCTTACCGCGCTTATCAGCTCTCCAAGGTCCCCGCTCACCCTGGTTCCGTTTTCATTATTTGCGTAAACCAGAGACCATCCGCCCTCAACTTTTTGATTTTCGTTACTCTGTCCGAACAAGCTAATTGAAGCCAGAACTGATAAACCAACGATTAAGGCTGTTTTCATTCAAGAATGGTGTGGTTCACAGTTTTACGGTCAGAAATCGCTGCTCTTCCAATTTCCTCAAACTGTCACAACCCAAAACAATTCCAAACGGAGCGAGGAAGTCACTGTTTCACAGCGAGCTGCGAATTCGGATTCGCGATCGGCTCGTAAAATCTTAAACCTTCAATGTCGCTTCCAAGCTCCCGCAGGGGGTAAAGACCTTTTAAAGCGCCGCCGCCGGGATCTTGCACGAGGTAATCGAAGCCATCCTTGCCGGCGATGACGACAAAATGGGTGATGCCGCTGGGCAGCCGGACCCGGACGATGACCGGGTTTCCGCGCGAGAGGTTTGAATCGATTAGTTGATACGAGGCGAGATCTTCATACACGTGCCGAACGCGATCAGGCGCGAACCACGCCGCGCGGTCCCAGTAAATCCAGCCTTGCTCAGTGTATCCGCCAACGTTTGTTAAAAACCAGTTCAACTGCTGCGGATTGGTGTCGATGCCATAAAACTTGAACACCATAGCCGTAGCGGCGACGGCGCAGCCTTCACCGCCAAGAGTCCCATTGGCTTCCATTCCACCGAGCGGATCGTCACTCCATTTTTCATCTGCCTGCCGGAACGACGGGACCGCCAGCGCGACGCGATGGAAAAAATAACGGCCACCCCACGGGGAAAGTTTTCGCTTCCAAGTCCAATCGATATGCAACGCCAATCCAGCGACGAGCAAAAGAAGAACGAATCCGATAATGACGAACGGCCATCGACGCTTCAAAGCGCCAAACTGTAGCAGCGGCTGCCTGCTCGCGAAAGCCTTCCAGTGTTTAAACCGTTCAGCGTCCGGCGTGGAGAGATGGGACGGATCAGTGAATCGAGACTGGCGTTCCAAATTTGACTCGCTCTGCCAGGCGAACCACGTCCCAGTTGGCCAGCCTGATGCAGCCGTGGCTTACGGAACGCCCTATGGAATCTGGACTAGCTGTGCCGTGAATGCCGATTCCTTTTTTGTTGAGCGCGATCCAGAGAACTCCCACCGGATTTCGAGGCCCAGGCGGCAACATGAAGAAATGGCCGCTGCGCTCGCCATGCTTCAGCATTTTTTCGTCGTAACGAAACCGCGGCCACCTGGCCACCCCTTTCACTTTCCAGTCCCCAATAGGCGAAGCGGTCTGCGCAGATCCTACGGTGACTGGGTAAGCCGCGATTAGCTTATCGCCTTGAAAGATCCCAAGCATGTTCGTTTTCGTATCGATTTTCACAGACGTCGACGCCGATGACTCCGGGCTCGCGGATGGATCTTGAGAAGCTTGCGGTTGTTCCGCCGGCGTCTTGTCCTGTTCATCCGGAAGTTCGTTAGCAGCTGGTGCGTTAATCTCGCTGCCCGGCTTGATGTCTTTGACTTGCCCCAACTCGAATGGCTGAACATTGGGAACGCGCAATTGATCGCCAGGCTTGATACTCTTGGTTTTGCCGGGGTTGAGCAGCTCCAGAAAATGAACGTCGCAGTGGAATTTTTCTGCGATTGCATCGGCTGGATTGCGATACAAGAGAGCTTTCAACTTCGCCTGTTCTTTTGGAGAGCTCGGCAATTTTCCTACATTTTGCAGATCCGCTTGCGTTACGGAGTAGGTGGTGAAGACCGGGTCAACGCTGGAAAGATCGAGACCGTTGATATCGGGAGCCGCATTGCTTTTTGCACCGGGTGGTGGCAACTGCGGCTGTTCGCTGCGAGACTCCCGATACAGGGCAAGAGCTTTCCAGGTGAATTCGTTGTAACGCCCGTCAATTCTGCCTGGGCTAAAGTTTGATCGGTCGAGAAAAATTTGCAGACGGGCGGCCGCTTCAATCTGAGCCGGTGACTGCTGTTCTTTGTGAGCCGTCTTTTTTGTCGAATGTTTTCTAGCTTCGACTTGCGGAGGTAGACTCGCAAACAAGACTCCCAGGACTAAAAAGCCGACCCAGTGATAAGTGCTCACGAAAATCGTTCGCGGGCGCGAATGGGTCCGGCCGTATGCGGTAAACTGCCCCCTGCCGCGAAAGTTGAGAGTTGATGGTTGAGAGAAGACGTCGTCCGCGCATAGTCTGTGCCATGCATAAGGCCCAGGATCTTCGCCTCGCCAAGCGCATGGCTCGTCTCGGCACCGAGACCGCCTTCGAAGTCCTTGTGAAGGCGCGGGCGCTGGAGGCAAAGGGGCGCGACATTATTCATCTCGAGATTGGGGAGCCTGATTTCGATACGCCGGCCAACATCGTCGACGCTGCGTGCGACGCCCTTCACAAGAGCTTCACCCATTACGGCCCTTCAGCGGGCTTGCCCCAGCTACGCGAGGTCATTGCTCATCACGTGAGCGATACCCGACGGATAAACGTTACACCAGAAGAGGTCGTCATCGTCCCCGGTGGCAAGCCCGTTATCTTCTTCAGTATCCTCGCACTGGTTGAACAAGGTGACGAAGTCATCTATCCGAATCCCGGTTTTCCCATCTACGAATCAATGATCAACTACGTCGGTGCGAAAGCCGTGCCGATCCGATTGCGCGAGGACCTGGATTTTCGTCTCGATGTCGACGAGCTGGCCGGATTAATAAATGACCGCACAAAGTTGGTCATTTTAAATTCACCGCAGAACCCCACCGGCGGCGTGCTGGAAAAAAAAGACATCGACGGTATCGCGCGCGCCATCGGCGATCGCAACCTCATGGTATTGAGCGACGAGATATACAGCCGGCTGATCTTCGAGGGCGAACATCATTCCATCCTGTCGATCGACGGGATGAAGGAACGCACTATTTTGCTCGACGGCTTCTCCAAGACTTATGCCATGACCGGTTGGCGCATGGGCTACGGCGTGATGCGCGCCGATCTTGCGGCGCATGTCGCTCGTCTGATGACTAACTCGAACTCCTGCACCGCCAGCTTCACGCAAGTCGCCGGTGTCGAAGCGTTACGCGGGCCGCAGAAATCGGTTGATGCAATGCGCGCCGAATTCAAAAAGCGCCGCGATGTCATGGTCGCAGGTCTTAACAAAATCAAGGGCTTCTCCTGTCGCTCGCCTCACGGCGCATTTTACGTTTTCCCAAACATTATGAAGACTGGATGGCCATCGAAGAAACTGGCCGACGCCTTGCTCGATGACGCCGGCATCGCAGCGCTTTCCGGCACCGCCTTCGGCAATTTCGGGGAGGGTTACTTGCGCTTTAGTGTTGCCAACTCGATCGAGAACATCGAGAAAGCGCTCAATCGTGTCGGCGCGTGGGTGAAGAAGAATCTGTAAGCAAGCTGAATCGCACCTTCAGTGCTTAATTATTGGCGCCGATTCGGTGCTGCGGCGATGCTGTAGGCTACCAATGAGACAGCGCCCTTAGCGCTAATAATTCGACAAGCCCCCGCAGGGTCAAGCGTAGGCGCAAATCACAAAAGCCTGGGGCAACGTCCGAGGTTGTGAGGGAAAAAAAGCGAAAGCGCTGAAAGCGCGATTCATTTCTCCTTGGCTTTTCAAAAAAGCTGAGCCGCGTTTATATTCGCAGTCCAATTCGTCGAACAATGACTAACAAGAAACATTTTCGAGTCTTTGCCACTTCTCGCATCGGCGATGGTGCCGAGAACCGGCTACGTGAGCGCGGTTACCATCTCGAAGTTTTCCAAGGCCCGGAAGCGCCGCCTAAGAAGCTGATCATCGAGAAAGTGAAAAGCGGCATCGACGGCTTGATCACGACGTTGCGCGATCCAATTGATGCAGAGGTGTTTGAAGCGGGGAAGGGGACACTCAAGGTGGTGGCCCAGATTGCCGTGGGCTTCGATAATATCAATCGTGCCGACGCGAACAAATACAAAATCCCATTCACGAACACCGCCGACGTTCTCACCGAAGCGACCGCCGAGTTCGCGTTTTTCATGATGGGCATGCTTGCGCGCAAGATGTGGCAGAGCGAGCGCCTTGTGCGGGAACAGAAGTGGCCCTCATGGCATCCGTTCCTGCCGTTTCTCGGCGACGAAGTAACCGGCAAGACCATCGCTGTGATCGGTACCGGACGTATCGGTCTGGCGATGATTAAGAAATGCTCGGGGTTCGATATGAACATCCTTTGCTACGACCCGGCGTATCACAACCACAAGTTCGTCGCCGGCATCCAGGAACTGATGGACCTGCGTCACGCGCGTGAAATCCAAAAGGAGAAGACTTGGATCAAATATGTGGAGTTCGAAGAGGCATTGCGTGACGCCGATTACGTGATGATTCACGTGCCGCTTTTGCGTGAAGGCGAAACAGACAAACCGACTTATCACCTGATCAACGAGAAGACGCTCAAGTTGATGAAACCGACAGCGTACTTAATAAACAGCTCCCGAGGCCCGGTGGTTGATGAGCGAGCTTTGGCGAAAGCGTTGGAAGACAACGTGATCGCGGGCGCAGCACTCGATGTATTCGAAAAAGAACCGCTGTCGCCGGATTCGCCTCTGCTCGATCCCGAAATTGCGGATCGTTGCCGCGTGTTCCATCATTTCGCCAGCGGCGCACGGATCACGCGCCTCTCTGTCGATCCCGACAAAGGCATGGCCGGCCGCACTGTGCAGGGACTAATCGACGTACTGGAAAGCAACTACGGCGGCGACCCGACCAAGATGCCATACGTGGTGAACAAGGAAGCGTTTAGCGCGTGACCGACCCCTTTATGGTTGGTCTGACTTAAAGTTAGCCGGGCAAAAGAATAATATGACAGTGCTTGCATGGAGCGACGCCGGAGCGGCTGAGCGCGTTCGCCGACGGCGTGTTCGCTGTCCTTATTACGGTGCTGGTTTTTGAACTGCGGTCACCAGAGCTTCCAACCTTTAAGGCGCTTCTATTGCCATGGCCCACGTAGCTGAGCTACCAGTGAGCTGCGTTTACCTGAAGCCTGATCCGCCGGGCGTGCAGCGACAGAGGGCTCAGGGATAAAGCGGCGCGCGATCCGAACAGGTTATCGGATTCGCGGTTCCGAATTCAGTTTAACGAGGCTAACCTGACTTGGACCCCGGCGACGGCCATGCCGCCTTCTCCGACTGCAGCCGCGCAACGTTTCACCGACCCCGAACGCACGTCGCCGGCGGCAAAAATTCCCGGCAAACTCGTCTCGAGCGGGCCGGGTTGATGCTTGCTCGCCTGCCACGCTGGCGCCGTGGCTACGCTGGCTCCCGTTTTGATGAATCCTTTGTCGTCGCGCTCGATTTCCGGCGGCAGCCATTCCGTGCATGGTCTCGCGCCGATCATGGAAAACACAGCCGGCGTTCGAACCTCTCGGCGTTCGCCTGTCTCCGTATTCTCCAGCTCGATTTGCTCGAGCTTTTTTCCACCAAACATTTTGCGGATCTCTGTCTGGTAAAGGATCTCGATGTTCTCGCGCGCTTGTACACGGCGCGAAAGATAGTTCGACATTTTGCTGGTAATGTCTTTCCCGCGAATCACAAGCAATACCCTGGCAGCAGCCTCGGAGAGGTACATCGCGGCCTGGCCTGCAGAGTTGCCGCTGCCAACGACAACGACAGTTTCGTTACGACAAAGCTGCCCTTCCATTGCCGTCGCAGCGTAGTAAACACCCATATTCTCAAATTGCTCGCGCCCCTCTGCGTCGAGTCGGCGGTAATCCGCGCCAGTGGCAATGAGGACAGTTTTTGCCCGAAGAACGGCTGAGCAACCTTCGACTTGGAGACAGCCGCGGTATTCGTTGGTCCCATTGTAATCGAGCGAGAGCGCCTGGGCTGGCGTGGAAAATTTCGCGCCGAACCGGTATGCCTGAAGCTGCGCCAGCCAGGTCAAATCGCCGCCACTGATCCCGGTTGGAAATCCAAAAAAGTTTTCAATTAACGAGGACGAACCAGCCTGGCCGCCGGGAGCGTAACTTTCCAAAACAACCGTACGCATTCCCTCGGAGGCAGCGTAAACAGCCGCAGCCAGACCGGCTGGCCCCGCACCGACGATTGCCAGGTCCGACATGATTTCACTTTCGTCTTCGAACGCGAGCGGACGCAGCAAACCGGCCACTTGGGCGACTTCACGCAATGAGGGCCTGCGCAAAGGAGCGCCGGCCGGTGTAATCAGCGCGGGCAAATCGCGAGTGGTCAAGTGCAGACGTTTGCTGAGTGCTTGTCCCTGTTCGCTCTCAAATTCCACGAGCCGATGCGGAATACGATTCTTGTCGAGGAAATCATCAAGCTGATGTCCTTCGCGTGAGCCGCCTGACGCGAGAACGCGCAACCCGGCGAATTCCCGATCGCGCCGCAGGCGTTTGCGTCGCATGATCAATGCCTTTACGATCGGCTCGCTGACGCCGGGCAATTCGGCGAACGCGCGCCGGAGTTCGGGCGCCGGCACGTGGAGTATCTCCGCCTCTTCTGACGTTACCCTCGCTGACGCAAGGACCGACGTGCCCTGGAGCATCGCGACATCGCCGGTGAAATCGCGCTCGTGCGCAGTGGCGAGAATCTGTTCGACGCCATCGCGTTGCTCGAACGCCTCGAGTTCGCCGCGCAAGATAATAGTCAGGCCGACATCGCGTTGCCCGGCTTTGAAAACCAGTTCCCCGCGTTTCAGCACACGTTTTTTTCCCAACGGCTCAAGCAGAGAAAGCTGGTGATCGTCCAGTTTAGGAAAAGCAACGCTTTCTGTGTCGCGATAAAACTGTTCGTCCTGTTGCTGGTCAGTCATTTCACACAGTTAACGCCGGGTGCCGGACAAGCAAACCGGAACGAGACTCTCAATCGAGGGACTCGCGCCCCTCCGTTAAGGGTTCCGCGTCGGCCCCGAAATCGGCCTCGGACTCGTTTCCAATTCCTGCGGCTGACACAGCCGTCCGTACAGAAAAATTAAATTTTTGAAATGTCCGCTCAAAAAATCCTGAGATAAAGAGAACCCAATCGAGTCAACCAACCGAAACTGACATGAACCTCCTCGTAAAAGAAATCTGGCCAAGCCCGATCAAGCATTGGGTTTTTACGTTGGCGAACTGCGCTTTTGGTTAGGCTGAGCACAGGACGTTGCCGGCGATCATGACGGCTCCCGTGAAAGTTGGAGTCAGGCGCGCACCGAGCTGGAACCATTCGTCAAAGAACAGCCTGAAAACTTTGTTCTGATGGGGGATCTCGCGCTTACAAACATGTCGCTCGGTGATAACACCGCGGCGCTCGCCTTGTTTCCGCTGGACAAAGACGTGCTGACCGGTCCGAGGGCGCTCGACGTCCTGGCTCGGGTAGCGGCCCGAGCCGGCAATCCCGACCTCTCCATCTGTACCTTGGAAAAGCTGCTTTCGATCCCGTACGAGGCGCCCCTGGCCGCAAATCCGCCGCTCACGCCTGCGTTGCTCCGCCTGGATCCAATGTTTGAGCCACTGCGCAAGGATCCGCGGTTCCAAAAACTGGCGAACGCGCAGCGGTGAATCCAACCAGGTTCGCCCGACCGCAGAAGGAGCTTACCCATCGTGGCGGTCGCTTCCACTACCTGGTTACTCGTCGGCATCACAATAGAGTTAGATCGCCTGTGCCGAAGGCTTGATTCCAGCGAGCACGGATACTGCGCAAGAGGGACGGATAGACGATCAACTTCCGAAAAGGATCAATCAGTGTCATGTACAACGGCGTGAAACGGCTTACGCTGCACACATAGACCCCTAAATAGAACCGGTAGGTATTCGCTTTTTCGACCAGAGCAGTCAGCGCAGCAGCGTGGGCTGTTCGATTGATCAACTCGACGAGCTGCTCGTTTTCGAACCGGTAGACGACGTGGAAAAATCCATCTCGCGTGCCAGCTGCTACTAGTGACCTGGAATGATCGGCGTCGGTAAGACGAGTTGCGAAGGTCTTCCACCCTGTGGGCGCCGGTTCGCGGTCCCAACCGAAGAACCGTCCGATGAAGAACCGAATGTTGAGCATCATCCGCACGAGGGGTGGGGGCATGCACAGACAATTGCCTGCCGTCCGTAAGAATTCATCGAGCGTCACTCCGGAACGCCAACGCGGCAGATCGAGGGACCATACGTCGTGAAGGGGTACCCCGGCCAGAAACGTATGAGCTCGCAGCGGCAATCGTTCGAATTCTTGAGTTGAGACTTGTGGCATGGTGTTTCTAATGAGCTCGATTTCACAAATGTTGTTGCCACGGGCCTGTGCCGGTCTGCTTCCGCCGGTGTTTTCACATCAGGGAGACGGCCCACAAGGGCCTTGGCTACAGCGGCGATGGTTTTATTTACTCGTATTACAATTATTACATCGTGGATCCTATTTTGATGGGTAGATCCCAAACTCTTCCTTGATGAACTCCTTGGTCCCGGGCCGGCCAGTGAGACGTAACCATAGTGGTCCGCCTTCTCTGTCGAAGCGCAGGTCGATATCGAAGAACGGACAGCATAACCGCTCCTGGAACGCCCATTCCGTCAGCAGCTGATACGTTTTGTTATCTGCCGGCAACTCGAGCTCGTAGCCATCTGGCAGTTCGCGCATGCTTTTCTTCAGTTTTAGCAATGCTGGTCCAAGCTCTTCGAAATGGCGTTTTCTTGCTTCCGGTGATAACGCGAACGCGTTGCAGGCGAAAGGCGATTCGTGTTTCGCTAATTGGGAGATAGTTGTCTCATCAGCGGCAATTGAGCGTTCGGAAACAATGTATAAAAAGGCCAAGGATCCCACGATGATAAATACAAATGATGTTTTCATGGCTGCCACGTTACGAGTTCAAGTCGACTTTAAGTCAAAGGGAATTTTAGGAGCCCATCTCATAAATATGCGCCGCGGCCACGGCGCTGTGTCGCCGGACGCCCCGGGGTAGCAACGTCGCTGACGCGCCTCGACACAGCGAGGCGGCTACAACGTGATGAGATAGGTTCCAAGAAAATTCTGAGTGATTTCCGTGGCGTAGCGCGCGGCTCGTTGTTAGGTTTTAGAGTGGCAGAAGACATGGCGATTTCCGATGTCGCGCGCGTGTTTGGTTTGCGCACCTCCGCCATTCGCTACTACGAGCAGATCGGAATTCTCCCGCGGGCAATGCGCAAGAATGGCCAACGCCGCTACGACAGCAGCG
Source organism: Candidatus Udaeobacter sp. (assembly GCA_035651975.1). GTDB lineage: Bacteria > Verrucomicrobiota > Verrucomicrobiia > Chthoniobacterales > UBA10450 > Udaeobacter. The sequence continues at coordinate 31,389 of DASREQ010000042.1, forward strand.
TGCTTTTTCGTCTCGCCGTGGTGCACCGCGCCCGCGAGACGGGGTTCACGCTGAAAGAAATACGCGAGCTCTTCTTTGGGTTCCCGCCCGGGACGAGTCCACCGAAACGCTGGCACGAACTGTCCCAACGAAAAATCACGGAGCTCCGGGAACGGATGAACCGGCTTAGGTTAATGGAGACGTTGCTCAAGGGGGTGGAGGATTGTCGTTGCGATGCGCTCGACGAGTGCGGAGAAAAGATTCTACGGGAAGGTCGCGCTTAAAGTCCGAGCTTTGATTCACTCGCTCCCGCGAGAACCGTCGTACACGATGAAGTCGCAGCTTCTTTCCGGTCGCTGACGTCACTCCCAATGGGGGTGCCTCCTTTCGAAAAGAGAATCGAAAAGACCTGCAGACTGCGCGCCCGAAATGCCCCCGCGCAACTGAGCAGATAAAATCGCCACATCCGCCGGAAACGTTCGCCGTAGCGATCTGCGAAGCGGGGCCAGGCGCGGCGGAAGTTTTCCTCCCACGCGAGGAGTGTTGGGTCGTAATTCGGCCCGATGTTCTTGACGTCTTCAAGGATGAAAACGTCTTCCGCAGCCCGCGTCAGGCGAGCGATGGAAGGAAGCACGGAGTTTGGGAAAATGTAGCGCTTGATCCAGGGATCGGCGTGGAAGCGAGAAACGTTTCCGCAAATTCCCTGGCAAAGAAACAATCCATCCTCACCTAACGAACGAGCGGCCGCTCGCATATAAGTGCGATAATTCTTGTACCCGACATGCTCGACCATGCCCACGCTCACCACCCGGTCAAAGCGCTCAGTGACTTGGCGGTAGTCGCGCAGCTGGATTTCCACGTCCAATCCGCGACACCAACGTTGCGCGTAAACGAATTGCTCCCGCGAAATTGTTATCCCGACTACGTGGCAACCATAGTTGTGGGCGGCATGACGGGCCAATCCACCCCAGCCGCAGCCGATGTCCAGCAGGCGGAGCCCGGGTCGCAAATGCAGCCTCCTGCAAATCCAATCCAGCTTGCGCAGTTGCGCCGAAGCGAGATCGTGCCCAGGCACAAAGAGCGCACAGGAATATTGCATATTCGGATCGAGCATTGCTTCAAAGAAATCGTTGCTCAGATCGTAATGCACCCGTCCGACGTTTCGGGAGCGCCGCTGAGTTTGCTGGTTCACGATAAGGGCGGTGAGCAGCGCCCACATGTTGGGAAGTCGAAATGCGAAACGGTTCTCGAGACTGGCACGAATAGCGCGGCAACACATCTCATCCAGCGCGTCGCAGTCCCACCAGCCATCCATATAGGATTCGCCGAAACCGAGCGTCCCGGAAGCCAAAACTCGGCTAAAGAAGCGCCGATCATGTACCTGTATGTCCCAGGGGCGAGCCCCGTTGATGCGAATGTCCGCCAACGCGAGCAGATTGGTCATTACATCTTGGGCTTTGGACATATGATTCCGCCGATCGCGGGAGCGCTTAGTTGCCGTCTAACGAATCGCGCCCGCTGCGGCGAGTAGTTTCATCGCTCTGCTAATCACCATCGCAGAGGAGCGCAAAAAAGCAGGAAGTAAAAAGCCTGATGTAGAAAGCACAAACGAAACAAAAACACCGAACGGGTCCAGGCCACGGGCATTAATGCGATGGAAAACAAGCTGCATTTAATCATTAGGTAATTGGAGTTGCGGCCATATAGTTGAGTTCATAGCGCAGCCTCAATCGATCGGGCAGGTGTGTGGCCCGTTCTCGCTGCACACAAAACAGCATCATGAATGCAATGGCTGCTCATAAAGATGAGCTTGAAAAATTGCTCGAGAACCTGTCGGGCGACATTGCGGTCTCAGGGGTAACTTTCGTGGAGTTGGTGGATGCGTATATCACACATCTCGACGCAAATTGCCCAGACATCAGCGCCCGCGTAAATCCGCCGCCAGCGCAAATTAACGAAGTCTTATGGAACCAACATTGACTCAGAACTGCGCGCTTTACTATGCGCAACATACAGCTTCAGAACGCCGCGCCGCGCTTTTCCAAAGATTTCGCGCTGCGGCCCGCCAGCAAGCGCCGGATACTTATCAGCAGTTGACGCGCGGCACACGTTTCAGGCGCCTACCGCTTCACTGCGACAACGGCCGGTGAGCATCTGCGCCAGCACGTAACTCCAAGGGTGGAGTTGAAGAAATCAGCAGAAAATTCTGCAGTAGAAGTTCGAAAGTAGAAAAACGAGGCAATCCTTTGGGAATGATCGCCACAAATTCCCGGTGTCTCCACTTTCATATTGGGAACAGAATCTCGACCGACTCGAAGCCGAATTCGCGCAAGTGATTTGAGTCGCTAACGTTGGACTTTTAATGCGGGCGAAAATACTCTGTCTCGGTTTTCTGCTAATCGTCGCGCCCGGCTTTGCCGATGCGCAACCCACGGAACCGAAGAAAAATGAAATTCAGATCACCTGGCTGGGACATGCCGCTTTCGAGCTGCTCTCGTCTGGCGGTACGGACATTCTGATTGATCCATTTCTAACGAAAAATCCTGCGACGCCAGCGGAGTTTAAGGATCTGTCGCGTTATCACCCGAATTATATTCTCGTCACGCACTCTCATGGCGACCACTTGGGCGACGCCGTGGAACTGGCGAAGATGAGCAAAGCGAAAATCGTGAGCGTTTACATGCCGGAGCCATTCAAGAAGGGAGACCTGGGGCGTGAGCTAATCGAGCCAGTTAATGTCGGCGATCATCTTACCCTCGGAGACGTGAAGGTGCACGTGGTGCCGGCGATGCATAGCAGTGAACCGAGTGGACGGCCGGTCGGCTACGTCCTGGAATTCGCCGACGGTCGTGCGGTATATCATGAAGGCGATACCTGGATTTTCGGCGACATGGCGTTGATTCAGGAATTTTATCATCCGGATATTATTCTCATGCCAGTCGGCGCAGCAGCCGATGGGCAGAGCCCGCAGATGGCGTGGCTGGCGGTGAACCGTTATTTCAAGCCGCAAATTGTTATTCCAATGCATTACGGTGCGCTGCCGGGTTCATCGACTGAAGCAGACGTACGCGCTGCCGTTGGCAAAGATCCGCGGGTAATATTTATGAAACCGGGCGAGACCAGGAAGTTCCAGCTCGCGAGATAACCAGCTGTCCTTTTCACTTCATTAATTTCTATCCATGAAACGATCGCTTGTGTTTGGCCCGATCCAGGCGATAGTGGGCACCTATTGGATTACTCTGTTTAACTTCACTGCACGGAAGATCGTCAGGTGAGCGTCGCTCATTGGTGGTTTGAAACCCGATTCACGGGAACGGCTCTGTAGCTCGGTAGTTTTTCCAAAATCAAAACACAATGAAACTGTACGTAGGTAATCTCTCATTTGAGACCACCGAGAACGATCTTCAGGATTTGTTCGAACAACACGGCACCGTCAACGAAGTCAATTTGATGATGGACCGGTTCACTGGCAAATCGCGCGGCTTTGCGTTCGTCACCATGAATGATGGCGCACAAGCCAACGCCGCGATGAGCGCGCTCAGCGGCCAGGAACTTAACGGCCGCGCCTTGGCTGTTAACGAAGCGCGTCCACGCGAACAGCGTCCACGCCCTTCTGGCGGGAAGCGGAGTTTCTCCGGCTTTCGCAGGTAGGATGAATTGACCGCCGGCGCTCACGAACTGGGCGCCGGTTTTTTCCTCGGATCAACACCATGAATTCTGAAAAAGCGATTGTACTAGAGGGCACCATCATGATGGTGCTCCCAGGAACGATGTTCCGCGTCGCGCTTGCCAATGAGCGCATGGTTCTCGCGCACATTTCTGGAAAGATGCGCAAACGTTTTATTCGGCTTACAATTGGTGATCGAGTGAAAATGGAAATGTCACCGTACGACACCGCTAAGGCGCGCATCGTTTATCGCCTCTAACTATGGCGACGAGATTCTTGTTCGATCCGCCCCGACGGTCCAAGTCAAAGGTCGGCCCCAATATCAAAAGCTTGCTCGTACGCTGTCCTTCAACGTCAAAGCTCACCGATACCGGCATGACAATCGAAGAAAAACGGTGGGCCACTACCAAACTGAAAACACAAAAGTTAAACTGTGCACATTGCGGCAGCGTTCATACCTGGACAAAGAACGACGTTATTCTGGGCCGGCCGACATCAGCGAGCCGGTGATCTTTAGAAAATTTTCTCCCTGTGATTTTCCGCATCCCGACGGACCGCATTAATTGGACGACCAGCTCGTTTCTGATCGGCACGTTTGTTCTCACACTCACCGCCGTGCCGCTGTATCTGTGGTATTTTGGCGTTGATTGGTTCCAAGTCGCCGTATTCGCTGTGTTATTGGCTGCGGCTGGCTTCAGTATCACGCTCGGTTATCACCGTCTGTTTTCGCACATGACTTTCCGGGCCAAGCTTCCGGTGCGTCTGTTTACTGTCATTTTTGGCGCCGCTGCGTTTGAGAATTCTGTTCTCATGTGGGCCAGCGAACACCGCCGTCATCATAAACATGTGGATCACGACGAAGACCCGTACGACATCACCAAAGGTTTTTTCCACGCCCACATTGGCTGGCTGTTGTTTAAGCTCTTGCCGCAACCGCCGTTCGATAATGTCCCCGATCTAAAGAAAGATCCGCTGGTCATGTGGCAACATCGGCATATTCATCTCCTCGCTGTCTTGGTCGGCTTCGCCCTGCCAGCACTCGCCGGGTTCCTGTGGGACGGTTGGGTCGGCGCTCTCGGTGGTTTTCTAATTGGTGGTGTCGCAAAAGTTGTCGTGCTCCAGCACTGCACGTTCCTGATAAACTCAGCCTGCCATACCATCGGGCGTCAGCCGTATTCAACACGATGCAGTGCGCGCGACTCGCTTTTCCTGGCGTTGTTTACATTCGGCGAGGGCTATCACAATTATCACCATCAATTTCAGCACGATTATCGTAACGGCGTGAAGCCGTGGCAGTGGGACCCGACGAAGTGGTTGATTTGGATTTTATCGAAGCTTGGCTTGACGGGAGGTCTACGCCGAGTCCCACAGGAAGCAATTGAGTCCACCCAGGCGCGAGTGCGGGATTTACGAAGCAAAGTCGCGAGTTGATCCGCCTTCACGGGTGGCCAGGCGCGACAAGTCGTCGAGGCGACAGCGTTTTGTTGTCCCAGGATCCTGGATGGAGAAAGCGGAAATTTGCCACTAACTGAGGCTGCCTCATGACAACGATTAACCGCGTCGCCTTCGTGGGAGATTATATGCCCAGACAATGTGGCGTTGCGACGTTTACAACCGACATTTGTGAGGCAGTCGCAGCCGAGTACCCAAATTGCGAATGCATCGTGGGAGCGGTTAACGATTGCCCCGAAGGCTACGACTATTCGACGCGTATCCGCTTTGAGATCGACGAAAAGGAGATCGACTCGTACCGCCGCGCGGCCGATTTCTTAAACATTAACAACGTCGAAGTCGTCTCGGTCCAACACGAGTTTGGTATCTACGGTGGGCCGGCCGGAAGTCACTTGGTAGCTTTGCTGCGCGATCTGCACATGCCCGTGGTGACAACGCTGCACACTGTGCTACGGGAACCTAACGAGTCGCAAAAATTCGTTATGGCGCAACTCGATGCGCTCTCGAATCGTTTTATCGTGATGGCTGAACGTGGGCGAGGACTGTTGAAGGAAGTCTATGGCGTGTCGCCCGAGAAGATTGATCTCATCCCGCACGGCGTGCCCGACGTGCAGTTCATCGATCCGACTTTCCACAAGGATCAGTTCGGCGTGGAAGGTAAAACGATGCTCCTTACCTTTGGACTTCTATCGCCTAACAAAGGCATTGAGTATGTCATCGAGGCGTTGCCGGCAATTCTCAAGGAGCACCCCAATGTCGTTTATATTGTCCTTGGGGCGACACATCCCAATCTTCTTTCGCGGGAAGGCGAGTCTTATCGATTAAAGCTTGAGCGTCTGACTGAAGATCGAGGCGTGACCGCCAATGTTATTTTCTATAATCGCTTCGTGACGCTGGAGGAACTTACCGACTTTATCGGCGCGGCCGACATTTATGTCACCCCGTATCTTAATGAAGCGCAAATCACTTCCGGCACCTTGGCGTATGCTTTCGGTGCAGGTAAGGCCGTGATTTCTACTCCTTATCTCTACGCGCAGGAATTACTCGCGCAGGAGGGCGGCGTTCTTGTTCCATTTCGCGACAGCAATGCCATTGCCAAAGGCGTAGCTCAACTCCTATCCGATCCTGCACTGATGTCGGGAATGCGCAAACGCGCGTGGAAACTCGGACGTGAAATGATCTGGCCGGTGGTAGCCGGTCGTTACATGGAAAGCTTTCAGCGCGCGCGGGTCCGATTAACTGCGCCGCCACGCAAAGCCTTTGCCGCTCGAACTCTGGAAAATAGCCCTTATGAATTTCCACCGCTAAAACTCGATCACCTTTTTCGGATGACGGATAACACTGGAATTTTCCAGCACGCTGTTTTCAACGTGCCGAATTACCGGGAAGGGTATTGCACTGATGACAATGCACGCGCTTTTATCCTGACTCTGCTGCTTCCGGAAATGACCAGTCGTGTGGCTCAACGGGACGTTGAACGCCTGGCCAGCAGTTATCTTTCATTTTTATGGGATGCATTCGATCAGGAAACGAAGCGGTTTCGGAATTTCATGAGTCATAGCCGGAAATGGCTGGAAGAGGTCGGTTCGGAAGACAGTCACGCGCGAGCGCTTTGGGCTGTGGGGATGGCACTTGGACGATCAAGAAATGACGGTCATCGCAATCTTTGCGCGCTTTTGTTCCAAGGGGCTTTGCCGGTCGTAGAGCAGTTTACTTCTCCGCGGGCCTGGGCCTTCGTCCTGCTCGCAATACAGGAATACCTGCGCAGCTTCTCCGGAGACCGGATGGTGAATCAGTTGCGTGACCTGCTCACCACGCGACTGCTCGAGTTGTTTCAAGCTAACAGTTCGAAGGAATGGCAATGGTTCGAGCCGGTCGCCACTTACGACAACGCAAAGCTTTCACATGCAATGATTCTGAGTGGTCATTGGACGTCGCGTGGCGACGTATTCCAGGCAGGTTTGCAGTCGCTCCGCTGGCTGGTGGAAATGCAAAGAGCGAAGGCCGGACACTTCGCGCCGATTGGTTCCAACGGTTTTTGGAAACGTGGCGGCGAACGTGCCCGCTTCGATCAACAGCCGGTGGAAGCCTATGCTACCATCTCGGCCTGCTTGGAGGCTTTTGCTCTCACGCATGAGGACTACTGGAAGCGCGCGTCGAGACGCTGTTTCGAGTGGTTCCTTGGCCGGAATGACCTCGGAGAATCCCTCTACGATTCCAGCACGGGAGGATGCCGTGACGCTTTGCATCAGGATCGTGTGAGCCAGAATCAGGGGGCAGAATCAAGTCTGGCGTTTTACTTATCCCTCGCGGAGATGACGCAGGCGGAAACCGCGCCCGACCTAAACATTCCGAGTCACAAAGTTGGATGAAACTTCATCCGACGGGCGTCTTTCTGCGGCCGGACAACAAACGGGTGGCGGTGCGTCCGTTCATCTCGATCCATCCCACGCGTATCGAGAATATCATCGCGCGCGCTCTCGCGCTAAGCGAGGAGGAAACCGAAAAGCAGCTTTCGTTAGTTAGAGCGGATTTCAACCAGAGACATATCGATCTTGATAAGAGTTGGCTGCGAAACTTCGAAAAAGTGCGAGGGCACATCCGGCAGAGCCAAACGATTTCCGAAGGACGCAAGCTATTTATCGGCGCGCTCTTCTCCGGTGAGTATGCACTCGAATCGGCAGCCTTGTTCAACCCCTCGATTGTGCCGCACCCCGAACAGACTGGTCTGGGTCAGGGCGACCTGCGTTTTATCTTGAGCCTGCGCTCGACCGGTGAAGGACATGTGTCTTCGATCCAGTTTCGGACCGGAGTTATTCATCGGGATTATTCGATAGAGATAGAGAAGACGACGCCTTTTGTAATACTGCCTGAGCCTAATCCCAACCCCACCTACCACAAACGCGCTTTTCTGGACAAACTGAGTGAGATGGGACTTGAGAATGACTGGGCGGCCTCGGTCATGGGACGATTAGGTAAGACCTTTCTTCTCGATGAGTTGGATAAGTCGATACAGCAGGCAGCGTCCGACGAAGGTTCTGCACCCACACGCGACGTGCCACGAACTTTGGAGTGCATGCACTGGCTTGCGGAATCGAACTATGAAATCCATTTCGCTTCTTCTTCGGAAATGTCGGAGCGCATTATCTTTCCGGTTTCGCCTAACGAGAGCAACGGCATTGAGGACGCCCGCTTCGTTCGTTTTGTTGAAGACGATGGGAGCGTTATCTACTACGCGACTTACACGGCCTACAATGGTCGAGTCATTCTGCCCCAACTGATCGAGACCGGGGACTTCCTTAACTTCCGTGTCCTGACTCTTAACGGGCACGCGGTTCAAAACAAAGGCATGGCTCTCTTCCCTCGTCGGATCGATGGACGTTATGTGATGCTTACCCGACAGGATGATGAGAACCTTTACCTGACGTTTTCGGACAATCCGCATTTTTGGAGCGATCCACTCCTGCTACAAGAGCCCCAACAGCCCTGGGAGTTTGTGAAGCTCGGCAACTGTGGCTCGCCGATTGAAACCGAGGCTGGCTGGTTGGTTCTTACTCATGGCGTCGGTCCGATGCGAAAATACTGCATCGGAGCGACCTTGCTCGATTTGCACGATCCTGCAAGGATCATTGGCCAGCTCAAGGAACCGCTCCTAAGACCGGAAGGGAACGAAAGGGAAGGCTACGTTCCTAATGTCGTGTACTCCTGTGGGTCGCTGGTCCACAATGGGCAACTCATCCTGCCTTATGGCATTAGCGATACGGCTTCGAGTATTGTCAGAATCGAATTAAGCGAGCTTTTGGCTGCCCTTATCTAAAGATGCCACTTCACAGACGCTGTCGCTTATTGATTTAACTTTTTTCCGCAATCGGCAGTTGGGTCAGTTTGTCGCTACTCAAGTTAACAAGTTAACAACTGTTGCGCACGCTGTAGGACACTGATGAAAGTCAGTCGCGGAGATATCCTGCAGGCATTAAGGTAAGCTGTGCGATAGTAGGTCGATGAGAGACATTAGGAGAGCGTTTCAACGCAAACTATTTCACCTTTGGATGCCCGAGACAGCAGTTGCCCGATGGAAACGCCGCAAGCGTTTTTTGCTCCCTTGGAAGGGTCACTTGAGCCCGATCGAAGACTGCCCGGACAAAGTGGGGCAGGGGGATCTGACGGGTTGCTGAATGAAGCTCGTTTGTATCACGACCCGACAAAATGGCTGATTTGGAGTCTATCGAAGCTCGGCCTGACGAGCAGTCTGCTCCGGGCGCCGAACCAATTTACCCTGCGCCAAGGCGGTTCCGGGATTTGGGAAAAACAGCAGCATTGACGAGCATGGCTTGCCTCTGAGCCAGCTGTAGCACGGCCTGTGGCCGTCCTGGTGGCAGAAGCTGCGACGATATGAACCGGCCACGCGTCCGTGGCGACAGCAGCATTCCTGACCGACATTGACATCACGCAAACAACCGTGGCCAGGCTATTCGCGAGGTGCTTTACGCCCGCGAGTGTTTCGACCTTGAATTCGACGTTTAAGCCAGGAGATTGTGGCGCTTTGAAGCAGGACTAGCATTTTTGGCAAGATGCAGGCAGTATCCGCCACCACTATGAAACTCCCGCTCCGCATAATTGTCGTTTGTCTGTCGATCTTCACCGTGTTTGGTGCGCCTGACGTAGGGCAAGCGGGACCTTTCGAGGATTTTTTTAGGTCGATACGCAACTCCTTTGCGCGTCCTGCACCAAAGCCGCGCCCGACGCAACTGCGCCGGAGCACTCATAGGCAGAGTAATGAGGCTCCACCAAGCGGTGATTCGGATACTTCGATCAGTCAGACTTCACCAAGTCCGACTCCGGTTTCTGCACCTCCGAACCAGAACAACATCCGCATAGCGAAGACAACCGCTGCAAGGAAAAACCCAAAGGGCGATCTACCTTATGGAATTCCCGTGCCCGGAAAACAAGGGTTGGTGACCAGTCCATTCTCGCCAGACAGTGGCTACATCGATGTCCGACGTTTTCCGCCTGGAACCGAAGTAAGAGATCCTTATACGGGCAAGACTTTCCTTACGCCGTAATTCTGGCGAATCCTCGTGCGGCTGAAGGCCAGCGTGACTTCCAATTCTTACTTTCCCTGCTAACCCCATAAGTCGCGGGGCGGAATTCCAATTCTTCCGTTCACGTACGGCACAGGATAAACACGGTCGCGGACGAGGAGTAGCGGGCCGTCGAGGTCGATCCAGTTTGCAAAGGTTGCCAGAAGGCGGGCGGGCGCAATCCCTAACGACGTGCAGACCATGCAACCAGTCAGTAGTTTGAATCCACTTGCTCGTGCGCGCTTGCACAAGCGCAACGCTTCGGTTAGCCCGCCTGTTTTATCGAGCTTTACGTTGACCGCTTCGTAGCGATTTGTTAGGCCAGGGAGATCGGAAGTGGTATGGCAACTTTCATCCGCGCAGACCGGGATCGGATGATCGAGAGTTTCGAGGACTTCATCGGTATGGGCTGGCAAAGGTTGTTCGATGAGTTCGACTCCCAATTGTTTCAAACCAGGAACAATCTTGCAGTAATGCGCAGGCGACCATGATTCGTTGGCGTCGATCAGCAGATGGGCTGCAGGCGCGGTCTCGCGCACTGCTTCGACTCGGGAAAGGTCAAGGTCGTCGCCGCCGAGCTTCAGCTTTAAGATCGGCAGGTTCGCATTGATTTTCGCTGCCTCCGCCATTTTCTCGGGTGTGTCGAGGCTGATCGTAAAAGAAGTCTCCACTTCAGGAACTATCGGGATGTTCTCCAATTCCCAAACGCGTTTGGCAGAAATTTTCGCTTCGAAATCCCAAAGCGCGCAGTCCAGCGCATTGCGTGCCGCGCCTGCCGGCAGGAGGCTTTGCAGACGTTGGCGATTCAAATTCTCCTCGGTTTTGACGGATGCGATCTGCGCCAACACCGACGCAATGCTCTGACCGTAGCGCCCGGCTGGCACACACTCGCCCTGACCGATGTAGTCGCCGTCGCTAACCATCACTACAACGAGCTGCGCCTCAGTCCGAGTGCCGCGAGAAATCCGAAAAGGTTGTGCAAGCGGCCAGATTTCCTCGTGGGCTTCGATGGTGAGGCGATTTGTCGGCACAGGGAAAACGAAGGTAACGACGGACACGGGGACTACAAGACTACACGACAGCGGACAACAGGATTGTGACCGCGGGCTGTCTTTCGTGGTGGTTTTTCGTTAAAGAGAACGTGACATCGGCTAAGTTTCGACATTAACTGTAACGAAGAATCTTTACTCGCGTCTGCGGCAGGCAGATCTATACGACTATGAAGCTGAAGAATTTAAAGAAAAAAATCCGGCGACTGGAGAAGCGTCTGCAAGAAGGCCCAAAGAAACTGGCCAAGTTGAAACAAAAACTGCAGGCAGTCGAGGCAACAAAGGCGGCGAAAGCCAGAAAGAAAGCGGCTACTCGTGCAGCTGCCAGGCTTTCCAAGCCGACGGAAGCGAAGAAGTCGGGCGCCGTTAAGAAACCGAAGAAAAAGCTGAATCTTTCACCGGAACGCCGCGCTCAACTCGCGGCGGCGATGAAAGCCAGGTGGGCTGCCAAGAGAGCCGCCGAGGCGAACGCGAAAGCGGCATCGGGCGATAATCAACATTCGCCGCCGCCAGGACCTCCGCCGCAGACGCCAGAAAACAGACCCGACGGCGTTTAGATGGGTTATAGAACTGCGACCCGGTAGCCACGGCCTTGTGGGCCGTCTCCCTGATGCGAAAACGTCTTCGACGTTGTGACCGGCCACAGGCCGGTGGCGGCAGCATTCATCAAAGTGCTCTAAACACCTGTTTGCGGGGCTGAGGGCGGCCTGGCTCCAACGACAAGCGTAGACGACACTGAACACAGTCTGCCCTTACGCTGCTTCACCCTATGAGATAAGTTCCATTAACGCGCTTCACTTGCGGCGGCGACTACCGCCGAGCTCCGCGTGCCGCGGACACGTCACGAGATGATCGTTGACCATGCCAGTCGCTTGCATCAACGCGTAGCAGATCGTTGAGCCGACGAACTTAAATCCGCGTCGTTGCAAATCGCGGCTCATCGCATCGGATTCCGCTGTGCGCGCGGGTATGTCGGCCATGCGTCGCCACTGATTCTGGATTGGTCTGCCACCGATGAAACTCCACAAGTAGGCCTCGAAGGTGCGGAATTCTTTGCGCACGGCGAGAAACATCTTTGCGTTCGTGATAGCGGCGTCGATTTTCAATCGGTTACGCACAATCCCGGCGTCGCCGAGCAACCGCTCCATGTCGCGCGCGCCGTACCGCGCGATTTTTTCCAGCCGAAATCCATCGAATGCCTTCCGGTAATTCTCTCGCTTCTTTAAAATCGTGGTCCAGCTCAGTCCTGCCTGCGCGCCTTCCAGGATCAGAAATTCGAAGAGCAGTCGGTCGTCATGCACAGGGACGCCCCACTCCTTATCATGATACGTGATGTTCGGTTCGGCTGTAGCCCACGGGCAGCGCGGCATAACATCAAGAGGTTATAATCAATCTGGCTCCGTTCAAAGGCTAGTCAGTCGACTTTGTTGCAGGGGAAGCTGCCAGCTTTCCCTTCAGTGATCACATCGGCAATGGATCGCAGACGGCGTCGAGATGCCTCCCCCGCGTTTGTTGACTACAAGCGTCGTCGGCGCCTCGACGCAGGATTGTCCGGATCGTATTCGTACAGGCGCGACGGATCGCCAAAAACCGCCCCGAGCACGCGGTCGGGCCAGATTTCAAAATAGCTCAGCAGTAACGCCATCAACGGCACGAGAATGAAGGCCAGACCGTGCGCGGCCATAATGAACATCGCCAGTGCGCGCAGGACCAAGAGATACACATCCCAGCGCACCCGCTGCTTGAGCTCCTTGTCCGGCATCGCGTCATAGCCGGATTGGAACGCCTTCCAGAAATGCGCTGCGGCAAGCGAGCCGAAGGTGAACCAGAGTGCGGGGGATTGCACGAGCTGGCGGCGCAGCTCGTCGCCGAGCAACAGCTCGTGAAGCGGAATGAGTACGATCCAATATGGCAGGCCGACAATGCCTACGAGAAAAACCCAGGTGACCACACCGCGCATGACGTTCGCCGCCACCGACATCGCTCCAGCCGATTTCGGTTGCGTCTCGCGGAGCGCGCGTGGAATTAGTGCGGCGACAATCGCGGCCATCGCGGTGAGCCCGTCGAACCAGTAATTGAACACAGTGAGCGCAGCCGACCAGCCAAAGCCGTAAATGCCGATAACGGGAATCAGATTGCGCGCAATTACCGCCCACGTGTCGGGCCGCGATGCCAGTTCGTGCAGATGCTGTGAAAGCGGCGGCGGTGCGATCGGTCGCACGGCGGTCGAGCTGGCCTTCTCCTGAGGCTTCGCCATCTCAACAGGTTAGCAGACAGATCGGCAGCGTTGAAGGCAAAGCCGCGAACAGGGTGTGCAGTTCAAATGAATCTGGATTGGGTAACAAAATTCACGTACTTAAGACTCATGACACTGCCGCGGCTTGTTCCCGCGCCAAAGATCGACAATCGATCCGACGGCGAACTGCTCAGACGCGCCCAGGAATTTTACGAAACAGTGCGGCGCCGCCGGACGTTCCGGCATTTTTCCGATCGACCGGTAGCGCGCGAAATAATTGAATACTGCATTCGCGCAGCTGGAACGGGCCCCAGCGGCGCGAACTTGCAGCCGTGGCACTTCGTAGCCGTGAGCAATCCTGTGGTGAACCACGAGATTCGGGTCGCTGCCGAGAAGGAGGAGAAAGAATTCTACGCACAACGCGCGCCAAAAGCATGGCTGGAAGCACTGGCGCCACTAGGCACCGATTCGAACAAGCCATTCCTGGAAATCGCACCGTGGCTAATCGCCGTCTTCGCTCAGCCGTTTCGAGTTCTGGCGGACGGAACCCGTTCGCCAACCTACTATGCGATCGAGTCGGTTGGCATTGCGACAGGCATTCTTGTCACCGCGGTGCATTGGTGTGGCTTGGTTTCATTAACGCATACGCCGAGTCCAATGGGATTTCTGAATCGAATTCTCGGACGGCCGTCGTACGAGAAACCTTTCGTCCTCCTTGTGGTTGGTCATCCAGCGGAAAACGCGCTCGTTCCGGATCTTGGACGCAAATCGCTCCAGGAGATCAGCTCGTTCCGCGACGTAGACGCGAGGCGGGCGTAGTCCGGTAGCGAAACACATACTTCCTAAGGCTGCGTAGCAAAATTTCATTTAAACATTTTGTTGAAGTCTGAAACTCAATACACTAAATTCGTTTCCTTAGTTGAAAGACTGCGGCAAGGGCTACCATGAAAAACGCGGAGAAAGGGAACCGATTATGAATTCTGGAATGGACCTGCATCGGAAATTGCGGCAGAAGATTCTCAAACTGCCAGGTGTCACGGAGCGAGAAAACGCGGGGATCCATGAAGATGCGTTCTTTGTCGGACGCACCATGTTCATGCACATCCACGGCCATGGTCACTGCGACATTCAGTTGTCGAAAACCGATCAGGAACGGGTGCTTGCGGAAGGCAAAGCACGGATTCACCGGTGGGCGCCGGAAGCGGGATACGTCACGTTCGTTGTAAACGATGAAAAGGATTTGGCGCCGGCAATGGATCTGATTCGGATGGCATACCGGCGTTTTGCCGACAGGCAAAATGTTCCGCAGATCCAGTCTCAATAGCACCGGCGAAACCGTCCCTCGAATGAGCTGAGAACTTTTGATTCTCGACAAAACGAGACTGAGTTTATCAGGCTGGGGAGGGTGAGAGACGGCAATTGTGTTAGGCGAACGGCATCCTGGTTTGTTCTGAGCACGTTCGTGTTCCCGCTTTCGGAAGTACGTTCGACGCCGGAATTGACGGTGGATGAACTAAAGAAGTTGGAGGTGATTTGTTTTGTTCCTTCGTATCTACCGAAGGGTTTTCAAATGCAGCGGGTCGACATCACGTACGACGAACCCGGGCCCAACGAGCCAAAACGTCGGTTTCCACTTTACTCGATCGTTTACGGCAACGATCCGCAGGCCGGAGCGACGTTCTCGATCGAATCGGCACGTGAAGGAATTGGCGACCGAAATATCATGGAGGAGGAGAACACGGAAGAGACGGAAATTGAATCGCCTCTAGGGCCGATGGACCTCATCTATCGGCCGAAAGGAAAGAACGGCCGCAAAGATGAGATCAAGGCGAACTGGGTGGAGGACAGCAACATGAAAGCGGAAAGCGCGAAGGATCCGCAAGGACATCCGACTCTCGGACGGTTCCATGGTTTTTCGGCGACCGGTATTACGCTCGCGGAGTTCTCGAAAATCGTTCAATCGCTTCATCCCGTCCAAGACGACAAGGCGGCCGCGCCTGCGGCACCGCAGACTTCTGCGCTTAAGATTCACCCCAAAGTTTTCAGCATGATTAATTGCTGGATCTCGGATTCGGAAAGTCCGGTGGTAACAGAAATCAATCTGGACGCTGTCGAGAAAAACGGGAATGAATTTAATCAGGATGGGCTCAAGCAAGACGGCGAGTGGCTGCAATGTCCTGTGCCTGATACCAACGGATTCATGCGTTACCGGGTGCTTGAGTCCAAAGGCAGTCATTACAAGGTCGAGTTCCAGGAAAACGGCGGGGGCACGCTTACGAGGGCTTCCATCATTGAGTTTGAGATTGGAAAAAGAAACATTCAGCGTGACGGCAAACCAGAGACGATTCGATTCCTTCGCGTGTCGTCTTACAGTCAGAAATAAACGGCAGAAGCGCTATAGCGGCCAGGCTCGCAACAGGTCGCATCTGACTCAGCCCCAGACAAAGAAACAGGCGAGAGAAATCGCAACCACGTCTTCGCAGATAGCCACGAAAAGGTCCCTAAGGTGCAGATTGTTCACGAGACGCCGCCGGATTTCGTAACCGACAAACGCTCCTATCACGCCGCCGATCCCACCGAGGAGCGCCCCTGCCAGTAATGAATTTCCTGTTGCTACGAAAAGACACGCACCGCTAAGCCCGCCCAGAAGGATGCGTGCCACTAGCGGTGCGAAAGCAGTCCGTTTCGGAGTCTTTGGCAACTTGTCTGCGACTAACTCGCCAATCGCGAAGATCGTAAATATCACGAGGGCCGTTCTTGATCCCATAAACGCAAGGGGCGAACCGTTCATATTCAGTAAGTCAAAATGCGCTGCCCAGGCAACGACGGCAGGTGCAAGCAGCGAGCGCAGGCCGGCGACAATTCCGATCCCGATTGCGAAAATGA
This sequence comes from Candidatus Udaeobacter sp., assembly GCA_035651975.1. Lineage (GTDB taxonomy): Bacteria > Verrucomicrobiota > Verrucomicrobiia > Chthoniobacterales > UBA10450 > Udaeobacter. The sequence goes on from DASREQ010000042.1 coordinate 47,739, forward strand.
AGACGTAGTTCATGAACGATTCTTTTTCAAAACAAGGACGATTACGAGTCTTGTTCCACGTGACGGATGGGGGCTACTTGATTTGAGACGGATTGTACGGTCGCCAGTTATCTTCGACCCGTTCCAGCCACTCGACCCTGCCAGACCGCCGATAAACCCGGTAACGGTCGAGTACCGGGCTCGTTTCGGGATCGCCGCCGCATTTGGCGTTGTGATTTTCGCGGAGGACAAATTGAAAATAAGTATCGGTTGTCTCTTCCGTGCCGTAAGTGACGCAATCCAACGAGATCCGGTGCGTATAAACGCCGTCGTGTGTAAGCGTGCGCTCCAGTAAGGCAAGGGCCGCGTCTTCATCCAGTAAAGGCGAATGGGGGCCGGCGTGAACGATGACTGGTAAAGCTAGAATAACCGCCATAACAATTCGGAAAAGGTAATTCATTGGCCTAACGAGACATGTTAATCATTGCGGGGGAGCCGTTGTATCAAGGTCTGAATTTGTTTGCGCCCACCCCTTTGCATTCAAAGGTTAGCGAAAAGGAAGACCGGTTTGTTTGTCGAGACTTTTTTATCGCGACGCCGTGACCATCGCCGGCATTGGCCACCGCGCCACCTTCGCCTTTATGAAAGGACTGGTTTGCTCGTCGAAACTCTTTTGTACATGCCCGATCTTAAATTCGCTGGCTGGCGTCGTCTTTTGTGGCGAATTAGGCGGCGGAAAGCATCGAGAACCGATCGGATGACGTCAGAACTACTGGGCAGATAGTTTGTCGTTTGTGTCCAGGAGCTTCGACTGTATTGCTTTGCCGAATTCGGCCTGCGTCGGCTCTCTTTCAATTTGATTTCGCGCGGCGCTGAACTCTTTTACCGCACGACCCATCCCTCGGGCGAGTTCGGGCAGTTTCTTTGCCCCAAACAGGAGTAGCACGATCAGAAAGATCACCATCATGTCCGGCCCGATAAAATTCGTAATACTGGCGATGATTGGAGTCATAAGGTCCTTTGATGAACAGGACTGTTTTGTTTATTCGACCAATGTGTCGGATTTTTATTCCCGAAATCATGTCGCGCAGTCCCGCGGCTCGCCGACATTTGTAAGGCGAGGTACCATCCACGCTGTGATTTTTTTTGAACAATGGAATAAAACGACGCACCAGCAGTCTAGGTAGACAGACGGCAAGGCCCTTCAATGCGTCCTGTCAGAACATTGCCCTTGAAAAATCATTATGGTGTTACCGTTCAAAACGAAGCATGCTTCCGAGACCCAGGATAGCGAAGCGCCTCGAAAGATTGTGAAATTCACCGTAGTCGAAAAGACCCAAGCAGATCACGCTGGGAGAACGGACCTGGCAGTGTTTGAACAGACGATGCTGCCTCATCTGGATGCCGCGCACAATTTGGCGAGGTGGCTGGTCCGTAACGAACAGGATGCACAAGATATCGTTCAGGAGGCGTATCTGCGTGCGTTCAAGTCTTTCGATGGATTCCGCGGCGCAAACGGTCGGGCCTGGCTGCTCACGATCGTTCGAAATACGTCCTACACTCTGCTGAAAAGAAACCATGCGGTCGATCTTACAACGGCTTTCGATGAAGAGGTCCACGCAGCTGGCCACGAGTCGGTCAACCCGGCAATGATTCTCGAGCGCGCTGAAGACGCCGACCTACTGCGGAATGCGATAGACCGATTGCCTGCCGAGTTCCGGGAGATCCTGACCCTGCGCCATCAGGAAGACTTATCTTATAAGGAAATAGGCGATATTCTGAAAATTCCGACCGGCACGGTCATGTCGCGGCTGGCCCGCGCCCGCGCCAGGCTCAGGGAATATCTAACCACTTAGATGAGTCAGGAGAAATAAAGTGAACTGCAATGAAATTATAGAGTGGATGGACGGTTATCTGGATGGCGAACTGGATCCAATCACCAGCCAGAAAATCGAACAGCATTTGGGGGACTGCCGCAAATGCAAGGAAGCGTACGAGACACATGCTGCGTTGGCTCACGCGATCAACCGGGGCGCGCCGTACTATAAAGCTTCGAGCGAACTGCATCAGCGGGTTCAATCTTCTTTGCGAGATACAATGGCCGCGACGGCCGCGCGTGATACTGTGCGAGAAAACCACCTGTTAGGCGCCCGACCCCGCGCACGGCGGCGTCCTGTTGTGCCTGAGATACCATGGACCTGGTTAGGCCTCGCTGCAGCCATCATCCTGGCTGCTATTGTTGGTTCCAATTTGCTGCCTCGATTGCGACAACCCACAACCGACCAGTTCCTCGCGACGCAACTCATAGCCAGCCACGTCCGCTCGCTTATGGCAAACCATCTCACCGATGTTGCCTCCTCAGATCAGCACACCGTAAAGCCATGGCTTGATACGAAACTCGATTTTGCAGCGCCCGTGGTGGATCTTTCGGGCGAGGGTTTTCCTTTGATTGGCGGACGGCTTGATTATCTCGATAACCACCCTGTAGCTGCTTTGGTTTACCAAAGGCGCAAGCATTTCATTAACCTTTTTGTCTGGCCGGCAACCGCCGATACGAACAAGGCGCAAAAGACAATTACGCGTCAGGGTTACAACCTGCTCCATTGGGCTGATGCCGACTTCAACTACTGGGCTGTTTCTGACGTTAGCGCCAGGAACCTGCTGACATTCAAGCAACTCGTTGAAGAGCAAGTCCTGCATCGCTGATGGGCCGTAGGAATCTAGCTGCGAGATGACGCGATAGGTTCAGAAGGCGCCGCCAATCCACACGCTGCGGCTATAAGCCGGAGCTCCTGCCCTTTATAGGGCGGCGGTTGAAAACTTGGATCACCGCCGGCCGCCCGGTTTGCTTTGCCGGGCATCTGTTTTCCCAACAGCGCAATGTTTGACATTCCGGGAATATTCATCGCGGCAGGCAGTATGTATAACTGAAAACAAGTTATCGAGATCCAAAATAAAGAAAGGTTTCCAGTATGTTAGCATCTCAAGTTTGTTATGATAAAAGCGCCGTTGGCAGCGGACCGGTGTTCTCTGCGTTCCTGAAGCATCTGAACACTCGCAACCTGGCGCTGGTTTTGTTTATTGCCATGGCGCTGCTCACACCTACCCGGGCAGAAGAGCCGGAGCTAACCAGTCCTGCTCCAAAGAAGACAGCGAAGAGCGATGTCACTATGCATGACTCTGGCTTTTTACCGGAGACGTTGATGCTACCGGCCGCTCAAGACATTACCTGTGTTCGACAGGGGTTAAAGTTTCGCCAATCTCCGCAGAACAGCCGAAAATTATTCTTCGTTAATTCACGCTCCGATGACAGGAAAAGCCATCGGTAGTAAGCACCAACACATCGACAACATGAAATCACCGCTCAGCCGTTTCTTTTTGAAAGCCACCCCTCTGTTTGTTTCACTCAGTTCGCTCATCGGGAGCCTAACAGTCGCACACGAGGGACATAATGATCCATTAGTTATTGGCGCGGTTCCTCGTGTGCCGTTGAACTATAGTACTGATTCGGCCCAGGGCTATCTCATGGTCTATTCGGCGACCGAAGAATTCAGCGATGGGGACCTCGCATTTAATGCCCATAGCTCCTATTCCGTCTACACACCTGACGGAAGGTTATTCAAGAGTGTCGAAAATCACGTGTCGAGGAGTGAGGAAATTCCCGAGCTTGTGAGACTGCCAGTTGGATCGTACACAGTCGAAGCTCGATCGGACAGGGACGGATACCTGCGCGTCCGCGTTGTCATCAAGACAGGCGTATTGACCGTCCTCGATCTGGACGGCGAACAAACCGACACGCACGAAAGCAAAGCGCTCCTCAATGTGGATTCTGTTCGCTAAAAGATTTCGGGAATAAAATCGCGCGGAACCGGTAAGCACAGGTGAAAGACAATTTATCAAGCGAATCTAAACCTTAGAAAACAAATATTATGTCCGACTACATTTCTCACGAAAACCAGCACGACGGTATCGATCGCCGCGGTTTCCTAAAATGCATGGCTTGGGCCGGCACCGGAGTGCTGTGGACAGTAAGCGGCGGCGTGCTTGCGTCAAAGACACTTGCCCAGATTGCAAAAGCTGGGTCCTCGTTGCCCAAGGCTACCGATCTCAGCTTTCTGCAGATCAGCGACAGCCATATCGGCTTTAACAAGGAGGCAAACAAGAATGTTACCGAGACATTTAAGATTGCTCTCGATCGCATCAACGCGATGCCTACTCCGCCGTCTTTCCTGATCCACACAGGAGATATCACGCAGTTGTCGAAGCCCGAGGAGTTCGACACCTTCGATGAGCTACTCAAGAGCTGCCGAACCAAAGACGTTTTCTATGTTCCCGGAGAACATGACGTGCTAAACGACGGAGGGAAATTCTATCGTGAACGATACCTAAAGAGCGTCGAAGCCAAAGGATCCGGTTGGTACAGTTTCAACAAGAATGGTGTTCATTTCATTGGTTTGGTGAATGTCCTCGATCTTCAGGCCGGCGGCCTGGGTCAGCTGGGCGACGACCAGCTCGAGTGGCTTGAAGAGGATGTAAAAGGCCTTGGCGCCGACACTCCGATTGTAGTCTTTGCACATATTCCGCTTTGGACAGTTTATCCGCAATGGGGTTGGGGGACCAGCGATAGCGAACGTGCTCTCGGATACCTAAAGCGCTTTGGCTCGGTGACGGTCCTAAACGGTCATATCCACCAGGTCCTTCAAAAGGTTGAAGGCAACGTGACCTTTCATACGGCGATGTCTACCGCTTTTCCGCAGCCTGCACCTGGAAGTGCTCCATCGCCCGGACCGATGACAGTCCCGGCTGACAAGCTGCGGAGCTTGCTCGGCCTAACTAACGTCGAGTTTAAACAAGGCAAAACCGCGCTTGCGGTCATCGATTCCAATCTTAGCTAGATCCACTTAAACCATAACTCAAACTATGACTACGCTTATTTCCAGAATTGGAATCGCAGCAATCTTGTGCGCTATTGGTTCTACGTTTTCCTCTGCGCTCGCAGGCGAGATGAAAGACACTGATAGCATTGCCACGGGCGGAAACAGGGTCGAGATCAAAGATTTCGCCTTCAACCCCCAGACCATCACAGTGAAAGCCGGCGAAAAGATCACCTGGGTCAATCGGGACGAGGAACCGCACACCGTCGTGAGTGTTGAGAAACAGTTTAAGAAGTCGTTTGCCCTCGACACGGATCAAGAATTTACGATCACGGCGGGCGCTCCGGGTACCTACACCTACTACTGCTCGGTCCACCCGAAAATGACCGGGACGATCGTGGTCGAAAAGTAAATATGACCGGGTGCGACTAACTTGCTAACTCCTTCGGCAGTTATGAATCGATTCTTTGCGGCGTCACCAAACCCTTTCGACCTGAAGGCCGCGCTCCTGGCAGCGCATGTGCAGCATCCCGTGATTGTCCATTTTCCGATTGCCCTCTTCATTGCAAGCGTTGTCTTCGACATCCTTGCGGTCTGGCGCAAGCAACCGATCCTGGCAACGGTCGGCTACTTCAATCTCGTTGGAGCAGCGATAACCGTCCCGTTCGCAATAGCCACCGGTCTTGGCGCATGGCGATGGCAGCTCGAAGGCGCAATGCTGAAAGGTAATCTGCGGCTTCATCTCATTTGTGCGCTAACCTCTGCGGCGCTCATTCTTGGTCTTTGTTTGAAACGGTCCCGCCTTCGAGGCAGGAGCCAATCGCCGCGCGTTACTTACTTTATATTCCTCGCGCTAGCCGTGGTGGTGATTACTGTCACAGGCCATCTCGGTGGGATCCTCAGCGGTGTCGAAACGCCGTGAGTCCCAGGCAAGAGAACGAAGTTACTTCAGATATTTGTCGAACCATCCGACGGTCTGATCCAATCGATCGACCTGATGCTTTGGCTGTAAAAAGAGATGGCCTTCGCCGGGATAAATGATGAGTTGCGTCGGCACACCAAGCGTCTTCAAAGCGTGCCAGAATTCGTAGGACTGCGGAGCCGGGCATTCCGCGTCGCGCTCACCTGCAATGACAAGCGTTGGGGTCTTTACGTTCTTGATGAAGCGAATGGGCGAACTTTTCTCATACACACCGGGGTCATCGTAAATCGATGCGCCGAAGAATGGGATCATCCATTGATCGATCAGGTTCTGACCATAGTAACTTTGCCAGTTTGCAATGCCCGCGCCGGCGACTGCTGCCCGAAAACGGTTGGTCTGCGTCACTGTCCACATGGTCATATAACCGCCGTAGCTCCAGCCAGTCACGCCGAGACGCGCAGGGTCGATTGGATATTTTTTTATCGCCGCATCGACCCCCGCCAGTATGTCGCGAAGATCGCCGCCGCCAAAGTCTTTCACGTTAGCGCGGGTAAACGCCTCTCCCTGGCCGTAACTGCCACGAGGGTTCGGCATCAGCACATAATAACCGCGTGACGAGAGAGCGGCGATGATGGCTCGCGACATTCCAAAGCCAGCGGGCCAGTCCGGTGTCACTGCGCTCGCAGGGCCGCCGTGGATGATAACCACCATCGGATATTTCTTTCCCGGTTCGACTTTCACCGGTGTTAGAAGCCAGCCCTGTATTTTCAAGCCTTCATTCGCCCATTCGAGACTCTGGGCTTTTCCCCACGTTGCCGATAATGCGGAGTTATTATTCGTTAGCTGGCGCCACTCACCGATTGGTCCGACCCAAGTCTCGGGCGGCGTTTCGAATGTGCTGCGGGCTGCAGCTGCGACTTTGCCATCTTTGGAAACGGCAAAGTCAGGGAAATTCCCGAAGGCATGAAAGGCCTCTGCGCCTTTCCAAAGTGTGCGCATGGAGTTATCGGCAAGTGTCACTTCAGAAATTGCACCGCCGCCGCCAACGTATTCCGTGAACAGGATCCGATCCGGCGTTAACCAAAAAAGCGAACTTACCGAAGTCTTACGACCGTTAGTACGGTTCTGTGCATCGCCGCCGCTCGCCGGGATCGTGAAAAGGTCGCCACCATGAAATCCTTCATCGCTCATCAGGCCTTCAATGAATGCGATAGACTTGCCATCCGGTGACCAGCGCGGAACGGCAACTTGAAGCGAAGGTTTGTAGATAGATGTGGCGTTGCCCTTTGCGATGTCGATCCTGTAAATCTGCGCGATCCACCAATTATTGTCGCCCGGCCCTGGCGCCGCGGTGGTGACGAACGTCTTGTCATCCGGCGACCAATCGTAATCGTAAATGTGAAGATTTTCCGGGGAAACCTGGCGCAACTGTCCGCTGGCAACGTCAAGAACAGCGATCCGCTGGTTATGAATGGCGGTATCGATCACACCAGTCGTCGTTGGCGCGGCCATGAGCGGGCCGCCGCCACCGGCGCCTTCAATATAAAGAAAAGCAATCTGTTTCCCATCATGTGACCAACGCGGCCGCGCCGCGTATCCTTTTAAGTTGGTGATCTTCCCAGCCTCGGAACCGTCGGCTTTCACAGTCCACAGTTGGCGCTGTTGGTTCCCACCGGCGCTCGAAAAAACTGCGATTGTATCGGAATCCGGCGACCACGCGGGATCGAAATCGGTCCGTTCGCCGGAGATCGGAATTTTAGTCAGTGTCGCTGGCGCGTGTTCTGATGTCTCACGGACGTAAGTCTGTTTTGAGGTCGTTGCGGCGGTCGATTGCGCCCATGCCACATGTGTGCCGTCGGGCGAAAGCGAGATGTCGCCATAGAGGACAGTCTCACCCAACTGTTCAGTCAACTGCTGCATGGTCTGGGCGGTTAACGTCATTGGAAGAAGACAGGCTAGAAAAAGATGCTTCATGTTGTGATCCTGACAAAGGGCAAACAGAGCAGCAAGTCAGAGAGAGCGACGGCGAAGTCAGAGCTCCGCACAAATCATGAGTCTGCGAGTAGCGATGAATCATTCGATCAATTACCATCAACCAATGACTCGAGTTCGGATCCGCTTGGCAAGGTCAGGCGATGGCGCCGCCCTGGCCGACCTGCGTTATCGATTCCGCGCCGAAACCGAACAGGCGACGGAAAGTAAATCGCGCTTTGTACGCAGATGCGCATCATGGATGAAAAAGCGTTTTCACTCGGGCGCTTCTCCGTGGCGCTGTTGGGTCCTCGACAATGGCAAACAATTGCTCGGCCACGTTTGTGTGCAGCTATTTGAGAAAATCCCCAATCCAGCTAACGACGAACCGGAGCTTCACGCTTACATAACGAACTTTTATGTCGTGCCGGAGATGCGGAACCATGGACTTGGCGAAAAATTATTGAAACAAGCGCTATCGTGGTGCCGTGCTCGAGAAACCGACGCGGTCATTTTGTGGGCAACGCCCGGAAGCAAGTCTCTTTATCGTCGATGCGGCTTCGTTGAACCTACAGATCTTCTTGAGCTGGGCCCCCCAAGTGAACATTAGCTCCGAAGTGCCTTGGTAAAGCGAACCAGTTCGTCTGCGACTTGTTTAATTCGCTCGTCGATTTTTTTGTCGCTGATACGCTCGCCGTTGAAAGCGGCGGATGTGGCAAAGGCGAACCGTGGAATAATGACGCACCGAAAATCAAGCATGAGACTGTTGGCGTACGCCATTACTGACATGTAGCTCCCGTGACCTCCGGCCGCGCACAAAAACCCGACGATTTTGTCTTCCCAAGCGCTGCCCGTGAGCTCGATCATGTTCTTGGTCGCCGCAGCGACATCGTAATTATATACTGGCGCCGCAACGAGGATCCCATCGGCATTTTCAACAGCTGTCCTCAATTTCTTCGAGCCGGGCTTTCCGTAACATTTGTCTCCGTCACAGAGTGGCAGGTTTATTTCACGGATGTCGATCCAGTCGCAGGGTACCTTTCTCTTCTGCAGATGCGCGAACGCGACGCGTCCCATTCGCCGGCTGTTGCTGTCGGGGTTACCGCTCGTGCTGATGACAAGATGCTTGGGCATTGGAGCAATGCTAGAAGGAAACGCTTAACACTCAACTTCCAGGCAGCCTTCTCAATTTTTAGTCACATATGTGATCTAAATTTGAACGAAGGGTCGAACACCGGTGGGAATTCAGGATCCTGATGCGCGATCGTACGGAATGATGTTGTCCCACTCGTCGGCGGATGAGCGCGCGACAAAGGCGATGACCGGTTCAGTCTTGCTCATGTTAAAGACTTCGTGGGGGACGCCCGGTTTGATGTAGATGAAATCGCCGGCTTGGTTCTCGATCGCCTGTTTGAGGCCGTCGCCGAATTCGTGGCGCACTCTTCCTTCGATGATGTAAAGGATCACTTCGAAATCGACATGAATGTGCGCATATGCGACGCCGCCTGGAGGAATGGTGGCAATGTTTGCGGATAGATTCTTTGTGCCGACATTTTTCGCGGACATGCCTTGCTTGTAGTGAATGCCGTTCCAATTCCTTTGGGTGCCGCCGCCGCGAATGGTCAATATCCCATCGTGATCTTCTACGGCGTTTAGCTGAATATTGTTTTTGTCGTCGGTCATTTGGTCTTGTGAAAGAAGTTATCCAGCGCGCGGTTATAATACATCCACCCTTTCGGCGTGGGATGCTCCCGACGAGCAATCAGGAACGTGGAGTCGGCATCATGGTCTTCAAACTCGACAAGCGGAAAGTGATATCGCCATGCCAATCTGCGCATTCTATCGTAATACACTTCGTGGGCTGATTTTGAAACGCCTGGCGCAACATAATCATCAATGGGCATGCTTAGAATGAGCGGTCGGGCGCGGAGCTCGGTGAGGGTGCCAAACAACAATTCCAAATCAGTCCATTCGCTGGCAGTCGCGACACGCGCGCGAAAGGCCATATCTTTGGCCAGATAAATCCTATCGGGTGACTCGGTCGCCATCGTCTCGCGATTGTCGCCAGCGCTGCCTTTGTGAAGGTGCACCCTGTGCGAATTTAGCGGTCGCAACCAATTGGAGACCGGTTTGCCTTTAGCTAAAATGTAAACCAGTGCTTCAAAGTGGTCCTGCAAATCGAGTATCATGTTTTGCAGTTTTCCCAGCGGCCACATGGCCATCAAAACGGCGCGGTCCAATGGGTGGCCGGAAGCGAGGCAACTGGCAGCGAGCCCTAGTAGCCCGTCTTTTCCGAGCGTGTCTGGAAACTGAAGCATTCGCTTTGCGATCTCAGCCTTCAGCTTCAAATCAAGAGCATTGCCAAAAAGAGTGCCGCTTGCCGCAGGCAACGAGAAGTTTCCAGCGTAAAAGTCGGGCCTGAGGGCAGGCGTTAGGAACAAGCTCGGCGATAATGAGATCGCAACTTTCCGTCCATGCAGCGCAGAGCCCAGCGCGCCCAACTTTTGCAAGACAACCAGCGAAGTGGTGCCTGCCTTACCGACGGGACACACCTCAAATCCGGTCGGCTCACGGGAAAAGAAATCAGACGCCCTGTTGGGAATCGGGTCGATTAATTCCGAGCTTCCATAGAGAAGCAAAATGTCTGGAGCGCGCGCGGCAGCACGCTCGAACGCCAGCCCCTGATTCTTAATAAAGAAATCTCTTGGAGCGGTCGAATGAATCGTCCGCTCCTCCAGGTAAATTGCAAGCAGTCTGCCGCCGCAGAGGATCGCGGCCGTTAGTGCGCAGGCGATCAAAGCGCCGGACAGGTGCGGCGTGAACTCACGCACAGTAGCGCGTGTGATCATAAACATCCGTAATATTGTGTTCGACTCAGACTTTTCCAGACTGATTTCGGATGACTGGAACGTAAGATGTGGTCTTACCAGAACTGTCGCTTCGCGTGTTAACTAGCTGAAATAGGCTTTGGGAAGCGAGATCGCAAGGACGTTTGGATTCTTGTGCGCCGCGTCGATTGCTTCGCGCGATTTCCATTCCGAGACTTCGTTAATTGTGCCGTCGCGTGCGCGCATGATGGTCGGCGCGCGGCCCGTCACGAGCCCTTCCTTGCGCAATGTGCTAACTCTTACTTTGACAACAGCGCGCAAAATGGAGTCGCGTTCTTCCCCGCTCCCTTGATTGTCCAGGAGGAGAATCTCTCAGTCGATCTTTTCCCAGAATCCGCGGCGATTAGGAATGTTTGGGAACACAAGTTGGCCCTGGTAAAAGGTGAACGGGTTGGAGCGGTCGTTGCCACCGAAGGATAACGTGAGGGTTTTACCTTCAACGCTCCAGTGACCTGTCACGGGCTCCCTGCGCTCATAGGCCGTGACCGTCCAATTCTCAACAGTACCATCAGAATGAAGAACAAGGTGCTCGTCTATCGGGCCCGTATAGCCGATGGTAGTTTTTCGCCAATGACCGATCAATCCGCTCGCATTTTCTGAAGAGGGTGCACTTGACTCTTGAAATGTGATGATTCCTGGGTCGGCAGCCTCTATCGAAAAGACAGCGAAAGCGAAAGCGGCGCACTGCGCAAGCCAGGTGGTGTTTCGGAAAACGGTTTGTGTTCTCATGGGGAACCTCCGCGAAGAGTCTGACAAGCTGAGCGACCGATGACAACTTTATTCTCGGTTTGTTGCATGATCTAAAGCTCGAACTGATCTTGAGGGCATAACATGAAACTTCCAACAGCCGTAGAACGAGGACGATTTCCTTCGCCGGCGCCCGCGCCACAGGCGCTCGCCTGGGACGGTAACAAATTGTGGATGGGTTCGCGCGATCTGCGCCGAATTTACGTCATTGATCCCACAGAGTGGAAAGTGCTCGAAGAAAAAGAACCACCTGGCATTCCATGGGCGGCTGTCGCGACGAACGGGACTCTTTGTTTTACGATCGGGGAAGGTCCGAATGACGATCGCTATATTTGGCGATTCGCTCCCGGAAAAGGCTTTTCGGAGGAAGACAAAATCACCTGCCCGGAATTTACAGGTTCATATCTCAGCTACGACGGTGAGAGTCTCTATCTGAGTCAGTGGTATAAACATCGCATTCTCAAGCTCGACGCGAATGGCGACATCACCCGCGTTATCGACATTGGTGCCGAGATCTCAGGCCACGCGTTTGTTGATGGAATGATCTACGTCTTGCGTGGAACCGAACAGAACGGAGAGAACTGGACCATCGCGCGACTCGATCTGCGAGAGGAAAAGCCGGAGATTAAGGACATCGCGGTCGTGCCGTTTGCATGCCGTTCTCTTACTTTCGATGGCGAACACTTTTGGTCGAACCATCGCGCAAAGCACGGCATCGTTTCATTCGCTCTTCCGAATTGAAAGCGGCATTCTGATTCTGGCTGACGGCCCTCCTGGTGAGAGCGTGCATGCTTTAGTTTTGTGAGCGATGTTAGTGGTTAATGGTCGCAGAGCGAACGCAATCTGATTGTCACGGTCGATGGTGGACGATGCTACCGGACGGGCGAATTGAGTGCCGACTGTGCCCGCGGTTTTGCAAGCTGAACGAGGGACAGCGCGGATTCTGTTTCGTCAGGCAACGAGTGGGCGCTCGGATGATGCTCACCACTTATGGACGGAGCAGCGGCTTTTGCGTCGATCCAATTGAAAAGAAACCGCTGAATCATTTTCTGCCCGGCACGAGCGTGTTGTCATTTGGCACGGCTGGATGCAATCTCGGTTGCCGCTTTTGCCAGAACTGGGACATCTCCAAAGCGCGTAAGTGGGACAAGCTAGCCGATACCGCGTCGCCAGCACATATCGCGCTCGCTGCGGAGCGGCTCGGGTGCCGGTCAGTTGCGTTTACTTACAATGATCCGGTGATCTTTGCTGAATACGCCATTGATGTCGCCCAAGCCTGCCGCGAGCGCGGGATCAAAACAGTCGCAGTCACTGCCGGTTATATCACTGACGATGCGCGTCCCGAATTTTACCGGCACATGGACGCGGCGAATGTCGATCTGAAAGCATTCACGGAGGCGTTTTATCATCGACTCTGTTTTGCTCGGCTCGATCCGGTTCTCGATACGCTGCGATATTTGCGACATGAAACAGATGTCTGGTTTGAAGTCACCACGCTCCTCATCCCTGGGGAGAATGACAGCGAGACAGAGCTTCATC
>DASREQ010000043.1:0-24405 GCA_035651975.1 Candidatus Udaeobacter sp.
AACAAAATTGGCGTTGCGGGAAATGTCGCGGTCACGGCTGAACAAACCACCGGTGCGCTGATAAAAGTCGGCGATCACCACGATGTCGGTCTTGTCATCGCCCGTGCCGGCTTTCAACCACGCTTCCCATTCACCCATATCATTGGACGCTCCCAGGTTCGTGTTCCCGTACGTGCCGCCGATTTCCAAACCACGGAATTTATGCATCAGGAAGAAGTTGACCACACCGGCCACCGCATCGGCTCCGTACACAGCCGAGGCGCCGTCCTTCAAGATATCCACGTGATCGATCATGGAGAACGGGATCAACTGGACGTCGTAGCCACCGAATAGTGAAGCTTGCGCGATGCGCTTGCCATCCACCAGGATCAGCGTCTCCTTTGGCAGAAGGCCACGAAGGTTGAGTTGAACGGTGCCATCGCCACCATTGCTCATGTTTTGGTTCACAGTGCCGCCCGCTTCCTGCGGGATAAACGTGGTTAAGTCGGTTGCGTTGCGGATACCCAGCTTTTCGATGTCCTGCGGCCGGTAGGTGTCCACCGGGTTCGGGCCGGTCTCTTCCGCCGTGGGAATATTGGAACCGGTCACGATCACGCGCTCGACCTCCGCCGTGGGCGCCGGCGCGCCCGGCTCAGCTGGAACGGCAGGAGCCGGCAATTGAGCGAATGCTTTTGGTGCAAAAATTAAAGGTAGTCCAACGCTCGCCATGAAAACGACGCGCGCGAACTTGGTCAGCACTTTTTTTGTCATTAGTTTCTCCTTATGGTTTTTGGGTTGCTGTGTGCGGATCCCCCGCACATCTGGCGGTATAACTCGGGACGCAGTTTTCTCCCTAGGCCAAAGAAACGAGGGTTTGGGCAACCTGCTTTCAAAGCTCCGAATGAATGGCGCACGGCTTTACCTCCGCGTGATCGCGGCTGGTGACTGTGAGTCCGATGTCAGTGAGGCTCCAGTGGAAAGCTTCGACTGACTTGGGAACGCTCGATTGAGGTGTAACCTGTAAACTGGTTTCTATACCGGCGACGGTGTGTAAATTCGAATTGAACAACTCTGCTGTGGTAACCGATGGATTACCATGGTATGGCACGTCTGCTTAACACCGACACAATGGAACCGGGTGAAGCTCTCAGCACGGCGGCGCAGATCGCGGTCGCGCTCGCTGGTTTTGCAGGCGTTGTCGTGGTTTTCCGGCGCGAATCCGTTCATGATTGGACGCCGATTGATAAGTTTCGCCTCCGGCTGCTCCTGGCCAACTCAATCTTACCGCTCGCGCTTTGTATGATTGGACTGTTGTTGCTGACAGTTAAGCCGGCACCCGCGGGAATCTGGCGTTGGTGCAGCGGCGCCGCGGTCGTAATTGTCTTGCCGTTCGCGTTTGCGACATCCAGGAGGTTTCGCCAGCTAGATCGGCGAGCGTTAGAAAGTGCGCTTGCTGCCAGGTCCCCCTTTTATGTATTGGCCATCCTGGGAACCGCAGCGATGTTGCTCCAGTTCTTCAACATCGCAATACTTAACGCGTTCTGGCCGTTTTTTACGGGTATCGTCGTGTACCTGCTAGCCGCTATGCTTCAGTTTGCGCGGATTATTCTATTGCCGCCTGCGGCATAACAGTGACTTAGACTAACGGGCGGTTAGTCATCGCAGCTACCTTGGTCGTAGCCGGCTGGCGTGTTCCTGGGGCCGAAGATTCTAGGCTTGCGCAGATTGATCGCCGCCAGATTTTCCGCTGAGGCTTTGCAAGAGTGACGGCAACAAAGTAGCCAATCCCTGTTGGTGATCTGCCGCAGGATCGATCTTTCCAGCGGGTGTTAGCTTGTCCACAATCTTTGGCAGATACTCAGCCAGAAAGTTCGAGGCCATCGCGGGGTCCACTCCCAGTCTATCTGAGAGCGCGCGAATTTGATCAGACCCAAGCACCTCCTGGATTTGGTTGCTGGAAACTGACTGATTTTCACCCAGACCAACCCACGATGAGAATGCATTTCCATGGCCGCTCTGTGAAAACTTGCTGGCCAAGCCCTGCAGGCCGCCGCTCTGGGTGAGGAGACCGCTGAGAATTCCGATCAGCGGAGCTGCATTCCCAGAGGTGTCACTTTTTCCACTCACTGCACCCAATATTGAATCAAGTAATCCCATAATCTTAATGCTCCTTCCGTATGTGCGTTTGTTTGTTGGAATAAGCTTGGTGATTTACCAAGCTTCCCAGGGAAGAGTATCAGACCCGGGTAAACATCAACAAGTCAATTCAACAGGCGTCACACACGTATCCTACTTGTCAGTGGAAGAGTCGCCATACCCATTGCCTTGAACTGCAAACGCCACTTGCTCGGTCTCGTGCAGGCGGGCGTAATCCACGGTAAGCCTGTCGCCGCCATGCTCGGTATACATTTCGACGAAACGTTCGCCGAAACGGACGTCATTCCAGCTGTAATCCTTTTGTGTTTGAACCGCAGCCGCAATGACCGGGTCGATTCCAACCACTGAAACAATAAACAGAACCCGGCCGGATTCGAGCGACTCGGGAGTTGCGCCAAAGAGAGGACTCGTTTCATCAATGGTGTGCCGCAAGGTCAGCGCCGCGGGAAAAACCGTCAGCCGATCGAAATGAAGTTTGAGCACATAAAAGTGGCGAAAATCTCCGCCCTCGAGCAACGGTTCATCGCGCGAAAACATGACTCGAAACTCTGCCTCCACCATGCTGTGTTGGTTTTCATTTCCCACACGCACCATCAATGTGGGCTTTCCATTTAATGGTGCGATCACGATTGAGTTGCTGAAGACAACTCGCGCGCTTGGTCGCGAGAAGCGGACAAAGATCAGGCCCGTCATCACCGCGAGCAAAAAAATACCGCTCATGATTTCGACGGTCGTGACGACGTGGCCATATAGCGTTTGCGGATACATATGTCCGTAGCCCACGGTGGCCAGCGTTTGCACGCTGAAAAAGAAGCAATCAAAAAACCAATGCCCGCCCGTGCTGCCAGCGATACTGTCTCGCTGTAAACTGTAGAGCGCGGCGAAAAGAAGATTGAGCGCGATATAAAGCACACCGACAAACACAGCAAACTGCGGCCACCGTAAACCGAGTAGCCAGCGATAAATGTCGCGCCATCGCCATGTGTCCGTATTGACTTTGACGAACTCGATCTGGCCGGCGCGGACGGAATGAAACGCGCGCGATTTTACGCTTCGTCTGCGGACTTCCGCTAAAGAAATGGGAATCGGTTTCATCTTTACCTAATGTGCGGCATTCTCTAGTTGGTCAACAAATCCAGTGTTTCCCCAGGTCAAATCGCACCGATTGCTGGCAGCTATTGACAGTCGAATCGCAAGGCAGGGTTACCAGACGTGACCGCGCTAAAAACACTCATTCGGTGGCGACGCGAAGCCTGGTTCGACTCGAATCGTAGATGCTCCTTGGACCATAAGCCCGGGTCACCTTTTACATCACCAACGAAGAATCGCATATTCCGAGGCGTTAACATACTTGTTTCCCAGTTAATCCAGAAAGAAACTCGGTGATTGCTTCGAGGATTCGTCGATCGACATCCTGTTGCGTCTTGCCTGTCGCTTGAAGCTGGCGTTTGAGCACATGTAACGAATGGTCGCCTCCCTCGACAACGTGCAAAACGCTTTGCGTTTTCATTTCGGTGCGCACACGCTCGAGGAGATCCAAGGGGCAAAGCGCATCCCGCGTGCCTTGCACGAAGAGAATCGGTGTATTCAGCGCCCGCAAAACTTCATCGCGGAGTTTTGTGCGATCTCCCATCGCGCAGAGCGGGTATCCAAGGCAAATGAGCCCGTCCACTTTTTCTTCTAGCGAAACATGACAACCAACGCGGCCACCCATGCTCTTGCCAATTAAGATCGTTGTTTCGGCCGGATAACGTTTTCTCGCGTGGCTCAATGCTTCTCGATGCGCCGCGATGAGCTTGGGCAATGGATCGGGGCGTTTTCGGCCCTCGCGCATGTAGGCGTAATCGAAAGTTTCGACGTCACCGATCTCAGACATGCGATGCTTCCAATTTTGCATCCAGGGATGGGACGAAGGAGCGCCTGCTCCTGGTGCGAATAACATCAGGCGTTTCATGCGAAGACCTCTTCAATGTCCGATGCTCAATGTCCAACGTTCAATTCAGACAGTTGAGCATTGAGTGTTGGACGTTGGGCGTTTCCCTTTTGACCGAATCAAAGCGCTGCTATTGCACCGTCACCAGCGTCCCGATTGGGATCTCGGAAAAGAATTTTCGGGCGGCTTCCTCCGGCAACCTGATGCACCCGTGTGAGGCTGGATAATTCGGCACGATCCCGGCGTGCATTCCGAAGTCGAGACAACTCAGACGCATGAAATAAGGCATCTCCACATGATAAATAGTGGAACGATGGTTTCGTTCCTTATTCGTAATTACGAAGTCACCTCTCCGTGTGGAGTAACCCTGGCGTCCAGTCGAACATTGGGCGCGATACACCGGTACGCCGTTTTTAACGAGAGCAACCCGTTGCAAGGCAAGAGAAATTTCGACGCGCAATTGGTCCGGGGAAGGTCCGCCGCCTAGAAGAATTTGTGAGGAGCGCCAGTGGCCAGTCTCCGCGGCAATGTCCAGCGCGGACATTTTATCGCGCTGGGTTACTTGGTTTCGCTTAGCACCTGCCGCAAGCAGAGCGCGCAGGTAATCTTCCCGGTCGAGGCCCGCCGCCAGCATCAGCACCGTCAGGCCCCTGTCTCCTTCAACATAACTGCTGAATGATTTCGACCGGAGCAGCGCTAAAAATTCCTTGTCACAACGCGATGGTAAGACCGTGTTAGGATCGGCGCCACAGGCCAAAAGCGTGCTAAAAAGAGAGGAGTCGTTTCCAGCAATGGCGTACGCAAGTAGCGGAACGTTCTTGCCCTCTGGCGTTGGAGGGGCGGAGTGTTTGCTCAGCAGCAACCGGATTTCGCCCTTGTCTCCGGTCATCAACGCTGCTTGAAGCGCGCGCCGGCTGCTGCTTCGCCATTGAGGAATTGTGGGCAACCATTCCACAACAGATCTGACAATTTCCCGATTGCCGCCCTGAAGCGCCATTCCCAACAAATCAGTGCCATCTTTGCACCGGGCGTCAGCGTGAAGGTTCGTGGAGCGGCCCAGCAACTCCTGAAAGATTTCCAGATTGCCGTGCATGGCGGCGGCCATGAGCGGCGTAAAACCATTCTTGTCAGCAAGATCGACAAGCGCACCGACGCCTATCAGGCGCCGGACCGTTTTCCAATCCTGTTGCAACGCCGCGATCAGTAGCGGCGTCCGGCCCTGGGCATCATGCCCGTTTGGATCGACGTGGTCGATCAGGCACAATTCGATGAGCGAGTCCCGTTGAATTGTGACAGCGCGAACGAGTTCGCTCGGCGAAATGAAAATGCGCGCGGGAGGTTCTGGTCCAAGCGCTGTCGCCCAGAACAATATCAAAAGTGCGACGCCGAGCCGAACGACGAAGCGCCTCTTGAACACACGCATATGCAGGGTTGGGCCAGCCATTATAGGGGCCGTGTCCAGCCCTGGAACAGGGGCCGGATGGAACTGTGAACCTACCTTCGGGCAAGCTGGCCCGCCGAACGGCGGCACGGATTCGCCGTGGTGAACCGGGATTGGACGTATCCAGTTGAACGTTGCATGTTCCCTGCTGTCCAAATTCCAACCCATGCGCTTATCCATTTTGACCCTGTGCGTTGCACTCAGTACATCGTTCGCCGCGCAACCTGAGGCTGTCCCCACGCCGACTGTGCCCGCTGCTGTGGCCGAGGCAGGTAAAGATGTCGTTCATCAATTAAACAATGCTTTTGCAAAAGTCTTCGAAACCGTCGCGCCGAGCGTTGTTATTATAGAGGTTTCCAAGAAAAACGATATCACCGAAAGTTCGCCACTCGACGACCTGTTTTTCCAAGGGCCGCCTGATGAGAATAATCAACGGCGCAATCCGGACGGGCCACGCCAGATCCAAAGCGAAGGCTCCGGCTTTATCGTTCGGCCAGACGGTTACATTTTCACGAACTTTCACGTCGTTGAAGGGGCAGACAAAATCGATGTAAAATTGAGGGACGGCCGGAATTTTCCGGGGAGAGTCATAGGCACGGACGAGAAGACCGACGTCGCAGTCGTCAAGATCGACGCCAAAGATTTGCCGGTGGTCCAGTTGGGTGACAGCGATGCAGTGCGGGTGGGCCAGTTTGCATTCGCGATCGGTGCGCCATTCAAGCTCGATTACACCTTCACGTACGGGGTAATCAGCGGGAAAGGCCGCAGCAAATTGCTTCAGACAGGCGCCTATTCGATTTCAGATTATTTGCAGACCGACGCCTCGATCAATCCGGGCAATAGCGGCGGTCCACTCTGCGACATTGACGGCAAAGTGATCGGCATGAACACGCTCATTAACGGGATGAATCGAGGCCTTGGGTTCGCGATCCCCGTTAACATGGCCAAAGAAATCGGCACCGAACTGATCGCCGGTCACAAAATCATGCGACCCTGGCTGGGGATACGGATCGAAACACTCGGAGACGACCCCACAATCCGCGATTTGTTTAAAGGCGCTGATAAAGGTGTTGTGGTGCGCACGATTGAAGCCGATGCGCCTGCGTCCAAAAGCGATTTGAGGCCGTTCGACGTAATTACGCAAGTGGATGGCACGCCGATCGAATCGGACTCACAGCTGCAGCACGAGATTTTGAGGAAGAAAATCGGCCAAAGTGTGCAGCTGAGTGTTTGGCGCAAAGGCCAGACCATCAAAGTCCCCATCAAAACTGGTGAACTACCAAACGAGATTGCCCAGGCATCAAATGCATTGCCGATTCAACCGCCGCAGACGAAGAAAGAAAGCGTCGGCAAATTCGGCTTGCAGGTACAGGAACTGACGAAAGATGTTGCCGAGCGTCTTCATTTGCCGGTACAGCAAGGCGTAGTCGTAACCGATGTCGAAGACAACAGTATTGCCGCAGGCCAGGATATTCAGCGCGAAGATGTCATTACCGAAGTGGATGGCAAACCGGTCACTAACGTGCAGTCGTTCCGCGAGGCGCTGAATAAAGCCGATCCAAAACGGGGAGTTCTCCTCTACCTCGATCGCAAAGGCAGCAAAACTTTCGCGGTGTTAAAAGCGGGCGACTAGCTTTTGCGGCTGCCGACTATCACGAGAATTATACCGCCGGCCAGACAGATTCCGCTGGCGATAGGCGGAAACGCGATTCCGTGACTTTCCTTGTGCGTAATCTCGAGTGGCCCTAACTGGGCATCTTTCTTTTGTGTGGTCCAACCCACACCGCCCCAGGCAAAGCCAATCACACCGGCAATAATCAGAATAATGCCGATGATTACAACCGGTTTCACAACGCCGATCTTATAAAGCCCGCCGGCCTGAGATCAACTGGATAATCAGCACCACAATCGCAATAACGAGCAGGATGTGAATGAACCCACCCAGCGTATAGGAGCTCACCAGCCCAAGCAGCCAGAGCACCAGCAAGATCACGAATATTGTCCAGAGCATAAGATTCCTTTCGGTTAGGTCACCTGTTCCTTCGTGCGATGCGGTTCCGCTGCGCTTATGGAAATTAAATTTTCTACACGGACAGTCCGTTGGTGCTGCGTTCGGTAAACGGCCACGGCTAGAGTTTTTCCACCACGGCACGCAGGTTCCAGTCCGCCGCTTCGAGTTGTCGATGCGCAGAATCGTAATCGCAATGTGCTAAATCGGCGACGACTCGCACCGCGCGATCGCGCAGCTTGGCACTGGTAGTGTGCAGATTAATCATCAGATTGCCGCGCACCTTGCCAAGGGCGACCATCGCGCCGGTGCTGACGATATTAAGCGCTGCTTTCGTCGCCGTTCCAGCCTTCAGCCGGGTCGATCCGGTCAGGACCTCGGGACCGACCGCGAGCACGATCACAAGATCGGCTGATGTTGCTGTAGTCGGGGTCGCTGACCCCGACCGACCGGCGTCAACGCCGCCGGCTACAACCGGATTGCACGTGAGCAGGATTGTTTTTGCACCTAACGACTTTGCGTAGGCCAACGCGCCCAGGACAAAAGGCGTTCGGCCGCTGGCGGTGATTCCAATGACAACATCGCTGTTCTTTATTCCCCTCTCCCGCAGTGCCAGTACGCCTCCACTCTCCTCGTCTTCCGCGCCTTCCACGCTGCGGTAAAGCGCGGTCGCTCCGCCGGCGATGATTCCCTGCACAAGGTCCGGCGACGCGCCAAAAGTTGGCGGAATTTCGCTTGCATCGAGAATCGCAATGCGCCCGCTGCTGCCGGCGCCGACATAAAACAAACGGCCACCATTCCTGAGCGACTCAGTCACAATCTCAATAGCTCTGGCGAGGTCGGCGGTTGCCCTACGCAACGCTTCCTCAACGAATTTCTCTTCGTTGACAAAAAGTTCGACGAGGTCAGGAAGCCTCATTTTCTCCAGGTTCTCGGAGCGCGGATTGCGCTGTTCGGTAGGCGCAACAGCCAGATTTTCGATTTCTTTGAGCTTTGGTTGAAAGGCCACAGGATCGCGAATCTCCGCAGCGAGCCACGCCGCGCCCAGTTCGGGAGGCCGCTCTGCAATAGTGACGCGAGCGTCGGGAAGATTCTTTTTCAGCCTGCGTCGAAACGCGTGCGTGTAGATGGAGTCGCGGTGAAAGAGTCCGCCCATCAGCGCGACCTTGGGAGCGAGCAAATGTAGACGAGACGCAACAGCTTCGGTGTATTCGCAGAGCACACGCGCGCCTTCTTCGACGATCTCGTTCACCCGCGCGTCGCCTCCGGCTGCAGCTTCAAATACGACAGGAGCCAGCATTGCAATTTCCATTTTGTCCGCCGTTTGCGCCCAGCGAACAAGTTCATCAAGATTATTCAACGAAAGGGCGTGCAGGATTTTTGCAGCGAATGGCATCTCACCACGATGCAGATCGTATTCGCGTAAGATCAGGCGCAGGGCCTCAATGGAGAGAAAGTACCCGCCGCCGGTGTCCCCCAGAATGTGTCCCCAACCGCCGGCTCTCTCGTTTCGATCGCCTCGCCGTCCGGTCACTGAAGATCCGCTACCGGCATTGACGACAATACCGTCTCCATGCTCAAGGGCTGCCGCCAGCCCAGAATCACGATCGCTGCCCGTCACGATTTTCGCATTCGGCCAAATCTCCCTGCAAATGACCGCGAGTGATCGGCGATCTTCCTCTGTGCCGCAACCGGCAAGGAAAACTCCAGCGCGGTCGACTTGCCTTGGCAACTCGACGAAAACTTCGCGCAAACGTTCCGGCGTTGTCAGTCGCAGGTTAGATGGCGGGAGTTTGCCTTGATCGAGAATTCTCCATCGCGAGCCCGGCTCAGCGCCCTCGACCACAGATTCCATCAGCACCCAGGCGGTTTTTGTTCCGCCTCCTTCGACGCCGAGGATGCGCTCGCCGGTCTTCACGCGTTACTATGCTTAGCCGTTTTTAAGGAGCATTGAAAGCCTCTCCTATCCGGAGTAGCGCTACTCAGGCTAGTTAGCCTGACCACAACTTCGGATGGGAGGTTCGTCGCCCCGCTGGGAATGATGGTCGTGACATTGCCGAGGATTTACCCGTTTGTATCGTGTTTCATGGCGAAAGGCGAAACGCAGGCGGCAAAGCGAATGGAGCAGTTGCGGGACGAAATCCGCAAGCATGACCGGCTCTACTACGAGGAAGCCGCGCCGGTCATCAGCGACCGCGAATACGATCGCCTCTACAAAGAACTCGTGGATCTCGAGACACAGTTTCCCGATCTCGTCACTCCCGATTCACCCACCCAGCGTGTCGGGGGAAAACCGCTAAAAGCGTTCGAGCAGGTTTCGCATCTGATCCCGATGCTCAGTCTCGATAATACTTACTCGGAAGAGGAAGTGACGAATTTTTACGCTCGTATCCAGCGGCTTTTGCCTAACGAAAAGATCCCGGTGGTCATCGAGCCAAAGGTGGACGGCGTTGCGGTTTCACTCATTTACGAAAATGCCAGGCTGCGTCAGGCAGCGACGCGGGGCGATGGAAACGTTGGTGACAATATCACTCAGAATGTTCGGACAATCCGTTCGGTGCCGGAGCGACTGCACGGCGCTGCGCCCAAACTTTTAGAGGTGCGCGGAGAAGTTTACATGGACAAACATGGCTTCGCGAAATTAAACGACGAACGACGCAAGGCCGGTCTGCCGCTGTTTGCAAACCCGCGCAACGCCGCGGCCGGTTCGCTCAAGCAACTCGACCCGTCGCTCGTGGCGAAGCGTCCCCTCGGTATTGTGTTGTACGGAACCGGGGCGACCCAAGGAGTGGAGGTCGATGTTCACTCTGAAATTTTTCCCCTGTTAAAGAAGCTCGGCTTGCCGGCCACCGAACGCTGGTGGGTGGCCAAATCAGTCGAAGAAATTCTAAACGCTATTCACGAACTGGACGGCATCCGTCACAAGTTCGCTTATCAGACCGATGGCGCGGTAGTGAAAGTAAATTCATTCGCGCAACGCGAGCGCCTCGGGTTCACCGCGAAATCGCCACGTTGGGCCATCGCTTACAAATACGAGGCCGAACGCGTGCAAACGCGCCTGAACGACATCGTGATCCAAGTCGGGCGCACCGGAATTCTCACGCCGGTGGCGGTGTTGGAACCGGTGTTCGTAAGCGGCAGCACGGTTGGGCGCGCAACCTTGCACAACGAGGATGAAATCAAACGCAAAGATATCCGCATCGGCAACACCGTGGTAATCGAAAAAGCCGGCGAAGTCATCCCAGCAGTCGTCGAGGTGGTGAAGTCGAAACGATCGCGCGACGCGAAGCCGTTCGATTTTGCGAAGCACATTCACGGCAAATGTCCCGTGTGCGGCGGACCGATTCGCCGCGACCCGCAATTCGTCGCCTGGCGCTGCGAAAATCTTCAGTGCCCGGCGCAAACAACGCGGCGCGTCGAATTTTTCGCGGCGCGCAGCGCGCTGGACATCGAAAGCGTCGGGGGCATCGTGGCAGACAAACTGGTCGAACGCGGGCTTGTACGCGAGCCGCTCGATCTGTTTGACCTGACGACGGAACAGCTGGCCCAACTGAATCTGGGGACGGACCAAGAGCCGAGAGTCTTCGGCGAGAAAAATGCAACCAAAGCGATCCGCGCCATCGAGCGGGCCCGCACCCTGCCACTTTCGCGGTGGCTCTTTGCGCTTGCCATTCCGGATGTGGGAAGAACGACAGCTACGGAGCTTGCCCGTTTTCAGGAAACGATTGAAGACGCCGCTAATTCATCGCTGCTTCGCGACGTTTTGGAGTATCACAAAAAGCGGGAAGAGAAGGGGGACGCGAAAGAAATTGCCGATCGCCTCATCGAAGCCGGTTTCGCGAAACCATCCAAAAGCAAAGCCGAAAAAGGCCGCGGCATTACGACCGAAGTTGGGCCTGTAGTTGCGAAAAGCGTCCTGGATTTCTTCGCCTCTGCGGCCGGAAAAAAGATTCTGCGCCGGATAAAAGAACTCGGGATTCACCCGAAGAGCGAAAAAGTCTCAGCAAAAAAAGCGGCGGAACTGCCGCTGGCCGGAAAGACCTTTGTGCTCACGGGCACGTTACCTTCCATGACACGGGAAGAAGCCACGGAAAAAATCGAAGCGCTCGGCGGCCACGTTACGGGCAGTGTGAGCAAGAAGACCGATTACGTCCTCGCGGGTGCCGAACCTGGGAGCAAATTCGATAAAGCAAAAGAAATCGGCGTCCCGATTATCGACGAAGCCGAGTTTAGAAAAATGTTGTGAACATCGCCCGCTTACGGCGTAGGTGGCATGTCGGAACCGAGCGAGAGCGGGATTGCCTGCTGATTGATTGCCGGCCTGCCGGGAGCGGCAAGTAACAGCCCAGTCTTGCTGGCAGGATGCAGAGTGGCCTGCACATTGAAAGTCAGTTTTTGATTGCCTCGCATCACAGTGATCGGGACCACGTCTCCGGCGGTGATGAAGAACGAGGCATCCAGCACATCTTCCGGCTGAGTAACCTTTTTTCGGCCAACTTGTAAGAGAATGTCGCCGGCCTTGATTCCGGAACGCGCGGCCGGGGTGTCCTCCATAATTTTCGTCATTTCTGCAAGCGAACCTTCTACCGGCTGGCGTGCCATGGAAACATTGATTCCGACCCAGCCGTGCCTGGCCTCTCCGAAACGCATGTAATCCCCTCGAATTTTCTCCGCCGCCTCGATTGGTACAGCGTAACATGCTGAGTTGTTCTCAAGGCTGCTGACCACTATGCCAACGACCTCACCTTTCATGTTCAAAAGCGGCGCACCAGCTTCACCGCGCTGTGTAGGCACGTTGACCCGCAGATGCGTTGTCGAAAAATAGCGGCCCAGATATTTGCGATCGAATCCCGCAATCATCCCGAAATTTGGTGTCTCCGGCAGGTCCAACGGATAACCGACCGCCACGACAGGGGTGGCTACTTCCAGCTGTTCAGATTTGCCAATCGGCAGGGCCGGAGTGGCCTCGTCAATTTTTAACATGGCTGTCCCGCTGCGAATATCTGCCAAAAGCTGCCGCGCGGGATATTTTTTCCCTTTAAATTCAATCGTAAAATTACCCGCTTCACCGCCAACCGTGTACGCGGTGTAAAGCGTCCCTGTGGGATCGATAAAAAATCCTGTGCCACAAATGGGGCTGTGTTCATCAACGCCATGAATCTTAACTACCGCTTTGGCGGCACGCTGAAAGATGTCTCTGACCTGATGGCTAATTGTCGCGGCCGATTCCGCCTGCGCTATGGTGCGCTCAAAGGTGTCCTTAACGCGATCTCTGGCCGGCTTCGCGGACTGCTCCTGCGCGATGAGCGAACTGGTGCTTAAGCAGAAAATCAGCGCGAACGCGGTATTACGGGACATAGCGGGGCGGAGATTCTTAACTGGCGATACCGGGACGCGCAAGCCGCGTCGTCCTATACCGCGCCTAAAATCTGAAAGTCGGCTCATAACTCACGGGAACGCTATCGAGCACGTAGCGCGGCGGGGCTGCGGCTCGGTGAGTCTGGGCGCTTGCATTAAAACTGCGGATCGGCTGCGTCCTGAAAATCTGCGTGGCCACCGGAGATGTGAGGCTCCATTCTCCATCTGTCGTCGCCGGCGCCGACAAAGTCGGCGGACTCTGGAGGGCAACGCGAGCGGTCTCCGGTTGCTGGTAAATCTTCAGTGAAATTACTGCAGCGCAGACCACGACTGCTGCGACGGCAGCTGGATACGAGGCGAGAGATCGTGCATCGAGGCGGAGCATCAAGCCGTGAGCGCGTTCGAGACAGATGCGCCACAACGGCTGGCGGAGCATTTCATCGCGCTGCCGGCGATGAAATTCGTGCAGAAAATTCTCGAAATAGCCCGGCGGCGGTTGTTCGTAGCGCTTCAATCGAAGCAGCCTCGCGATTTCGTTATCGTTAAACTCATTCATTTTTCAGCGCCGATTAGGAAACAGGATTTTTCCGAAATTCGTCCAGGTAATTCTGTAGCTGTCGATTCGCGTAGAAGAGCCTTGAACGTACCGTGCCCTCCGAGACTCGCAAGATTTTACTGATCTCTGCGTGGGGCATCCCTTGGATATGGAACATGGTAACCACGGCTCTGTGTTCATCAGACAATTTCATCATGGCCTCGTTCAATCTTCGCTGCAGCTCGGACAAGTCCGCTTCGCGCACCGGACTGCTCGTGGCTGTGCTTTCCAGGAATTCCTTGTCGTTTTGAATGCTGGCATCGACGTCATCGAGACTCAGTTGAAAACGCCGGCCGCGTTTCTTCAGAAAATTGAGCGTCATGTTTACAGCGATCGAATGAATCCACGTGTAAAAAGACGATTTGCCGCGGAATCCGCGGATCGCGCGATAGGCTTTGGCAAAAATGTCCTGCAAAAGATCGTTCGTGTCCTCGTGATTCGAGGTCATGTTGTAAACCAGGCCGTAAAGACGCGGGGTGTATTTGACCACCAGTTCATCGAACGCGCCGGCATCGCCCGATTGTGTACGCTTTACCAACTCCTGATCTGGATCGACCCGCGGCTGGTCCATTGTCTCGCGCCTAGACTTAGCACGGGCTTCCAGGCCAGACGACAACAAATCGGAAATCCGTCGAGCAGGTAAGGCGAGAGCAGGATCCATCTCAGTGCAGCCGATCACCGCCGATCGCGGATCGACATCAGCCAGAGCAAGTTGCCCAATGCAGCAATGAAAGCCGCCACGTACGTGAGCGCAGCCGCGTTGAGCACCTTGTTTACACCAGTAACTTCCTCCCCGGACCGGACGATCCCCATTTGTTGCAAAATAATTTTCGCACGGCGCGAGGCGTCGAATTCCACCGGCAGCGTGATCAACTGGAAGACCAGCAAGACCAGATAGCAGTAGATACCGATCGTAATCAGACCGGTAATCCTGAAGAAGATACCGCCGATAATAATGAACGGCAGCAATTGCGACGCGACCATTGTCACCGGCACAATCGCCATGCGCGCTTTCAGTGGCGCGTAAGCCTTCGCGTGCTGAATCGCGTGACCGGTCTCGTGCGCAGCAATGCCCAGGGCCGCCACCGAAGGGGTGTGGTAAACGTTGCTGGAGAGATGCAGCCTCTTGTCTCTCGGGTCGTAATGGTCCCCAAGAAAATCATTCGTCTCCACAACCTCCACATCCGGAATCTGGGCCGCCTGCAGTATTTCACGCGCGCATTCCGCGCCGGTGATGTTTGAGCTCGCCCGCACTTCACCCCATTTACGGAACGCGCTCGTGACTCGAATCTGTGCCCAAATCCCTATGATCAGCGGGACGCCGATGTAAAGCAGCCAGTTAGGTCCAAGACCGAAACCGTATGGATAAAACATACCGA
Organism: Candidatus Udaeobacter sp.; assembly: GCA_035651975.1. Classification (GTDB taxonomy): domain Bacteria; phylum Verrucomicrobiota; class Verrucomicrobiia; order Chthoniobacterales; family UBA10450; genus Udaeobacter. The sequence continues at coordinate 14,851 of DASREQ010000043.1, forward strand.
GCATTAATTTAATGTATCGAAGCCAGTTGTCACTTTAGTGGTTGGAACAAATTAGACGCGCAATCGCGCGCTTCGTTCATTCTGTAAATGTCATTCCAAGCGAAGCGAGGAACCTCCCACAGGATGATGGATCACACCTGGGCTCCAGTATGTCGAAAACTGCGCAGGCGGAATCCTTCGCCCTGCGCAGGATGACGGCGCCTTTTTGGATAATCAAATTTCCAGCTGCTTGGGGAACCGCGACAAGATTTTGCAACCCGTCTTCGTCACCAAAACCACGTCTTCAATCCGCACTCCGCCCAATCCCGGGTAATACAGGCCGGGCTCAACCGTCAGTACCTGTCGATCTCGCAGAATAACTTTCTGCAAGCGCGGATACTCGTGAATTTCCAGCCCGAGGCCATGCCCGGTGCCATGGAAGAATCCCACCCGCCGGCCTCGGCGCACCGCAGTTGGAAAACCGCGTTTGGCGAAAAATTCCTGGATCGCGTTGTGAATAGTCATCCCGTCGACTCCCGCCTTGATTCTCTTCAAAGCAAGCGCCTGACCGGCCTTCACCGTTTCCCAAAGCTTACGCTGGGCTTCGGTCGCGCGTCCGCGCAAAACCGTGCGGGTCATGTCGCCAAAATACCCGGTCTTCGCGTCGCGTGGAAAAACATCGAGGATAATCAAAGAGTCTGCGTAAAGCGGACCGTAGCCTCGCTCATGCGGATCACACGCCTGATCGCCACCGGCGACAATCGTACCCGCCGGAATGCCGCCCGCGCGCAAAATCGTTGAATCAATCTCCGCACGGAGTATTTCGGAAGTCAGCGTTTTGCCGTTCCAGCGCAATCGCTTTCGGGACCCGGGCCTGGACGCTTTCAAAATTTCGATCGCCCGTTTGAGTCCTTTTTCCGTGATTCGCAGGGCGTGGCCCATCATTTCGACTTCCTTGTCCGATTTCGCCTCGCGCTCCGGCCAGAAAAACCCGTTGGTCGCGCGTACACGGATTTTGTTTGCGGCGAGTTCCTCCGCGTAGCCGAGCGCAAAATTTGCGGGGACAGTTACCGATCTTACTCCTCGTTTTTTTAGAAAATGCGCCAGAACTTTTTCGTAGGGCGGCGCCTTTTTCGATTTTCCCTGCACTTCGCGCTCGAGTTCGCTGAACATGACAAATTCATCGGCGTCGGCTTGCTTGCGGCCGCGATCGATTTCCAAATCGCTCAGGACGAGGGTGCGTCTACCATTGCGTTCCAGAAAGATGAATGGGTCTGGCGCCCAAAATTTCGTCGCGTAAAGCATGTCGGGGTCGGTCTCGCTGGTAGCGACAATGAGGCGGGCCGGTCTTCTTTTTGGTTTAGTCATTCCCTCTTGTTACGCCGGTTGGCGTTGCAGGGCAACCGCATCGGTTGCCGACCGTCGGATGGCAGGCGGAGGGCCCGCCCTGCCCATCACATTCAACTTCTACGCACTTCAAGCTCTCGTCGCAAAATCCAATGCAACAGCCCGAGTAATCCAAATGTGGATAGAATCAACACGGCCGTATTGAAGAAAAACACGCCAATGCTGATCCCGAAATAACGTTTCTGCGCGCCGAAGAACACGTTCGGCCGCTTCCCGCGGCGATAATCGCTTTGGTCCATCTCGGCGTTTGACATCAAGTCGGACACCTTCTGATTCACATAGATTTGCTCCGCTGTAATGGGGCCGTTCGCCTCCGTGAAAAGTGAACGGTCAAATCCCTTTTGGCCCGCCAGGATTGGGTCGGTAAGTTTCAGATAGCGATCGATCTCCTTCGCCGAACGCCCTTCGAGACCCGAGAGCAATGCCAAAACGTCCTTCAAGTCGTTGAGACGCTGGCGCAACTCAGGCGTGTTTGCTTTGGGTGCGAGCTTTCGAATTTCGTCATTTGCGCGATCTTGCCGTCGAGTGAGCGGATTGAGCTTGGCCTGCGCGACTATCATTTCTTCGTACGACCAGCGCATGGCGATGAATTGACAGACAAACGGAACTTGCAGCTTGCTCTCTGTTTTTCTGTTCTTGTCTGCGCTTGGGTGTTCGGAGAACCAATGTGAGAGGGCATAAAGCAGAGCGAGGTTCCGATTCATGTCCTCGTATTTGATGAGCGCGCCACCCATGATGATCTGCGGAATCAAAACAAGCGGGACGATGTTCGCCGCTGTCTTTGGATCGGCCACCAGAGAGGAGATGAGCAAACCCAGCGCCACGCCGCCCATGGCAGTCATGAACATGATGCCAAGGTCGATCCAAAACATTCCCCGGATTTGCAGGACGTAATTGCCGATCAGCACAAAGAGGATGCATTGAACAAGGGCAAACACCCCAAGCGTGAGCGTCTTCGAGATGACGTAGTACGACAAACGAACGTTGACATTCCGCTCCCGCTGCAGCACCGGCCGGTCCCGGATAATGTCATCGGCGCTGTTGGTCAGGCCGAGGAACATCGCGACGATCAGACCGAGGAACAAAAATGTCGGGATGTGATAGGCGGAGGCGAAATCGTACGTTCCATTCTCCGAGTAGCGCAGAATACTCGCAATCAACAACGCCAGTACGGGCGAAACTCCGATCGTGATGACCAGGTTGGCGCGGTTGCGCAGTTTGCTCACAAAAGCGCGCCGCAGCACGGTGCGAAATTGGGTCCACTCGTCATGCCACCGAAATGGCAGCCGCCTTTTCTGCACCGGCGTAGAAGGCAACGGAGAAGGCGCTTCTTTGCGCAGGGAAACTTGTTTGACGTCCTGGATCAGGCGAAAAGCTTCATATTTGTCGCGCCAGAATTCCGGCGAATAACGGCGCGCGGCGACGAGATGGCCGCGGCTGTTTTCTTCGTAAATAATGTCGCCGCTCAGGTCGCGGAGCGGCGTCTCCAGCACATCAAAAATGAATTCCGGACGTGTTGTTCCGCAGGATGGACACGCCCCCAGTTCCGCCCCGAACTGATGTTGATGTTCCGCTTCAGCAAAATACCGAAGCATATCGGACGGCGTTCCGAAAAAGACGAGCCGTCCACCCTTGTCGAGCAGGATCGCCTTGTGAAACATCTGGAAAATTTTCGAGCTCGGCTGGTGAATCGTGACGATGACGATTTTGTTGTGGGCCATGCTCCGAATAATTTCCATGACATGCTCGGAGTCCTTCGAGGAAAGGCCGGAAGTCGGTTCGTCGAACAGATAAACGTCTGACATGCCAATCATATCGAGCCCCATGTTGAGGCGTTTTCGCTCGCCGCCGCTGAGCGTTTTCTTCTCCGGGCTGCCCACGACTGCGTCACGCCGCTCGGCCAGCCCCAACTCGATCAGCTTTGCCTCCAAACGGCGGGTGCGATCGCGCCGCGAGAGGTGCGGCGCGCGGATTGCCGCCGCAAACAGCAGGTTTTCGCCGATGGTGAGATGTTCGTCGAACGCATCCTGCTGAGGCATGTAACTGACGTAGTGCTTCAGGGCGTCGAGGTTCTGGTAGAGCGATTGCCCGTTCAGAAGAACTTCGCCGCCGGTGGGCTGAAGTTGCCCGGCCAGCACTCTCATCAGGGTGCTCTTTCCACAGCCGCTCGCACCCATCACGCAAACGAGCTCACCACGCGCGATGCTAAAAGAGATTCCCTCAAGCCCGATCTCGCCTTTGCCGAACCGGTGCGTGATTTCGTTTACGTCGAGAGTGCGAATGATATTGCGCTCTTCCTCGATGATCCGTTCCGAAAAGTTGCAGCGCAGAAATTGGCCGACGTCGATCCGGATGGTATCCCCGTCTTTCAACGGCGCGGTCGCACGCACCACCGTGTCCCCGACCATGATCGGTCGATCCGCTTCGATCACTTCCAATTGCCCGACCCGCCGATCGTAATCGCAGAAAATCTTCAACAGCACGTCGCCGCTGGTGCCAGGCGAAAGCAAAATATCGTCAGCTTCCAGTCGGCTCGGCTCGTTCGAAACCAGATATTCCGATTTGGAGGCCTTCAGTTGAAACCGGCCGCCCAGGGCGCGGGCTCGCCGGCGCAGATCGTTCAAATCCAGCTCGGTGTCGTTGCGGAATACAATCCGGTCTTCCAAAGCCGCCTCGACCTGTGTCCCGGCTTTTAACTTCACGCCGTTGAGCTCGGCATCCACATCACGCAGCGCCTTCACGCGGACATTCAGTCCGAAAGTAACTCGAAGCGCGCTCTCGCGTGTTCGCGAGCGTTCCAATCCCACTTCGTCCGAGTCTCTGTTTACCCGAATGAAAATCTGTGGAAGCGAAACGTTCTTCTTTGCGTTGAAATATTGCGCCAGTTCCTGATAACTGAGCACCTGGTCGCCTGCGAGAATGCGCTGACCTGGATAAATTCGACAGAACCCACCCCGCACCAGCGGCCTCCCACGCACGGACACGTTTTGGTCGCTATAATTTTTCAGCAAGATGAGCTCGTGATAACGAAAGGCCATCAAGCGGTCGGTCTCGTTCAGATTCTTAAGCGTCACATCGGCTTTCCCGTCCGGGCCGAACGAGAGCGACTCCAGCGGTGACGCGCCGTGCTGATAAATCGAAGGATCGGAATCTTCCGACGCGTTCAGTTGATAAACGATATCGATCGCCTGCGCAGCCATGCCCATCTGCGACATGAACGAGTAGAACGCAACGACTTGCTCCTGCTTCAAACCGGCTTGCGAGATCAGGTCGTAAAGCTGAACCCCGAGCATGATCTTGCGATCCGCGCTAAGCTGCGCGCCCAGCTTTTGCGCCATGGCAGCGAGATCTTGCTGCTCATAAAGCGCTTGCCTGAATAATTGCCGGAGCTCGGAGTAAACCGCCTCCGGGTAATCGTACCGAAGAAAACCGAGGCTGGAGTCGATTTCTTCCTCGAGAAGGACACCATCCGCCTTGGTGAAACTCGCCAATACCTGGATCAACACCGGCAACAGATTGGGCCCTTCCGCGACACTTCGAGGCTTGCGTAACGCCCGACGCACCCAGCGGCGCCCGGTCCGACGCACCCGGTACGCAAGCGGGGTTACCCGCTGCACGGCGCGATCGATCTTATCTGCGACTGATGAGACCAGCTCTGTCATTGTAGAATGTGCGGGGGGCGAATTTTACCCGAAACGGGCCACCAACGCAATGCGGCTTCGCCTCCTTGAGTCGCCTGCTGGCGAACGCTTTCGGAGTTAATCGGCTGAATCGTTAAAACGTTTACGGCGTCAGGGCGTCTAAGATGTAGAGATTTTCCGATGTACCAATGTAACTGTTTAACCACTTAACCCTGGTCTTGGCCCTTTTGCATTGGCAATTTGTTCATGGTAACCTTTTTACTGCGGTAAATCCGTTTTAACTTATGGCTCAATTCGATCGCAACTCTCAGCGGGACAACAAATCTCGCGGGAGCGAACCCAATTTTAATTGGCGCGGCGTCATCCTCATTGTGATCGCCTTCAGTTTGATCGCGATGGCGATGCTCTTTTACCGCGGCGGAATGCAGCCGGTCGAAGACGTGCCGTATAACCGGTTTCTCGAGCTGCTGGAGAACAAGCAGATCGTCAACGACAAAAACTATGCGCTCCAGCTGGTGGTGGAAGATGGCCGGCCGACGCAAACATTACGCGGCGCCTATATCCGCCAGGGAATAGGTTCGGCGCCCTCTCAACAGGTGCCGTTTAAGACCACGGTCTATTTGACTTTCACTAATGATCTGCAGCAAAAACTGGCTGCCGCAGGCATTCAGCCGGCCATTAAGACGGAATCGAACATGCTTGCGCAAACTGTGGTCGGCTTTCTGCCGATCGCGCTTTTCTTGCTGGTTCTTTACTTCCTGTTTCGCCAGCAAATCCGCATGGCCGGAAAAGGCGCTCTCAATTTCGGCAAATCGAAAGCGCGCATGCTCGCCCGTGACAAAAACAAAATCACGTTTCGCGATGTCGCCGGGGTGGAGGAAGCCAAGGACGAAGTTCAGGAGCTCGTCGAGTTTTTGCGCGATCCGAAAAAATTTCAAAAACTCGGCGGCCGCATTCCAAAGGGTGTCTTGATGGTCGGCCCTCCGGGCACGGGTAAGACGCTTCTCGCGCGCGCCATTGCAGGAGAAGCGGATGTCCCATTCTTTTCCATCAGCGGCTCGGACTTTGTTGAGATGTTTGTCGGCGTCGGCGCATCGCGCGTGCGCGACATGTTCGATCAAGGCAAAAAGTCCGCGCCCTGCATCATCTTCATCGACGAAATCGATGCCGTCGGGCGTCATCGCGGTCACGGCGTGGGCGGCGGCCACGACGAACGCGAACAGACTTTAAATGCGTTGCTCGTCGAGATGGACGGGTTCGATACGCAGGAAGGCGTGATCATCATCGCAGCAACGAACCGTCCAGACGTTCTTGATCCAGCCTTGTTGCGGCCTGGGCGTTTCGATCGCCAGATCACAGTCAACCTGCCTGACGTGAAAGGACGCGAAGAAATTCTGCGCGTCCACGCCAAGAAAGTGAAACTCGCCGAAGGCGTCGATCTGGCAGTCGTGGCGCGCGGCACACCGGGTTATTCGGGGGCTGAACTGGCCAATGTGATTAACGAAGCGGCGTTGCTCGCGGCGCGGCGCGGCTTAAAGGGAATCACCCTCGCCGAGCTGGAAGAAGCGCGCGATAAAGTTCGCTGGGGCAAAGAACGCCGAAGCCTCGCGCTCAGCGAAAAAGAAAAACAAAACACCGCCTATCACGAGGCAGGTCACGCGTTGTTACTGGAACTTTTGCCGCACACCGAGCCGTTGCATAAAGTCACAATCATCCCGCGCGGCCCATCGCTTGGATCGACAATGTGGTTGCCTGAGGAAGACAAATACACCAATCGCAAAAACGAGTTACTCGCCGGCCTGGCAGTGAGCATGGGCGGCCGCGTCGCCGAGGAAATTGTCTTCGGCGATATCACAAACGGCGCGCGGGGCGACATCAAAATGGCTACGGCGATCGCGCGCCGGATGGTTTGCGAATGGGGCATGAGCGAGAAAATGGGCATGGTCGAATACGGCGACCACGAAGATTACGTTTTCCTGGGACGGGATATCTCACGCGCACGCGATTACAGCGAAGCCACCGCCGAGCAGATCGATCAGGAAGTGCGAAAACTACTCGATGACGCCTATCGATTGGCGAAGGAAACCCTCACGACGAATCGCGACAAGCTGGAAATAATCGCCAAGGCCTTGCTAGAGTTTGAAACCCTGGACGGCTCGCAGATCAAAGAAATCGTCGAGCACGGCCGCCTGATTAATCCGCCGCCGGGTGCATCTCCGCCGCCCGGAAAAAAAATGCCGGCCGAAAAACCGCCCAAGCAAGTCGTAGCCGCCCCCGACGTCACACCGCCGCTCCCCGGCGCTCTCGGCGGCGCGCCCGCGTAGGGTAGCGCGCGCGTCTCGCGTGCTGGTGAGCGCGCCCTTCGCGGTCTCTCGTTAGAATCGCGAGTGCGCTGTTCGCAAAACTTGCCATCGGCGAAAATGGCCGAAAAAATCATCTAGAGCGGTCGATGGAGTGCATTTAACGTTTCCGGGCAAATGGAGGATGACGAGAAAACCAAGCCGCGCCTGGAAATCGCGCATGTTTTGTTCATCGACATCGTCGGGTATTCCAGCCTGCTGACTGACGAACAATCAGAAGCGCTTCAGGAGTTGAACCAGATTGTCCGCAATACTGAAGCCGCGCGTGAAGCAGAAGCAGCGGGGCAGCTGATCATCCTGCCCACCGGCGACGGTATGGCCCTGGTCTTCACCGGTTCAGTGGAGGGGCCCGCCGAGTGCGCTTTGGAAGTGAGCCAGGCTCTGCGGGCGCAACCGAGCCTGCCGGTAAGGATGGGAATCCACAGCGGTCCGGTGCAACACGTCAGGGACGCTAACGCGCGCGAAAACATTTCCGGAGTAGGAATCAATATTGCGCGTCGGGTGATGGATTGCGGTGACGCAGGTCACATTCTGGTGAGCAAACGCTTCGCGGGTGATCTGGCGCAGCATCGTCGTTGGCAGCGTTACCTGCATGAACTGGGCGATGTGGAAGTGAAACACGGCGTTGTTGTTTCGTTAGTCAATCTTTATGCCGAGACGATTGGCAATCCCCAGCCCCCCACGTGTGTGGCCGGGGTGCGACGCACCGCGCCTGGCACTCCGACGCGCAAAGGACTATCTCCGATTGCGCGCGCCATCTTTATCATTGCAGCGTTGCTCCTCGCACTCGCCATTGTGTCGGTGATTTTCGCGCCGGCAATCATGCGCTCGGTTGATAAGAACAGAGCGGCCTCAGCGCCTCAACCGAGCGCTACTGCGTCCGCTTCCTTTAGCGATTCCATTCAGAACATGGTCAAACAAAGAATCAAAGACGAGTTGCAGAAAAGCCTTTCCCGGAAAAGTAGCGCACCCACACCGAGAGTCGTCCCGACCCCGGGCAGTCAACCGACGCCCCCGCCGCAGCCGTAGTTCGAGTGCGTAACCCGCTGGGCATTTTGGTCTGTTCTCCAGCTGCGGCGTAAATCAGATTATAATCGTTCTGCGCGATCATTTTTCGCCCAGCGCGGCCTTGCTATCGCGCAACTATTTTGACACGATCTTTGCTGTGTCGTCCTCCAACGCTGCGGTGGCTTCCTCGCCCAAGCTACTCGATCGGGTCCGCTGGCATTTGCGCGTGAAACATTACTCCATCCGCACCGAACAAGCCTACGTCGATTGGATTCGCCGTTACATTCTCTTTCATCGCAAGCGGCATCCGAACGAAATGGGCGAGAAGGAAATCACCAGATTTCTCACCCATTTGGCGGTCGAAAGGAATGTCGCTGCATCCACCCAAAATCAGGCTTTCAGCGCGCTGCTCTTTCTCTACCAGCAAGTGCTCGACCGAAAACTCGATTTCATCGACAACGTTCAGCGCGTTACGCGCCCGGCGAAGCTTCCTGTCGTGTTCACGCCACGGAGGCGCGTACCGTTCTCGCACATCTCAAAGGGGATTATCGCTTAATGGGGGAACTGCTCTATGGCGCTGGTCTGAGAGTCATGGAGTGCGTTCGCCTGCGAGTGAAAGATATCGATTTCGGCTACGGCCACATCATCATCCGTGACGGCAAAGGCTTACGCGACCGCATCACCATTTTGCCCGAGCGTTTGCGCCACCCGCTCCGGCTCCACTTGGAGCGCGTGCAGCAGATTCATCAGCACGATCTACGCAACGGCGCCGGTCGCGTGTATTTGCCCTTCGCATTGGCAGGCAAATACCGCAACGCGGATCGCTCGTGGCCGTGGCAATATGTTTTCCCAGCCCTGACCGTTTCAGCCGACCCGCGCTCTGGCGAGACGCGCCGTCACCACATCTCGGAGAAGAACCTGCAGAAAGCGGTGAAAGCCGCGATTTATCGGGCGAGAATCCATAAGGCCGCTAGTTGCCACACATTCCGGCACAGTTTTGCTACACATCTGTTGCAGAACGGGTATGATATTCGGACGGTGCAGGAACTGCTTGGCCACAAGGATGTGTCCACCACCATGATTTACACTCACGTGCTCAACAAGCCGGGCATGGCCATTCGCAGCCCATTGGATCACCAACCGCCGACAAGGAGGCGGCA